>CAZJJN010000042.1:0-31657 GCA_964546335.1 uncultured Phycisphaeraceae bacterium
ACACCGCACACCCACCACCGAACCGTCACCGGGTTGACATACACAGTCCGGAAAGATTCACATGGATCGTGTACCCCGGCACTTGGGATAGGCTGAGCAGCCATAGAAGGATTGGCCCGCGTGGGGGCCGCGTTTGGCGGTGCGCTGGATCATCGGGCTTTGGCAGGTCGGCAGGTGGCAGCCGCGTGCCGTGGTCACTGGCCCAGCCATGACCACGAATGAGAGATAAGAAATATCGTGGTGAAGAAACCGCTTACTGACATGCGCGGCTCGTGGGGAACATGGCGGATGAGACGTCCGCCCCACCGAAGAATCCGCTCCCTTTCGGCCCCCGGCAACGCGGCTCGTGGGGAACATGGCGGATGAGACGTCCGCCCCACCGAAGAATCCGCTCCCTTTCGGCCCCCGGTGGCGCGGCTCGTGGGAACATGGCGGACGAGACGTCCGCCCCACCAATCAAATCACCACCGGATGAAAAAAAGCCACACCCGGCAAAATGAAGCAGCGATTCGCGTGATTTTTCATTGCAGAACTGGCCCGGGAGGACTCGAACCTCCAACCCCATGAACCAGAATCATGTGTTCTGCCAATTGAACTACGGGCCAAGCGGGCGGGAATTGCCGCCTTGAATCAAGCACATCAGACTAGATCGACCGACTTCACCCGTCAACTGCACTTGTTGCTCTGAAGCAACATCTCGCCCAGCAGGAATCAACTGACTCGGCTGCGGGAGGGGCCAGCAGCGGTAAAGCCTTGAATCTTGGGGGGATACGGGGTGTCGTTGAATTTTACGGCAGGACTGTGGCGTTTGGCATCGACCTTGTAGAATGGTTATCGGACAAGGAGAGACGCCATGAGTACGCTGCCCATCAGTCGGCTGGCTGCTGTTGTCATGATGCTGGCCACCGGTATGACCTTGATGTTGATTTCGCCCATCGCGGCGGGGGATATTGACCTGCTGGGCATCCCCGACAGTTGGGTGCATTTTGCAGGCCACATTTCAGTCTGGGCTTTTGTCGCCTGTATCGCGGCTGCGCTGTTGGGTAAGCCGGGCGTGATCAGTTGGCTCCTGGCTTCATCGCTGGGGTGCCTGGAGGAATGGTCGCAATACTTCCAGCCGGGCAGAATCGTGGCTTTGGATGATTTTGCCACCAACATCATCTCTGCGGGTGTTTCGACGGTTTTGTTGATTCTGCTGATTCAACTTGGCCGGGCGAAGTCGAAGGCGAATGAATCTATCGCGCGATAGTCTGATCCAGATTGTCCACCACCTCAGGCTCAAACTGCTTACGCAACTTTTCCAAATCAAATTGCAGATTGTTCAACTTGCGGATGCCCGGGGATAAATCCACATCGCGCAATTCGAGCGTCAAACTTTCCGGACTGGCAGGCTTGGCCACCCGCACCTGCATGGGGAGCACAGCCTTGTCTGTTTGATCTTCTACCGCGAGGTTGACATGCCCATCCAACTCCGCTGATAGCACGCTGTAGCGCTCGCGGTTGAGTATCTCGACTGACCGAGCGACGTAAGTCTGCGGATCAATGGACAGGCGCAGGTAACTCATGGGCAGGTCCACGATGTACCAGCCGTTTCGCGCATCCCAATCGACGAAGCCGGGAGCATCGGGGTTGAGAGGCATGATGCCCATCAGTGCGGGTAAGTCACGAGGCTGGATGGGTAATGGCAGCCTTCGCGTGCCGGGCTTGCCGACGTTTTCGTGTTTGCCGAACATCAGCCGGTTCTCGCCATGCAGCTCGAACAGCCAGTATTCGGTTTCGTTGGAACCTGCCCACATGACCATGTCCACGCCGGGCGCATCGCTGCCGACGACGAGAGCGATGTCACTTGGCCGACGGTAAATCACCTTGCTGTCGCTGGCGTCCTGCCTCTTGAGTTTGCCTTTGTCGTTGTAATAGATCGCGGAGAACTTGGCCCGCGCCCAAATCTTTTCAATGCCTTGGATGTTCGCGTTGTACCGTTGAGCCAACTCGCGATACTCAGGCATCTCGGCAGGGCGGGGGATCGGCGTCCAGACCGGCGAGGGAGGCACGACCACTGTCTGCTTGCAACCGCCCAGCATGGCTAAGCCGATCAGCAGGAACATGATCATCAGCAGCGATCCTGCCATGAGCAGCATGAGCGACAGTGCTGACCTGCCTGTGTGGTCGTCAACTCTCATGACAAATCCCCATCGAGAATTTCGCTGATCTGGGCTGTGACACTGGCGATGCCCTCATCATCCAGTTGCGGGTTGAATACATGAAAAACCTGGTCGCTCTTGCGTTTCTTGAGCAGCCAATAGTTGCCATCCTCGCGATCGGTGGCTTCTTCCTGGCCTTCAAATTGAAGCAGCTTCTTCCGCATCAGCACCAGCCCGAGGACAAAACGAAATTGCAGCTTGTCGATTTCCTCGGCTTCTTCCAATCGCTCGAAGAGTTGCATCAGCACTTCATCATCCACGAAAACCTTTGGCTTCTCGTTGGGTTGGCGCACCGTCGTTTTCCAGTAGCAGAACAAACCTTCAGGGCGGTCTGACTGCTCCCATCCTTCGAGGGAGAAGTCCAGTCGCTTCAGGCCAAGTTCAGCGACTTTTTCCTTGCGGGCCTGTTCGATTTCCTCATCGGTCATTTCCACCAGGCAGGCGATGTAGGTTTCGCCGGGGATCAACTCGCGCTCGGTGGCAGCACATCGACCCGTGGCCCGTTGCAGACTGAACTGGGGGGTATTGAATTGCGTCATGTCTATGAGTTTAAGTGTTTGGACTCAAGGCTGGGTTCAACCAGTCCTGAGGTAAAGGTTGACCAAGTTGGACAGCGGCAGCGTGGGCTGTGTTGGCAATCAGCGTGGCGATCGTCATCGGCCCGACCCCGCCGGGCACAGGTGTGATCATGCCAGCTTTCTGGGCGCAAGCGTCGTAATCAACATCGCCGACGTTGCCTTCGTTGTAGCCTGCATCCATGACCACGGCCCCGGGCTTGATCCAATCGCCTTGGACGAATTGAGGTTTGCCCACTGCAGCGACGACGATGTCCGCCTGCCGCACGATATCGGGTAGGTCACGCGTTCGGCTGTGACAGATGGTGACCGTGCTGTTGGCGGCCAGCAGCATCATGGCCATGGGCTTGCCTAGGATCGGGCTTCTGCCGATGACGACAGCGTGGCTGCCTTCCAGAGGGAAGTTATATGCGCGCAGCAGAGTCATGATGCCAGCCGGGGTGCATGAGCCGTAGCCCGGTACATCGCCAAAGGTGACGTGGCCGAAGCTCTGGATGGTGACGCCGTCCACATCCTTGGCTGCGGGGATGGCTTCGAAGCCCTGGCGTTCGTCAATCTGCTTGGGGACGGGGTGTTGCAGCAGGATGCCATGCACGGCTGGGTCTTGCCCGAGTTTGCCGACTGCGTCCACCAGTTGCTGTGTGCTGGTGTCTTCGGGCAATTCGAGTTTGATGGATTTCATGCCCACAGCCTCGGCCCGTTTGCGTTTCATGTTGGTGTAGGTCACCGAGGCCGCGTCGCTGCCGACCAGTACCGTTGCCAGGCAGGGCTGGGTGTCTGTGACAGCCTGGAAATCGCGGGTGATTTGCGCGACGCGATCCAGCATGCGTCCAGCCAGGGCTTTGCCATCCATCACGATTGGTAAATTCGACATGCCGCGATTATAGAGTCGCGAGGCGAGTCTGCGACCGCTCGTCTCGCATTCATAGGCCCATGCAACGTACACTTGCCACATGCACGCAGCGATTCTTTCCATCGGCGACGAACTGACCCTTGGCCAAACCGTGGACACCAACGGCGCCTGGCTGGCCCAGCAATGCATGAGCTTCGGCCTGATGCCTCGGCTGCACTGGACGGTGCCTGACGATCGCGCCCTGATCACCCGCGCTTTCATCGAACTGTCACGCGAAGCGAAAGTGTTGCTGGTCACAGGAGGGCTTGGGCCCACCGAAGATGACCTGACGCGATTTGGACTGGCCGACGCTTTGGGCGTTGATCTGGCTGAGGATGAGCAGTCGGTGGAACATATCCGCAGTTTCTTTGCGCGCAGACAGCGGGTGATGCCTGACCGCAACCGTGTGCAGGCCCTTTGCCCCAAGGGGTGTCAGATGATGGAGAATCCCAACGGCACCGCGCCGGGGATACAGGGCAAGCTGAATGATTGTGACATTTACATCATGCCCGGCGTGCCACGCGAAATGAAAGCGATGTTCGCTGATTCGGTCAGGCCTGGCATTTCGATCAATTCGTCACAGCGGACCATTCTGACCCGACGGATCAATACCTTTGGCCTGGGTGAAAGTGATGTGGCTGAACGATTGGGCGATCTCATGGCAAGGGATCGCAATCCACTGGTCGGCACCACCGTATCGGGGGGTATTTGTGCGGCCCGTATCCGCAGCGAAGCAGCCACGGAAGCTGAAGCGAAAAGGATGCTCGAGAGCAAAATTGCCGAGGTGGAAAGCGTATTGCAACCTTTGGCCTTTGGGTATGACGAAGACACGCTGGAGCAGGCGGTGGTCGCTGCTGCGATGACGGCGAAAGTGACAGTCGCGACGGCAGAGAGTTGCACGGGGGGATTGATCGCCAAGTACCTGACCGATGTGCTGGGGTCGAGTGATGTCTTCAAGGGTGGCTGGGTGACGTACAGCAACGAGATGAAGACGCGTGAGTTGGGGGTGCCTGTTGCGACGTTGGAAAAGCACGGGGCAGTCAGTCAGGAGACGGTCGTGGCCATGGCTGGCGGGGCGCTGAAACGCAGCGGGGCGGATTACGCCATCGCAGTCACAGGCATTGCCGGACCTGATGGGGGGACGCAAGAGAAGCCGGTGGGCACGATCTGGCTCGCGATTGCCTGCCAGATGCGCGGTGAAGTATTGCCGATGTGTCTGCACCTGGCCAAGGAGCGCATGTCGAACCGGGACAGGACAGCCAAGTGCGCACTGCAAGCGTTGCGATTGCTCATTCTTGGGCACGGGCCGGAGGCGATTGCCTGGGGCGATGTTTACCCGCCGGTGGGCCTGAGTTGAATTTCAGATTCAGGTTTGGCCGTCACGCAGGTACTTGATCAGGTCTTCGACGGGGATGCAGCCGCCTTCAAAGTAGATGCAGTCGTCGCCGGGTTGTGTGCTGTCATCGCTGGGTAGATCACGATTATTGTTGCTCCCGCCGTTCATGGCGGGGGGGGCTTGGCCGTTGACGAGGTAGTTGCGGTCATTGTCATTGAACTCAAGAGGCGACTTGATGTATTGGATGCGATCCTGACGGAACTTGATCTGTGGCGTCGGCTTCTTCTGATCGGTGTCGAGATACTTGGTGCCCACGCCACCACTGGCAAAGGCCTGATGCTTGTCCAACTGATCTGGGCCAAATACCGGGCCGGGGAGGGTGGTAATTTTTTCCTTGCGGGATTGTGGCGCGCTGCCGGACTGGCCGTCCCAACTCGACTCCTTGCCGAGGTTCACCTTCTGGTTGTTCTTGTTGTTGACCAGACCAATGGCGTTGTGCTTGTTCCCTTGGAAACTGTGGACTTTCACGTTGGATAAGCCTTCATCCGAGATCGCCCCGGTTGTGCCGCGGACAGCCAACGTCGCCCGTGGTGTGTGAATCTTCGTGTCATACTGCTTGGGCTTATCTTCAGAATCCACATCAAAGCGAATCCGCCCGTGCTTCAGCGCCAGGTCGGTCTTGATGATCTCGGTACCTTCCTCAGCCCGAACGACAGTCGCTTCAGTCATGCGGTCGATACGAAATATCTGGTCTTTACCCACCGCGATGATGACACTCGAGCTTGGGCCTGTGATGAAAGTGGAACCCATCGGCACCATGGTGTCGGCTTTGCAGCGGGTTGCCTTCTCCGCGTCGGGCGTGCGGTAACTGGCCATCCCATCCACTTCGACGATGCTGATCGTCAACCCGGTTGGTTTCTCAGCCTCGGGTTGCGCGGTTTCTGCCCCGGCGTTGGCTGGATCGGTGTCGGTTTCCACCTTTGCTGGAGCATCCGCCCACGTCAGTGCTCCCAGGTTAAAAAGTGCCATTGCAAAGATGATCGCCTTGGCTGCGTCGTTCTTGGTCATTTCTTTTCCCTTGCGTCACAGATGATGGAAGCTAACCACCCCGCATCCGTGCGGCCAATCTCCATATATTACGGTACCCGTCTTCTGGGAGTTCGACAACAAATTAAGCTCTCGAATCAGGAAATATCAATCATATCCCTGATACAACCGGCAATAGAGATGCCTTTTATGGCCTTTAAAATATCAATTGCTCATTTGTCAATCATCGTACTGGTTGATTGAGTTGGGAATGTTGATATTGGGATTTTGATCTGGAATATGAATGTTAAAGTCGATTCCATTGTTGGTGACATTGAAGTTGATGCCACTGGTATCAATCCCTTGTGCTTCGAGCTTTCTCAACACTTCGTCCAGTTGCTGACGAATGCGAGCCAGGTCTGCACTTGAAAAGCGGAACTCCTGAGCCGCTCGCGGATTGTTGAAGATGTGGGTGAAGTCGTTGACATTCAACTCACTTTCAGGCTTGATGAAGTCCATCCGTGTGCGTTTGGCATCGTCAGGTTTGACTGAAGGGACATAGCCCTGGCTGATCAGGTTGGTGCTGCCACCACCGCCTGAAGCCATGGCCTGTTTCATGTCCTGTTGAGTTTGGCCAAACGTGCTGCCGGGCATGCGTGTCGTTTCACTGACGCGTGTTGAGCCTGCGTTCTGGGCGCCGGTGTTCCACTTCGACTCACCGCCCAATGCCACCTGCTTCTTCGTTTCCTTGTCGCTCATGTTGATGGCATTACGCGTATTCCCTGCAAAACTGAGAGTCTGCACACGGAAACCACCTTCGTCAGCGATAGCACCGCGCGTGCCACGTACTGCCAGTGTGCTGCGGGGTGTGTGAATCTTGGTGTCGAACTCCACTTCAGCACCATGGCGATCTACTTCAAACAGCGCTCTGCCGTGGGTCACCCCGATATCAGTGCGCACGGTGCCGCCGTCCATTTCCACATTCACCACCTTGGCTTCAGTCATGCGGTCGATGCGAAAGAGTTGGCGTTGTCCAACCTGCACCATGACATAGCTGCGCGGGCCCGTGCGAATCTCGGTTCCGACAGCAAGAATGTCGCCAACCTTGCAATCGAACCATTCCGCATCTTCGGAAGGGCGTTGACTTGTCAGTCCTTTGACCTTCATGATTTTCACTTCGGTGTAGCTGGCTGCGTCCTGATCTGACGCAATCGTTTCGTCAGCCTGGTTTTCTACTGTGGCTTCTTCCTCAACCTCAGCCTGAGCCAGGCAAAGTTGTGGAATGGCCAAGGTCAAAGAGAGCAATATCATGAAGTGCAGCCGATTGAATAGCATGTTTTTCATTTGTCTGTTTACCTTTGTCCTGATACTTCTCCATGACTTTACATTTCAAGTTTTGGGGTCGGCAATGATCAATGCCGAATCTACCGCATGCGATCCAAACTCCAGTCTACCAGACATCATAGTGTCGCCCGATCCACCAGCTTGACCAGTTTAACATCATGCGAGTGCGTTGATCGTAATATCGCAAGGTCTTTTGAAATCAGGTTCCCCATCGCATCTATGCATGTGATATTTCGCGTTTACATGTCGCATTGAGCTTCCCAAACGTCATAAACCGTCACCAGCCAGTCAGATACTTGCACAAAGATGCAAATACGTTGGCCTGACACCCCTTTTCGTGGCCCATTAAGGCCATGGGACCAACGAGACGCAACCTGGTCGTTATCTTGACGCATGGCTTAAGAGACGACGCCCTCAGTGACCGCCGGGCCTGGCCGCTGCTGACGCCAAACATGGACAAGCTTGGGGAACGTGGTGCCCGAGTCACTGCTGTCGCAGCCACGACTGCCGACCCCCTGGCGACGATCACCAGCGCGACAGGCTATTACCCAAGACAATTACCTGCGCGGCAATCTGACCAGCAACCGGGGATTCCCGCGCTGAATTGGATCGCCAATGCCAGACGGGCCGGGCACTACACCGTCGGCGTGGGGCTGATCAGCCCGATCGAGGCCATGCTGGATCAGGCGCTGCCCGTGCAGCCGGTCGAATCCATGGCCCATCGCGATTGCGCTTACCTTCGCTCCACGCGGAAGCAGGGACTCACAGCCGCATTGCTCCATCAAAGACGTCAACGCCGCAAGGTCGGCCTGTTTGAACCGGAACGCTTGCTCATCGATCCCCGAGATGATGTGGATGGTTGGATCCTGCACGAAGCAGAACGGTTGCTGGAGAAAATGCCTGCCGATCGCCCTTGGACATTGCTGGTGTCTTTGACAGGTCCAGCCAACGATCTGCCTGCTCCGACGCTCTATTCTGAAATCGCGCCGCTGAACGAACTTAAGCTGGGCTATACCCCACCCGATCTGCTGGCATTGGCTGATCGCGTTGAACCTGACTATCCCCGTGCTTTGCTGCAGAAACTTTCGCCGGATCGATTGGCGCGCATTCGTGGCGACTATCTCGGGCGTGTTTCGATGATTGACTTTGGAGTCGGACGATTGGTCGATGTGGTTGAGCAGCGTGAAGACCGCAGCCGAACCTGGACGATGCTGTCAGGTGATCGTGGGCAAATGCTGGGGGAACTGGGCATCGTTGGGCATCGGGGTTTGCTGCCTCATGCCTGGCAGACGCCAATGATCGTGACGCCACCTTCGCATTTGCCATCGGTCGAGCCTGCCCGCCGGCTGTACAGCACCATCGATCTGGCAGCGACTGCTTTGGAAGTTCTGCAGCTTGATCCCCAGCCGAACGCCCCGGGACGGAGTTTGCTTGATCTTTGGCGTAGCGATGTGCGTCATGATGCAGGCCATCGCGAAGTGTTGATCGAACTGGGTGACAAACTGGCCTTGCTGACGCGCGAGCATCTGGTGGTATTCCGCGAGAACCAATTGGTCGGTTTCTATGCCAATGAAGATCGCCTGCTGGAGCGGAATCTTCTCCTGCATGGCCAGGGCATGAGCATACAGGATGCGCTGACCCGGGTCGGTCCGGAGTTGTCGCGTTCGCTGTTGCCTTTGCGATCAGCCCCGTTGAGTTAGCGCGTGCCCAAGTCATTCATCGCGGGGTGCCACGGCTTGACCGAGTTTTACTGCGCAACGCGAAGATAACCCGGCAAGCTGTGCGGAAAACATGGTCTGATGGTTTATCTGCGTCGTCATCGACAGCCAAAATATATTTCTGGCGAAAGACACACCTTGCGCCACTCTCGCAAAGCTCGTGTGTCGGCAAGATGTGGCACCCGGCCAGAACGCGTCGGGGGGCTGTGTCAACTCTCGACAAATCCTGAGCTTGCCGATGGGTGGCTGTGTAAACTCTTGACCGCAGGGAGAGAGTTAACACAGATATGCTCAAACTTTGCTCATATCATGGCCATGCTTCGCGATGGCCATGCCACCCACCTCAAGATCTTGCCAGCTCGTGGGGAAAATGGCGGACGAGACGTCCGCCCCACCGAAGAATCCGCTTCCTTACGGAGCGCGGCTCGTGGGGAGAAGAAAGTGGTTACGCTGCGTCGCTCGTACCTTGCTCCCGCGCGAATCCACAGCCACCCCACCTAACTTCATACACACACCTTGCGCCACTCTCGCAAGCTCGTGTGTCGGCAAGGCGAGGCCCCCAAGACGCTTCGAATGGATCAAGCCTGTTTTAACAAGAGTATCCCGCCGCGAATGCGCAACGAGCCATTGCGTGATGTCATACGCGTGCGTACGCTTATGATGGTTTGTTTGGCTGGATTCAGTCGATCCAAAAGGGGCAGGTCATGTCGAAGTCGGCAAAATACACTGCGTTGTTATTACCTTTGATTCTTCTTGCGGGTATGGGCGTTTACCTGTTTGTTTCGCCGGGCTGGGGGCCGGGCGTTGTGAATGGTGAAGTGGATGTTGAGCAAGCGCCGCGTGGTGAGGAGCCGTTGCCGGGTTCGCAGAAGTATGACTGGCCTCAGTTCCGAGGCCAGCAACGCGATGGCATCTCCAAAGAGACGGATTGGGAGCCGCGATCCATCGTGGGCAATCCGCGCATCTTGTTCAAGGAAAATGTGGGCATTGGCGTGTCGGGCATTGTCACTGCCAACGGCAGGCTCTACACGATGGGCAACCTTAAAGTCGATGGCAAAGATCACGATCAGGTGATCTGCCTGGATGCGAAGAAGGGCAATAAACTCTGGCGTGAAACGTATCCTTGTTCCCTGGCCAAGCGATCATTTGAAGGTGGTCCTGCGACCACGCCGACCGTTGTGGATGACAAGGTGTACACGCTCAGTCACGAGGGCCATCTTTTCTGTTGGAATGCAAAAACCGGGACCAGGATCTGGGAAAAGCATCTGGTCAAGGATTTTCAAGCGGTCAAGCCGCAATGGGGATTTTCTTCTTCACCGCTGGTTGAAGATGGCGTGGTCTATGTGATTGGTGGGGGCAAGCAGGCTGCGACGATTGCGCTTGATGCGGACACGGGCAAATTGAAGTGGAAAGTCGGTGGCGACATTGCGTATGCCGGTTACTCCTCACCACTGCTGGCGACCTTGGATGGCAAGCCCACACTGCTGTGCTTATGGGGTGGCGAAGGTAACAGAGGGGAGGGTGGTGTGCTTGTCGGGTTGAATCCTGAAGATGGCAGCAAACTCTGGAGTTATCCGTGGATTACTTCTTATGGCGTGAACGCCTCCATGCCAGTGATTACAGGCAAAAACTCACTGTTGATCTCCACTGCCTATGGCACGGGGGTTGCGCATATCACCATTGAAGATGGCAAAGTGGACACCGGCTGGAGTAACAAGAACCTGCGAAACAAGTTCTCCAGCAATGTGCTGCATGAGGGCTATGTCTTTGGCTTCGATGAAAAGAATCTTGTCTGCCTTGATATCAGCAACGGCGAGGCGAAATGGCGCGAGCGAGGCATGGGGTGGGGGGCAGTTATTCTGGTCGATGACAAACTGGTCATCACTTCGGAAACTGGTGGCCAACTGATTATCGCTGAGACGAACACACAGGCCTTCAAACCCATCGCCAAGGCTACGCTACTGAGCGATCGCGTTCGCAGCTGGGTGCCTCCCACTTTGTCGAACGGCATCATCTATGTCAGGAACAACGATGGTGACCTGGTCGCTGTTGATGTCGCCAAGCGCGATTGAACCAGAAATCAATCCGAATCGGTTTCCGATGTTAAATCCAAGCCAGCCATGACCTGCTTGATGACATCGCCATCAAAGCCTCGTCTGGCCAGCATCGACCATAATCTTCGCTGCTTTGTCGCCAGGTCATAACGCGACAAAGTGCTTAACTTTTTCCTGGCCAGTTCAGTCGCCGCTTCGACCTGATCCACTTCCTGTAATGCTTCATCCGCAGCCGCGTCCGCGATACCAGCCTCGACACCTTTGGCGCGTAACTTGGCCAGCAGCAGTCTCTTTCCCGCGGGTTTTTGGCGGAGTTGGCTGTCCACGAACATCTGCGCATATTGGCGGTCATCCAGCAATTGCTTCTCAGCCAGATCATCCAGCACCATGTGAATGACTTCCGTTTCGTATGACTTTTGCCTGAGTTTCTGTTCAAGCTCTCGACGGGAAAGGGCCCGGCGGTTCAACCTTTGCAGAGCCGTGCGACGAGCTGCATCAAACTGCTTCGCCTGCTCGATTCTGCTTTCAAGAATGTCGTCGATTGTTTGCCCGACTGACAGACTCAACTTGTCGAACATGATGTTGGACAAGGTGAAAGCCACTTTCCCATCGACGGAAATGACATAACCCCCGTCGGATCGGCGAGAACTGCGAATGGCTGTGATTTCACCCATAAACTCAATTCTAACCAACTTTTTCCTCAGGTTGTCTCATTTCTCCCGCACCTTGTCCTGCGTGGATTGGTAATAAAGGTTGAAACTGGTAGCTATGGCTTGGCTGACCTACAGTATGCGTTTCGATCAGAACCGGCTGGAAGGATGAATCATGAACCGATGTGCTTTTCCCCGTCTCTTGACGTTGCTTGCCTTATGTCTGTTGACGATCAAACCTGTCGCTGCCTTGGCTGAAGAGGAGAAGCCACAGGATGTGCGCATTTTCTTCGACAAGTCTTCCACGACGGTGGATGCGGGTTTTGCTGACAACATGTTGCTGGTGAAGGCTTCCATTAACGGGGCGGATGTCGGCTGGTTTATTGTCGATACTACTTCCGCCCGAACCCTGGTGGATGCCCAGATTGCGGTCCGCGCCAACCTGCCTTTGATTGGCAGGCTGAATCTGCCGGGTACCGATCCCGACAGGCCGGTGCAGTTGCGTGCGCTCAATGAGCTGCGCATCGGCGATGCGGTGATCCATCAGCCAACGGTGCTGGTCAACAGCCTGCAAGGTCTCAGACAGGAGTTGGGTGCGCCGATTGCCGGCGTACTTGGCCGGGACACGCTTTCGCGCATGGTGTTCGGCATTGACTATCGCACCGGGAAGTTCACCATCTACGACCGGGCGGCTTTCAAAGTGCCGCAAGGCATGAAAACATTTGATTTAACGATGGAGCAGGGCAACCCAGCCATCACAATCAAATTGAATGGCAATGTCGAAGGTAAGTTCCAGCTCAACACCGCAGCCACCATTGGTCTGGATGTGGGGGTGCATCTGGTCGCGAAACATCCTGACCTTTTGGACAGCGAATTTGCCGTGCCCATTCAATCAAACTGGCAAAGCAACATCCGTCCGTATGCGACGCGATTGAAAACAGTCGAGTTACTCGGCCAAACGCTAAAGGGTGAGAGAGCGATTCTTGGGGTGGCTAAGAGTGTGCGTAGAATTCCTGAATCTCCATTGGATGGCGTGGTCGGGGGCAACCTGCTGCAGCATTTCCATTTCATTATGGATATGCAAAGCAAGAAGATTTACGCCCAGTCCGTGCAGCAGATGACCGTCGCTGAAATGAAGCAGGCCGGGATTGATCCAGCCCAGGGAGACCTGATCGGCGTCACGCCGATGATGAAAGCTGCGGGTTCGGGCGATCTTGAAAGAGTCAAGGCTCTTCTCGCAGCCGGCGTGGATGCTAATTATCAACGCCAAGTGCACCTGAAAGACACTGCCCTGATTCAAGCCTCGCTTTGGGGTCACGCCGACGTCGTCAAGGCTTTGCTTGATGCTGGCGCGAAAGTCGATGCAGCGGATAAGCATGGCAACACGGCTTTACTGAATGCAGCCAGCGCCCATTCGGAATGCGTGAAGCTGCTGATTGCAGCGGGTGCGGATGTCAACACCAAAGGCCCGGGTAACTCAACCCCATTGGTCAGGGCGGCTCAAAGTGGTTCGGCAGAGGTGGTCAAGCTGTTGCTCGACAAGGGAGCCAAGACGGATGTGGAACTGGAAGATTCACGGACGCTCCTGATGGAGGCGGCAGGGGGTGGCAACGCGAAAGTGATCCAGATGCTGCTGCAAGCCGGGCTTGATCCGAATAAGACGGACGATCAATGGCGGTCACCATTGCTCGCTGCTGCCGGGTCAGGTAATCTGGAAGTCGTCAAGGTGCTGCTGGATGCCAAGGCTCAGGTCAACGCCCAAAGCAAGCAGGGCAGTACACCCTTGATCACGGCTGCCTCGTTCGGCCAGGCTGATGTCGTGAAGTTGCTGTTGGATCGCGGGGCCGATGTGAAGTTGCGATCACGAAACGGGCATACGGCCTTGATGTGGGCGGCTTTGGATGGGGATCTTCAGACTGTGAGGAATCTGCGGGAAGCCGGTGCTGCGTTGGATTCGACGGATAACCAAGGCAAGACGCCGATCTTCTACGCTGCGGGTGGCGGCTCGGTGCCGGTGGTGAAATATCTGCTGGCTGAAGGAGCGGAGATCAATCAGGAAGACAACGCCAAGAGCACGCCTTTGATGGAGGCTGTCGTGCCCGGCCATGAGGAAATGGTCAAGTTTCTGATAGATAACGAAGCCGACGTGAATCAAACCAATGTCAACCTGACGACGTCCCTGATGCATGCCAGCCGACTGGGTTATGACAACATTGTGGACATGCTTCTGGCTGCGGGCGCCAAGGTCAATGTGGTTTCCAGCACGGGGCAAAGTCCTCTGTTCATGGCGGTGATCGGCCAGCACCATGACATCGCGCGTAAGTTGATCGCGCGCAAAGCCAACGTGGATCAGGAAAATGAAAACAAAGTCACCCCCGCGCTTGTCGCGGTACGAATGGGCGATCTCGAAATGGTCAAAATCCTGGCCGACGCTTTCGCAGACTTTGGCGTAGAAGAAAGGCAGGGGGTGACACCTTTGCTCATGGCTGTCAGTCGCGGCGAGTTGGACATGGTCGAAGCTGTGCTGAAAGCCGGGGTGAATGTGAATGCCAAGAACAGCCGGGGACTTACCCCGCTTGAGTTGGCCAAGCGTTTGAACCGCGAAGAGATCGTCGAACTGCTCAAGAAGAAGGGGGCCAAGGAAGAGTCTTAATCTTTTCACGGTTTCGCGAGAATCGATGGCTTTATTTCATTGTCAATTTCATTCCGAGTCGCTCGGGCTGGCCTGCTCGATGGATGTCATCATCCCGCAGCGGACGACTTCACAGATCGGCATGGCTGGTGCTGCAGCCGACCCGCAAAATGACGGGCCCGGCCATCGCACGGTGTATCTGCTGCATGGCTATTCCGATGACCACACGATCTGGCAGCGACGTACAAGCATCGAACGCTATGTCGCGCCCACCGGTCTGGCTGTGGTCATGCCTGCGGTCAACAAAAGCTACTACACGGATATGGCGTTCGGCGACCGCTACTGGACTTTCATCAGTGAGGAAGTCCCTGCCTTGGCAAGACAGTTCTTCCGATTAAGCGCGCGGCGGGAAGATAACTTCGTTGCAGGTTTATCGATGGGTGGTTACGGAGCATTCAAGCTGGCGCTGCGCTGTCCGGAGAAGTTTGCTGCAGCCGGGTCCATGTCTGGCGTATTGGATATTCAACGGGCGGTCGACCATGCTCGCAAGAATGAGCCGCAACGGGCTAAAAGTTGGCAAATGGTTTATGGAGATGCTCCACCCCCTGATCAGGACGACCTGATGGCATTGCTTGAGCAGCATGCAGCGAAGGGCACAGACTTGCCTCGACTTTACCAATGCTGTGGCACGGAAGATTTTCTCTACCAGCACAACCTCAATTTCCGCGACAAGGCTAAACAGTTGGGCGTTGAATTGACTTACGAAGAGGATGAAGGTTGCGCCCACACCTGGGATTACTGGGACCTGGCCATCCAACGAGCTTTGCGTTTCTTCCGCGTCGGGCCTGTGGGGAAGTGAAAGAAACAAATTGGAAAGATGACTCGCAAGGGATCTTGCTCATCTTGAGTCCATCCCATCCAGCGATATCATGCAGCCATGAAAGTCAGCGTCATTCTCCCCGCAGCAGGTGTCGGCAAGCGTTTCCAAGGCGATGAATCCATCAAGGGTTCCAAAGTGGAAGTGAGCCTCGCTGGCCGACCCGTTTTCCAGCGCACCATTGAACTGTTTGCCAAGCAGCCGGACGTCGTTGAAATTCTCCTGGCTGTCAATCCGGATGGCATCGATGATTTTCGCTTCCGATGGAGCGACAAGCTCAACTTTCATGGCGTGCGATTGATCGAAGGGGGCAGCAAGGAGCGATGGGAGACCGTTCAGAAAGCTTTGGCTGCGATATCCGATGAAGCCACGCATGTGGCAGTGCATGATGTCGTTCGTCCGTTGGCGACGCGGAAGTTGATCAGCGCGGTATTTGATGCGGCCGCGAAACATGCCGCGGTGATCCCGGCTTTACCTGTGAATAACACGCTCAAACGTGTGGCCCCGGCGGAGTTGGATACAGAAGATGATGATCCCATTGCACGGGTCCTCGGCGGCGAGTCATCCGCCGAGGCGGAGATGATCCGGGTCATTGAAACCGTGGATCGCAGGAATCTGGTGGAGGTGCAGACGCCTCAGGTATTTGAAAGGTCGCTGCTTGAGCGCGCTTACCAGCAGATCGTGGAAGGCAAGGTGGATTCAGCCAACATCACCGATGATGCCGGTCTGGTCGAAGCATTGGGCGAAACGGTTTACACCGTGCCCGGCGAGGTGACGAACTTGAAGATTACCCGGCCGGGCGATTTTCACCTGGCCAAGGCCATCGTGGGCAAGATGGAAAAGACTGACCAGGCGGAGTTGGCCCGGCGTCGGCTGTTTGGGGATGATGACGATTGACTGGCCTGCCTTCCTCAAGTGAACTTGATCGCTTGTTTCCCATCCGACGACGGCTGGACTTTTTCAATCATGCTGGCGTTGCACCGATCAGTGGCCCCGCTGCTGAGATCCTGAAAGAGTATGCCAGCCTTGCTGCGGAGCGCGCTTACGTTGACACTGGCTGGTACCGGCGAATCAAAGACGTGCGCCAGTTGGCAGCCAACATCATCAACGCACCATCCGCTGAGACGATCGCTTTCATCCCCAACACGTCGACCGGTCTGGCGCAGGTGGCCAAGGGGTTGCATTGGCAGGCTGGTGACGAAGTGATCATCACGAACGTCGAGTACCCAGCCAACCGTTACTGCTGGCTGGATGCGCAGCAGCGCGAGGGGATACGCGTCGTGGAAGTGGAGCAGCAACCGGATGGGAGAATTCCTGCAGAGGCGGTGATTCAGGCGATTACGCCTCGCACCAGGTTGGTGTCCATCTCCATGGTGCAGTATGCCAGCGGATTTCGGATGGATGTCGAGGCGATTACGCGGGCGATTCATGCGCAGGATGGCTTGATCTGTGTCGATGCGATTCAGTCCGTTGGCGTCATGCCTGTGGATGTGCAGGCGTTGGACATTGATTTCCTGGCTGCGGACGGGCACAAGTGGATGCTCGGGCCTGAGGGGTTGGGCTTTTTCTATTGCAGGCCTGAGTTGATCGAACGGCTGCATCCGAATGTTGTGGGCTGGGCCAACATGGTCAATGCGCTCGACTTTGGCAATTACCAGTTTGAGTTTGATCAGTCTGCGACGCGCTTTGAACCTGGCACGCTGAACATCCCGGGGATTCTGGCTTTGGGAGCCAGCCTTGAGTTGCTGCTGGAAGTTGGCATTGAGCATGTCTGGCAGCGCGTGGAAGAACTGAACGCATTCTTGTGCAAGGGGTTACGTGAACAGGGCTGGCGGATTTACAGCCCACGTGAGGTGGAAGCGGAACGCAGCGGGGCCGTGGTCTTTGAGCCGAGTTGCATTATGGGAAAACGTGAGTTGAGTGCATTGGTGCAGCAGTTGGAAAGCCAAGACATCATCATTGCATTGCGTGAAGGACGCCTGCGTGTCAGTCCGCACTTCTATAATGATGAGGCGCAATTGACTCGGCTAATCGAAGCTTTAGACAGAGGAGATTGATTTGGCTGACACACCTCAGGAAAAAATCGATGCGTTTCTGGCTGGTTCCCCATTCGCGGTGCTCGGGGCCACGACTGTGCGTTCAAAGTATGGCAACAAAGTGTTGCGCGTTTATCAGCAGAACAACTTGCAAGTGTACCCCGTGAATCGAAAGGGGGGTGAGATCGAAGGATTGCAGGCATACACGACGCTTTCGGAAATCCCTGAGCCTGTGCATGGGATTTCGATCATCACCCCGCCGAAGATTACGGAGCAATTGGTTGATGAAGCCATCGAACAATGCATCTGGCATATCTGGATGCAGCCGGGCGCGGAAAGTGACGCCGCGGTTGAGAAAGCAGAAGCTGCGGGGATCAATGTCATCGCCAACGGCGCGTGTATCCTGGTGATTCTGGGTTATCGAGAACGCTGAACTGTCTATTGCAATCGTTTTTTTGCATGTAATGCACAAACTGGATTGCATTCTGTAGATACTTCAAGGTTTAGACGATATAATGTGAACAGCTGGCAGGAAGAAATTCGGCTCCATGCCGTGTGAGTCCTCGAGACTCCTATATCCGCCGGCTTTTTTTATCGAAAACCTTCAGGTATCGGGCGATCTTTGTTGTAGTACTCGCCTGTTCCTCTTTCGCGACAATCATCGCGGTCTACGATTAGCCCAACCTTTTGCCAAAGCAGATTCAGGTAGCGGTGTTCTCCCTTTTCAAAACACCGTTGAGTAGCCCAGAGGAAATAATCAACTGCTTGCAAACATGTAACCTTAACTGGATTGGATGGCACCACTTCAATAGGTGACAGACTGTCAATTTTCCATTTTGATCTGAATCTTCGTTTCGCTTCTTCCAGCCCTCGTGTAAATGCCTCTGTGCGGTCACTGGATCCTCGACGTGCAAAGTAGATTTGGTAAGCATCCTCCTTGTGCAGTCGTCCATCAAACAATAGAGGAATACAACGATCATAGAGTTGATTGGGATGGTAGCGATAATTTTTATTACGCTGGTTTTCTTCCAAGACTTTATTAACAATGACATGTTTGTCACGAATGATGGCGAAAAACTTCATTTCATGTGACAGCAGTAGATGAAAGACAGCACGTCGTACTTCAGGCACATCATCTCTTGCATGGAAATACAAAGCAGTCTTTTTCTGATCAGGCTGCATGGAAGGGATGCCGGCAAAGTAAGGATCTGCCAGTAGTGAGTTACGCAGCCGGTCCAAATCTTTCGACAATGAATCAGGGTCGGCGACCTCTAGCTTGCCAAGGATGAAAAACTTGGAGCATCCAGGTGAGCCGACAGCAATTCGTTGCCCCTTGCGATGAAAAAGGACAGGGTCTCCAGCTTCATCGACATAGTAATGGCGATATTGAGGCAGTCTATGCTCTGATGGATCGATATTTTCTTCGATCATACATCCCCGTCACTCATGTAACAGCATTCATATTCTTTGCATGAGAACCAAGTTCTTCACTGGTTAACTCAATCCCCAGCCTTTCATGTTTTCGATACTGATCTTCAGTGAGTCGAAGGGGTCAAGGTCGCCGCTGTCGCGCTCAACGAGATACCACTTCACCTCGGCCTTCTTGCAGGCTTCGAGAATGGCTGGCCAATTCAGGTTGCCGTCGCCGACTTCCGCCATCTTCTGAGTGCGGTCCTTGTTGATCTGCATATCCTTGAAGTGAACGCAGGGGATGCGGGTTTCGCCGCTGACCATTCGGCCGGAAGCTGCGATGCGATTAACCCACGCAGCCGGGTCAGCCCCCGCGTGAGCCACCCAATACATGTCAAGCTCAAACCAGATGTCCTTGCTGGCCTCATCCACGAGAATATCGATCGGGCGCTTGCCTTCGACCAGGGCCCACTCGTGGCTGTGGTTGTGGTAGCCGACCATCAACCCCTTTGCCCCCAACGTCTTGGCGATCTGGCCATACTCAGCGACGAAGTCAGACCAGTCCTTGGCGGAAGGATCCCCCCAGCCAAAGCCGCCCACAGCGGTGTACTTGCAATCGAGAGCCGCGTGATAATCCAGACATTTCTGGGTGTCTTTCATCAGGTCCAGACCGACATGGGTAGCTGCCACCTCGAGCCCGGCATCCTTGAAAATCTTGCCCAACTCTTCGGGCGTGGCTTCCGCGCCAATGGCTGAGGCTTGCACCGCGTCGTAGCCCATGGCCTTGAGCTTCTTACATGTTTCAGCCAGGTCGGCCACCGTCTTGGTGTGCTCGCGGACCGTAAACATCTGGGCACCAATCATCGTCTGACTCATCTTGATCAACTCCTGCAGGTAGGGGGGTGTTCATTTCGGACTGCTCAGTCTAGCGATCTGTTTTCACCTGTGGCAGAGGACAGCGCAACGCGGTCAAAATTCTGCATGAAAAAACCCGGGCGGACGCATGTATCGCGAAGGATGGGTTAGGCGAATCTTCGAGCCGTAACCCATCAGCGGATTGCCTGGTGCGTACCCAAATTATTCATTGCGGGGGTGCCACAGTTTGGCCGGGTTTTACTGAGCAATGCGAAGGAAAAACACGGCAAACTGTGCTCTCGATGGAAAGCCTTAACGCAGCGTCATCCACACACCTTGCGCCACTCTCGCAAGCTCGTGTGTCGTCAAGGCGTGGCACCCAACCCGTGACGATTGGATTCATCCTGCTCTAGTGGGTTATTCGAGACGCGCTCAAAGTTGGCGTCGTGACGGTTTACTCCCCCTGTCCCAGCGAGTAGCCAAGTTCGCCATCGAAAGTGTAGAGGTGTTCGGTCTTGATGAAGTCGAACTTACCCTCCATGACCCGGGCGCACAGGGTGAGGATCTGTTGGTGCGTCACAGGGCTTTGGCCATCGGGGGATACGAATCGGCAGCGCCAGTGGTCGGTGCAGAAAGTCTCGGGGAAACCATCTGGATACACCTTCACGCCACGGTTGGTGATCATCTTGAGTTTGAAGTCGGGGCCAGCCAACTTAGTCAGCCGGTCACCGATCATCTGTGGGCTGCGGTCAGCCTCATCCCAGTCGATGAAGATGTCCACGCCGACCAGTTCTTTCACGCTCTGAGGCTTGGTCGTGGTGATCACATCCGTGATCGGCTTATCACCTGCCGCGTAACTGACAGGCGTCAAGGTTTCGGGCAGGTCGCCCAGTCGCTCAATGACCGCGTCGGCAAATTCCTTCGTACCAACCTGAGTTTTGCTGATGCCCGGCTCGAAGATGTCGCCGGTGTGCATGCCATCTTCAATGGTTTTCAGCCAGGCATTATGGACGCGACCAGCCGTCTCAGGTTGGCCGATGTGGTTGAGCATCATGACGGACGCCAGCAGCAGGCCGGACGGGTTGGCCATGTTCTGCCCGGCAATGTCGGGGGCTGAGCCATGGATCGCTTCGAACAGGGCACATTTCGCGCCGATATTGGCTGAAGCACCGAGACCCACCGAGCCGGTGATCTGGGCCGCGATATCTGAGCAGATATCGCCATACAGGTTAGGCATGACAATGACGTCGAAAGCGTCTGGCGTGTCCGCGAGCTTGGCAGCGCCGATGTCGATGATCCAGTTGTCGGATACGATTTCCGGGTACTCTGCGCGGATTTCGTCAAACACCTGATGAAACAGGCCGTCGGTCAGCTTCATGATGTTGTCTTTGACGAAACAGGTGACCTTCTGGCGGTTGTTTCGTTTGGCATATTCGAAGGCGTAGCGGATGATTTTCTCGCACCCTGGCCGGGAAATCAGCTTCAGACACTGCGTCACTTCCTGTGTTTGGCGGTGTTCGATGCCTGCATAGGTGTCTTCCTCGTTTTCACGAATGATGACCACATCCATGCTGGGGTGGACTGTCCGGATGAATGGGTGATATGATGTACAGGTTCGCACATTGGCGAACAGCCCCAGGGATTTGCGTGTTGTGACATTGAGGCTTTTGTAGCCCTTGCCTCGTGGCGTGGTGATCGGAGCTTTGAGGAAAACCCTGGTGCGGCGTAGAGAATCCCAAGAACTCGCTTCGATCCCGGCTGTCACGCCTTTCTCATATACCTTTTGCCCGACTTCGATGAATTCCGGCGCGATGGCTGCATCAGCAGCATCCAGGACACGCAACGTCGCTTCCATGATCTCCGGGCCAATGCCATCCCCATGCGCCACCGTGACAGCGACGGAAGGCTTGGTTGCGGTTGATACATCAAGAGCCTGTGTGTTTGACATTCACTTATCCTCATTTACGAATGAAACTTCCGTTAATATACGAACTACAGTTCGTAGGACTGTAGGCGTGTTATTCCCTGAGTCAAGGAACTGGACATGACAAAATCCCCGTCCGAAGATGGGCAATCGCACTGGACTTTTTTGAGCAATCACTCTCATGTGTTGATCTGCATCGCACGAGATCCGCATATCCGACTGCGCGAGGTGGCAGAGAAGGTGGGCGTGACCGAAAGAGCGGTGCAGAAGATCGTGGCCGAGTTGGAAGCGGGGGGGTATCTGGAGCGCGAGCGCGATGGCCGGCGAAATCGTTACCGTCTGTACGTAGACCGCTACCTCAGGCACCCGGTTGAAGGGGCCAAGGTCGTGCGCGATCTGCTCAAACTGGTTTTAACTGATGCCGAGATTGAAAAACTTGTGAATCCGCTGGATGGCCATGCAATCAAAGATGAGCATGATGCAGCGTGACCTTGTGAACCCATCTCGCTGACGTATCAGACACAATACTAAATTGGACTCAAGCACTTTCAGCCCAGCGATTATGACTGGTCGGCTTTTTGATGCCTTGGCCGTTGCCCGGATCGACATCCGGTGCGACCACACGCCCTTTACCTTGTCGCTTGGCTGAGTAAAGCCTTTCGTCAGCACGTGAAAGTAGTTCGTCAGGCGTTGTGACCGCGTCCGCGTGAATGGAAGCGATACCTACCGACAGGTCAGCCCGGCAATCGTCGGGCAGGGCGGTTTTCACATGCTGCCTGAACAAGGCAATGATCTGCTCCGCCAAGGCACTGGCCCGTTCGATCTCCCCGCCGGGCAGCAAGATCAGGAATTCATCGCCACCTTGTCGGATGACGTAGTCGCCCTGACGTACGCTGGCCTGCATCAGGCTGGTGATAAAGATCAGCAGTTCATCCCCAGCAGCGTGGCCGAGGGTGTCGTTGACCGACTTGAAGTTGTCCAGGTCAATCGCAAGACTGACCAGGTCCGTCCCCGAGACGCGCGCACTATCGAAAAGGGGAGGCAGGTTCTCTTCAAGGAAGCGACGGTTGCCAGCTTCGGTGAGTGAATCGCGCATGGCGATGCGTCTGAGCTGGGACGTCGCCTGCTCGGTGGCCCGTTGAATGCGATGGTCCAGTGTCCGCCGCAACCGACGCGCTTCATGCCAGTCACGGGCCGCATGCATATGAACTTGATGCATGATGCGTGCCAGCCTGCCGATTTCATCGTGGCGCGACAGGGGCAGGCCCGTGATTTCATGTGACGGTTGATCCTGGCGGGCTGCCCGTTCCAAAGTCTGGCAAAGCTGGATGAAAGGTTCCACCACCCAGTGCTTGCCCAAGGCAAAGAGCAGCAGGGCAATCAATGTGCCGCCTGCCAGCATGGGCCAGACCTTGAAATTCATCCATGCCTCGGTGAAGCCGATGAACACACCGGCCAGCATGGAGGTCAGGATCAGCAACAGGACTTTCACCTGTAACGGGGCATCGTCCCATGCCCGGTAATGTTTGGATCGCCTGCGGGTACTGTCCGAGTCAATCACTGAAGGCTGATGGTTTGCGGCTGCAGGATCAGATTTGGACGCAGTCGCGCGGCGAGTCGCATTGGCAGACCTTGTGACGGATGCCGGTTCGGCACGGGTTGTGCGGGTTCGAGTCAAGCTAAGCCTCTGCCTGCGCGGTGTCACCCCCTCCATCGACGAGAATCAGCGTCCGCTTTGGTTACGACGCAAGAGAACGGCTGACTTTGGCTCGAATCAGCAAATGGGGCAATCAACTCATGGAGTTTCTGCCGGTTGTGTCGTTTGAAACGGTTGTTCTGACGGCTATCAATATGGAGTTGATCCAGTTTCGGGGCGTTGGCGAAATGGGCAGTTTATGGCGATTGTCAGGTCTTCAAATGGTGGTTCTAAGCCTCCTGCAACGGTGGGTAATTTGCCTATTTTCCGCAGTCGAAAAAAATCTCAGAAAAGTGCAGAAACGACTTGACCCGCATCGGGATATCTGTATTATTTAGTCATTGAAGCACCAGCTTTGGAAACAGAGCTGAGATGCGTTCCTGAAACCGGCGTTCGATTTTGAACCGGTCGAACGCATAGGCGTGGTGAAGAGAGATAGACCGACGGGTCTTGAGAGAGCATCACGACCTAACCTCTAAACGCCAAGGACTCCTCCCCTTGGCGTTCTTTTTTTGCGCGCATTTTGGCGAATCCAAAAAAGGATGAAGCCCTATATGCGGCGGGTGGTTTGGCCATCACTTCAGCATGCCACGATATTAAATGGAATGGGAGAAAGAGTATCACGCCAAGGCGCAGAGACGCGAAGGACGCAGAGGCAAGAAAGCTCTATGGGTGGCGTGGCCATCGCGAAGCATGGCCATGATATCGGTTGATTGGCGTGGCCTTGACATGACCACTCCGAAAAAAGACAGAGTTGAAGCACAGAGAACTCGAAGGACACAGAGGATGACAATCAATCGAGTCATCGTTCTTTTGCGATCTTCACGTCTTTGCGCCTTGGCGAGAAAATCTCTCTCTGTGTTCTTTGTGATCTTGGTGCTTGATCTTCTGCTCTTGCTCTTCTTCGCACGAGCAAGAAAGGTTCAGAGCAGTATCGAAGGGGGCATGTGAGTAAGCGGATTCTTATTTGTCCCCACGGGCCGCGCTCCGTAAGGAAGCGGATTCTTCTGCTGGTGGTATGACCATCACGAAGCTTGGCCATGATATGAGCAAGGTTTGAGAATATCTGTGTTAACTCTCTGCCTCGTCCTTCGACAAGCTCAGGATTCGTCAAGAGTTTACACAGCTACGCGCCGACGATTCTCAGGATGACCGCCTGCCCCACCGTGAGAGTAAGAGTACGAATCGATGATTCATGGTCATGGCTGCGCCAGTGACCATGCCAGCCGCCCAACTAACTTGCCACATGCTTTCGCCCTGGAGAAACAGTTTAATCGCTGATACTGACTTGGGCCGATTCGAACTCGACAGGGTCGGAGGCATTCACAGATTGGGGCGATATAACATTCTGTGTCTGCACGCTCCCAGCGGCGTCGGCTGCCCAATCGACCAGTATGCCACCTGCAAAGCCCAAGGCAACGGTGATTACGGCTGAGGCGGC
Organism: uncultured Phycisphaeraceae bacterium; assembly: GCA_964546335.1. GTDB lineage: Bacteria > Planctomycetota > Phycisphaerae > Phycisphaerales > Phycisphaeraceae > CAZJJN01. The sequence goes on from CAZJJN010000042.1 coordinate 24,668, forward strand.
TGCCCCGGTGATCAAAGCCGGCGCTCTGCGGATGCGCGATTCTTCGTTCGATTCGCCGAAGAAGCAGGCCGAGGCAATGCGCAGGTAATACACCGCGCCGATGGCACTGTTGATCGCGCCGACCAGCACCAAAGCCTGAATGAGTCGTGAGTCGGTCGCCATCGCTGGGCCGAACAGATAGATCTTGCCAATGAAGCCGACCAGCGGAGGCAGGCCGATGAGTGAGATCAGGCTGACGAGCATGATTGCAGCCAGTTGCGGGCTTTTGCGGACCAGGCCTTGGATGTCTTCGTAGGTGTCTGCTTCTTCTCCCTTGCGTTCGATGGCCCCGAGCACAGCGAAGGCACCCAGGTTCCCGATGCCATACGCGACGAGATAGAAGAGCACGCCAGCGATGCCGGACTGGAGAGGCGAGTCGCCGTTGGCTGACGATGCAGCCCCGGCTGCCAGGCCGATGAGCATATAGCCGGAGTGAGCAATGGAACTGTAAGCGAGAGCGCGCTTGACGCTGTTCTGCATCAGGCCCATGACGTTGCCATAGGTCATCGTCGCGACAGCCATGGCAAAGAGAAGCCAGACCAAAACCTCAGGCAAAGGCCAGCCGAACACACCCAGCAGGAGGATCAGCGAGACAAATCCAGCCGTCTTAGGCACGAAGGCGAGGAATGCGGTAACGGAAGTCGAGGCTCCCTGATAGACGTCGGCTGCGTAAAAGTGCATGGGCACCGCAGCGATTTTGAAAGACACGCCTACCACGGCAAGGGCCATGCCCAGAATCAGCAGCATCGGAAGTTGGCCACCCGGATGAGTCAGGGGATAGTCCGCGATGAACTGGGCCACGCTCGGGCCCGTGGTGGAGTAAAGCACAGTCGTGCCTGTCGCACCGTAGATCAGGGCAAAACCATACAGGAACATGGCCACCGCCAATGCACCCAGGAAGAAATACTTCACAGCCGACTCATGGGCCCGGCGGTCGTCACGGCTGATGGCCACCATGATGTACGTCGGCAGACTGGTCAGTTCCAACGCGAGGAACAGCCAGACCAGTTCATCAGCCCCGGCACAAAGCATGACGCCAGCCAGACTGATGAGAAAGAATGCGAAAAACTCGCCACGAAATACATTGCCGGGATCGAAAACTTCTTTGCCAGTATCGACCAGTCGCGATTGGGAAAGGTTGTCAGGCGTCCCCGCAGCCACCAGAAGCAGGAGCAGGCCGACGCCGCACACTGCGAGTTTGATGTACGCCGCGAAGGGGGTGGTGACATCAGTCCCTGTCAGGATGGTTGCGACAGCAGCGAGGATGATTGCTGCACCTGCAATCCAGGCAGTGGCCCGGCGAATCTGCAGATTCTGGAACATGCCCATGAACAGACAGATGGTCGCGCCAATACCCAGCACGATCTCAGGCCAGATGCTCGCGATTTTTTCCATCATCAGCGTCATGGCTGAGTGTGCTCCTTGTCGCTCATCATGGCATGGTCAGCCTTGAATTTCCCATCGACTTCGGCCATGGGCTTGGGCGTCATTTCCTTGACGACCTGCTGGGCGTTACCTGTCAGCGTCTCCAAAGGCTTATCCAATGTCTTGAGCATGATGCTTGGGAACAGGCCCAGCACCAGGCAAAGCACGGCCAACGGTGCGAGCACGGCAATCTCCCTGCCGGTCAGGTCTTTCACAGCATGGTCAGCGTGACCTTCGCCATGCCCATCATGGGCAGGCACTTTGGTCGGGCCAAAGACAACCCGGCCAACCATATAGAGAATGTAAATCGCAGCGAAGATCATGCCCACGCCTGCCACGCCGGCAAACCAAGGCCCCATCACGGCAGAAGCGGTGAACGCGCCCAGCAATGTCAGGAACTCGCCGACAAAACCATTCAACCCGGGTAACCCCACACTGGCCAGGCAGAAGAAGACGAAGAAGGTGGCCCAGACAGGCATGACGCGACCCAGACCGCTCATCTCTTTCATCTCGCGGGTATGGAAGCGTTCATAAATCATGCCCACGCAGAAGAACAAGGCCCCGGTCGATAGGCCGTGATTGACCATGTACATCACCGCGCCGCTTTGGCCGATGGTGTTGTCTGAGGCGATGGCAAAGATGCCCAGCACGCAGAAACCAAGGTGGCTGACCGAGGAGTAAGCAATGAGTTTCTTGATGTCGCGTTGCACCCAGCAGATCAAAGCGGTGTAGAGGATGCCGATGATCGCCAGCACGCCGATGACGGGGGCAGCGGTTACAACCGCTTCCGGGCACATGGGCAGGCAGAATCGCACCATGCCATAGGTGCCAAGTTTCAGCAGCACGCCGGCAAGGATCACCGAGCCGGCGGTAGGGGCCTCGGTATGAGCCAAAGGCAGCCAGGTATGGAAGGGGAACAGGGGAACTTTGACCGCAAAGCCTGCCAGGAGGGCGATCAACACCATCATCTGCTGCTCAGCCGACATGGCGTTGGCCGCGGCTGTAAGCGAGTGAATATTGAAAGTCCATTCACCAGCCCCGGCATAGGCTGCAGCGGGTTGGATGCTGTTGAACCAGGCGACGTAAATCAGCCCAGCCAACGTCACCATCGAACCGGTGAACGTGTAGAGGAAGAACACGCGCGACGCGACCAATCGCTGACTGGAGCCGTAGATGCCGATCAGGAAATACAGCGGGATCAGCGTGAACTCAAAGCAGATGTAGAAGAAGATGATGTCAGTGGCGACAAACGTGCCGATCATCGCCGCTTCCAGAAGCACCAGCCAGAAGAAATACTCGCGGAAGCGTTGGCCCACGGCGTTGTAGCTGCCGAGGATGATCAAAGGCATGAGGATGGTGGTCAGCAGGATCAGCCAGAAGCTGATGCTGTCGATGCCGTAGCTCATCCGCAGGTTGAACGCCTGCACCCAGTTGAATCCATCGCTTTGCAGGAACATGCCGCCTGCTTCGATGGGACTGATGCCCCCTTCGCCGGGCTGGTAGGCATGGCCTGCCAGGCACAGCGACAAGAGCAAGGTAAACACCGTCACACCCAGCGCCCAGTTGAATTGCAGCTTGCGCTGGTCAGGCAGCAGCAGAGCGACCGCGCTGCCTGCAAGAGGCGTGAGCAGCAGAGTCGGAATGAGCCAGTCTGAGGTCATACGTATTTCATCCAGCGGGTCGGCTTACGCCACCCGAATCCTTCTTACAAACTGCCTCCCGCCATCGCACTGACAATCAGCACGATGATGACGACCAGTCCCACCAACATGGACAGGCCGTAACCTTGCAGGGAGCCGTACTGTGCCGGGCGAATGGTTTCGCCAAAAGCGCGAGGCACGAAGCCGACGAGAACGACCAGGCCATGCACGATCAGGCTGTCGATCACAAAGAAGATCTGCCCGATGAGGTTGAGTGGCTTGACGATCAAGGCGTCGTTGATTTCGTCGATGTAGTACTTGTTGTTTAGCAGTTTGACCAGCCCCTTGGCTTTGGTTGCGATGGCATCCGCTGCCGGGCGATTGAACCAGTGGAAGTAGGCCGCGATACCAATGCCTGCGAAGGCGATGATCGCGCTGACGATCTGCATCATCAGGTGCAGGTCTTCCGCCGTGCCGAAGTTACCCAGTTGCTTGCCGTGGTAATCCAGCAGGTAGCCAGCCCCTGCGGTGGAGCCGACGACCATGTTCTTCATCCAGTCGTAGCCGAAGTACCCGGCGAACGCAGCACCGATCGCCAGCACGAACAGCGGCGCCAGCATCAGCCAGCCGGCTTCGTGAGGCTCGTGATGATGCTCGACATGAATGTCATCATCAGCATGGCTGTCATGATCGTGGGCATGGTCCTCGTCGCCATGATGTTCTTCACCCATCTCGTATTGGGTCGGCCCCATGAAGACGCGGAACCACAAGCGGAAGGTGTAGAAAGCCGTCAGGAAAGCGGTGGCGAAGGCAAGGATACCCAGGAAAAGCAGGTAGTTGTCTCCCTGATCGATGGCCTTCTCGAAGACGCCGGCAAGGATCGAATCCTTACTGTAGAAACCGGCTGTGAACGGGAAGGCCGCCAACGCCAGGCAGCCGACGAACATCAGCCAGCAGGTGTAAGGCATCAGCTTTCGCATGCCCGACATCTTGCGCAGGTCAAGTTGCCCAGCCATGCCATGCATCACGTTGCCTGACGTCAGGAAGAGCAAAGCCTTGAAGAATGCGTGGGTCACCAGGTGGAAGACCGCACCAAAGACTGCGTACTTCACATCCATGCCCACGCCAAGGAACATGTATCCCAACTGCGAGATGGTGGAGTAGGCATAGATTTTCTTTAAGTCATACTGGCATAGCGCGATCGTGGCTGCGAAGGTCGCGGTCACGACACCAATGGTGGATACGGTCAGCAAGGCATATTCAGACAGTTCAAAGACCGGGTGCAAGCGAGCAATCAGATACACGCCGCTGGTCACCATCGTGGCTGCGTGGATGAGTGCAGAAACCGGGGTCGGGCCTTCCATAGCATCGGGCAGCCAGACGTAAAGCGGAATCTGAGCGGACTTGCCAAAAGCACCCAGCATCAGCAGGAAGGGGATCAGCGTATCCATCCAGCTTGGATCACCCGTATGAGCGGCTGCCTGCTTGATGATTTCGCTGACGATCACGGTGTCGTAGTTGACGTAAGTCAGGAAGATGCCCAAAGCAAAGCCAAGGTCACCAATGCGGTTGACGATGAACGCTTTCTTGGCAGCCGCGACAGCTTCGGGCTTCTGATAGTAAAAGCCGATGAGCAGATACGACGCCAGGCCGACCCCTTCCCAGCCGAGGTAGATCAGGATAAGGTTGTCGGCCATGATCAGGTGCGTCATGGCGAAAATAAAAATACTCACACCAGCGAAGAAACGGGCATAGCCTCGATCTCCCTGCATGTAACCGGCTGCGTAAATCGCAACCAACGCACCAATGCCACACACCACGAAAAGCATCACGATGGTCAGTGAGTCGATGTAATAATTGAAGTTGGCTTCAAACCGTGGGGTGCGCACGACCCACTTGCCTGTGTCGTTTTGGCCGACGATTTCAGCGGTTTTACCTTTGTCGGTCTTGCTGTGAGCGAAAGCTTGGGCGTCGGCTTCTGTTGCGAAGTTGTGATCGACATAGCCAAGGTTGATCCACTCAAAAACGCGTAAGGTCTGGGCTGCACTCTTAGGCTTGGCATGCTTGCCTTCAGCCTGGCCTTGCTTCTCGTGTGCCTTTTCATCAGCAGGCTGCTCTGCTTTCTCATGTTCCGCGTCAGCGATAGGTTTTTCTTCATGCTCGACATGGGCAGCAGCATCTTGGCTGTGGCTTTCCTTGGCTTCGGGCACGAATTGGCCATGCACTGCCAACGCGATGAAAAAGCCGCCGGCGATGGCGACGATCGTGGCCACAGCGGCGAGGCTGTGCAGCTTGCGATTCGTAGCCGCGATGGCACAGATGATCGCACTTGCTGCGGGTAACCAGGGAATCAACTTAAGCCAACTAGCGTCCATATCACCTCGACAGGCCAATGCCTATCCCAACATCTCCGACCAGGCCTCAGCATCCAGCGTCCGCTTGCGGCGGAACAGCAGCACGACCAGACCTAAAGCCAATGCCGCCTCCGCAGCGGCAATCGTCAACACGAAAATCACAAACGTCTGCCCGGTAAAGTTCATGTGGTACCGGCTGAAAGCGACCAGCGTCACCACCACCCCCTGGAACATCATTTCCGTGCAAAGGAACATGATGATCAGATTCCGCCGCGTCACAAAGCCGATCAATCCCAGCACAAATAGAATCGCGCCGGTCATCAGGTAATGCGCCAAAGCCAAGTCCGGCAAGCGCGTCATTTCAGCAAGCAAGGGCGACATGTTCAGGAAGTGTTGCATCACATCAGCTTGCACCAGCGGTCACTGGCTCAGCTTTGCCCTCCCTTCTCGTTGCCTTGACTTTCCACACTGACACGCTGTCGGGCGAAAACCACCGCACCAACCAGCGATAACAGCAGCACCACGCCAGCCAACTCGATGCCCAGTGGGTAAGACTGAAACAACTCCAGCCCGACGCGCTCGACATTGCTGACATTGTCGCTCACCAACGCGGCTTTCAGTTCCTCGCGTCTTTCTGCGGGAACATCGGCAGATTCAACCAATTCAGATGGGCCTCGGTTAGGCAGTACATCACGCAGGACGATCTCATCGCTCGGGGCAGCAGTCTTGGGGTTCGGCTCAAGGTCAGTCTTGAAAGTCACACTCAGGATCATGGCCAGCAGCAGGAAACCCACCATCACAGCGGACAATGGATCGCGAGCCTGTACCTCGTATTCCGGCACATCCGACTCATCCTGAGGATTGGAAGATCGGCTGGCGAGCATGATGACGAACATGTAGGTCACCAGAATCGCCCCGCCATAGATAATCACCACTGCTAATGACATGAAAAGTGCATTGAGCGTCAGCATCAGGCCGGACGAAGCCAGCACCACCATGATGAACCACAAGGCCGAGTACACCGGCTTGTGATGGGTAATCACGCGGACGGCTGAGACAATCGCGATCGCACTGAAAATGTAGAAGTAAATGAACTGAGCCTGCAAGCCTGCGTCGCTGACCGCTGCCCACACATTGGTGGCTGAGAGGAACAGCCAGATTCCCCCCAGGGTGACGGCTCCAAGCAGGCCTCCGAGTCTGCCCAAAGCGACACTGCCGCCTCGGCGGGGCATCATCATGAAAAGCGCCACCGCTCCAAGGGCTGTGGCGACATAAACACCTGTTGTAATAGAAAGTTCCATGCCTTGGCGCGTCACTCTGCTCGTTGCGGGAGCCACCCTCCCGAAGCCGATGGCCCATACCAAATCACACGGTAGGGGACCGAGTCGCAAAGCATAGACCCGCCCCAAAGGCATTGCAAACAATGATCGCCTGTCTGAAACCTGCTCTGGCCATGTTGTCGCAACCCATTTGACCACTAAACTCACGGGATGCAGGCCGTCATTACCGATTTTGGTGCCGAATCCTCCAAC
>CAZJJN010000043.1:0-30375 GCA_964546335.1 uncultured Phycisphaeraceae bacterium
GTGGCGCAAGGTGTGTGGATGACGCTGAGTTTCAGCTTTCCATCGAGAGCACAGTTTGCCTCGCGGACTCGGTCAAACTGTGGCACCCCGCTACGATTGAATTAGGTACGCTCTAAATAGAGAGTCATTCACATACACGCGTCATCGAAACGTTGCGTCAGATAAACATCGACGCGACTTGATACGTTAATGCAGACGCGCTGTAAGCCAGCACCGTCATGTAGCCAAACTGGAGAATCGCCCACTTCCATGAGCCGGTCTCACGGCGGGTCACAACCTGCGTGGGCAGGCACTGCATTGCGAGCACGAAGAAGACGAGTAGCGCCAGTCCAGCAGGGACGCTGATATGGTCATTGAGCGTTTTGCCGAGTAACTCGGTGTTTTCAGCGCCGCCTTCGCCCATGCCATAGAGCACGGACAAGGTGGAAGCCACGACTTCACGGGCAGCAAAGGAAGTCATCACACCGACCGACATTTCCCAGTCAAAGCCCATCGGAGCAAACACAGGCTGCACGGTTTTGCCAATCGTGCCAATGATGGATTGCTCCTGCTGGTATTGGGCGATCAGGTTATCCGCCTCAGTGCTTTTCCCTTCCGCGACCAAGGCCCGACCCTGTGCTTGAACTTGATCTCCCGCTGCTTCGAACGCAGCGGCTTCCTCGGAGGCAGCCTGGGCCTGTTGCTTCAGCGATGTCACTTCCGCAGCGACATCGGCTGGTAGATTGGCTTCATCCACCATCGGAAAGGCGCTGAGTACCCACAAGACAATGCTGATACCGACGATGACTGTGCCAGCCTTGCGCAGGAACAGCCAGCCGCGGTCAATGGTGGTCAATAACGCGTTGCGGAAGTTAGGCCACTTGTAAGTAGGCAATTCAAGCACCAGCGGCGCGGAATGACCTTTGAGAATCGTGCCCTTGAGCACGAAAGACATCGTAAACGCAGCAATGATGCCCAAGGCATACGCCCCAGCAAATAGCAACCCCGCGTATAAGGGTTGGCCCCCAAACAGCATGGCCGTCACCATCACATACACCGGAATGCGCGCAGAACAGGTGAGCAAAGGCAGCACCATGATGGTCGCCAACCTGTCCCGGCGGTTCTCAATGACGCGTGCACTCATGATCGCCGGGATCGCGCAGGCATGGGCCGACAGCATGGGGATGAACGCCTTGCCCGGTAGGCCGACCTTACTCATCCATCTGTCCATCACGAATGCCGCCCGCGCGAGATACCCCGTGTCTTCAAGCAGCGCGAGCAGGAAGAAAAGGATGCAGATCTGCGGGATGAAAATCACCGTCCCGCCCAGGCCTGCCACCACACCATCGACCACGAAACTTTGAATCAAACCCTCGGGCAGCAGACCAATCATGGTCTCACCCAGGCTGGCAAAGGATTCATCAATCCACGTCATCGGCATGTCTGCCAGCCAGAAGATGCTCTGGAACAGCAGCACCATGATGGCTGCGAAAGCAAACAACCCAACCAATGGGTGCGTCAGGTAATGATCAATCTTCTCCGTCATTCGGCGAGACAGATGATGCTCAGGTTCATTGGAAACCTTGCTGATGACCTGGTCCGCCCAACTGAACCTTGCGGCATGCGGGCAGCCGGTGCAACTCGAACAGGCCGCGAGCGCTTCAGGCACGTCGCCACAGGTCTGGCTGGTGTCTTCGACCATCTGCTCCAGTCTTCGCTGGAGTCGATCCACGCCTTCACCCGTGCGGGCACTGATGGGAATGACCGGTGCGCCTAATTCATGCGCCAAACCTTCCGGATCAATCTCGATGCCATCACGCGAAGCCAGGTCGATCATGTTCAGCGCGATCAATACCCGCCTTGCTTTCTCGCGCACCTGTCCAGCCAGGTAGAGATTGCGCGCCAGGTGTGTCGCATCGACGACCAGCACCACGACCGATGCCTGGTTGACGTGATGATCATTGCGGTGGATACCTTCGATCACCTCAGCCGCGAGTTGTTCTTCCGGGCTTCCTCCCGTCATGCCATACAAACCCGGCAGGTCAATCAGGTCAACCGGTTTCCCAGCCATCGCCAACCGGGCTGATCGCACATCGACCGTCGTGCCGGGGTAGTTGGCCGTCTTGGCGCGTAGACCCGTCAGACGATTGAAAAGCGTGGTCTTCCCGGCGTTGGGGTTGCCTGCCAACGCGATGGTGATGTTCTGTTCCCCGGGCACCTGGCCGTTGCTGTTTCGTTGGCCATCGAGAACCGGTAGCTCAAGCGAACTCATCCCACACCTCCGGGTTGGCTGTCCTGATGAGTGGGTTGTTGGCTGTGGGTCGCGATGGAAGCATGGCCGAGGTTTGCGTTGGGGTCTTCACCTTCAACCTGGCAGCAGACTTCGCGTTCGCTGGGGACGACGTGAATATCTTCCGCCAGCTTGCGGTTGATGCCTAGTTGGGTACCCATGACCGAGAGGATCATGGGGTTGCTGTTCTTGACGACGCGGACGCGCCTGCCGACGCATAAGCCCAGCACCTGGAGTCGTTGCAGATCCTCTGAGGCGGTATGGATGTCACAAATCATGCCACAGCCATCGGTCGGCATCGCGGTGATGGCCATGGCAATGGGGGCACTGTCGGGCAGCATTTGCAGGGATTTCGGTGTCTGAGCCATGGTTTTGCGGGCCTCAACGTAATTGAAACTCGATTGCAGCTACAAGCTAGATGGGTTGAGACTGAATGTCAATGGAAGTGGGACGTTTTATCGGATAAAAGTGGGTTTAGATATGATAGGTTAAATTTGGCCGATTGGGTGTATATACAGACTTATTTGAATTTCATTACACATCCAGTCACGATTGCCTGAAATGGCTACTTTTTGGTATTGTGATCATTAAAGCACCGGGACTGATGTTGCGTTGTGAACCGTCATGTCAAGATTCCTCTATGTGCCTGAAATGGGGTGATTTATGTCAATCGAAATGCCTGTCATCTACCTTTGGCTGATGTTGTTCTCAGGTAGCCCAACGGGTCATGATCTGGTTTCTCAAATTGAACCTGACTTTTATTGGCAAACGCAAGGCATTAAAGAAGTGACCGTTGAAGCAATGCTGCCACTGCTTGTTGACGAAAACACCCCGGAACTGGAAAAGAAAATAAACCGATTGATTAAGCAACTTGGAGATCGCAGCTTTGAAAATCGGGAGCAGGCGTACAAACAACTCGCCGACTTGGGAACCAGAGCAACACAGGCATTGGAGAAAGCCAGCCAAAGTGAAGATATCGAAATTTCGGCTGCTGTACGAAAATTATTAAAAGCGAATCAGGCAACGATGGGGTATTTGCAAGTCAGAAGATTAATGGCCATTCGTACTTTGGGCACATTAAAAAATCAGGAAGCCATTTCTTATCTGAAACCGCTGCTTGAATCTAAAGACTCTTTCGTTGTGGAATATGCCACCCGAGCGTTGGCTCAATTGACTGGCGAGAAATATCAATCGCCTGTCATAGATGATGTATTATTTCATCAGGATGTTTTGGGTTTGCCTAAAGACATCACAGCAGTCAGTCAGTTTCGTTTTGTCCCGGATAAGCAAGTTACTGATACATCTTCGATCATTGCTTTTCATCCCGAAGTCATGGCGGGTGAAGTTCAATCGAAAGTGTATGAGAGTGATCTCAACCAAAAACTGATTGATGTTGCACATCGCATCGGCAATGTAAGAATCGATGGCGTCACTCTTGCCTTTGAGGGTAAAGGGGAAAAGGAAGGCATACTGGTGTTTCATGTCAGAGGTCAGTGGAATCGTGAATATATTGAGAAAGGCTGGATAAAAACTGACGATGGCTTAGACTCATCATTTAAAATAGGACAGGCTGCAGTATTTCATGACAAATCTGCAGATGCTGCAGTCATTGCCATGTATTCTAATTCTCATGGCGCTTTGATATGGGATACTGCATACGAGTTAGATGAGAAGGGGATTCGCGAAGTGCTTCGGCCTCGTTCAAAGGAAGAAAGCTTGGCCTCCAACCAGATACTGCTGCCAAGGATCAAGAAATTGCAATCCGGAAAAAGTGTTTTGTGGGCTTTGGTCCAAAAGAATAAAGGAATCTTTCCTTTGGAGGAAGTCGAGACATTTGATTGGGCGGAGTTGACTGTTGGTCCAGATCAGGAAGCAGGAAATAAAGATCCCCAATGGTTTTTGCAAGCAAGTGGACGCGCAAGTGATGAAAATAAGTTAGTAGACTCGATGTCGAAACTTCAAGACAAAATTAATCTTTCTCTAATAAAAGGTATCGAAAATGTTGAGAAAGATTTTGATCCGAAAACGGTTCGGGTTATGCAACCATTTACTCAGGTATTGCAACAATTCAAGATAAAAACTGAAGGCGACATAGCTCAAGTCAATATCAAGCTATCGAGAGAAATGATGATGAAACTTGTTCCTAGTATGATTCGGTTTTTGGGGTATTAGGGACTCAACAAAACAATCTATGAAATGAAACTCGGTTTGTAAGCGACTGTCGCGATTGACAAGCCATTTGAGTGAATTCTTCTGGCAAGGCGTAGCCCATCAACCAGCTTGGCACCCCTGCGAGTTCCGTTGAGGGGCTCGATGCGTTCGCCCTGCTGATTTTTACCCCACCTATTGCTCATCCCTGATCCCTCAGGTACACTACACGGCTCGAAACAGCCCCGCTGAGTGATTGGGACACCGGCTTCGTCAGCCCCCCGCACCCGGCCAGGAGAACTCCCATGCCCCTGACTCAGGAAGTCAAGCAGGAGATCATCGGCAGCTACAAGCGCACCGAAAGCGATTCAGGCTCCCCTGAAGTGCAAGTCGCGCTGCTGACCCGTCGTATCAGTGATTTGACCGAACACCTGCGCAAGCACAAGCACGACTTCCACAGTCGTCGAGGCCTGCTCATGATGGTCAGTAAGCGTAACCGCCTGCTGCGTTACTTGCAGAAGACGAATCTGACGCGCTACCAGGAACTGATTAAGTCACTGGGCCTGCGTAAGTAACGCGATTCTGCGCGACATCAGCATCGTCAATTATCAGGCTATAGTCAGTTCGCGTTTTGTTGCGAGCCGGTTATACTTTTGTGCGCAGGGCATGCGTCCTGCGTTATTGGTTCAGTCTGTAGGCTGGACGGAGGGCTTGGTGCCCGGGCTGTTGTTTTGAATAACCGCACAGCTTGAACACCAATCTCCCTGTCCTCGGCCAGCAGACTGAAAGGTCATTTTTTTCTGGTGATACACCCCTTAAAGCAATCACCAGAGCTGTTGGCAGACCCGCTCTCAATCGCGGGCAACAAGAGGAATCTATCCCCATGGCAGATGCAACCCGAGTGGAAATGGAACTGGCTGGTCGTACCTTGAGCATCGAGACAGGCAAGATCGCCAAGCAGGCGGACGGTGCCGTGATGGTGCAGTATGGCGATACCGTCATCCTCGGTACCGCCGTCCGCGCTGAGCCGCGCGAAGGTATCGACTTCTTCCCCCTGACGGTGGACTACCGCGAGAAGCTGAATGCGGCTGGCAAATTTCCCGGCGGCTTCCGTAAGCGTGAAGGTGCTCCCAATCAGAAAGAAATTCTCACCATGCGAAACATTGACCGCCCGATTCGGCCTTTGTTTCCCAAGCATTACTTCGACGAAGTGCAGATTCAATGTTGGGTGATGTCAGCCGACGGCCAGAATGAGCCTGACGTCTTGGCGGGTATCGCAGCGAGTGCGGCGTTGGCGATCAGCAGCATTCCTTTCCAAGGGCCTTTGGGTAACGTGCGGATCGGTCGCGTGGATGGCGAGTTCGTCGTCATGCCGACCGCAGCCCAGTCGGAATTCAGCGATGTGGACATGTTGCTGTGTGGTCATCGGGATGGTTTGAATATGATCGAGGTAGGTGCCCACCAGTTGCCTGAGGATGAGATGGCCAAGGCTATCGAACTCGGCTACGAGAACATCCAGAAAATCGTCGCGATGATTGATGACCTGGTCGCCAAGGCTGGCAAGGAAAAAGTCTGCGAAGTGCAGGCCCCCAGCGATGAGATTGTGCAATTGGTGACCAGCAAACTCTCCGGCCCACTGAAGGAAGCCAAGACGTTTGACGGCTCGAAGCTGGAGCGTCAGGACGAGGTCAGGGAAACCTGCAAGGCTTTCATCGAAGAAAACTTCCCCGAGCCTGCAAAGACGGCAGGTGTGGGTGAGTTCAACGAATGGAAAGACAATGTGAAGATGGCCAAGGTCGCCATCCACGATCTGGAAGAGGTCATTACCCGTCAGATCATCCGCGAGGGCAAGCGGACGGACGGTCGCCAGCAGGATGAACTGCGAAACATTGAATGTGAAGTGTCAGTGCTGCCTCGCGTGCATGGCTCAGGTTTATTTACGCGTGGCGAAACCCAGGCGTTGGTGACAGCGACGATCGGCACAGGTAAAGATGAACAGATCGTCGATGGGTTGGGCGAAGAGTACTCAGAAAAGTTTTACCTGCATTACAACTTCCCGCCTTTCTCAGTCGGTGAAGCCAAGCGTATCACCGGCCCCGGCCGACGCGAGATCGGCCACGGCAAGCTGGCGGAACGGGCTTTGGCACCGGTCATGCCTGACATCGAAGACTTCCCTTACACCGTGCGCCTCGTCAGTGACATCACTGAGTCGAACGGTTCCTCTTCCATGGCTTCAGCGTGCGGCGGGACACTCGCGCTGCTGGATGCAGGCGTGCCTTTGAAAGCACCGGTGGCAGGAATCAGCATCGGCATGATCTCGGCGGATGATCCCGGTCAAAGCGACATCTACCTGACCGACATCCAAGGCGAGGAAGACCACTTCGGCGACATGGACTTCAAAGTCACCGGCACGCGCGAAGGCATTACCGCCATCCAGCTTGACCTGAAAATCCGTGGCCTGAACATGGAGCAGATCACCAAAACATTCGAGCAAGCCAAGTCCGCCCGATTCAAGATTCTGGACATGATCTCTGCTTGTATTCCTGAGCCTAAGGAACTGTCACAGTATGCTCCACGCATGCTCAGCACGTCGATTCACCCGGACAAGATCGGCAAGCTCATCGGCCCGGGAGGCAAGACCATTCGCGCTTTGGAAGCAAAGACCGGCGCCACCATCGAGATCGAAGAAGATGGCACGATCTACGTCTCAGCGGTGGGCGGGGGCAAGGCCGAACGCGCCCTCGAGGAAATCGAGAAGCTGTGTGCCGAGGTGAAGATCGGCCAGATTTACACGGGCAAGGTAATGAGCATCAAGGACTTTGGCGCCTTTGTTGAGTTGTCACCTGGAACGGATGGCCTGTGTCATATTTCTGAGCTGAGCAATGACTATGTCAGCAAGGTTGAGGATATTGTGAAGCGGGGCGATGAAGTCCGCGTCAAGGTGATTAACGTTGACGAGCAAGGCCGCATCAAGCTGAGTATGAAACAGGTTGAAGAAGCTGAACCTGTGAACTCGTAATCCACGAAGTCTGCCTTCAATTGAATACAAAACGAAAAGCCGACCTGTGATTGGGTCGGCTTTTTCTGTTCTCCCCAAAACTCCTTGACAGGTCATACTGCATGAAAGCGAGTAGATTCAGAAATCGAAAAGATAAGGTGGTGAACATCCGGTTACCCTGGAGCAGGCTGAGTCCAACCATAGAGTCTTGGTTGCCACGCCTTGACGAGAAACTCTCTTCTTCTCGGTGGGGCGGACGTCTCGTCCGCCATTTTCCCCACAAGCCAGCAAGATCTTGAGTTGCGTGGCATGACCATCGCTTCAGCATGGCCATGATATTCAATGGGTTGGGAAGAAAGAGTGTCACGCCAAGACGCAAAGACGCTAAGAACGCAGAGATAAGAAAGCTCCATGTTATGAGCAAGGTTTGAGAATATCTGCGTGAACTCTCTCCCTCCTCCTTCGAAAAGCTCAGGATTCGTCGCGAGTTGACACAGCCATCCGACGGCAAGGTTATCTATGACTGGGTGCCACACCTTGACGACACACGAGCGAAGCGAGAGTGGCGCAAGGTGTGTCTTTCTTCAGAGAAGTACCGAGGCCGACATTGAGGCAGGCCACAATTTAACCAAATTTAGTCAGCACAGCTTGCCGCGTTTCTCCTTCGCATTGCTCAGAAAAATTCGATCAAACTGTGGCACCTTAAGATGAATGACTTGGGTACGCTCTAAAAAAACGCCCGCCGCGGAGTGGGATCGAACCAGTCCACGGCGGGTGCTCACAAGAGGTTCTCTGTCTGTCTCAGCCACGAGCTGAGGAGGAAAAGCCACGTGAAGCTGTTCGCTCCACGCAGCCGAGTCGTCGCATTTTTGCGTTAGAGGGCGTCGCCATCGGTTTCGCCGGTACGGACGCGGACCACGCGGTCCAGGCCGTACACGAACAACTTGCCGTCACCCACATTTCCGGTCCGAGCGGAGCTGACAATGGCTTCGACGGCCTTGTCCAGATCTTCGCTCTTCACGGCTATCTTTAACAACACTTTGGGAACGAATCCCACATCCATTCGGCCGCCACGGTATCGTTCCGTGTGACCCTTTTGCTTGCCAAAACCCTTACATTCCAGGGCAGTCACGCCGAGGATGCCTAGCTCGCTCAATTTCGCCTTGACGGCATCGAGCGCGGAGGGCTTGACGACTGCTTCGATCATATGCATGTCTGAATCTCCTTCAGTTCATTTTGTTTCACGTCGGCATTTCTATTGCCAGCCATCCACCGTTGGATCAGACCAGCTGCCGACACACGGTCACATCGAAGTCCATATCAGAGTTCACGTGCATGGTAACTCTTGATATACGTCTGCTGGAAGTCCGGGTAAGCCGACATATCGTGCTCGCCCAGGTCCAGACCCTCGATTTCCTCGGCCTCGCTGACGCGCAGCCCCATCGTTGCCTTGAGGACAGTAAACACCACAGCGGCAAAGACGAAAGCGGTTAAAGCAATCGAAACGGTGCCGATGAACTGCGTCACAAGCTGCGTACCACCAGCGGTTTCACCTGCCGCATCACCATAGATGCTTGAGGCAAACAGGCCGTTGACACCCCACAGGCCGCAGCAAAGCGTGCCGTAGATGCCCACGACGCCGTGCACACTGATCGCACCGACGGGGTCATCAATCTTGAGCTTGTCAAAGAAGAGGACCGCGAAGTAGCAGATCACGCCGGAGACCATACCCACGAGGACCAAAGCCTCGATCCAGTTGGCAGAGTCCGGGCCAGCAGTGATGCCAACCAAGCCAGCGAGGATGCCGTTCAAAGCCATGGACAGATCAGGCTTGCCGCCGACGATCCATGAAACCAGGCCAGCCGCCAAGCCACCGCCGCAGGCAGCGATGCTGGTGGTGACCAGAACCCATGACACACCTTCCGGATTGGCGCTCAGTTCTGAGCCACCGTTAAAGCCGAACCAGCCGAACCACAGGAGGAACACACCAATGGTGGCCATCGGCATGGAGTGACCTGGGATCGGATTCACTGAGCCATCCTTGCTGTATTTACCCAAGCGTGGGCCAAGGATCAAAGCACCAGCCAAGGCACCTGCACCGCCCACCGCGTGGACCAGTGTGGAACCGGCAAAGTCGGCAAAGCCCATATCGGCCAACCAACCGCCACCCCATTGCCATGAACCTGTCATGGGATAGAGGATGCCGACGAACAGCACGGTAAAGATCAGGAACGGAGCCAGCTTCACGCGGCCAGCCACAGCACCGGACACAATCGTCGCAGCAGTTGCAGCGAACATGGCCTGGAACAGGAAGTCGGTCCAGACGGTGTAGCCTGCGTTATAAGCAGGACTGTTCATGTCAATGGCACCTTTAGCGCCACCACCAATGCCGAAACCAAACGCAAACACATCAGGGATGATCCAGGAATCGCCAGGATACATGATCAGCCAACCGCAGATGGCGTACATCACGATGCCAATCATCGGGATCATCGTGTTCTTGAACAGGATGTTCACGGTGTTCTTGGCACGGGTCAGACCTGACTCGACCATGGCAAAACCAAGGTGCATGATGAACACCAGCATGGCGGCAATCATGATCCAGAGGTTATTGGTCATGAATTCGTTGAGGTTGTAAAGCGATGGTTCGGGAAGACCTGTCTCTTCGTTTTCACCTACGACGTAATAGAAGGTGCCACCGAGATACTCGGGGATTCCCGCATTCATTTCCTCGACCTTGGCCTCAACCTCTTTGGTCATGGCTTCGAGTTCTTCTTCTGTGTAGTCTGCTGCGGTTTTTACGACTTCTTCAGCCTTTTCAGCTGCTTCTTTGACATCGCCTGCATCAGGCGCATCTTCAGCCCAAACGGGCCCCGCGAACGCCAGCCCACCTAAGAGCACGGCCAGCATCAGCAAAAATCGAATCTTGAGTTTCATGTTGTCTCTCCATGAAAACCTTTGTGAATTTCCTGGACGGTCGCCCGACACGGCAATGGAAGTCGCCTTCGTGGTCGTCTTGGCGTGAACGGGTCGATCCGCACCGAACCTGTACTGACCGCCAGCACAGGCATCCCCCGGCATCCCCGAAATCAATGCGTGCGTGATCCTGCGATAGGCATCGTCCTCCTTTCCGACAGGCCTTCCTTTGCCCTGCGTCTTTCACTTTGCTCGTGTCTGACTTGTTCTGTCATTGATCCACTCCACATATCTCACACTTGCCACATGTCTCACACTCGGACCTGCCAGCCTCTTAAAGTGGCAGCCGGCGGGACGTGCCCGCCGGCGTCACCACGCCGTGACGACCACAGGCCCGTCGTAAACTCGCCTCTCTCTCTTCCGCACACCCAACCTGTCTCTCACAACGCCACCCCATATCGTTTGCCCTCACGGCCTGTCTCAGTCCCGCCACCATCCCTGGCGAACGGAACTTCCCCTGAACACCACTTGGCAACGCGCATGCCAAAAGAAGCACTTGCTCATAAATGCGATAAGGCTATTCATATCATATATTTAAGTTAAATTAACTCAGCTAATGTAAAATCAGTGTGCTTAGAACGCGGGCATATTGATCGAGTCACGATGAAACTGCGCGCAGAATAGGCAGCTAAATCTCTTTCTCGCGCAGCCGGTTGACATCTGCCTGATTTTGAGGACGAAATGAAGGCAGGTTGGAGCCAATATAGACAGCGCGAGCGCAACCACTCGCAGATTTGGGGCAGAAAACCCATCACTTATCGGACTGCGCGACCCCTGCGTCCGATACTTCATACTGAACATCGCCCACCAGAATCATCCCATCCCCTGCATCTTTCACGCCAGGCACCGCCTGACCCTTGCGAACCAGCGTGATGACGACCGTGGCCTGCCCGTCCACCTCGAACTGCACCCAATGGTTGTCTTTGTAGTCCTTGCCCTTGTAAACCACGGGGGTGTACATGTTCACACCGCCTCGCTCGAAGGTGCCTGTCTTGAACTCAGGATTTTTAGGGGTAAGCACTGTGCCCACCAGTTTGTTGCCGTTGGGCCCGGCAATCATGAACTGGTTGCCTTGGGTGGTGATCTGATTGAACTCGACGGTGTTCAGCCGCCAATGCTTGCCGTTGTCGCTGGTTTCGTGGGTGATGATGACTGCCTCTGCTGCGGGGTTGTCGTAGTCCACCATGAATTGGCGGACGTGGTTTTCCACGCCGGTGGGGGAGCCTGACATTTTCACATAGCCCCCGCCTGTTTTCTCATCGAGTTTCAAATCCAGCAGTTTGCCCAAGTCGCCTTTGCCCCTGCCGGGGATAGGGTCTGGGAAAAGGTTGGTCTGCCCGCCGACGTTATAAGTGCGGCCGCTGCCCACGACCCAGAGATTGTCCAGCCCGACGATGCGGAACGTGTTCGCGTCAGGCCCAGAGTGTCCGCCGCGGGAAGGCCTAGCCTTGGCGTTGGTCAGCACGACCAGATCATTCTCATCCTGGAAGCGATTGCGAAAGACCACGGCCCCTTGCGACTTGTCCACAAAGTGCAGCCCCTGCACCTCCTGCGGATTTTTAGCTTCAACATCTTCTGGATAGAGCAGCAGGGCATAGAAAGGCCCACCCCAGCCTGAGCCAAATGTCTTGTCTCCCTGCAGGCCACATAGTCGATCGTATTGCCATTTCACTGCCGGTACGAGATCATCCGGACTATAGAAGAATGCGAATGCAGCCGCGGGCCCACCACCCCAGCGGTGATGGTCATCTGCCAGGTCAGGGCGTTGGCCGATGCTGCTTTCGTTGGCTTTGATCGCGACTGTCTGCACCATCGTGTGCCAGAGTGTCATCTGCAGTTTCTTGCCGACATCTTCGCGCAGGTCGCCAATGCCAGCGCGATGAGCCGCGTAACCGAAAGGCCCGGTGAACTGCCAGGGGTAATTGGTGTAACCCACACCCTCTGGGTTCCAGCCGTTGTCGCCAAGGTTGGCATCAAGATGGCGCACCAGATTCGGATACGCCCACTTGGCCTGCTCCATACCTTTCTCGTGATCGCTGGCCAGTCCCGCCAGGCCCAGGCCTGCGTAGCGCACGGCTGCCCAGTTGTTGGCCAGGCTGTTGTTCGCGCCGCGACCCATCGACACACCCATGCTGCGACTCACGGCGTACAGTTTGTCACTCATCAACTTTCGCGTGTCTTCATCCCACGCGTCATAACACAGGTCATACGCAATCGCCACGGTCACGGCCGCGGCCCCGCGCGTTAGCCCCTTGCTTCGCCGATCATCGAACCATGAATGCTCCACGATCTTCAAGCAGGATTTCTTGGCCGCGTCTGCGTATCGAATATCACCAGTGACAAGGTAAAGGGCCGCGTTGACGCGGGGCGTCATGTCATACATCACAGCTCGGTCCGACCTTACTTTAAGGTCTCTTTCCAATTCCTTCTGCGCCCGGGGCAATTCTTGACGCAAGGCCTGCACGATGCTCTTGTACGGTTCCTGCTTTGCTCGTTCACGCAGGGCAGGGATGTCCTCCGCATCCAGAAACAGTCGCGGGTGCTTTGCTTCCGCGTATGCCTGGCTGGAAATCAGCCCGAGGGATGACAGACTAAGAAGAGCGACGACGGTCAATTTGAATAAGTTCTGCATGCTGAGATTGTCGACCAAAACCATGCGGCAAGACAATCGTGGCAATGCGCAGTGCGCAAAAAGATGGGTCGTTAAAAAACCCACGCAACCGTGCGTGGGCTTTGAGGTGTTTTGAACGTACCTGAGTAAACTTGCAGCTTTACGCAGCCAGGTAACTTTCCAGCATCCAGATGGTTTTTTCATGCACCTGAATGCGGGCGACCATCAGGTCTTCGCTTTCCTTGTCTTCCGCATCGCCTGCCAGGTCACGAGCCTTGGCTGCATGCTCCACCAGATGACGGTGACACTTCACCAGATGCGCGACCATGTCATTGGCCCCGGCATCTTCCGCTAACTCGGTCATGCCAGCCATCTTCGCGAGATTGCTGAGTCCACCCGGTGCCAGTGCGCCCAGTGCGCGGATGCGCTCAGCGATCTCATCGACCGCGGTGAACAACTCCGTGTATTGTTCTTCGAAGGCTGTATGCAACGCAAAAAAGCCCGGCCCACGGACGTTCCAATGACAAAGATGAGTCTGCCCCAGCAAGGCATAGCTGTCAGCTACGACTTGACGAAGAGCATCGGTAATCGCTTTTTTCTGTTTCTTATCCATGACAAAAGCATAGGTTCGATGAATACCCGCGGCAAGGCATCACAAGCAGGAAATGTCCGGTTTTCGCAGTAGTTTCGTGCGATTGATGGACGTACGATGAGGCTTAGGACATCACTTCGACCAGCACTTTTCGCAAGCGCGGGCCGTCAAACTCGCAGAAGAAAATCCCTTGCCAGGTGCCCAACACCAGTCGGCCTGACTGGATCAGCACAGTCACGCTCGACCCCATCGTTGACGCTTTGACATGCGAAGCGCTGTTGCCTTCCGCATGTTGATAGAAAGGTTGACGCCAAGGCACCATCTCGTCGAGTTGAGCCAGCATGTCATGCACGACGTCCGGGTCAGCATTTTCGTTGATGGTCACCCCGGCAGTGGTGTGAGGCACGTACACCATGACTCGGCCTTGCTCGATGCCTGACTGCGTGACGATGTCCTGCACCTTGCGGGTGATGGAAACAAATTCATCTCGCTTGCTGGTCTGGACGGTCAGTTCTTGCATGGGCAGGTCCGTGTTAGGTGAGGTTTACGCGACGTTTGATCAAAGCACTACCGGCGGGGATTGCGAGGGTAGGAACTGCCTCGGTCAGGTCTGCGGCGTGGTGAGTTTTCATCATCCCCATCATCGGGGGAATCTGAAGCAGCCGTGTCCGATCCAGCAGGCGGATTGCCGTTCTCAATCACCTTGCCAAAGACCATTCGGCCGGCGGAGGTTTGAATCGAACTGGTGATCTCCATTTCGACTTCTTCTCTCATGCGGTTGGCAGCATGTTCCACGACCACCATCGTGCCATCGTCGAGGTATCCGACGCCTTGGCCGGGACCTTCGCCTTGCTTGACGATGCGGACGTTCATCTGCTCGCCGGGCAGCACGGCAGGGCGCATGGCTTCTGCAAGAGAGTTGAGGTTGATGATGCGGATGCCTCGGACTTCCGCGACCTGGGCAAGGTTGAAATCATTGGTCATCAGCCTGGCTTGCTCCTGAACCGCCGCATTGACCAGTTTTTCATCGACAGTATTGCCTTGCGCGTCGATGGCTCGGATGGAGATTTCCACACCCGGGTCGGCCTGGAGTTGCTTGACGATGTCCAATCCTCGCCTGCCCCGCGAGCGTTTGAGTTTGTCGTTGGAGTCCGCGATGGTCTGCAATTCGTTGAGGATAAAGCGGGGGATGATCAGATCGCCCTGCAGGATGCCGGTTTTGACGATGTCGGCAACTCTGCCATCGATGATGACGCTGGAGTCGAGCAGCACTGGGCGGTTGCCTCGAATCTGCTTGGCGAATTCGACGTAAGGGATGACCAGCCGGAAGTCATCTTTGGTATGCAGGACGAGCGTGATGGCGACGTAGCAACTGATCAGAGCCACCATGACCTTGATGCCTTCGAAGAGATTCATCAAGCCTCGAGCCATCTCTTTCTTGTCAGAATCCATGATGGCGTCGAGGTCTGCATAGCTGCGCACAGGTTGAATGTCGTTGGAGATGGCGAAACTGACATAGAAGATGTCAATGACGTACGACAGGGCAAAGGCTGTCAGCAAACCCAACAGCAGGCCGATGAAGATACCTGAACCGGCAGCAAGGTCTTTGCTTGGGGTGGCAATATCGAGCAGGATGATGCCCCCGGCCAGGGCGGAGGCAATCAGCAGCGTGAGGATCACCGGCAACATGGACGTGATGGCAAACCAGTTCATCAACTGGAGCAGGACGAGGGTGGTCACTGTCAGCACCAGGAAGAAGAACGTGCCTCGGAAGAGGTAAAAAACCAGTTTTTCTTTGTCTTGGTTAAACATGTTCGATATCACGATGTGCCCGTAGAGAATAATCGAAAGGTCGCTTTGATGCCATCGTGTGGTAGGGAAAGGCTTTGACTGTTAAGGTATGGGGCTTCACTGCTTGAGCAGACGGTCGGGCCCGATGCACGGGTGGCTGCATGAATCGGGTCAGGCCTTGACCGGAGCAGCCCTAAGTGTTGGTTGCCCGGTGCCGTCGGTGTCCTGGCCGTCTGCCCGAGCAGTGAGAAAGGTTATTCATGCTTGCATGAGTACACCTTCGATACGGTTTCACCCGGCACGCGCACGCAAGACGTTTTAGACAATGGCATACACAGCTTTGGCAAGACGTTACCGTTCGACCTCCTTCGACTCCGTCGTCGGGCAGGAGCCGGTCGCGCGCACCCTGGCCAATGCCATCAGTTCCGGACGCATCCACCATGCTTACCTGTTCACCGGCACGCGCGGGGTGGGCAAGACGTCCATGGCCCGTATCTTCGCCCGGGCTTTGAACGCGCCGGACACGATCGAGAACGGCCCAACCCCAGCCAATCACGACGAATATCCGCCGGTCGATGTCCAGCAACGTGCCGCCGACGCCATCATGCGGGGTGAAGACCTGAACGTCATCGAGATCGACGGTGCCTCCAACAACCGTGTCGAAGAAGCCCGGCAACTGATCGCCAACGCGGGTTTGGCTCCGACGGACAATGCGGTTTACAAGGTGTACATCATCGACGAAGTGCACATGCTTTCGAAGTCAGCTTTCAATGCACTGCTCAAGACTTTGGAAGAGCCGCCTTCACATGTGAAGTTCATTTTGTGCACGACGGAACCTCACAAGGTTCCAGCCACGATCCAATCGCGCTGCCAGCGTTTTGATTTTCGTAATATTGCTTCGCCGCGTATTGTTGATCACTTAACCCACGTGCTGAAGGAAGAAGGCGTTGAGGCTGAGGCACAGGTCGTCTGGCAGATTGCACGACTGGCCAACGGCTCGATGCGTGATGGGTTATCCTTGCTTGACCGACTGCTGGCCACGGGGGAATCACCTCTCACTTTGCAGGTGCTGGAGAAGATGCTTGGCCTGCCTCCACAGGAGCGCGTGGTCGCGCTGGTCGATGCTTTCGCGCAAGCGGATGTGGGTAAGGCTTTGCAACAGACCAGCGAACTATTGGACACCGGCATCGGGCAGGATCAACTCATTGAAGTCATCATCGAACGATTACGACAGCTCATGTTGATTTCTGCCTGCGGTGCAGACAGCCCATTGGTGGAATTATCTGACAGCGCGCGTGAAGAAGCTGCGAAACAGGCGGCACAGTTCGACGCGGTGGGCTTGTCTCACATGATTGCTTTGTGCGAGAGTCTTTCGCGTAACAGCGACCGCAGCAGCAACCCGAGGGCTTTGCTGGATGCGTATGTCGTTCGGCTGACGTTGGCTGAGAAGATGGCTGACGTTGCTGCCTTGCTTTCAGGCGAAAAAAAAAAGTAGCCGGTGACTCAGGTGGACGCGTCGCGACTTCTTCGGATAGTCACGGACATTCGCATGGGCATTCGCAAGCTTCATCGCCTGTGAGTTCCCTGCCAAGTCTGGAGCTTGGAAATGCCACGTCGTTGTCGCAGTTTCTGCTTGCCTTGGCTGCGCAGCGCAGCAGTCTGGTTTGGCTGAGGCACCTGGAGGTGGTTTCATGGGAGCAGAACGCTGCGACGGTGCGCATCAAGCCCGGCTCACAGGAAGTGTCAGGCTTCGCGACACCTGAACGCCTGCGACAACTGGAAAAGCAGATCGCCGCATCGTTAGGCCAATCGATTCAACTGATCTTGCAGGCTGGCAGTGCAGGCAGCGCGGTTTCGGCCAGTTCGGCGCGCACCAGCACCGTTGAGCAGGATCGGGTGGAGGCTTTGAAGTTACCTTTGGTGCGTCAGATCGTGGACACGTTTGATAATGTGTCGATCATAGACAGTCAGTTGGAGAAGCCTGAGCAGATGCCTGCAGATGAAACGGATGAGGAAATAGCCGATGATGAGCCGCAGCCGGAGTGATTGACCGGTTGCAGGAAAGGAAACCCATGTTTGATCAATTGAAAAATCTGAAAAGTCTGGCTGGCCTGATGGGACAGGCAGGTGAAATGAAAGAAAAGATGGCTGAGTTGCAGGACAATTTAGCCAAAGCTCGTGTCGAAGCGGATGCCGGAGCTGGCGCGGTCAAGGCAATCGCCAACGGCAAGGGGGATATCATGAAGGTCGAACTCGACCCGAGCATGATTCAAACCCTGGCTTCGGATGAATCGGGCAATGCGGACAAGCAGATGATCGAGGATTTGATTGCTGCTGCCTGCAACGCAGCCATCGGAAAGTCGCGCAGACTGGCGCAGGAAGAGATGTCGAAGCTTACCGGCGGGCTGGATCTTTCAGGCTTTGAGAAAATGTTGGGGCAATAGATGAAATGCAATCGCCTGCTGTTGTTATCTTGCCTGATGGGATTTGTCGCGCTGGTTTCTTCCTGTGATTTTCGCCCGGAAATTCCTGAGCCAAGTGTGTATTGGATATCCATCAGCACCGGGGACATGGTGGATGGAAAATGGCAGGCACCCGAACACTTCACCACAGGTCTGGCTGACGACCGCACGGTTACCTCCGGCGGCCCGGTCGATGGACGCATCCTGATGAAAGTCAACGGCAACCCAGTGCTTCACTTCACACAGGCCCCCACGCTGCTGAGCGTCAATGAATGGCTGAAGCCCGGTGAGAACACCGTTACGTTTGAAGGCAACTGGAAGAAGCCGATCTACGTCAAAATCATTCAGGCACGTATGAAAGGCGTGCAGATTACCGATGATTCTTCCATCGTAGCCCGTGAAACCATCGTGCCCGAACCACCACAACAAGCCAATGCAGATCATGCAAAAGATGCTGACTTGGCTGGCGATTCTGAATCAGTCGCGCAACCTTTCAGTGCTTCGATGACTTTTGAGACATACTTTGAATATGAACTGTTTGTCAATCAACCTGAAGCTGAGATCGGTGAGTTGACTGATGAAGGGAAACAGGAAATTCGCGACTTTGTGAAGCACTTTTTGTCCAAGGCAAATGAGCAAGGTGCGGATGAGTTCAGCAATCTTGTCACGGAAGGCTTCAATGAGTGGTCACCTGCTGCGTACGACACGCCTGAGGTGTTACTCAAGCAGTTTCACACAAGGTCGATGGAGTCTTTCACTCAGGCTGAGGCCAAGTTCGATGAGATTGATGTGAATGATTTACAGTTCGTCCCCGGCAGATCGGTGGTCATGGTGTTCAGC
The DNA here is from genome assembly GCA_964546335.1 of uncultured Phycisphaeraceae bacterium. GTDB lineage: Bacteria > Planctomycetota > Phycisphaerae > Phycisphaerales > Phycisphaeraceae > CAZJJN01. The sequence goes on from CAZJJN010000043.1 coordinate 18,688, forward strand.
AATTTCGATGACCAACCACCGCACGATGCGCGCCTGACGACGTACTCACGCAAACAGATTGTCACGCCTGCCGAGGAGACGGACGACGGCATGCCTGTGGTGGAAGTGGTTAAGAGTAATTTTCCCCCGCTGCACCTGGCTCGCCGAGATGGCAAGTGGTTCATCTGGCAATGGATCGATCAACGGCAGTGAAGACAGATCAGATGTTTCCATGTCAATGAAAATACACTGGTAAATGGCTACCTGCTACGCATGGCGACTCTCAAGTTCAAGCTTGTCATTGGCGCGCGACAATTTTCTCTTTAGGCCACTATAGATTGCAGGCAAGGCAGCCAGGTTGTAGAGCAGGATGATGGCAATGAGCCCGTGCAATGCATATTCCTTCGGTTGCGCATCCATCATGCCATGGAAGAAGAACAGGTCGCCGAACTGCATCAGCCAGCGTTCGTTATGAGATTGGCCAAGCACGGAGGCGAAGGGCAGCGAGGGAAAGTCCTCTCGAAACAGGCGGGGCAGGTCCGGGCCCATCGCCCAGATGCCGCCAAGTGTCATGGCCGGGGCCAACCAATGCCAGCCGCGCCGGCGGAACAGGCAGACTGCCGTGGTCACTGCGCCGCTACACGCCATGCCGACCGCGAAATGTGCTGATGCCCAGGCCATGGTTTATTCCTCGTCCATTCTTAAGCGGCCAGTCTTGTCGGAATTGCGGCTTTCTGCTGATCTACCTTGTCCAAGCGATCCTGCTGCCCCAGCGGGTGACCAGCCAATTTGCGAAGCCAGGCACGCAGGCGATGGGCAGCTTTATTCCAGTCGTGGTATTGACAGACCCACCGTCGGGCGTTGCTACCAAGTCGCATGCGGAGGGCTGCATCATGCAGCAATCGTTTGGTGCCTGCCTGCCAGTCTTCTGCGGATCGCACGAGTTCAAAGGGTTCGCAGCCGTGCACCCATTCCAAGCCTGTCACAGCTTGGGGCGAAGCAAGCACAGGCAGACCCATCGCAGCCGCCTCCAGCAACTTGTTCTTGATCCCGGCTCCGCTGCGCATGGGTAAGACCACGGCTGATGCACCTGCAGCAAACTCGGTAATGCTCTCGACCGAGCCGACCAGGTTCACCCCTGCAACTTGCCTCAGATTCTTCACAGCCTGGACAGGTTGTCTGCCTGCGATTTCGAATCGGGCTTGTGGACAGTCGTGATGAATGCGAGGCCAGGCCTTGCGCACAAACCAGGTCAATGCTTCGACGTTGGGTTCAAAGTCGAGTCGGCCCCAGAAGACGATGCGAGGCTCACCAGAGGATTCCTTTCCCAGGATGGGTGCGAACTGATCATGATGGACGCCGTTGCGAATGCACACCGTCTGTCGCGCCCCGCCGACTTGCCTTAGCCAGGTTGTATCGCGCGGACTGACGCCGATCGCGCCGCCAACGCGTGGCAGGAACAACCTCTCCAAAGCCAGGTGGACTCCCAGTTGTTTCAGACGTTTGGGGTATTGATTGAATCGCTCGCGCGAAAGGCAACTGGCATGAAACAGAACCAGATCATCCGCGGCATACCACGCCGTGGCGATACCCATCGGGCGCAGAGCAGCCAAATATATCGGGGCATGCTGACCCAACCCAACCACGACATGAGGCTTGTGTTGGCGCACCAAGGGGATGATCCCTGCGACTTGTCTGGCTGATGGGCAAAGGTATTGCATCAACCGATGTCGCAGCCATTCGCCAGGCCCGGCAAAGCTGCGCCGCAGCAAGGATAAGTCGCGTGTGTCGCCCGTCGGCCAATCTGTGACAGTCACACCAACCGGGGCTTTGCCTTCCGCAGGCATGGGTTCGACACTGGCCAGACCAATACGCAAGCCTTGCTGCGCCAATGCGGAGGCCATGGCCGATCCATGCACTTTGAAGCCTTGGTCGATTGGCCAAAGGGCTTTTTCGCTGATGAATAAGACATCCAGCAGCTGGTCATGAGCATGAGTATCGTGTTGCCTTGCTTGCATTATGCCGCCCGTTTCAATCTCGAGTTGTCTGCTAGTCCACCCGATTGTTTATGACTCTGTGTGAAGTCAGTCAGTGCTTGACCAGCAGCGCGTTCAGCCGCGTGAATAAATCTTTCTGCGGTCGCCTGCCAGGTATAGGGGGCCAGTCTGCGCGTGCCGGCTTCGACATAGCGATGCCGCAGTTCCGCGTCGGCCAGCAATCGAAACAGGCCACCCGCAATCGCCTCGGCATCGGTCGGGTCTACCAGTTCGCCAGCGTCGCCGGCCACTTCAGGCAGGCTGGTCGTGTTGCTGGTCAGCACCGCCGTACGCGTCTTCCAAGCATCCAGCACAGGTAAGCCAAAACCCTCCGACAGGCTGGGGTAGGCCAGCACGGCAGCGGCACTGAGCAGTGAGGGAAGATCACCTGCGGGAGCGAAGCCATGCAACTGAACGCTATGGCTCAGTTCCAGCTTGGTGCACAATCTTTTCATGGGTTCAAGGATGCGCTCGTCGAGGCCTACGATGAGCAGTTGATACTGTTGCTTGAGATCGCGTGGCAGCTCCCACCAGGCTTCAATGACGCGGCGAGTGTTCTTGCGTGGTTCGTAGGCTCCAAAGTGCAGAACATAAGGGCGATCCAGGCCATACTCTTCCGCGACAGGCCAGGCTTGGCTTTCGGGAATGTGACGCATGGTTTGATCCGGTGCCCAGGGATTCACGGTGATGCGTTCTGGCGCAGCTCCATACTCGTTGGCCAGACGGTCGGCTGTGTACTGTGATGGGCAGATGATTCCCGCAGCCGATCGGCAGGCGCGTTTCACGGAAGCTTGGAACTGCCTTCCTCGTCGAGTGTCTAGGGAGTGATCGAGTGGAATCAGGTCGTGAATGGTGACCAGCGTGCGCGACAGTGCCTTGGCAGGGCAAAGGTTGGCTGGGCAATGCAATAAATCGACGCCATCGCGCCAGGCGCGCAAGGGTAAAACCAAGTGACGCCAAAGGTCGAGTCGATGCCCGGGCAAGTGCAGGGAGTGAGGATAAACGTTGGGTAAGGTCAGCGAGTCATCCTGCTTGGTCTCGGCGTGGTAGGCATGGATTTGCCAGTTGTGTTTGAGTGTGCAGACCGTCCGATAAAGGTCGATCAGGTTGCGGGCCGTGCCGCGCTTCTCCGTCCGATATACCGTTCGCGCGTCCAGTCCGATCTTCACAACAACCTCTCTTTTCAAGTCAAAACAGCATGAGACCCGCATCAACATCGGTTCAACCGAGTGGTCGATTCAGACGCATCCCGCCCCAACCGGCATATTCGATTCAATCGTCACAAACCCCCCAGCCGATAACACACCTAGGCGGACGGCAACGCCAAGGAGTGAAGTACATGCAGTTTGATCGATCTTTTTACCATGATGCCCAGCAGGATGCTGCGCCAAAGTTTGACTCACCTGAAACGGAACTTTCGGGCAAGATGCTGCGCTTTGCTGAGCAAGTGGATGACATGGTGGCCTTGACGAATCAGGCTTTGCCTTGCCCGTCGCCACAGGTGGTGTCGCATCCTTTCGCAGGCCAGGTGTTTCGCGTCATGCTGCCCGGGGATGATCCATCTGCGTATGGTGCTTTGACTGAGCAGTTATCGCGCGACAGCATCTGGCGGCTGCCTGAATCCGTTCGACCGAGCACGATTCTCGACATCGGCAGTGGGGCGGGTCTTCGCGCGATGTATTTTGCTCATCAATACCCGCAGGCAGCGATCCGTTGCATCGAGCCTCGAACGAATCATGCTGTGTGCCTGGAGATGAACCTTTCGCGTTATGTGCCTGATGCGGAGTTGGCTGACAGCTTTGCCCCGGCTGGTTTCCCATTGCGCTATGGCAGCTTAAAGGCGTGGTTGGATGAGCGAAGTCTGCAACGGGCGGACATCATCTGCCTCGATGCAGCAGGATTTGAACTGGAACTGATCCGCGAATTGCCCCGCGGCATGCGCTTCGGCGCCCAGGCGATTGTCGGACGATTGCATGGCATGGGAGATTGGCAACTGCTCGATCTACTCGCGGCTTCTCATGAGATCGCGATCCACAAAAAGCTGGGCCAACGCAGCTATCCATTCATTGCGGTCAGACGTGATCTGGCCGGTGTAAGGCATGATGGTAGCGCCGCTTGATGCGCGCCTCTGGGTAACGAAAGTCCATCTGTAACGATCAGACAAACTGCACCAACCAGACAAACCGGGGAAAGGTGTGGCATCGGCTGCATGCATATCTTCCATTTCATGTGGAAGGTATTGGATGCCAACACGAATCGATCACAACTCGCAGCGAAACATGTGTCGTGCCGCGCGGCTGCGCCGCCGAGGCTTCACGCTGATTGAAGCGGCGCTGACGACGGTGATCATCGGCACCGGTGTGTTGGCGATCCTTTCTGCTCAGCAGGCGTACCACCGCAAGAATGATTGGTCGCAACGGACTTCCACGGCCTTGCTTCTGGCCAACGAATTACGTGAGCGCACCATGAGTATGCCCCAGCATGACCCAGTCACCGGGGCGACGACGCTGGGGCCTGAGGCGAATGAGAACGGCATCGAAGAGTGGGACGATCTGGATGATTACGCAGGCATCGTGGATGAACTGACCGGTCGCGGTTCGGGGACGACTTTCGCACCGCCGGTCGATGCGCTCGGCCAACCGATCGACAACCTGCCGGGCTGGGAGCAGGAGATTCAGGTGGCCAACGTGCGCGAGGACAACATCAGCGTCAGTCACGACCTGACGCAGCCTTTGTCCACGACGGACATGGTGCGCATCACGGTGTTCGTGCATTACACCCCACCCTCGACAGGCAAGAAGATGACCGTGACCAGCCTGACCTGGATTGTCCCTGCTGGCCGTTAAGAGGCTTGGGAGATACGTCAACATGACTCGCCAATGGTCTCGACAACTTGCGCGGAGAAAAAGGAAGCAGGCCGGCCGACCTCGAAGAAGGGGCGTGGCTGCGATCCTGGCGATGATCTTCCTCGTGATTTTTTCCTCGTTGGCAGCGGCGATGGCTGTGATCGCGCAGGGCAATCTGACCACGGCGGACACGCACCTGAAGATCAATCGTTCGCTCTCTGCAGCGGAGACAGGTCTGGCGATTGTGGAGCATCGGCTGGAGCAGATTTCCGCGACGGTCTTTACGCGTAAAGGTGAAATCGATGCAGACCTGGCAGCGCAACTCTGGTATGACTCAGCCAACGAAGCAGGTTCGGTGCGCACGAAGTTACTGGAGAGTTTCGCTTACGACCTGCACAACATTGAAGAGCCCAAACTGGTGGGTGACAGCATTGAGATAGGCCCGATTGCCGTGGCACCGGGTGGGCCAACGTTCCGGGCCTGGATCACCCCACATCCGTTGGTGGATGAAGATTACGACAGTGACTTTTATCGTCAGCCACCTTACAGCGAGATGGATCCTGTGGTCAGCAGTACGCATCCACTGGATGCCAATTGGCTTCGCGTGGTGGTGGTGGGGGAGGATGGCCCGGCGGGTCATGCGGTCCATCGGGCTGTGCAGATGGATTTCAAGATCGGCAAGCGGATTCGCTTTGCGCTGTTATCGAAAAGTCGTGTCATGATCGGGCGTAATGTGATGATCGAAGGCCCGATCGGGTCGAAGTTCACCGAGACCAATCTTGAAAACGGCCACCCGATTCAGATGGCCAGCGATTTTCGTGGCTTGGATCCTGACCTTGATGATGATCTGAACGTCCTGCAAAACACGCTTTACTACAACGACACGAACTTCGACAACCGCATCAACTTGCAGAACGCCAGCGAAACGGAAGGGATCGCCAACCCGGAGAATTTTGACACCAACGATGATGGCTACATTGATGAGTATGACTTTTTCCTGGCGCACTATGACGCCAATGGGGATGGTGCCATCACATCAATCGAACTGGACACGGCCGGCGATTTGAATCGTGAGCAGTTGTTTACGCTGATTGACACCATGGGTGATCCATCGCGCCCGGGATACAACGATGGGATGATTGATGATCTGGATGACTACACCAAGGTGCGCGGTGAAATCCATGTGAAATCAAACTTCATCGACTGGTACAGCGGCGCAGCTCACAACAATATCCAGGATTATTTTCAGGGGCCGATCCGCCCAGATTATCAAAGTCATCCGCTGACGTTTGAATCGGAAGCAGCCAGTGCGACGGATTTCACGCCTCAGGATTTCGATGTGGCCACATTCCGTAACATGGCTTCAGGCAGTCTGGTCAATCAGACGGCGGAGAACCTGACAAGCCATGATCCTGAAGACCCGGACAGTCCCCAGCCGATCTCCGAGGTGTCGAATGAAGAGGTGCCTTTCGGTGCCGCTCACCCGTATGACTATTACGACAGGCCTGTGTATCGCAATATGACTTTTGAGAATGTGACGATCCCCAAGGGCACGAACGCATTGTTTGTCGACTGTACGTTCATCGGCGTGACTTTCGTCGAGACTGAAACGAACAATACCCATCCCATGTACAACTATGCAGGCATGCAGGAGGCAGGGGGCGACCTGAAGCACCCGGACAAGACGGCCGAGGTAGGCGAGACCGTGGTGGACAATACGAAAACCATCTCCAATAACCTGCGTTTCCATGGCTGCACCTTTGAGGGAGCGATCGTCAGTGATGCGCCTCAGGAATTTACCCACGCCCGCAACAAAGTGGCTTTCACTGGCAAGACCAACTTCGCAGTGGATGAATCCACTCACCTGACCAGCGACGAGAAGAAGCTTTTCAAGCGCAGCACGATTCTGATGCCTCACTACTCGGTGGAGATGGGTACGTTCATCGCACCCTATGACAACAATGAGGATGTCAAACTTTCTGGCACGATTGTGGCTGGTGTGCTGGACATGAGAGGCAAGGTGACGGTGGACGGCTCGGTCGTCACCACCTTTGAACCTAAGAGTAACGAAGGCCCGGTGCTGGGCGAGACCAGCCCGCAATTCAATACCACGCTGGGTTACTTCCCCTCATCGCAAGGCGATCTGGAATCGGAACTGCCGACCAACGGCGTGGGCATCATTCGCGTGCGCTACAACCCGAATATCCCCTTGCCTGACGGCATCAACGGGGCGATTGAGTATGTTGCGGATCATGCCACCTATGCTGAGGTGCGGGTCAAGGAGGCATGGAAGTGAAACAAACCCAACGGAATTATCGTCAATGCGGATTGACGTTGATCGAGTTACTCGTGGCTTTGCCTGTCATCGCGATGCTGATGACCGCGACGATGGTCGCGCTCGATGCCAGCTTCAAGGCGTATGCCTCTGCTGCGGAGCAGGCAACGACGCAGTCGCAGACGCGCATGGTGACCCAGCGCTTGCTGACGTTGATCCGTACCAGCACGGCGCACGGCCCGTTGCTTCCCGACGGCGCGAGTACGCCTCCGGTGACCATCCATGGAGACTTATTGACCAGTCCGTACCTTGAACTGGTTGACCGGGATGGGCAACTGATTCGTGTGGAATATGAAGAGGCGACACAGACACTCTGGTACTACCAGACACCCTTGGCTGGTGGGACAACTGTGAAACAGCCTTTGCTGACAGGTGTGGTGCATTGTGAGTTCAAGGCCAAACGCAGGCGCAACAACAGCGGGGTGTATGTACTGGAGCGGGCGACGATGCAGTTGTCGGTGCAGCCTGATCCGGATGCGACCTTGGCGATTGAGTCTGGCGGCACACCGCCGGTGGTCGTGGTCGCTTCAACGATGCCGAGGCGTCTGGAGTAACTGCAAAACAGTCAAGGCAGCCAGGTTGCCCAGCAACCGGGCGCTTCGCTGATGGTGATGTGGTGGATCGTTGCTGGCGTCGGCAGCTTATCTTGAAGGTTGCGGCCGATCTGTTCTGCCACGCGTTCAGCCGAGGGGTTGATTGTTAGTTGTCCCTGCTCATTGGCGAAGGGGGGCAGGTCATTCAGGCAGCCATGATGCCAGGGCTTGACGATCTCGCGAAGCAGTTGCTCCAGCAGGTGAAAATCCATCATGGTTTCCATCGCGTCGAGTTGCGGGGATTGGATGGTTGCGCGCACCTGCCAGTCGTGGCCATGCACAGGTTCGAGGCTGCCGTCCGGCAGGCGCAGGGCGTGACTGGCGTTAAAACGGGTTTCCACGGTGATCTGGAACATGGCAGGCTCCTTGAAGCATTGGCTTACCACCCTACACTCTGCGGTTATGAGTGAATCCGGTCAAGCAGTGCAACCGAGTAGCCCCGAGCCGATCATTGGCATCGACCTGGGCACGACCAACAGCCTGGTCGCGTTTTGTGATGAATCCGGGCCTCGCGTTTTGCGTGTCGCGGAGGGTGATGAGATCGTTCCCAGCGTGTTGCGTTTCAATCAGGCTGGCCAGGTAGAGGCCATCGGCAAATTGGCGCGGACGCATGCGGTGGAATTTCCTCAGACGACGATCTACAGCATCAAACGGCTGATGGGGCGAAGCGCCAATGATGTTGACGCTTCGTCATTTCCATACCAAGTGGTGGAAGGGGAGCATGCCACGGCACGGGTGCGCATCGGCTCGCGCGATTTCACGCCACAGGAGATCAGTGCCCACTTGCTGCACGAACTTCGCCGACGGGCGGAAGAAGCACTTGGCCAACCTGTGCGCAAGGCGGTCATCACAGTGCCGGCTTATTTTGATGATGCCCAAAGGCAGGCGACGCGCGATGCGGGAAGATTGGCCGGGCTCGATGTGGTGCGCATGGTCAACGAGCCTACGGCCGCAGCCTTGGCTTACAACTTCGCCCGACTGCGCAGCCAACCTGTTGTGAGTGACACGAAGGAATCAGCAGGCACGGTATCTCTGTCCACCAAGTTCAACCCGGCGGTATGTGCAGAAGAGATACCTGCCGAGGGTGGGCAAGGGAAGAACGCCAGCTCGCAAGACAGCCGAACCATCGCGGTCTTTGATCTGGGGGGCGGAACGTTCGACGTTTCCATTCTCAAGTTGCAGACCACGCAGGAGGGTTTTCTCGATCAGGTATTGGCGACCGCAGGTGACACGCATCTGGGCGGAGACGACATCGACGCAGCGTTGATTGATCTGATGCAACGCGAGATGAAAGAGCAGTTTGGTGAAGCACTTTCGTTTCCACCAGCCACGCAACAGGCCTTCCGCAATTTTGCCGAAGCTGCGAAGATCAGGCTGTCCGAGCAGGACCAGGCTGAAGTGGAAGTGTCGTTGGGGAGTGATCGTATTTATCTTCGCACCATATCGCGCGATGAGTTGGAAACTTTGGCTAAGCCTTGGCTGGATCGGGCCATGGCCTGCTGCGAGCGCGTGCTCACGCAGGCGTCGCTGAGCATGGAAGATATCGACCAGGTGGTTCTGGTTGGTGGATCGACGCGTATGCCTTTGGTGCGCCAGCGTGTGCAGGCATTCTTTGACCGCGAACCTTACACCGCGCTGAACCCGGACACGGTGGTGGCTTTGGGTGCGGCTGTGCAGGCAGGCATCCTCATGGGCGTGAACAAGTCGATGCTGCTGCTGGATGTGATTCCGCTTTCGCTAGGTATCGAAACGATGGGTGGAGCGGTGTCGAAGTTGATCGTAGCCAACTCTGCGATCCCCGCGCGGGCGACGGAAATGTTCTCGACGTACGCGGACGGGCAGACGCGGGTGAAGATTCATGTCCTGCAAGGTGAGCGTGAGCTGGTCGAAGACTGCCGATCATTGGGCGAGTTTGAATTGTCCGGCCTGCCTCCGATGCCTGCAGGATTTCCCAAGATCGAAGTGACCTTTATCGTAGATGCCAACGGCATTCTCTCTGTTCACGCAGTCGAGAAGCGAACCGAGATTGCTGCGTGCGTGCAACTCGTTCCTCACCACGGCCTGACGCGCGAAGAGATCGACCAGATCGAACAGGAAAGCTTCGCCCATGCCAAGCAGGACATGCAGGCCCATCGATTGATCGACTTGCGCAACCAGGCCCGGCTTGATATCCGCCAGATTCGCCGACAGTTGGAAAAGGTCGGCCAGCAATTATCGCCTGATGAACTTGAGCAGATTGAAGCAAAGATCGCGACGGTCGAAGAATTCACGCGCCAGGCACAAGCTGATCCGGATCAATTCCACCAGGCATTGACCGAGATGGATCATGCCACGGTTCATGTCGCGGAGTTGGCGATTGCAGAGGCTTTGCGCGAGCAGGAAGAGGATTGATTGCAATCACTCGCGTTGACTTTGCATATCAATCGTTGTCCTTGCGCCAACGAGGTTGGCCAGTCGCTTCGAGCACGGATAACCAAAGATCGCCACTGCGATCGACTTTCTTGCGTTCCTTGGTGGCCAGGTCGATGGGCAGATGAACAAAGCGTTCATGCCAGTTACCGACAACCATGGAAGTTCGGCCGGTCATGGCCGCATGCACCGCGAATGATGCCAACCTGAAGCAGTACAGGCTGTCTGAGGGGTTGGCTGCCACGCCACGGATCATGTAGCTGGGGTCAACGTACTTGATGCTGTGCTCGATCTGATGTTCCTTCAGATCCTGCGCGATGCGATCTTTCAGGTACAGGCCGATGTCGCCGAACTTCACGTTGCCACTCTTATCTTTCTTATCGAGATCGAAGTACTGCTGGCCGGCGCCTTCGGCGACGACAATCACCGCATGTTGACGATGAGCCAGTCGCTCGCGCAGTTGGTGCAGCAGGCCGAATTCCCCTTCAAGTGGCGCGGGAACTTCAGGGATCAACACGAAGTTGACATCATTGCAGGCAATGGCAGAGTGACAGGCGATGAAGCCTGAATCGCGTCCCATCAGTTTCACGAGTCCGATGCCGTTGGGTGTACCTACGGCTTCGGTATGCGCGACTTTGATGGCCTCGACTGCTTCCGTGACAGCCGTCTGAAAACCGAAGCTTTCGACATACATGATGTCATTGTCGATGGTTTTGGGAATGCCGATGACCGAAATTTTGTGGTTATCTTTCGCCAGTTCGTTGGCGATATCACGTCCACCACGCAGGGTGCCATCGCCACCAATGACGAAAAGCATGTTGATGCCTCGGCGGACAAGGGTCTTGACGATGATGTCGTCAGGCTGCGGCCCACGGGAGCTACCGAGAATCGTGCCACCCCATTCATGAATGCGTGAAACGGTGTGGGGGTAAAGTTCGACGACTTCATGGCCGAAGTCGGGGTTCAATCCCTGGTAGCCGTAGCGGAAGCCTTCGATTTGTTTTACGCCATAACGATGCCAGAGCATCATGACCAAAGCGCGGATGACATCATTCAAGCCGGGGCAAAGGCCGCCACAGGTGACGATGCCAGCCTTGGTCTGGGCTGGATCGAAATAGATTTTTTCGCGAGGTCCAGCCAGTTCAAAGGTGGCTGGAGCGTCCGAACTGCCAGTCTTCGACCAGCGATCATCGAACAGAATGCATTCATCATCATCAACAGCCTGCAGCGACTGGTCAGGCCTGCGTAACAAGTCCAACATCGGTGAGTCCACTTCGCATGGGCCTAGACGTTGAACCTTGGTCTCGTCCGAATTGAGCATATGACTGCCTCCGTCATTCCTTGGATGATGCAACCTTAGCGTTCCCCGCAGGTCGCGACATCTAGGGAGTATATCGCCTGTTTTTGTTTTGATGTCCAGTTTCGGATTGGACGTCAGGGTGAAGACATTTACCTTCCTATCACGGTTGGCGTTTATCGCACTGACAGGC
>CAZJJN010000044.1:0-29345 GCA_964546335.1 uncultured Phycisphaeraceae bacterium
AAGTGACAATTGTAAACAGTTGACATTATTCAACTTCTAACCGGACAGTAGTGATAGTGAGTATTTCTTGTGATTCACTCCATGGCGCGACCGATGAATCAGCGTCAAAAGTAGCTTTGATAGCCCGTACAGATGAAACAGGTGCAGTCAAGCTCAAGATTTCGTCAAGAACTTGGGATAGTGACCGGATAGGCTACTCAATCAAACGTCGAATTCAGAAGGCCGACGGTGAATGGACTGCTTGGGAGCATGTAGGTGGACCATTGTTGCAACCCAACTTGGAGAAAGAGGCTCTTAAGAAGAATGGACTATCGAGTGTCCTCAAAGATCTGGATAAGAAGTGGTTGCAGTATCATCGAAAACAAACGACTGAAGAACTGCTGGATGGGTTTAGCGATGATCAGAAGATGTATAACAGAGCTTATTTCATGTCCATTCCGGTTGAGAATTATGAGTGGGCGGTTGCCTTCGGATTTGCAGCAGTTGACGCCAATGTGCCAAGAGGACGGACCTGCGAGTATGTACTTTATGAAATGGTCAGCGAAGATAAAGACATTCGCCTAGGTGAGGTGTTGGATAGCCTTATCGTCAGATCGTCCAAAGCGGCAGTTGACTTGCCCGAGCTTTTCGTGCTGAATGCGACAAGGACCGATGAAAAATGGACCAGAATTAGGTTTCGTTTAAGAAAGAAAGACCTTGACCGATTGGATGGGTTGGCTGATCGATTCGCTGTTCTTCGCTCCGAAATTGAACAACCGATTCGAGATGTTGTCGGTCATGTCAGCGTGAATGCGGGAAGGCCTGTCAAGGAAGACGAAACGTTGGTTGAGTTTGAGGTAATTGATAAGGATACCCCTGAGGGTCAAGTCAAATATGGTGTTGCCCCATATCAGTTGTCAAAGAGTCTCGGTGGGATCGGCGTCAAAAGAGCGATAGTTGGTAGATGGTTGCGGCCACTTAATGCAATTGAACAGTTTGTCGCAGAGAATGGTGAGGATGGCACGATCCACCTCAGTTGGAAGCATAAGCAAACTGCGGTCAAGGTGTCGGGGTACAAGCTATACAGAACAATAGAGAAGCGGGGAAAAAAAGATCAGCAAAAGCCGGATGGAACTGAGGATGATAGTGTTTTGATTGCGACAAGTATTGCCCCCTTAGCTGAAAAATGGATAGATAAGGATCTGGGCAACGCCAAGCCAGGAGACCTTGTCCAATACAGGCTTGTTGCGGTGTCGGGGGACTCCCGTGAAAACGTTGAATCGATTGTAGAGGTCAGTGTGCCTTATCCCAGGCCAGCCGCGCCTGAGAAGTTATCCGCAAAGGTTTTGGAGGAATCTGGGAAGGTCTATGTCTTGTTGACCTGGATGCCTGTGAAAACAGAACATGTCCATGGGTATATGGTTCAACAACTGGAACCTCAGACGGGTAAATGGTTTGAAATCGCATCGACTGGAAAGGATAAGACTGAGGTAAAGCTTGATATGGGAAATGGGCATGTTCAACGAACTTTCCGTGTTAAGTCATTAGCGACTGGTCGCGGTGGGATGAGCAAGCCATCTATGCCGATCATTGTTGATGTGCCTCGTGTGGGTGGGGTTCCCACGCAAGAAGTTCGTTTCTCGAAGACAATTGGAGAAGATGGTTCGGCAACTCTTGTATGGACCCAAGTGATCTCAGATGATGTGGCTGGCTTTAGAATCCACCTTGGGGATAAACTTGTAGCTGACGAGAAAGTACTATCCACTTGGGTGCGTCAGTATCAGATATGGGATGTCGATATATCGAAAAGAAAAGACTTCACCTTATCTATAGTAGATAAGCACGGTAATGTATCGCAGGCAGTCCAGCTACAGGGAGTAAAGAGAGATAAGACGGACATAGGTTCCTGACAACTTTCCGGCATCCTGCCAGTCTCTCATTCCAGAACACACCCGAACACGCCCCTAACATTGGTCGTCTCCTACCGAGCCATCCTGCTATTTTCCTTTGCAGTGGCGTTTTTTGAGCTTTGAATTCCGCATAGTTTTGCTATGATTTTACGCTGGCGCATCAGCAAGACTTTGCGATGCGTATTTGGCTGGAGAGGCTTTCGGAAGTGGGACTTCTGGAGAGAGGGTCTCTTAATTAAATCGTTTGAAGGCATGGGCTGTTCGCAAAACAGTCAATCGCTTCTGTGCAGCGATCATGCCATCAGCAGTTCAAAGGAAGAGGGAGAGCAGCGATGAAATCCGTAATTGACGAAGAACGTGGCGCGCATGGTGGTGTCAATCACAGAACGGCCGCCGTGCGTTTGAACACAGGCCTGGTTGCCGTACAAGTTGCCGCACTAACAGCAATGTTCGGTTTGACCTCACCAACGTGGGCGGAAGACCACGAATGGAATGTCGCTTCGGGTGACTGGGATGTGGCAGACAATTGGCTGCCAACCGGGGTACCTATCTTCGGCGACACAGCCACGATCGACAACAACGGCACCGCCTTCGTTACGACACCAGCTTTTGCAGATCAGCTTGGCGTGGGCATTCGCCAGACAGGCTTTCTGGAAGTTACCTCGGGCAACCTTGGCATTGCCGAGGATGTAAGGGTGGGTGACAAGTCTGGCAGCGAAGGTAGCGTCAAAGTGCAAAGCAACACCAGCGTGTTCGGTGTTGTGACCGGTGATGTTTCTGTAGGGCTTGATGGCCAGGGAACACTTGACATTCTTGGTGGCGGGCGCGTCGACGTTGGTGCCGGCGACTTTACCCTCGCGAAATTCAACGATTCAAAAGGGTTTCTCACGATCTCGGGCACAGCTGATGGAGGCTTTGTCAGCAGTAAGATGAGCATCCAGTCAGGCAAATTCGTTGTCGCTCCCTCAGACCTGGCGCAAGCGATCGTTGTCGTAGAGGATGGTGGCGAACTGTTCACAGAGGGCGGGGAGCTAGGTGACCCCGCCAGCCAACAGTTTCTCGAAGACTTCGGCGCGCAAATGACCGTGCGGAGCGGTTCCACTTGGGATTCACGTGCGACTGGTGGCAAGCCGATCCAGTTCCGAGGCAACTCCAGACTGGTGGTTGATGGCTCGCGTTCACTCGTTCGCGGCGACAGCTTCGATCTGGTTGCCCCCAAGCCTTTGCCTTTCCAGATTGAACTCAGACAGCAGGGCCGCATGGCCTTTGGCGGCCCGGCAAGCTTTGAGACCCTTAATGACTTTGAAGGCGTTTTCACTCGAGCACCGTCACTGGTGGTGCGTGATCCAAACTCAACGTTTTCATCGGCTGAACTGACGTTGACCAACGCGAATGCTGCTGTGGGCGATGGCGGAACGATTCGCGTCGGCGATGGGCAGGCGCCGATCCAACTGAACAACGGCGTCGTTCAATACGGCGAGTTGGTTCTTCGACGCATGGAAGGCCCGGGCAGCGTGATTGCCAGCAAGATCGTGGGGACGGGAGAGAAGTCGCGTGTTGATTTCAGTCACAACCAAACCAGTGAGGCTTTCCTGTTTGATCTTCCTGTTGAGGGAACGACCGGTATCACCGCCCGAGGCGAGGGACAGACGAAGGTGGTGGGTGTGCACAACCGTTCGGGTGAAACCATCGTGATGGACAATGCACAACTCGAGATCGATTCTTTCGCGTTGGGTTCGGGGGATGTGGTCATCAAGGATCATGGGTTTGTGAAGATTGTCGGGCCTGGGCCGGTGCCTGGTGAAATCCGTTTTGAGTCTGAGACTGGCTTTCTCGAATTCACAGACAGGCTGGGGCAGAACGGCATCGTCTGGGGCGGTACGACTGGCTCAATTGATGGCATCCCGGTTACGGATATCCAAATTACTGATCTGGACGGGCCCATCGCCTCGTCGGGGATTCGCATTGGCATCAGCGGCAGCCATCCCGCGAAGAACGATTTTCTAAGAAGAAGCGGGGCGGTGACCGTCACCGGCATCGATGGCCAGGTGTTTGTTCTGGAGATCACGATTCCCAAAGAACTGTTGGAGGATTTGGAGAATCCTCAGGTGGGTTGGTTCGATCCTGACAAGGGGGAATGGGTGAAGGCGACCGATGGCAACAGCAGCAAGAGCCCGGGCGTGCCAGACCTGCCGATCGATGATGGCTACGACCCGTGGAATTCTTCGTCCGGCCTTGGATTGCCTGGCCAACTGGGCGCATCAGGCTTCGATCCGGCAACGGGAACAGCATGGGCCGTGTTGGACCACAACAGTCAATTTGCGTTGATTGCTATTCCGGAGCCAGCCACTGCTTTGCTGCTGGTTCTGGGTGGCGGGTTGTTAGTCGGATCACGACGGCGATGATGTATGTAAGGGGGATTGGAACAGGCACGCGAGAGTAAAGGGCAAGGCTGATGCGAATTCGCGGTGAGTGATTTAGCCCTTGTGGTCATCATTCATGCCGACACCGCTCCTTCGCTCCCTAACGGTTGTAATTTGCTTGTTTCCTCTCTGCCAGTTGCAGGCGGATTTCTTCGCTACGTGCTTCATCAAGGTCGTAGCCGAACATCACAAGCATGGCG
This sequence comes from uncultured Phycisphaeraceae bacterium, assembly GCA_964546335.1. Classification (GTDB taxonomy): domain Bacteria; phylum Planctomycetota; class Phycisphaerae; order Phycisphaerales; family Phycisphaeraceae; genus CAZJJN01. The sequence goes on from CAZJJN010000044.1 coordinate 4,513, forward strand.
ATGATTGTGCCAACCGTTGGTGTGAGGATGTAAGCCAGTCGTAAGCCGGTTAAGGCGCCGTCCGTTTGTGTCGTGGCTGATTCATCGAAGCCGACGAACTTGAGCATGGCCCCACCGAGAAGGGCGGCAACGGCAAAGCCGAACTTCACCATCCACCAGTACACCGCGCCGAATACGCCTTCGCGACGGGAGCCGGTGTTGAGTTCATCAAGATCGCAGATGTCCGCTGTCATCGACATCATGATGGTAAACAGGCTGCCGATCCCGAAGCTGAACAGGGGCAGAGGCAAAAACATCATCCAAGGCGCATCAGGATTGAATGCCCACCAGAAGCAGACGTAACCCAACAGCGAGATGCCCTGCGAAATCAGGAACGCGTTTTTCTTGCCGACCTTCTTTGACAACCATGTGACGATAGGGATCGCGAAGAAACAGGTGGCGATCGCTGACGCAGAGCCAAACCACGCAGCATAAGTGCCAACACGCGCCATATCGCTGGCAAAGACATAGTGGACAACAATAAAGAAGGAAAACGCCGCGACAGTGTTGAAAGCATTAAACACAAAGAAGGTCGCTGTGCAGACCCGTAGGAAGGGGCGGTTCTTGAATGTCTCAGCGACGCCTCGTGCCAGGCTGGTGACGTTGCGACCCAAAGTGGCTGGGGAGATCTTTTCAAGGCTAGCGGGATCGACCGGCCTCGTGCGCACGAAGATGGCGGGGGTGATGGCCATGACCATGCAGCCCAACCCGACCCAGACCGCAAGGTTTCGTGCGCCAGCTACGGCATCCGCGTAAATCTCCGGGTCATACAAAATCACCCAGAACCACGGGACGATCACCCAAGCGAGTTGGCCGATCCACTGAGACACGGCCATGAGCTGCGTCCGCTCGTGATAATCATCACACATCTCGTAACCCATGGCGACATAAGGCGTGGCAAAGATGGTTAAACCAAGATAGAAAACAAATGACAGGCACAGGAAATAGAGGAAGTTATAGGTTTCGCCGTTCTCTGGATAGAGCTGCCACATCACGATGTATGACAGGCCTGCGACGATGGCTCCGATGAAAACGTACGGTCTGCGCCGGCCGAAGCGCGACTTGGTGTTATCGGTGACGAAGCCCATGATGGGGTCTGTCAGCGCGTCAGACAGACGAGGCAGGAAGGCGACGATCCCCCATAGCAGGGGGTCCATGCCAAGGGACTGGACGAGCACCACCATAAAAATGCCCAGAGCCGCGGGGAACATCTGGTTCGCGAGCATGCCAACGCCAAAGGCAATCTTCTGGTGTAGTGAGACGGGATGATGGCTGATGGTCTTCGTTGGGGATTGGTTTGTCATGACGCGTCTGCGATTGGGTGAAATGAGTGAGATGCAAATCCGGCTTGAAGAACTTCAGCCAGCGAATGATATATGTCACGAGCGACAGGTGTACGAATATGACGTTGTAATTGTAGGCCACTAGAGGTTACGGAACCCGAAGTGCTTTTCCGCGTTCGCGGGTTGGTGTGGTCAGTAGCGCTGCCATGACGCGGGATTCAACACTTTGAGTGTTGTGGTTATCGCTTTGTCTTTCGGCAATCTCGGGAACTTACGAGCAGCCTTGCTACGCGCCTTCATCGTCGAAATTCATGCGGAAGGTTTGCTGATTGTACTTGGGAATGAACACAAAACTCTTCAGGGGCTTTGGCTACTTGGCCTGTTTCGCGCTGAATGAGCTTTCCCATTTTTCAATGGCTTCAAGTGCTTTTGCCAGCCGTTCTTCTTGACGCGAGTTTGACTCAAGCTGTTCGTCGAAATGTGCCAACTCTCCTTCCAGGTCGCGTTGGAATTTCTTCATGATATCCAGTTTGGTTTTATCCAGTTCCCGTTTGTCTTTGTCGATATTCTTCTGCAGTGTCTGGCGTGCCTTGATAACTTCTGCTTCTAGATGCTCGAGTAGCCATTGGGGCGAGTCCTCGCGATCACGAGCCTCAGCAAGCTGTTTTTCAAGATTCTTCACTTCGTTGTTGTGTTTTTCAACGCGTAAACTCATTGCCTTTGCCAATCTCTGTTCAGTCATTGCCAGAAATTCTGACTGAGTTGAAGGTTGGGAAAACTGTTGCTTTGACTTCATCAGGTTGTCGCGGCCTTTGAGTCTAAGTTCATGTTGGCACTTCAAGAATTCCTTAAGCTCTTTCAGTTCTTATGAAAATTGTGGTGCATATACAACGATATCAACCCCTCCAGATACCTGTTCGCCCATTTCCGCCCATTCCCGCATTACGAATCCCTGAATGACTATCACAAAAGAGTTGGGCTGGACGGATTCATCAACGTAAAAAAATTCCCCCAGGGCATCTTTTGGAAAAGAATACTTCCAAGAGTCTCCCAGATAATGGTCCTGATAAATCATGGGTTGGATGACTTCAAAACCGGCTAACCCACCGTCTTCGTCAGGCACTTCGAGATATGCAATCGAGTAGGTTAGGCCAAGATAATTTTCTTTCTCGACCAGTTCCAGGGCTTTCAGCCACATTTCGGAAGATCGCCGAATATCAGCAGGTAATTCATTGGTTTCCAACAGAGTCTTGAAATCTCGTTCGCTGCGGTAATGTCTCGCGCGAAGAAACTGCATGACATACTCTTCTCTTTGTTTGCTGTCATGTGCTTCGGGTTGCTTTACACTTGGTGTGTTACTCTCAACCGAATCGCTACCAGATTCACCGCAGCCACTCGCCAGCAACGACATGGCTAAAACAGCAATTAAGAGGGCCAGCGTTCTCAACGGGTCAAGAGTCGTTTTCATGTACTTCGTACTTGCAAACAAAGAGTCAACCTTACTCCATCGGCATGGGCATGCCCACGGTCGATTCCACCTCGGGCACGATCATCATGTTGCCGGGCAGCTTCTCGACGACCACAGCCGACCACGGCTGGGTAAATGCCTGCGTGGTCATGGCTCCCTCGCCGGGGCTGTTGACGCGGCCTTGCACGTAAAGGGCGTTGCCCGATCGCTGCAAGCTGTTCAGATAAGCCCAGTAGCCTCCGGTGGGACGTGAGCCGGCAGCCAGGACGACCACGCTCTGGTTGGCAAAGTCGATCTGAGATGCATCAATCGCGCCGTCAAGGTCGCCGAGTTGGGCCGGGCTGGTGAGAATATAAACGCCGGGCTTTTCAAAGCTGGAGTACTGGCTGGCGAAACGGGCCTGGACTTCAAGGGGTTTGAGGTTGCTGGTGTCCGGGCCTTTGTCGGAACTGCCTGTTGATTGGCAGCCGGTGGACAGGCAGGCGAGGCAGACGACGATAAACATCAGGCCGGTGATTGAGAAAAAAGAATATCCAGGTTGCATGGCGAAACTCCTAGGGGTGGTGGTCATAGCCACGCATCTTAACGCGCAGCAGGAACGTCGGCAGGTATTGTTACTCGTATGATAATAAGGGACATGCATTTGACTGCCTGTGATCAAACAGACGCGCCAAGGTTTCCGCGCATCATCCAGCCAGTCGTTGAGGAGCAGACTCGAACGCTGCTTCGCAAAGGGCGATGAGTCCGGGCCGGTTGATGGGCTTGGTTGCATAGGCGGTGCAACCTGCGGCCAGGCATTTTTGCGCATCACTGGACATTGCATGAGCTGTCAGGGCAATGATCGGCAGGCTCGATCCCTTCTCCCGTAGCGTGCGCGCCAGTGTATAGCCATCCATCACAGGCATTTGCATATCACTGAGCAGAAGCTGAAATTCGCAGGGGTTCTTCAGTGGGCCATCGGGCTTGCCGTCGACCGTCAAGGCTTCTAGGGCGAGTTGGCCGTTGTCTTTGATGACGATTTCGGCCCCGGCTTTGTGCAAGACGAAGGCGATCAGTTTTTGATTGTCCGGGCCATCTTCTGCCAGCAGGATACGACACCCCTTGAGCGGTTGATCGGGTGCGGGCTTGGCTTCGGCGTTGGCTTGCGTACTTTCGCGCAGCGGGTTTGCTGGCGCGTCATCACGGGTCAAAGTTTCGCTGGTGATTGGGCCAGCGGACGCGAGCGTGACCTCGGTCATGGGTCCGGGATCAATGGTGATCGTGAAACGACTGCCTTTGCCCGGCTGAGAATCGACCGTGATATCGCCCCCCAGCATATTGGTGAGTTTATGGCTGATGTTCAATCCCAGCCCTGTACCGCCATGCTTACGCGTGGTGGAGGCATCCAACTGCTGAAAAGGTTGAAACAGAAAGTCTCGCTGTTGTTTCGTCATGCCCACGCCAGTGTCTGTGACGGTGATCGTCAATTCATTTCTATCGGTACCGGGCTGATAAGTCACGCAGACATCGACCTTGCCTTGCTCTGTGAACTTGATGGCATTGCCGATGATGTTGACCAGAATCTGTTTCAGCCGAAGCGGATCCGTTTGAATCGTGGTGGGACAAGGTGTCTCCAGCCATATGTTGAGAGGAAGTTTTTTCTCATCGGCTTTGACCAGCATCAGCGAATGGACATCTGCCAGCATCTGGCGAAGATTGATTATCTTCCTTTCGATCTGCATCTTACCCGCCTCGACCTTGGAGATATCGAGGATATCGTTGATCAGTTCAAGCAGGTGATCGCCGTTGCGTTTGATCGTGGCCAAGTGTTCGCGGGACTGTCTGGCATTGTTGGGCAGGTTCTGTTCGATCAGTTCGGTGTATCCGAGGATAGCCGTCATGGGGGTGCGGATTTCATGGCTCATGTTGGCCAGGAAAGCACTCTTGGCCAATGTCGCCTGCTGAGCGGCATCAGCCATGCTGCGCAAATCTTTGGTCATGCCTTCGGCCAATTTTTGAGCACGAAAAGTCGCACTGGCCTGTGTGTAGATGATGATCGCCAACAGAATCGAGAGCAGCGAACCACCGCCGGCAACAAGATAGAGCACGTCAAGTGAAGCATGGGAGAATTGGTCGGAAGATTCAAGGTTGATTGTCCAAGGCCTACCACCAGCCACAATATGGAGTTGGCGTTCGATCCGTCGATCATCTCCTATCGTGGTTTTCTCAGGAGCGACATGTTTGATGTTTTCAGGCGGGCGCGTGCTGTAGATCAGGGTGTCCTTGTCTTGTCTCTGCGTATCGTAAATCGTCATTTGCAACTCACTGTCGGCGACCGCTTCGATATCAGCCATGATCTCGGGGGCAAGCAAGGGCATGTATGCCCAGCCGGTTAGTGCGTCGATGCGTTGCTGCTCAGTGTCGGTTGGCATGCCGGACCGATAGACGGGTAGCATCAGGAGGAAGCCGGGAGTGCGAGCATCATCCTGTACCAGCCCGATGATTCCCGTCAGACAGGCATCGTCTGTGATCACCGCGCGTTCCGCCGCTTCGCGCCGGACGGGATGAGCACCGATGTCAAGTCCACAGGCAGAAAGGTTGCGATCAAGTGGTTCGATGTATTCAATGATGAATCGGCCAGGTACGCGTGAGTTGGGCAAGGGTTCTGCGCCGGGTGGAATGGTGACCTTAAAATCAGGCGCATCATCGGCGCGGACTTCTTCAAGATAGGCATGGAATGCATCAGGATTGTCCTCGATGCGCCGGATATAACCCATCCCCAGCGAGCCCGGGAATTCTTGCTGAAGCCGGCGCGACTGAACCATGGCAATGAACTCGTGGCGATCCACCCGCTGGCTGGCTGCGAAAACGCCACGCGCCCCACGCAGGCCGTAGTCATAAACCAGAAGTCGTCGTGCAATCTCGGCTTCAATTCTTTCCGCCAGGCGGTCAAACCTCTGGATGTCGGACCTGTCCGCCTGACCTAACAACCAATAACTGACCAGCAAAGTTAAAAGTAGGCCCAAGATGCAGACACCAGCCGCAGCGAAAAAAGGTTTGCGGTGCAGACACCTCAGACCGTCAACGGGTTTCACCTTGCCTTTATCGTTTGTCATCAAAGGCTGTCCACTTGATCACTCGGAACGCGACAGATGCACGCACCATCCATACATCGTCGAGTTTCAGGTGCACCGCAATGTGTGCAATTAAGGAGGGCGGTCAAGGCCTGTATCAGAACCTTACAACAGGCATAAACCCACCACCGTCCGGTAATTCAACGCCAGTTTGAAGCCGTAAAATGTGAAATCCGGCAGGATAGGCCCATTTGCTCGACCGGCAGGTTTCCTGACTTACAATGCCGTGATGCGCGCATTACCCGTCATACAGCCCAGTCGCGTCACGGTGATGATCAAACCGGTCGGCGCTTTGTGCAATCTGGATTGCACTTACTGTTACTACCTGCCGACGAAGACGATATACGACGGCCACGAAAAGCGGATGTCACAGGCGACGCTGGAAGACATCTACGCCAGCATCCTGCCTCGGTTTGGCAATGATGTCACGATTGCCTGGCAAGGGGGGGAGCCGACACTCGCGGGGTTGAACTTTTTCCGCAAGGCCATCGAGTTTCAGGAGAAGTACAAGAAGCCAGGCCAACGGATCAGCCATGCTTTGCAGACCAACGGCACACTGCTGACCGATGAATGGTGCGCGTTCCTCAAAGAACACGAATTTCTCATTGGCCTGAGTGTGGATGGCCCGCCGCGCCTGCACGACCACTACCGCGTGACCAACGCCAAGAATGGGTCTTCCGATCAGGTGTTGCGTGGCCTGAAGCTGTTGCAGAAGCACGCCAACGATTACAACATTCTCTGCGTGCTGAACGACCACAATGTGAAATACCCGGATGAGATCATGGGTTACCTTTTGAACATGGGGTCGCGCTGGTTGCAGTTCATCCCGGCCATCGAGTGGGAAGCAGACCCGAACAATCCCGGTCGCAATGTGCTGGCCCCTTACTCGCCGAAGCCTGCGGACTATGGCCGGTTCCTCTGCCGGGCGTTTGATCTGTGGTTCGAGAAGTATCGCAAGCGCGTGAGTGTGCGCATCTTTGATGCCGTGCTGAATAAGTTGGTACTCGGGCAGATGCCTTTCTGCATTCTGGATGGCTCCTGTCATAACCAGTTGACGATTGAGCACGATGGGGCCGTGTTCGGCTGCGACCACTTCGTCGAACGTCGCTGGCAGTTGGCGAAGATCGGCGAAGCAGACTGGCAGAACAAGATCAACCTCGACGGCAGCGAGAGCATCGGTCTGACCATTCATGGCGACGGCTACAAGAAAAACGCGGAACTGGGTGGCTTGGACATTCACTCGCCGGAAGACATGGAAGCACGCTACAGCAGTGAAGGGGCAACAGCGGTCGCCGAGCGCGAAGGCAATGACGACCAATGGTTCGACCGGGTGGACAATGAAAGGCTGGGATCGTTTGCTGTACGCAAGCAGGAGTTGCCCGACAAGTGCAAGGCATGTCAATGGAAGCCTTTCTGCCATGGCGGATGCCCGAAGCATCGCGAGCATGGCGGGGATGTGCCCGAGCCGACTATTCTCTGCGAGTCTTACATGATGTGGTACGAACATGCGATGCCGCGCATGCAATGGCTGGCCAACTATCTGAGACAGGGCGTGCAACCCCCGGGCCCGGATGATGAGGCGCAACAGGCAGCCAGGCCTGATCTGGGCAGGGCGGCTGGGCCGGTGGGCAAGGTGGGACGCAACGAGCCTTGTCCATGCGGATCAGGCTTGAAGTATAAAAATTGTCATGGCAGGAAGTAGATGCGAGCCGCTATAGCCTAAACTTGTTCAGCAAGTGAGGTCACCATGACTCAGAAGCAGATCGTCATCGGCATCAGCGGGGCCAGCGGCGCGGTTTACGCCAAGCGAACCATCGAAGCGCTGGTGCAATCTGGTGCGCATGTGCATCTGGTGGTCACACCACTCGGTCAGCGTTTGCTGCATGACGAACTGGGCATGGAAGGGGTGAATCTGGCTGACTTGGCTGGCTCAGAAAGACTGGCCGGCGAATTTATTCAGCTCCATAACTACCGCGATGTGGGCGCCTCCATTGCCAGCGGCTCGTTCAAACATGATGGCATGGCTGTGGTGCCTTGCTCGTCCAACTCCTTAAGTGCGATCGCCACGGGCAGGGCGGACAATCTGCTGCACAGGGCTGCTCATGTCACACTCAAGGAAAGACGCAAGCTGATCCTGCTGCACCGGGAGATGCCTTTGTCCTTGGTGGACATTCGCAACATGGCTCAGGCGACGGAAGCTGGAGCGATCATTTGCCCGGCCTCGCCCGGCTTCTATCACCTGCCTCAGTCGATTGATGACCTGGTTGATTTTGTCGTCGCGCGGGTGCTGGATCAGCTTGACGTTGAGCATGATCTTGGGCATCGTTGGTCAGGCAAGACCAAACCTGCCCACCAGGATTCACCTCAGCCATGAGCGAAACTCCGACCGCAGCCGACCAATCAACCCTTGCTTTGACTCATGAATCTGCACCGACGTGGTGGGCACAAGTGCGCTTTGCTGCGGCAGACATCAAGCTGGCCCACAGCGTTTTTGCGCTGCCTTTCGCGTTAATGGGGATGATGCTGGCTGCGGGGGCGCAAGGCAGATGGCCGAGTATCATCGAGGTGTTGCTGATCGTGCTTTGCATGGTGTTTTCGCGCACTTTTGCGATGCTGGTCAACCGCTGGGCGGATCGCAAAATTGATGCAGACAATCCGCGAACGAAGTCACGGGCGTTACCTGCCGGGCGAGTCAGGCCAACCACTGCTGTGGTTTTCATCGCGGCGAACGCGTTATTCTTCCTGGCCACCTGCGCGGGGTTTTATGTGCTCCGCGACAACCCCTGGCCGACAGCATTGGCTTTACCCGTGTTGCTCTGGTTGGCGGGGTACAGTTTTGCCAAGCGCTTCACTTGGCTTTGCCATGTCATGCTGGGCAGCGCCCTGGCAATCAGTCCGGTCGCCGCAGCCCTGGCGATCAATCCTGTCTTCGTTGCTCAACCCGCGGTCTGGTTGCTGGCAGGCATGGTGACCTGCTGGGTGGCAGGTTTTGACATCATCTATGCCTTGCAGGATGTCGAGGCAGATCGCCAGCAGGGCAACTGGTCGGTGCCCAGCCGGTTGGGTGTTGAGCCGGGCCTGTGGATCAGCTGCGCGCTCCACCTGGCAGCCGTCAGCTTCCTGCTGACAGCAATTGTGATCGAACCCCAATTGAATCTTGGCATGTGGGTCGGCTTTTGCGTGGTGGTCGTGCTGTTGTTGACTGAGCACTTGCTTATCTGGCGCGACCAGCAACGTCATCTGCCCCTGGCCTTCTTTACGCTCAACGGCATCATCAGTGTGGTGCTGGGTTTACTCGTCTGCGTCGATGTCGTTCTGCATCTTCAAGCTTGAGCCTTGCCTTCTTCAACAGGGCGAAACCATATACGGGAATCAGGGGCAATCGCGCTGAGCGTCGGAGGTAGGATGGGTTAGCGAAGCCTCTTGACGGAGCGTAACCCATCAATGAGGCCTTTGACCAAGCATGCGCCGGTGATGGGTTACGGCTCGAAGACTCGCCTAACCCATCCTACACGCCACCTGCGTTTGCCTTGCCTTCTTCAAGCAGTTTCTGCCTGGCCTGTTTCGTTTTCTGGTAGCTCTTGATGTAGCCAACCAAACCCAAGACCACATGACTGGCAATCGCCACCAGCATCAGGTTGGTCGTGTGCAGTCCAAGTTCGGGGAGCAGTACCAGGCGTGCTACCTCAGGCATCAACTCATATCGCGAGGCGATCCATATCCCAAGGATCGGGCTTGGGCTGCCCACATAAAACGCAGGCACCATATAGCTGCTGCCGATTGCCCAGAGGATGGCAGTCACCATCAAAGGCACCACCCACCAGAAGAACGCTGCAAACATGAAACGCGCCAGTTCCAGCCATTGCAGCAAGGCCTGCATCGCCAAGATGAGTGTAACCAGCCAGGTCACCAGCAACAGCTTGCCCTGCATGTCAGGCCCGACGATGCCGAACCGCTGCATCTGTTCAGCCAGGTCGAGTAGGACAAACGCGCCCCCGGCCGCGACAAAGGCAAAGGCACAAGCCTGGGGCAGACTGTTGGCCCCGTCATTCAGTAAGCCAAGCGAGCGGTACCCGAGTTTGCGCGCCCGGCGGAGCGCACGCAGCAAACCCTCCTGAGTGGGTGTCATCATCGCCAAGAGAACGACCGCCAGAACGATGTCAATCGCGAGGATCGCCCACATCAGCCGAAGCATCACCACGCTGCTGGTTTCGTATTCCTTGAACCAATAGAGCTGCCGAAACTGTTCAAGGTCTGCCACGAAAGGCCAAATGCAACCGACCAGCAGGACTTGAATGACCAGATACAAACCCAGGCCAGTCGTCTTGGAAAAAACGTGCAGGGATTCATCACGCCACTTGCGCAGCACGATCGAAAAGTTCACGAGAATCAACAAGCCTTGCAGCAGCAGAGCAAACAACACGCCAGGCAATTCAAGGGTAAAGAATCGCACAGAATCCATGAGGTGAATGAACGTCGCATTCTCATTCATGGTTAAACCGCGATAAGCTTCGGGCAATTCTTCATAGGCCAGTTTGGTGAGGATCGGCCAAACGGTCAGGAACTCGAGGAAGCGCACGCCCAGTGAACTGAAGCGAGGCAGCACCAGATACAATACGACCACGATGCCCTGCGCGATCAAGCCCGCGCGCCTGGGCTTCTCCGCAATCATGCCTGCGACCATGCCTGTCGAGTGGTACAACATGACGGATGTGAAAAAGACCGCGTAAAACTGCAAAGGCTTACTCAAAGGCATGCCACTCATCGCCACCGCAGCCATCACAAAAGGCAGCGTCGCCGCAAACATCGCATACTCACGGATCGGCAACCCCAACAGGTAACCCACCACCTTGTGCAGCGCAGGCATCGGCGTCATCCGCTGATAATCCAGCAGACGTTTGTCGCGTTCCTCAGCAACGCCTGAAGCAACCGCTCCCGTCCCCATCAACATCAACAGCACCATCTGCAAAGGCACCAGACCAATGATCGCGACCTCGGCTGCCTGTTGCGAGTCAGCCTGTCCTCTTGAAGCGGTGATCGTGTAGCCAAACATGAAAAGGAACCCGGAGATCACTGCAATCAAAACAACGCGCGGCACGATGGCTCTTGGCCGCAATCGCGAACGCACAGAACGAATCACCAACGGGTTCCGCCAGATCATCCACAGCGGATCAAGCGATGGTGCATCCGGTACGGGTTTGTCTGCTTTCTGACTCATGCCGTCCTCCCGGCATTCAGCGAGAGGAACAACTCTTCAAGGTTCAGTCGTTTTTCCTGGAAGCCAGACACCGCAAATCCCTCAGCCAATATGTTGGACAACAGAGCGGGCAACTGCTCGCGCGTACCTGCAAAGGTGAACTGCACGAATTCATCATTGCCCGACTGTTCAGTGATGTTCGCAACGTGCTCTTGACTTGTCAGCCATTGCGCCAGGCCGGCCCGGTCTTTGAGGACACGCACTTCCACCAGTAGTCCGCCGCCTTTACTGCCCAGCACGTCACCGATCGCGCCCTGGTACACCATTTCGCCGCGTTCCATCACACCGACGTGATGGCAGATGTCTGAAAGCTCGGTGAGGATATGTGAGGAGACGATGATGGTGCGCCCTGCCGAGGCCAGTTGGCGCAGCGTGTTCCGCACATTGATTCGTGCCGCCGGGTCCAGACCGCTGGCTGGCTCGTCGAGCAGTAAGAGCTTGGGATCATGCAGCAAGGTCTTGGCCAGCACGAGTCGCTGCGTCATGCCTCGGGATAGTGTTCCCGCCAGCTTGTTGCGTTTCTCAACCAGCCCGACATCGTGCAGGCAGGTTTCCACGCGTGTTTTGCGTGTCTTTTCGTCCAAGCCATAGGCGTGAGCAAACAGGTCCAGAAACTCCCAACATTTCAGGTCTGCATAGACCGGAGCCAGGTCTGGCATGTAGCCGATGCTCGCTTGAATGCGCTCCGGCTCAAGCATGACATCGATGCCATCAATCATGACTTCGCCATAGGTGGGCAGCATCAACCCCGCAAGGACGCGAATAGTGCTGGTCTTACCCGCCCCGTTAGGCCCGATCATGCCATAGACCACGCCGCGTGGCACACGCAGATCGAGTCCTGCCACAGCGACGACATCGCCATAGTCCACGCGCAGGTCGCGCGTCGCCACCATCAGGTCAGGCTCCGTCGCGACAGGTGTGTCTGGCGTTGTTGCTGCCGTCATGGATTCACTCACGCAGGTTCCAGGCCGAAGTCCACATTCAGTTCATTGCACAGCACCGCCAGTTCCCGGCGGATCAGATCAATCGACACATCGGGAGGCACGACCATCATCAACTGAATACTGAACACAGGCGTGCTGCCATAGCGTTTCTGTTCCAGCGTGGTGTCCATGTCTTCGATGTTAACCCGATGGGCTGCAAGCAGGCGCGTGATGCGATGGACGATGCCGGGCTTGTCCAATCCCTTGGCGGTCAATTCGAATGCCATGCCATCACTCGGCTCGACCGGCACCAACTCACGCGGAGCAACGGTAACTTTCAGCCCGATGCGATTGCCCGCTTCAATGACGTCGATCACGATCTGCTCCGCCGCTGCGTCGTCAGCCTCGGCAAGGAGGATCATGGCAAATCGGCCACGCAGATTCACCATCCGCGAGTCAGCGACATTCGCCCCAGCCTCCAAGAGATAACCCGTTAATTCATCAACCAGGCCTGGCCTGTCCGGGCCCACGGCTGTAATCACCAACTGTTCTTTCATGCGTTAACCCTATCCATACAGCGACCGGATCAATCAGCTTGTGACTGCTGATAGCTGAAAGCCTGCGACGCTTCGCGTTAAGAAACAACGCAAAGTGTACCAGAGAAATATAGACACTCGACAAATTCAGTGTGTCTTGGTCGAAGGTAGGATGGGTTAGCGAAGCGTAACCCATCAAGTAGAAATTCAGTACATGTGGAACCGCGTGATGGGTTACGGCTCGATGACTCGCCTAACCGCATCCTACGCGCCACATGCAATAAAGTCATTGATGCGACTAACACAAGTCCAAATCAGTACCATGCAACCAATGTCTGATGCTTATAAAAGCTTGGCTTCACTTTGGCCCTGGCTGGCTCCGGTTGAAGATTATGCTGCGGAAGCGGTAGTATTGCGGCAAGTCATTGACACGTTGGGTTTGCCATCGCGACTAGAAACCGGCCGACCAAGGCTGCTGGAATTGGGTGGTGGCGGCGGGACGATGTTGGCGAACTTTGCTGATGTGTATGAGTGTCACGCATTGGATATTTCGCGCGAGATGTTAAGCGTTGCGGAAAGTCGTGTGCCGGGACTGGTGTCTCATTCAGGTGACATGCGCAAGACCAAACTCAAAGAACGCTTTGATGTGGTTTTGGCCTGTGATGGCGTTGACTATCTGCTGACAGAAGCGGATGTCCGGGTGACACTGACCAACGTCGCGGCCATGCTGGCTCCTGGCGGGTTGTTCCTGCTTGGTCCAACCTATGTGCAGGAGACTTTTGAGGAAGGGGAAGCAGCAGATGAATTGGTCGCTGGGGAGGGCAAAGCAATCTTTGTAAGCACGAAGGTTTGTCGTCTGGATGTCAACGCGTTCGAGTTGTCACACGATATTCTGGTGCGCGATGATGCAGGTGAGAAGCGGTTGAATGAGTCTCACCGATGTGGCTTATTCAGTCACGGGGCCTGGGTGAGTTGGCTTAATGAGGCGGGCTTTATGCAACTCGGCTGGCAGAGGGTGGTCGGCGAGATTGAGTTGCCTTTTGAGTTGATGGTGGGACGACTGCCTGGGCCATGCTCGTAGATCCCTGAACCTGTTCGAGAAACAGCTAAAACGGCATGTGGAGAACAAGGGGTGTGCATCAACTGAGCCATCTATGAGCGAGAGAGGATGGATCAGTACCTAATCAATTACACGTAGTTTGTTTGCATCAATTTCAACGCGCGGGACGCTGGCCCAATCGACAGGCATGGATTGGCCATGCGGTTGGCCGGGCGCGAACCTGTCTTCAGGCCAGTCGAGAACGGGGGCGATGAATCGGCTTAACTTTTCAATGAGGCTGCCGTTCGACACAGCCATGCAAACTTCGGGCAGGCCGACAAACTTCTCCTGACAGCTTTGCCAGACCGAGCGCACGCCGCGCGGGTTGCCACGCTGGACATGCACAATCGTGACAGCCGATTGAATCAGACCTTGATAGAAGCGCTTGCGCTGACCGCTGGCCATGTGCCAGATGTCTTCCCACACTTCGTGGGCCTCGAACCAGTCATCGGTGTTGAAGTGGTGCGCTCCGAGCAGCAGCAGTTTCTTTTCCTCGGCAGAGACTTGCCAAGGCGGGCCTGTGATGTCAGAACGCTGAGACATGGGCAAATCATAAGCGAACCAGCGTAGGCAATCCTGATTCGGCGGAAATCATCAAGGGAAATGATCGACTAAACCAGAAGACCTTAACGCAGGCACCAAGGCTAGAAGAACCGATTTGAGTTTACGCGGCCTCTTAGCCCGCGAGCCTGCTCGCGGATGTATCTTGTGTAATTGACGCGCCCAAGCCTTAAAATACTTGAGATTCAATAAGGCAAACACACCGATCTGTTTCTCTACTCTTCCTTGCGATACAGGTCGAGATAGAACTCAAGCAGTTCGCGGTCAGCGAAGGGCTTGGTGCGGTTGTGCTTGAAGCCGAAGCGGTCGAACAAGTCCAGCGCTGCATCACGCTCGAATCGCGTGTCCAGCACGACCTTGAGATAGCCATGGTCGCGGCAATGTTGCAACGCGGTTTCCACCAGTCGCGGGGCGATGATGCTGTCCTGCCAATTGGGATCGACGCGAAGTCTGCGGATCTCGGCCATGGGCTGCACATCGTCGCGCACCACGCCGATCATCCCCAACGCCTGCCCGTCCACATCCGCGACCCAGAAGCCGTTGGCCGGCTCGCTGAGAAACGCCTCGGCGATGTTCTCGATGTCCGCGCCGGTGTCATTTTCATCGATCTGCCCAGCCAGCAACCCCTCGGTGTACAGCCGATTAACTGCCTGCTGGTCTTCGGGTTGCCAGGGGCGAATAGTCAGATTCTGGATGTCTCTCAGCGGGGTATTCATGGCCTTCTTTGGGCGGGACGCTTCATTCACGGCAATACAAACCATTGACCAAACAACAGCTACCGTTTCGCGCACCACGCATCTTAACACGCCCCGGCCTTGACGTACACCAAGGCGCTACAACAGGGGTGAACACATGTCGCTCATCTTATCGTTTTAAGCCACATTCAAGCCTGACCCGCCAGCGTCGAATCAAACGGAGTCAGAATGGGGTGCCACGGCTTGACCGAGTTTTTCTGAGCAAAGCGAAGGTAAAACGCGGCAAGCTGTGCTGTTAAACATGGTGTGATGACTGATCGACGTCGCCGTTGACCGTCGGGTGGCTTTGTCAACTCACGACCGTAGGGAGAGAGTTAACACAGATATGCTCATAAATTACACGTATCGTGGTGCTTTATTACCTTTGCGTCCTTCGCGTATTTGCGCCTTGGCGTGAAGCTCTTTCTTCCCAACCCATTGAATATCATGGCCATGCTTCGTCCATTCGACTGCGCTCAGGACTACGCGATGGCCACGCCACCAACCTAAGAATCCGCTTACTCACGTGCGCGGCTCGTGGGGAGAAGAAAGTGGTAACGCTTTCCGCTCGTGCCTCGCGTTCCAGCGTATCCACAGCCACACCAACATGCTTCATACACACCTTGCGCCACTCTCGCAAGCTCGTGTGTCGTCAAGATGTGGCACCCATCCTGGCAAATCCCTGCACTTTCTGGAAACAGGCGCATGCATTTGCCTTGCTACAACAGGTCGCGTGGCACATCGATGAACTCAAGCTGATCCGCAGCGACATCCAACAACGCCACCGTATATTTTGCTGCCCGGAACAAGGCCCCGGGGTTGATGATCCGCGTCTGGCCGACCCGTTCGTCCGCCATCTCATGGGTGTGGCCATGCAGGAAATAGTCGGCATGGCGTTGGATGGCCAGCTCTGCCCGGTCGGGGTTGTCGCCGTGCGCGAAGAACACGCTTTTCCCGTCGATTTCCAGTTGCCCCATGGGTCGGTGCACTTCGATCCCCAGTTCCCGGGCGTAAACCTGCAAGTCTGAGGCATCCCAGTCAACATTGCCAAAGACCAGGTGCGCGG
Organism: uncultured Phycisphaeraceae bacterium; assembly: GCA_964546335.1. Lineage (GTDB taxonomy): Bacteria > Planctomycetota > Phycisphaerae > Phycisphaerales > Phycisphaeraceae > CAZJJN01. The sequence goes on from CAZJJN010000044.1 coordinate 20,592, forward strand.
GCAGTTGTCCCGGGCCGGCCTTGCTATTGACCAGCAGTTCGTCGATGACTTCAAGGGCTCCGACATCGCCCAGGTGAATCAGGCAGTCGGCCCCGGCAGACACCAAGAGCTCCACTGCTCGTCGAGTGTTGGTCACGCGCCCGTGAGAATCAGAAAGAAGCCCCAACTTCGCCACTACAGCCACTCCTCACTTGGCAGTTTAGCCCACTGGTCGGCAGGATCAACTGCTCCTGTGTAACCACTGGACTTAAGTATTTCCGTTAGCATGGCTGCTTACAATGACGCTGACCGCGCCACCGAGATCGTTTTACTGTTGGATGGGAGCCTGACTTGGATATTCTGGCTGAAATCGTGGAACGCAAGCGTGAGGAATTGGCCGAGCGCAAAACCCGTATGCCCCTGGAAGAGGTGAAGCAGGCTGCTGCGCTCGTCGGCCAGCCTCGCAACTTCTTCAAAGCGCTCACGCGCCCCAAGCAGACCGTCCGCCTGATCTGCGAGATCAAGAAAGCCAGCCCCTCTGCCGGGCTGATTCGCGAGGATTTTGATCCGGTAGCCATCTCTCGCGCGTATGAAAAAGCCGGGGCCGCTGCCATCAGTGTGCTGACCGATGAGCATTACTTTCAGGGATCACTCGACTACCTCACCGAGGTCAAGCAGGCCGTCAATCTGCCCGTACTGCGCAAGGATTTCATTATCGATCCTTACCAGGTCTGGGAAGCCCGCGCTGCCGGGGCAGATGCGGTGCTGCTCATTGCCGAGTGTCTTGATGAAGGGCAGATGCTGGACCTGATGATCCTGGCCACTGAGCTCAAGATGACAGTGCTGCTGGAAGTGCACGATGTCGAAAGTCTGTTGGCGGTTAGGCCACACATCGGCTTTCCCCTGCCTCAGTATTGCCTGCTGGGGATCAACAATCGGAATCTGAAAACCATGACGACGGACATCTCGCACACGCTGCGGATGTTGGAAATGGTGGAGAACCCGGACATCCTCGTGACGGAGAGCGGCATCCACAGCCGGGCCGATATTGAGAAGATGACGGATGCGGGTGTTTATCGTTTTCTCGTTGGTGAATCCTTGATGAAACAGGACGATATTGAGGGGGCAGTGAAGGCGCTGCTGGGTTAACGATCCAGCTATGTGTATCAATCTAACTGGCTTGAGTGAAAACCACAGAGGCACCGAGGCACAGAGGAAATTATTTGAATTGTTTTCCTTGCCCTGGCAAAGACTGAGGTATCAGCCTGCGAAGCATGTCCTGAGCAAAGTCGAAGGGCACGCTCGCAGGGGAAAACGTGATTAAGCACAAAGGTCACAGAGATCGCAGAGAGTGTAATTCGCTGATCTATACAACCTTGATATTATTAAACGAAAAAACCTTTAGTAATTATTTTTCAAAGTCTCTTTTGCAACAGATACGACCCTGACATACGTGCACGCACTGAACACCTCTGTGCTTAATTCTCTTTCTCGACCTTTTCTTTTCTCAGTGCCTCGGTGCCTCTGTGGTGAAGTCTTCCTTTAAGCTAACCCCCGCAACTTGCCAACCGCCTTGAGACACTCGACATCCTCAGGCCGAAGCTTGCCTTCCGCGTTAGGCCCAGCATTGATCACCAGGTTTGCCTCACGAGCGTTGGCAGCCTCCAGTTTCTCGACGACCCACTCAGGCGTCTGCACCGAGTGATCACCCTCATGCCAGAACCACTTGCCACTGGCGAACATGCCCTTGCCGTCGCCACCCGCGCTGAGGGTGTATTCGCATTGGGCAGGCAGATAATCACCGATGCCGCCGCAGTAATAAATCTTCTTGTCATCCTCAGGCGGGATGCCTTTCTCGAAGCAGCGATAATCCATCGGCCAGGTGATGATCTCGCCCCGGCGTTGCGTCGTGCCGTTGTTCGTCACCAGGCAGTCGGGTTGGATGGCCTTGATGTGCTCGTAAACTTCGCGCCAGTACCAGCGTCGATCATCCTGCCAATCGACACCGCCTTTCTTCCACCCGCCATCGAACCAGAGCTGAATGATTTCGCCGTACTGCGTGAGCAGCTCTGCCAGTTGGTTCTTCATGTAGATGGCATAGGCGTGGTCGTTCTCATAGCCCGGGTAGTTGCGATCCCAAAGCGAGTAGTACCATCCCAGCTTCAGGTCATGCTTTCGGCAGGCGTCGGCGATCTCTCGCAAGCAATCCTTGCCATAGGGCGTGTTCTTGACCGAGTACTCCGTCCATCGGCTCGGCCATAGGCAGAAGCCATCATGATGCTTGGTCACGACCAGCAGGTAATTGATGCCCGCAGCCTTGGCAGCCTCGCACCATTGGTCGGGGTCAAAATCGGTTGGGTTGAATGTCGCCAAGTCCAGCGTGCCATCGGACCACTCGGCATCGTTGTAGGTATTGATGCCGTAGTGAATGAACAGGCCGAAGTTGAGATCAAGCCAGGCTGCCTGGGCGGGGGTGGGTTTGACGACGACTTTTTCGCCGCTTTCCTTGGCTTTTTTGACTTGGACTTCGGCCAGGTAGGGGTCGTAGGACATCGGGATACTGCTCCATTCGTGTTGAGGAGGCAGCAGTTTCGCAAGGCAGGGGAAAGATGCAAGCGGGGGTTGTGAGAGAAGATCACAGAGCGACTGTATTGGTTGTCAAGTTGCGTTGGCCCTCGCGGGCGGTGTTTGTTGCTGGTGGAATGGTTGCATGAGGGTGTTGAGTCGGATCAGGAGTTTGCGTGCCACAGCAACCAAGGCGACCTTCTTTTCTTTTCCTGCCTCGAGCAGACGGCAGTAGAAGTCGCGCAACACTGGGTCCCAGCGTGCGGCAATCAGAGCAGCCAGGTAGAGCATGCGTCGTACTTGGGCGCGGCCGCCGCTGATACGTCGCTTACCTTTCCATCGGCCTGATTCACGCGGGTGCGGGGCCAAGCCCACCAGTGAGGCGATCTGCTGGCGATTGATCCGGCCCAGTTCGGGCAGGTAGGCCAGCAAGGTGGCGGTGACGATCTGGCCGACGCCTTTGACGGTGCCGAGTACCTGGGCCCGTTCACGCAGCGATGGGCATTGCTCAATGCACTGGTCGATCTGTTCATCGAGTTTGGCTTCCTGCTTTTGCAGCCGCTTGATGTTGCGTTTGATCTCGCGTTGCACGTCGGCGTGGGGGCAGGCCTCCAGACGATTCTGCTCGCGTACGCGATCCTCGATGATTTGATCGCGTCGATCGCGCAAGGCCCGTAGCCGCTGGCTGTTGGGGTCGGGTTGCTCAGCCTGGCGTGGCTGGTTGGCGCGCGCGTAGCGGGCCAGCAGTTGGGCGTCGATGGCATCGGTCTTGGCGCGTAGTTTGAGGCTCTTGGCGTAGTGATGCACGCAGAGTGGCTGCACCACGGCGACGGGAATGCCAGCTTCGAGCAAGGCCTCGACGATGGGACGCTCGTAGCCTCCAGTGGCTTCAACGGCGACCAGGGTGGGCTGGTGTTGCTTCAACTCGCGTACGAGTTGGCATCGTTCGCGTGGGGTCTGTTTGAATTGGCCGAGATGGCGTTGCTCGTCTCCCAAGTCAAGGGTGGCTTCAGGGCGAACGGATGTGGTTTGTAGGATGGGTTAGGCGAGTCATCGAGCCGTAACCCATCACCTGACGACGCTTGGTCATAGGCCTTATTGATGGGTTACGCTCCGCCAAGTGGCTGCGCTAACCCATCCTACCTCGATGCCCTGCGCGATTTGTGCGTATGAACCCTACACGTGCGTTCGCCCTGAGGGTGGCTTTGCTGATGTCGATTCCGAAGTACGCATGTGTCATAATGTCCCTGCCTTGCGTAAGCGAACACGATGGCTTGCATCGGTTCAGGCGACTGTTCGGGATGGCCGACGAACTTGGGTGTGTGTTCACAGCTCTGTGACGATCAAGTGGCGACTGGATCAGAACACAAATCGAACTCCACACCCCGCGGGGCCTACACCGGCCCCGCCTCGTCGGTCGCCCGTGAGGGCCAACACAACTTACAAGGACGCAAAGGGCACGGAGAGAGGTGTTCAGTTTCATAGCAGCGCCAGTAACCACGGCCACCTGTTACTAGGGCCTTCAACCGATCACTCAAACTCTAAGAATCACCCTATGGATGATGGTGTAGTGAAATAGTGACCGAATCCTGACTGGAAATGGTGGTTCCGCCTCCAGGCATAGGAGACACGCCAGATTTCTGTATCTGCAATCTGAATTTTGAAGTGTTTGGGTTAGATTGAACTTCGTTTTGAAGATCAATTAAGAACTTCTGAACGTCCTGTTTGTTAGTTTCGATCTCTAGGTGTGTAAAAGATTGGTTGCTTAACACCTTACCTGGAATGTTAGCCATTGACGACCTCCTTACTTAATTGTTATCTGGCTGTAATATAAACGAGAATCCTTCATCAATGTATTCTACCGCAAAATATAAAAAGATCTTAGGAAGCTGGGGACTGTTAAAGTGACTTTGGCCCCACGAGCAGTCATACTGTTTCACCAGACTTTCCACCCCCTACGGTTGCGGCTCGTGGGGAAGAATCACGCTCCGCCTTAGCACGAGACCGAGCGAGTAGTGACGTTGTCTGCATGGAAACTCTCTGCGTCCTCCGCGCCCTCGGTGCTTGATCTCGCTTTTTCTCCTGCGAGCAGGCCCTTCGACTTTGCTCAGGACGCGCCTGGCAACTCCACTTGCACTCTCTTCTGCGAGCAGGCTCGCAGGCTAAAGCGCGCGAAATGCCTTGACTTTTTAACTCCGTTACTTGGTGCCCCTGTGGTGGTTTCCCATCCTTCCAACCCCACCGCCTTCATCCCTGCAATAACATCTGCTCGATGAATGAGTGCGTCAGTCCGTTGTTTCCCGTTTCCTTATGCCAGCCTTGTGGGATCAAGCCGCGTCATCCCGTGGCCTGTCCCCCAGGATTGGGGTTTCATACACGCTATGTAATATTTGAAACGCTCTAACCACTCGTAGTTGTAATGGAAGTGAACTTTCAGGACACACAAAAAACCCTCCCCGTTACCGAGGAGGGTTTCTTCAATTATTCAGTTGTGGGTCGCGATGTAGTTCATCGCGTCATTGTGTATTGATCGATGCGGATCAATAACGATAGTGGTCAGGCTTGTATGGGCCTTCGACCGGCACGCCGATGTAGTCGGCCTGCTCCTTGCTCATCTTCGTCAGCTTTGCACCGAGTTGACCCAGGTGCAGGCGAGCGACTTCTTCGTCCAGTTTCTTAGGCAGCACATACACCTTGTTTTCGTAGGCGTCGTTATTCACTGCCAGCTCAATCTGAGCGATCGTCTGGTTGGCAAAGCTGTTACTCATGACAAAGCTGGGGTGGCCGGTCGCACAGCCGAGGTTCAGCAGGCGGCCTTCCGCGAGCACGAGCAGGCTCTTGCCGTCAGGGAAGACGAATTCGTCATACTGAGGCTTGATGTTGACGCGTTCCACGCCGGGAATCTTCATCAGGCCGGCCATATCGATTTCGTTGTCGAAGTGGCCGATGTTGCCGATGATCGCCTTGTTCTTCATCTTCTTCATGTGCTCGGCAGTGATGATGTCATAGTTGCCGGTGGTGGTGATGAAGATGTCCGCCGTCTCGACGATGTCTTCGAGCGTCAGCACCTGATAGCCTTCCATGCACGCCTGCAGGGCGCAGATGGGGTCGATCTCGGTGACGATGACGCGGCAGCCCTGGCCCTTGAGTGCCTGGGCACAACCCTTGCCGACATCGCCGTAGCCGCAGACCACAGCCGTCTTGCCCGAGAGCATGACGTCGCTGGCGCGGTTCAGGCCGTCGATCAGCGAGTGCCGGCAGCCATACAGGTTGTCGAACTTGCTCTTGGTGACCGAGTCGTTCACGTTGATGGCCGGGAACATCAGCGTGCCCTTCTTTTCCATCTCGTAGAGACGGTGCACACCCGTGGTGGTTTCTTCACTTACGCCCTGGCAGGTCTCTGCAAATTTCGTCCACTTGCCGGGGTTGGCTTCGAGTTCCTTACGCAGCGTTTCCAGCACCCACTTCCATTCTTCGGGTTCCTTGTCTGCGTTGTAATCGGGCACCTTGCCGGCCTTCTCGAACTCAGCACCCTTATGGATCAGCATGGTGGCGTCGCCGCCGTCGTCCACGATCAGGTCCGGGCCGCTGCCGTCAGGCCAGGTCAGCATTTCATTGGTGCACCACCAGTATTCTTCCAGCGTTTCACCCTTCCATGCATAGACGGGCACGCCCTTGGGGTCGTCCAGCGAGCCATCCTTGCCAGCGACCACTGCTGCTGCTGCGGAATCCTGCGTGCTGAAAATGTTGCAGGAAGCCCAGCGCACATCCGCGCCAAGGTCAGCCAGGGTTTCGATCAGCACAGCCGTCTGCGTGGTCATGTGCAGCGAGCCGGCGACTTTCTTGCCCTTGAGCGGCTGCTCCTTGCCATACTTGCGACGGATGGCCATCAGGCCGGGCATCTCATGCTCAGCCAGTTCAATTTCCTTGCGACCAAGGCGTACCAAGTCCTTCGCTTCATCGGTGCGGCCTGCGGCCAGCAGGTCGAAGGCTTTCACCTTGTAAGGTAAACGGTCAGTTGCGGGGGCTGTCGGTGTTGCGGTACTCATGTCGTATCTCCTTCTTGGGTTCTGGTTAGTCCGTTTTAATTAGCTTGTTCAATCCGTGTCATTAGGTCGGCAATTCGTTGCCAACATTGTTGATTCAGTTTTTCTGTTGCCATCATTCAGGCAACTTTGCCTGTCGCACAAAGTAGGGTTGGCCCTTGGGCACTGGGGTCGGGGGCCATGTCACGCAGGCGGATATCTGCCATGCCTGCTTCAAGCAAGACTTTCTCAAGTTCACTGCCAAGGAAACCGTTGCATTGCTGGCCCATTTGTCGGCGAAAGTCATTGCGGTCATGTTGAGCCAAATCGATGATGACAATCGAGCCACCCCGCTTGGTGATGCGCACGGCTTCGCTAAGCACGGCCAGCACGTCATCCACATAACTCAAAGACAGCACCAACATGGCTGCATCACACCGACTCGTCCGCAAAGGCACATCGGTCAGCTCAGCTTCGACCCACTCAACGTTCGTCAGGTCGCCGCATCTTCCGCGCGCTGCCTTGAGCATTTGGCTGGAGTTATCGACAGCCAAGACCATGCGAATCTGCTGAGCTAGTTCGTATGTCAGATCGCCGACGCCGCAGCCGAGATCCGCCACCACCCAGTTGCGGGGCAGGATGCCTGTGACAGCCGCCAGATTAAAACGCCAGCCAAACGCCGCTTCACGCATGCGATGCCAGTCTGCGGCTGCCCCTGCGAAGAAGGCCTGGCTGCTCTTGCGATCCGTCAACAGATGGCTCAAGCGACGCTGGTCTTCCGCAAAAGTAGGCATATCCACAAGGTGTTCCCGCGTGACCTGCCAGAGGTCGCGATTCTCCGTTTGCATCTCCTCCAAGAGCATCTGGTAGAGGTTCGCGGTGCCTGACCGTCGGCTGTGCGTCCAGCCATGCTCGCTGAGTATCCTCAGATGGCGACTGACCGTGGACTGAGGCAGTTGCAGCACCTTGCACAGGTCAGCCACACCTAACTCCTGCGTTTCCAGCAGTTTAAGCAGCCTCAAGCGGGTTGGGTCCGCCAAGCATTCCATGCGTGTGACAATGTCTTCAGGTTGTGCGACCGATGTAATCATTCGTTCATCCGGATGAATTGTTAGTTATATCGACCCAAAATGCAAGTCGCTTTGGAAAATGGGAGTGTTTGTAGTTCGCCGCGCTACTCTGGATTTTTTGACATGTAGTCTGGACGGGGCCTATGCGCGTAGGTATCGCCGGGCGTCTTGCACCGGCTTTTGACAGGCGTTTTTCACGCCTTTTCAGTTGTCCTTCAAACCGGCTTCGATGGCCGATTGAAGCCCCCTTAATCCCCCTTCGATTCCAGTATCTGCCTGCCCACTGTCACGAATGACTGAAGCTGCATGCGGGTAATTCCCAGCGATTGGATGTACGCCTGAACATTCTCTTCAGGGACATCCTGGCCGCGCTCATATTTACCCAGTTGCGAAAGCCTGATGCCGGTACGGGTTTGCAGCATGGTCAGACTCAGGCCTACGTTCTTCCTTCTCGCTTGCAGAGGATGAATGCCTGCCTGGATACATTCATGCAGGAAGTCTTCCCTCACCGGCTTCATGAGTTTGCGACCCCGATCTGCCAACACCTTATCCATGATCGCCTTGCCTTCATGACTCCAGACTTGAATTGTGACGCCTGAGACTCCCATCGCCTTGGCCAGCTTCGCCACGTTCGAGGGGTGAATCCCCTTGCCTTGTTCATAGCGATGAATCGCTCTGTAATTCACGCCTGATCGTTTACTCATTTGATGCAGGGTCAATTGAAGCTGATCCCGCCTGACACGAAATGGATGCAGGCCGAGTTGCTGGCAGACCTTGACAAAGTCCACCGGGACGGGAGGCAGTTTGCGATTAACGGTTGCCGTGGTCATGCAATCCTCGCTTCATGATGCGCGACCGCTTCCATGCGGGCGCTCAGATATTCACGGCTGCGACGACTGGCCAGCATGTGGTGAGCCTGTCGCAGCTCGGTCCTGAGCTTGTCGAAGGGGGGCGCAGCCATGACCACCAACGTCACGTGATCAAATATGATGGTTATCGCTTCTCGAGTAACCATGACACCGACTGGGTGGCTCTCGTCAGGCTACGATCTAAGGGAGCAGGGCACATTCAAAACTGAAGCGCAACACTGACGGATAACAAGAGGCATCGCGGGG
>CAZJJN010000045.1:0-27300 GCA_964546335.1 uncultured Phycisphaeraceae bacterium
CTAAACCTTCACCTTCTTGCGCGCTGCTCCCTTGGTTTCACGGGTTTTGACGCGTGCGCCATCGCGACTGGCCTTGGCGAGTCGTCGCTTGGCTTCCTGAATTGAGCCGTTGCTTTCGTATTGGGGCAGCCACTGTGCCTGCGCGACCAGCATCTCGTCGGTCATCTGCCAGACTTCCTCAGGCTCACAGACCGCACCGACCAGTGGGTCATGCAGCATCGCCTGCTTAAGCAGCGTCACATCGCCAGTCACCGCGGCCTGCTTACTCATCCGCTGCACATCCACACTCGCTTGGCAAGTCGCGGCACATGCCAGGGGGAGTTCGATGCCCTCAATCATGTTGATGCCGAACCGATCCACGTAACCGGGTGCTTCGATGATGCAGTCATCGGGCAGGTTGGTGATCGTCCCGCCGTTGCACATATTGAAGTGCCCGCGATAAGGCCTGCCCGTCTCCATCGCTTCGATGATGTAGCTGCCATGCTCGTTGCTGCGTTTCCAGATGTCGATCGGCTGCCCCGCTTTTTTCAGCCGCTCGGGGAACTCGGTCTCGAACCAGTTTCGGTCTTCAGTGCAGATACGCAGGTATCCGCCGGTCTCCCCATGAATCCAGTCCGACATATCAATCCACTTCTTAATGCGATTCGGGCGTTTGCGATACCAAGGCAGATATTCCGACAGGTGGCCGTTGGATTCCGTGCTGTAATAACCAAATCGCTTAAGCACATCGATGCGCACCTTCTCAGCCTTGCTGAAGCCTTCGTGCGCTTCGAACGCAGCGATCAGTTCCTCCGTTTCGATCTTTCGGCCATCCAATCGAATGTCGAGATACCACGTCTGATGATTGATGCCCGCACAGACGATTTCGACGCGTTCCTGCCAGGGCTGTTCTCCCTTAGTCGCGCCCAGGATTTCCGCGATCTGCCAATGCCCATGTTGCACGCCATGGCAAAGTCCGACTGTTCGCGGGGCTTCGCCTTGGTCATATGCATCGAGCGCAGCCCAGGTGTTCATGGCCATGGGATTGGCGTAATTCAGAAACAGGGCATCATCATTGGCGACTTCTTTGATGTCGCGCGCGAAGTTGAGCACCTGCGGAATATTGCGCTGGCCGTACATGATGCCTCCAGCACAAAGCGTGTCACCCACGCATTGGTCGATGCCATATTTCAGCGGGATATCAATATCACTGGCAAAAGCTTCCAATCCACCGATGCGTGTACAGTTCACCACGTAGTCTGCGCCTTCCAGTGCTTTCTTGCGGTTCAGATAAGTCGTCACCTTGGCGGGAAGGCGATTGGCTTTGATATCTTTCTTGAGAATCTGCGCAACCATGTCGAGATTTCGTTTGCTGATGTCATGCAGAGCAAAATGCGTGTCACGCAATTCAGGCACGAGCATGATGTCACGGGCCAGTTTGCGGGTGAAGCCGACGCTGCCGGCACCGATGAAAGTGATTTTGATAGGCATCATCATCTCCTGAGGTGATTTTGTGTGGTACAGCATAATATTTGCTTTATGTACTTAAATGGAGACAATGTGCCATTATGTGCCATTTTGTGCGATCCGTTTTCAAGGGGATGCTTGAGAATTCTCGTACGCTTGATTTACGGCGAGAGATTCCCACACTGCACGCGATGGTCAGCCGGGTGGGTTATCAGAAAGTCAGCACGAATGATTATTGCTGGGATGGAACGAAACGCGGCAGAACGCCTTTCGCCATCTTTCAATACACGCTCGCAGGGATGGGGCAGCTTAGATACCAAGGGATGCAACTGGATTGTCCACCTGGCTCGATGATGGTGGTGTATATCCCGGGCAACCACCAATACTTCTTTAGCCCGAAACACTGTCACCGCAACGCAATGTACTGGCAGTTCTTTTACCTCATCCTGCATGGAAGTGAAGTCATGCGCCTGGTGCGGGGGGCAACCAAACGACATGGGCCTGTCTATCAGAAAGATGAAATCGAAGGCACGATCCATCAGGCAGCCCTGCTTTGCCATAGGTTGCAGAAGGGCAAGCAAGAATTATGTCCTTATGAAGTTTCCTCTTCAGCTTATGCATTGTGCATGTCACTGCTCAGAGAGACCAATACAAGAAACTCCCCCAACGTCCCCTTCACTTTCGACATTGAGAGAATCAAGACATACGTTCGTGAGCATCTCGATGAATCACTGTCTGTTGACCAGCTGGCAGATATCGCTGGTTATAGTCGCTTTCACTTTTCACGACTCTTTGAACAGGCAGAAGGCATCACCCCAGCCAAATGGGTCAGGCAGTGTCGTTTAGCAATAAGTGCGGAACAGTTGGCACTGACCACCAAACCCATCAAACAGATTGCCAAGGACTGTGGTTTCAGTAGTTTCAATTACTTTATCAAAGCATTTCATAAACATTTTCAAACCACACCACACACTTACCGCACCAGCGGTATGTATGTAGAACCCGTTAGGCAAGGACGTATCGCTGAATCAAGTGAGTAGATTCCTTGATATCTGGGTGGCCGTATCAGACCTTATTCCAAGGCATCATGCCCACCACTTTCGCCAAGGGACAGAACCCACTGACGCCCGCGTTAATCAACCCGGCACCGGGCAAGGCTGCGAGCAGCACCCACCAGACATTGCCCGTCACCATGGCCAGTACGGAACCAGCCAGGATCATGATGCCCACGATGATAAAAACCTGCCGTTGCACATCGAGTATTGCTTTGCCTGTGCCGCCAGTCGGCAGACCGGCAGCCTTCCATGCGTCAATGCCCCCTTCCAGGCAATAACAATCAATGCCAGCCTCAGCCAATTTCCGGGCGGCCTGTTGTGAACGTGAACCCATCTTGCAATGCAGGATCAGTTTCCTGTCCTGCACATCGGGGATCGATTGCGCACTGACTGTTGACAAAGGCACATTTTGCGATTGGTGAATGTTGATGGCCTGATGTTCGAACGGCTCGCGAACGTCAAGGATGAAAACTTCATCAGACTCAATCCATCGTTTCAGTGTTTGTGGATCGACTTTGGAAATCTGCCCCGTGCCTGAACTGGTTGCTTCACTCTGCATGGTGGTCATCTTGTTATTTCCTGTAAAAAACGGACGGATCAATCATGGGCCATCCCTCGCACGCCAGGCTGGAATTACTCTGATTTACTTTCAGGCTTCTTTGACGTAATCACTTCATCCACCAGACCCCATTCCTTTGCTTCCTCCGCGGAGAAATACTTGTCACGTTCCGAGGCTTCTTCCACCTCATCCGGGGTTCGACCCGTCCGTTCAGCCAGAATATCGATCAGCAGTTTTTTGGCTTTGAGAATTTCCTCCGCCTGAATCTCCACATCCGCCGTCTGTCCATACACCCCACCGAAAGGCTGGTGGATCATCACCTTCGCATGAGGCAGGATGTAACGCTTGCCCTTGGTACCAGCCGCCAGCATGATTGCTCCGCCGGACATGGCTCGGCCCATGCAATAGGTCGCGACATCGCTATTGATGAAGTTGATCGTGTCGTACATCATCAGCGTGTCATCCACCCCACCGCCGGGCGAGTTGATGTAGAGGTTTACATCCACATTCTTCTTCTGCTGCATCAGGTAGAGCATTTTCATGACCACGGTTGATGCGCTGGCGTAATTGATCTCGCCGACGAGAAAGATCACGCGATTCTCCAGCAGCATGTCATCGATGGTCATCTCGCGGTAACGCTGCGGGCCACCGGGTACGGCAGGCATATTCACCGGATAACGCGGATCATGGGCCATCCCCTGTTGACGGGGCATATCCGCTGCACCGGGGAATTGATCGAACACAGCCTGCTGGATATCGCCGGGCGTTGTGGGCACATCCATGCGGGCGAGATTGGTGGGGTCAAACATAAGCGACATGACAGCTTCCTTTCGTCGAAGTCGTGAATCAGTCAGGATGCAATGATAGTCCGACATCCACCCGGGTGTGAAATGCGGCCAATCCAGTTGGGGGAACCAAGGCAATCAACGATGCGAGCCACGGCTTTGGTAGAGCGTGTTCAACATGAGGATGCCGACCAGAACGCACAGCAAACCGACTGCCCCGATCATATATTGCTGGTCGGGATAGGTGTTCAGGAATCCTGCCTGATCCATCGCCATGAACGTCAGCCACGAACCGCAGGCCACGAAGCCGATGCTCGCGAACAGGCGCCAGGTATGGCGGAACCAGTGTTTCAGACGATGCCGATGCATGGCCCAGACTCCAGTGTTCAGTTTCCTGAATACAGAAACAATCTGCATTAGCGCCTATCGACCGATGACCCGCGCAAGATTGATTGACCCGTGAGAAATGCGAAAGAGCCTGTCTGATGAGGTGTTTTCCTGCCCGATAACCTTACCGACAGGCTTACATGTTCCACCAGTTGAGGTCCATCTCGGGGAAGATGACGTCGTGCAACTCCGCATCCTTCACCTCGAACTGCTGGACTTCGCTGAGTTTGGTCAGGTAAGTGGAGTCTTCCACGACCTGTTCTGCGACATCGAGCAGCGTTTCAAAGCGAGACACGTGCATCATGAATCGCTTGATGCCATAGTCAATCGCCTGCCCACGTGTGATGATGAACTGCCAGTCGCTGGCCTGTAGGAGCAGCAGCTCGCGCCCGGCATCTTTGAGAAGCTTTTCGACTTCCTTGTTCTTACGCCAGGGCAATTCACTGGTGAACTTGCCAAACATCGCTTCGCATCGGTATTCGATATCCCACATCCAGTTGACCGTGTCATTGGCCCATACCCGGTGGTCGCCACCATCGCCCCATGAACCTTCAGGCAGCGATACAACCTTGTCCGGCGGGTGATCTTCGAGGAACTCAGTGGAAGTCTGCAACTTAACATCCGGATCGCTGGCCAAAGTCAGCACCACGTCACGAATGAACTGCGGGCCTTCAAACCACCAATGCCCGAACAGTTCGGCATCAAACGTCGCAGTCACCGCGCCGTAACGCCCGGTGCGATGGTGGTAATTCCACAGCTTACTCTTCACAAAATTGCAGAAGTGTGTGGCGTGTTCATAGACCCGGCTGTCAATGTTTTCCGGGAAGTACAGATGCTTGTCGCCCAGATCCACCTTGTTGCCTGTCACCTTCCAGTAACGCAGGCCACGCTTGGGCCCCCACTTCTTATGGAACTCAAGGTAAACGCCGTCCGCTGGGTAACCGATCGAGCCGGACCAGACCTGCTCGCAGACATCCTGATCGCGCCCAAAGGCAGCCAACCTGCCCAAACCGGTGCCATCGCTGTTGACACTGTGCGGTTCATTCACGCTGCGCCAGCCGCGTGTGGGATATTTCTTCGCTTCATCCCAATTGACTTTCCACCACTGGCCATCGTTAAAGACCTGCTCGCTGTTGGCGCCTTCGATCAGGTGGTTCTCAACATAGAAGTGGGTCACATCTTCGTCGGCGACAAGATGCTCGATACCGATTCGGCCATCCTTCGCACCCCAGGCAATCGGTGGATGCCAGGCACCACCTCGACGATACGCACATTCAGGCAACCAAATCCCCTTCGGCTTGAAGCCAAGGATGCGATGCGAACTCGCAGCCCCGGCGCGAAGCTGCGCGCGGATCGACGAATCCTCGTAAAGCAAAGGCAGGTAAGCATGCGTTGCTGCGGAGGTCAGCATTTCGATGTGGCCTTCGCGTGCATGCTTGGCATAAGCCGCGGGAATATCCTCGCCGATGGTTTCAAATTGCTCACCCAGCTTCCCGAAGATTTCCACCCAGCGATCAGCAAGATGAGCCATGTGGCCGTTGTCGAACTTTTTAAAATCCTTGCGATCCTGCTTGGCGCGTTCGATGCGGTCAGCCAGGTATTCCTTGAAGCCTGCCTTGAAATGCGGATGCGCCAATTGCTCGAGCAGTACCGGGGTCAAGCCCAAGACAATCTTCGGCTGCACGCCATGAAGCACGCAATGGCCGATGACGTCGAGGATGGGCAAATAAGTCTCTGCCGCGGCTTCGTAAATCCAATCCTCCCCGTGAGGCCAGACGCCGTGACGCAGGACATAAGGAAGGTGACCGTGTAAAACGAGTGTAAAGCTGCCTATTGCCATATCCCCGTATCATAAGGGGACAAAACAATCTATGTTGAAAGCTCACAAGAATCTTCATGGATGGAGCCTGTGTCCGATAACCCCAACTGCGTGGAAAGGATGCCCGCATGACCCAGCCGGTCTTCAACTTTCAGAATAAACACATCCACTTCGTCGGCATCGGTGGCTGCGGCATGTCCGGGCTGGCAACTCTGGCCCAGCAGGCAGGTGCTCATTGCACCGGCAGCGACCGCATCAATTCCGCCATCATCGATCAATTACGCGACCGAGGCATCCATGTCATCCTCGAGCAGACAGCCGACTCTGTCCCCCAAGGCACTGAATTACTGGTCGTTTCTGCGGCGATCCCAGCCGACCACCCCGAAAGGCAGACCGCTGCGGCAAGAGGCATCGAGATTATCAAATACGCCCAGATGCTTGGCCGCATCATGCAGGGGCGTACGGGCATCGCCATGGCGGGTACGCATGGCAAAAGCTCGACCACCAGCATGCTGGCTCACCTGCTGATCCAGACCGGGCTGGACCCGTCCTTCATCATCGGCGCCAACTGCCCGCAGATCGGCGGCGGTTCACGCACCGGCAGCAGTGATATCCTCCTGGCCGAGGCCTGCGAGTATGACCGCTCGTTCCATGCGCTCTATCCCACACATGCAGCCATCCTCAATGTCGAGGCCGACCACCTCGATATTTACAAATCCATTGATGAGATCGTCGAAGCCTTTGCCCAGTTCGCGCGACGGGTGCCCGAACATGGCACGCTGTTTATCCAGCACGAATCGCCCCACCGGCTGACCATCACCGCAGGTCTGAACTGCAAGGTGCGCACCGTCGGCTACGCGCCGCAGGCAGACTACCGCATCGTCAAGAACAACGGCCACACCCAACTGCTTGATCACGGCCAACTGCTGGCAGATTGGCCCAGCCCTATCCCCGGCGAACACATGGCCTCCAATGCAGGCTTTGCCATGACTTTGGCGCATCACCTCGGGGCCGACATGACGCAGGCAGCCAAAGCGATGGGCGAATTTCGAGGCCTCGACCGACGCATGCAACTCAAAGGCGTCCGTGTCACACAGGACACGACAGGCAACGAACAACGGGTCACAGTCATTGATGACTACGGCCATCATCCGACGGAGATCGACACCACCCTGCGCGCATTGAAAAGCCATTACGACCCTGCGCGGCTGGTGTGCATCTTTCAACCCCACCAGCACAGTCGCACGCGTTTTCTGCTCAATGAATTTGCAGCCAGTTTCTCGCAGGCGGACTTGGTGATCGTGCCACAGATTTATTTTGTGCGTGACAGTGAAGCAGAGAAGCAGGCGGTGACGGCTGGTGATCTTGTGGATCGATTAAGAGAGAAAGGGGTTCAGGCCATGCACTTGTATCCGTTCGATGCAATTGTGGAGCAACTGCTGACCATCGCCCGCGATGGCGACCTTGTCGTGGTCATGGGGGCTGGCGATGTCTGGCAGGTGGCAGAGCAGTTCATCAAGGCGTGAGGGTGGAGTCGTTCAAGGTTTCTTAGCCTGCGAGCCTGCTCGCAGTGGTTCCAGTTGATTGCGAGCCTACTTGTAATCAATGTGTCAACTCGGGAGCCTGCTCCCGGCAGTTTCAGTCATACTTGGTGCCACACAGCGACCACCCGTTAACCTATTCCCATGTCTCAACCCAACATCCTGATGATCGTATGCGACCAACTCGCCCAGCAGGCTGTCTCGGCCTACGGCTGCGACTGGATCGACACCCCCAACATCGACCGCATCATCAATCAAGGCCTGCGTTTCAACAACGCCTACTGCAACTCGCCATTGTGTGGCCCAAGTCGAGCATCATTCTGGACAGGCTTGTACCCGCATCAGACAGGTGTCGTCAGCAACGGCAGAGAATTTGAGAATGCGACCATCACCGAAGCGACGCCTTCCATGGGCAGCCTGTTTTCCGCGGCTGGTTATCGCTGCGTCCACTTCGGCAAGCAACATGACAGCGGCGCATTGCATGGTTTCGACTGCACCCCTGAAGAACCACACGAAATCGAAGGCCCGACATGGGCGGCCTACAACGGCGACACTTATCGCGATGAACTCACCGTCGAACGTGCCATAGATTGGCTGCGCCAACAAGCCAACGCGAAACCATCCCCCTTTTTCACGGTCGTGGACTTGCAGAACCCGCACAACATTTGTGGCTGGGTCGGGGCCCATGCCTCCGAAGCGGAAACACAAACGCCACCGCCGCCCGAGCCTTGGCCTGACTTGCCTGCGAACTTTGATGTCGCAGATTTCCAGTCGCGCCCCCTCCCTGTGCAATTTCTCTGTTGTTCACATCGGCGACAACGACAGGCTGCGCACTGGCCTCGTGAAACCTGGCAATGGTATCGAGCCGCGTATAAGCATTTCACTGAACTCGTGGACGCGAAAATTGGCGAGATGATCAGGGCACTTGAAGCGACGGGACAGGCAGACCAAACACTGATTGTTTTCATGGCTGACCACGGCGACGGCATGGGCTGCCACAAGCAAGCCACCAAACATACCAGTTTCTACGAAGAAACCACCCGTATCCCATTTGCCTTATCAGGCCCACCCGCAGCGGCTGTGGCAGGGCAATCAACTGATGCGCTTTTCTCTCTCATTGATCTTCTGCCGACGCTGGCTGGCGCGTGTGGCATCGACTTGCCAAGTGATTATCGCGCGACTTTGCCCGGCATCGATCACGCCCCCCTACTGCGAGGTGAATCTCTCGAACAGCCACACAATTATGTCGTCAGCCAATGGCATACCGAGTGGGGTTACACCATCGAGCCCGGCAGAATGATCCGCAGCAGGCAGTACAAATACACACGCTACCTTGAGGATGCGGGGGAAGAGCTATACGACCTTGAGGCCGACCCGCATGAGATGAAGAATCTTGCCAGCGACATGAACTACGCAGCAGAGCTCGACGCTCACCGGGCCATGCTTCTGCAACATTGCCGGATGACGGATGACCCGTTTCTCACGCAAAGTTACTTTGTTGATGAACGTTGGCGGAAGCATCGTCCGGGATATCAACATCATGAAGGATTAAGCGCAGCAGAACCGATCTGAATGCTCAGTATCATGTAATCATGTGGTGGCGAAAGAACAAGCAGAGCAAACCGCCGGCTGTTTATGAAGGGCCACGATATCGGTGGATGAAAAGAGGCTTTCGATTTGGTACACCCGTGCTTTTGCTGGTGTTGTGGTTTTGGCCACACGCTCCCGAACCCTATGCATGGCCTCTCTGTTATTTGGGGGCATATCCATCAATCGAGGTTATGGATGCTCAAGAGGAGTATCAATACGCAGTTTTTGAGTATGCAAGTTGGACACAAAGAAGCGATGGATGGAAAGAATTATTTCCACAAACTAAACCTCAGAAACCACCGTTCATTGGTTTGAATTTTGGGTATCGCAACATTTATCAACGACCCGGGCTCGTAGTTTGGCAATGGAAATTCATACTCATGTGGCCCGGAGCCGTGATTTCTACTTGCATCACCTTGGTAGTGTGTGTTATTACACTGGTCATACTTCGTATCGAAGAGAAGCGCAATTTCAAACGTTACAACTTCAGCTACTGCCCAAGCTGTGGCTACAACATTTCTCACACAGAGACCGACACCTGCCCCGAGTGCGACACCTTGATTCCCTGGCCACCGAAGGATCGTTACGACCGACATCGCCAGATCCCCCATCGAACAAATCGTCCACCCAAAACCAACGCATGACCAACGGACAGATCGTGCATTATCCACTGACTGCGTTTTTGTGTTTGATCCCCGTCATTGCGGTGATGACATCGTAAGCATGCGTCAAATGGTGTAGACCAGCGAAATGTTTCGCTCCCGGGCCGATGGCATTAACCAGCACATGGTCTGACGTATGCGTTGTACTCACCCAGCCGATACCAAGGTAGTTGGTGAGCACCTGCCCGAGCATACCCACAGCGGAGCGATCAAATTTGTTCACTTCGTCAGGCTTGGAAAGCTTATCCAGCGTGGCTGCGACTTGCCTGGCTTCGTCACGGGTGAGGGTGATGTCTGTATACGCCTTCACGACATCAATTACTGCATCGGGGTTGTCGGGCGTCGGGTTCTGTGCCTTGGCCTCTTTCAGGATCACGCCGACTGATGCTTTGACCTTTGCGATCTGGTCAAAATGCTTGGTCGAGTCGAGGTAACCACTGCCCATACCCACCAGGCCGGGATTGGAGTTGCCATGATCCGAGGTAACGATCAGTAAGGTGTCATCACGCTGACTGACCCACTCAACCATCGAAGTGACCGCTTCATCGAAGGCCAGTTGTTCCTGGATGATCGCTGCTGCATCGTTGTAATGGGCTGCATGATCGACGCGGCCACCTTCGATCATCACAAAAAAGCCGTTCTGCCCACGATTGAGAATCTCCACCGCCACCTCGCTCATCTCGCGCAAGGTGGGCAATTCGCGTTGCATCTGAGCCGATTGCTTGACGTCAAGTGTGTAGGGAACGAGATCATCAGCGACCAGGCCGACCAGTTTCTCCGCTTTACGGGCTTTAAGAAGTTGATCGCGATTGGTGATGCGGGTGTAGCCAAACTTCGGATCGGCATAATTGGACCAGATATCTCGTTTGTCATTCCGCTTGGCTGGGTCGAAGTATTCGCGACCGCCGCCGAGGATCACATCTGCGGCTCCCACGTATTTTTCAGCAATGGTTTCATAACTATTACGGTCAGGCTGAGAGATGACAAAACCGGTGGGTGTCGCCCCCACGATCTTGTCGGTTGTCACCACGCCGACGCGTTTACCTTCGCCCCGCAGCAGTTGGCCAATAGGCGTCAACTCCGTGCCATCGGGCAGGTAATTCAGTGCCTGATTGACCACGCGTGAACCTGAGGCCCAGGCGGAGCAGGCCGCAGCCGAGTCTGTCACCAGCGAAGTCAGGGAAGAAGTTGCGAACAAACCATCGACCACCCCCAGTTCCCGACGGAACTTCTGGTCAGCCAGCATGCGGTACCAGGTGGTATCGCGCGACTCAAAACGCTCGGCAAAATGCTGTGCTATCGTCGGCACCCCCATGCTCATGCCGTCCGCCACCATGAAGATGATGTTGCGTAGTTGTTCGCCACCGCCACCAGTCGCCAGCCCATAACTGGATGCACCCGCAGCCTGTTGACTGCGACTGCAACCGGCAGGCAACAGCACAGCGCCGGCAGCCATGCCCACGCCCGAAAGCATCAAGCCGCGACGAGATATACTTTTGTTAGGCATTTTCATATCCATTGCGACATCATAAAGCCGAACCATCAAAATTTGTTAGTAATCAGTTGAAACCTGCGAGGATCAAGCATGAACTTTCGCAGCGAGCTGGGGGAGGGTAACTTGGCTTGATGGAGCTTATGGAGCCGTAGCGGTACTCGCTGCTGCTTCTTCAGCTTCCATCTGATCCACGTATTCCTTCACGTCAGCGAGATACTTTTTGTGGGCTTGGGCAAATCGACGGATTTCCCTTGAGCCGTTGTTCGCCAAAAACTCCAGGCGGGTATCGTTCGGGTCGGTGACATGATGCACCAGTACCATCGCGACCACGAGATCGTTGTCGGAATCTTCTGCTTCAGCATAAATCTTGACGAAACGGTCGTTTTCAACCTTGGGGAGCATAGCCAAGGTCCAAACCTTGGCCAGATCATCCATCTTCGCGAATTGATTGACCACTGCTTCGTCCACGGCGTCGCGCAGGTCTTCGAGTTCATCGGTCGGGACATCCATGGATTGGATGGCAGAAAGTGCAGAGATCGCAATGAGATCTTCATTCGAACTCTTGCCACGCTCCATCGCCGTGACCAATTCCTTGTAGCGGGACATCGGGGCCTGCAGAGCATTCCGCTGGACTAGGAAGAAGCGGGATTGCACCGTACGCACACTGGTCATGAAGCCACCAAAAGGTGTCGGCTGAAGTCCCGCGGCCACGCGCAGGTTCATCGTGAAAGTCTGCCCCGGGCCTGAGACGCGAGACAAACCTTCAGGCATGCCATACGTCAGTGCATTATCCATTTGGTCATCTAGAATCAGACCGAACAAACCACGATCCAACCGAACGGGAATCTCAAAAGTTTCCCCTTGTTCGATGCGTAATTTTCGTCCAATCGCCTGTGTGAAGTAGACGGGCATGGGAATGCGTGCACCGCCACCTGCCTTGGGTGTCACCTGAACCTGCAACAGGTCAGCAGCCACACCACCCTGTCCGAAACTCAAAGGAACGCTGGCTACATTTCTGACAGTCAGCGTGCCACGGATAGGTTCCAGATAGTCATACTCAATCGGGTCGAAGTCGAGTTTGAGGTCAACCAATCCTGTAGGCATCTGCGAGCGTTCATCAATCGTCGCCGGGTTTAATGTTCGCGCATTCCAGCCCACCGTGATTTCGCGAAGTCGCTGGGCGGATGGCGTGTTGCGTGTGGTCGCATCCAACTCCCTGAGCATGTTGGAAGCCAGCACAGCCGTGATTTGATCCGGTGCTTGATTGACCACAGCCTGAAGCAGTTGCACTTTGCGATCGAGCTTGACCGACTGGTCAGTCAAACGCGTCATCACGTAACCCAACGCACAATAGGGATCACTGCCTGCGAAAGGCGTGAATTTCTTTTCTGCTTCGACTAACGAGTCGCTGCGAAGCAGAGCAAAACCATTCAAGCGAGCCAGCAATTGTTCATCCAGATCGGACTCATCCGCTACTGCCGCGTTGTAAGGGACATTGAACATGTCTGCCCACCATCGCAGGCCGGCTGTAGCTTCAGGCGTTAACTGTCCTCCCGCTTGCTGCTGGACCATGGCAGCCAAGGTATCGAACTGATCCTTCACATCCTGCTCGCGATTGGGCATGGTCGAAAGGATTGCAACACGGACGGCCTGCAAGTCTACAGGCAGTTTGATTTCCGTAGCTGCTGGAGGTTGGGCCGTCTCTTCATCTTCATCAATGCCGACATCGTCAGGTTCAGGCAAGAGTTCATCCTGCCCGTCCCCTTGCGTTTCCTGTTGAGCTTGTTGTTGTAACTCGACCTTACGCGCGATGCTTCGCATGGCCAGTTCAGTCTGCTGAAGAATTTCCAACGCTTTTTCAGGTTGACCTGACGTCGCTAACGCAATGGTCCAACGGCGGATGAAATCCGTATCAGGATTCGCCTGGAGAAGCCGTTCGTAATAATTGCGGTCACCCGGTGGAAACGCCAACAAGTCTGCAGCAATCTGGTAGAACAGAGCAGCATGCTCAAAGTCACGCTCACGCAGTAAAAGGTCAGCGAGCCTCTGCCGTGGAGCCGGATCATAAGGATCCGCTTCAATAATGGACGTTAACGCCTGCCCAATCTTTTCTGGTCCGACATTGCGGTCCACCAACACCTGGTATGCCGCGACAGCAGCCTGTTTGTTGGATTTATCTGCTCTCAATGCCTGCAACAGCCAACGCAGGGATTGGTCCGTGTCACCGAGTTCGCGAGCGGCATTGGACGCATAGAAAGCCAGTCTGGATTTCAAAGCCTGCGTCATGCGGCTGGCTCGATCACCTTCCAGCAGGTCACGAACTTTTTGCAAGCGTTCTTCAACTGTCTGGGCTTCATTCAAATCAAGCTGGATCAGTTGCAGTTCGACGGCATCATGCTCAGGTCGCAGACGAAGGTATTCCCGCAAGGCTTTCCGCTGCATGGCAGTGTCATTCTCCGCCGCAGCCAGTTCTGCACGCTGCCACCAAAGTTCAGGGGAATTCGGCGTGAGTTTGATCGCCTCGTCCATCAGGAATCGCGCACAATCAAGTTGGTGCTGAGCGGGTGTGGTACTGCCCATCAGTAAATACTCAGCCAATCTGACCAGGTGATCAGACACAACCTGTCGGCGACTGATCGGAGCTCGCAGGGGAAGTGGCGTCAGATTGCCTTGGGGCCTGGATTGCCCCGATGTGGTACTTTGCGTGGCGTCACTGACGGCAGGTTGCTCCTCCGTCAGGTCAATCGCCTGCGCATGCAGCAGACTGGCAATGCACAGTAGAGCCAGAAAGCTCAGGCTCATGCCAAACCATAGGACGCGGCTTCGGGGAATCGTCTGTAAGTTATGTCGCATTAACTCTTAACCTTCCGTCCCTAACAATATCGGTCAGGCAGGCCCATTGGTTCAAGGAATCAGGTTCCATATCTGCCATCCCACCCACAAAAGCATGCCCCAAAATACGATTCCTGCCGTGACTTTCAGGAAGCCCGAGACAGTAGAAGGCGTACGTGGAAAGACATCATCGGCTACGGTCGCCATGAACACAAACTGACCACCGCTCAATGCCAGGACCGATAAAGTCAAGCCCAGCCGGTAAGCACCACTGCCCCAGGACTCCAAATCAGGGAGTCGAAACATAAGAACCAGCCCGGCTAACATCATGCTGCCAGCCCACACCGTTCCCAGTCCCCGGCGAAACCATGTCACCGCATGCGATGTCGCATCCATGACACCATCCTCGCGGTCATTGACTTACGACCTCCAGGCCGATCTGGTTCATAATATAAGAGATTCTGCGGGCGATCGTGAAATCTACACGCATATCGACTCAGGCAGCCCCCGAATCTTTTTGGGAACCGGTAATCTAAAACGATTCTACCCACACCATGTGATGCGAGGAACCCGAATTTACGTGTCTGCCAAGACGAACGCATCCTCGCGTGGGTTTGTCCTTTTAACGCTGGCCGGCCTGTCTGGTCACAGCAGCGGCTCGCGGGGAGCAGAAACTCATCCCGTCAACCCTATCCCGCCACGCCGACAGCCTCAGCATCTCGCACACTGAGCAGACACTCGCCCAGCTCTGGCACATCGTAAGCCTTGACCGTGCCATCACGTTTCCAACTGCGTTCACAGCGTGGCTCATCGCGCAGATCGTTGACTGTGATGGCCTCGGCTGCATCTGCGAAAATAAATCGGCTGACGCCGCAGAGGTCAGCCAAATCTTGCGTGTCGAATTCACGAAGTACATTGTTTGCCGGAACAGACAAACCACAGTCAAGCGGGTTATCGATATCCGCAGCTTGGCGATAATCTTCAAGAGCTTTAAGCCAGCGATTGCGGCCGTCCAAAATCTGAGGCCATCCATCAGCACAGTAGAAGTAGTTATTTGATTGCGGGAATTGGAGCAAGTGCACACATTCTGCGTCTTTCCCCTTCAACGCCTGCCAGGCTTCCTCAGCCGTGTGAGGTAGCAGCGGTGCGAGCAGGCGAATCACTGCGTCCGCGATATTAAATAGCGCGGTCTGCGTTCGTCGGCGACGGGGGCTGTCTGCCTTATCGCAATACAATCGATCCTTCACAGCAGCAAGGTAGGTCGCGCTCATTGTGTCATTACAGAACTTGAATAAGGCCTGATGCACTCGCCGGAAGATAAACCCTTCGTAGGCTTCCCGGCTAGTCGTCACCAGCGTTTGAAGCTCACCCAACGCCCACGCATCCAGGCTCGTCGCGTCGGCATCCGTAAACGCATGGCGATGCTGGGCCGGGTCAAAGTCGTACAGGTTACTCAGCATGAATCGCAGCGTATTGCGAATTTTGCGGTACTCTTCGCCTGCCACCTTGAAGAAAGATTCATCGACTTTGATGTCGTTGTCTGTATTAAGCGAAGCCACCCACCAGCGGCAGACGTCGGCCCCGTACTCCTTGAGCAATTCCTCCACTTCGAGCGTATTGCCCAGACTTTTGCTCATTTTCTTGCCATCTTTATCCACCATGAAGCCATGCGTCAGCACATTGGCAAACGGCGGCTTGCCGGTCACCGCCAAGGCTGGCAACAACGACAACTGGAACCAGCCACGGTGTTGGTCGCTGCCTTCCAGATAAAGATCCGTCACAGCCGCGGCATCATCCTCCTTGGCTAAACCACGCTGCTTCATGCAGGCATTCCAGGATGATCCTGACTCAAACCACACGTCGAAGATATCCGTACTCTTGCGCACGCCTTGCCAACCTTGATTCGCCTGCTGCTTCGCCCAATCCGGGGCGGCTGCATCCTTGGCCACGTCATACTCAGCCAGCAGCTCGCCAACTTCCATGGTGAACCAGGCATCGCTGCCCTGCTTGCGGAAGACATCGGCCACTGCTTGCACACTGGCTGGTGTCAACAGTGGCTCAACTTTCTCTGCATCAGGCGTCTCAGCCGGGCAATAGAAAGCCGGGATGGGCAGCCCCCATGCGCGCTGTCGCGACAGGCACCAGTCAGGGCGTGTCTCCAACATGCCGCGCATCCGATTGCGCCCCCAGGCTGGGATAAAGCCAACCTGATCCGCCGTCACATCCAAAGCACGCTGGCGCACCGACTTCCTGGCATCTTCCGCTTCACCTTCCACAGCAAAAGCCTTGTTGACATCAACAAACCACTGATCGGTCGCGCGGAAGATCACCGGCGTCTTGCCCCGCCAATCATGCGGGTAGCTGTGGGTGAACTGGTGCTGGTGGAACATGTGCCCGGATTCGACCAGGTGGTCGCAAACCTTGGCGTTGCCTTCCCAGATCGACTCGCCTTGCAGCCAATCCGGCGTTGTGTCATCGAACGTGCCATCAGGCTTGACCGGGCAGTAGATGTCGAGTCCTTCGCGCAGGCCTGTCTGGTAGTCCTCCACGCCGTGACCGGGCGCGGTATGCACCATGCCCGTGCCATCTTCAAGCGTGACATAGTCAGCCGCGACGACCGGTCGTGGATTCTTGTCCTTGAATGGATGCAGGTACTGCCAGCCGACCAGTTCCTCGCCGCGCATGACGGTTTGCGGATCACCCGCTTCAACGCCTTCACGCGCCAGCACATCCTTGGCCAGGTCGCATGCCATCCACACCCCTTTGTCCTCCACGGTGTACATGCCATACTCCGCTTTAGCGCTCACAGCCACAGCCATGTTCGCGGGCAATGTCCAAGGCGTGGTTGTCCAGATCATCAGATATTGCTTGTCGATGGCAGTCGCCCCGCCATCGCACAGCTCGAACAAGACATACACGCTGGTGTCTTCGCGGTCGTAGTACTCCAGTTCCGCGTCGGCCAGTGCTGTCTGATTCTCGATTGACCAGTGCACCGGCTTCAGAGCGCGATAGACCAACCCGCGTCCAACCATCGAGGCAAAGACTTCCAGCACCGCGGCCTCGAAAGGCGGGTTCATGGTGAGGTAAGGATTGTCATAGTCCGCAGCCGTGAGAAGCCTTTGCATCTGCTGCTTCTGAAGCTTGATGAACTTCTCGGCATAGTCCCGGCAGCGCTTGCGGATCTGCATCGGCACCATGCCCTTGGCTTTGTCACCCAATTCCTGCATGACTTTGTGCTCAATGGGCAGGCCATGGCAATCCCAGCCGGGAATGTAAGGGACATCGAACCCGGCCATGGTCTTGCTGCGGACGACGAAGTCCTTGAGCACCTTATTCAGCAGGTGGCCGAGATGGATCGAGCCGTTGGCATAAGGCGGTCCATCGTGGAAGCTGTAACGGTCGCTGCCTTCGCGAGCCTTGAGCATCTGCTGGTACATGTCCTGCTTCAGCCAGCGTTTGAGCGTGGCCGGCTCATTCTGCACGAGGTTGGCCTTCATGCTGAAGCTGGTCTTGGGCAGGTTGAGCGTGTTCTTGAAATTCTTCTTGGCGGTCTGTTCAGCCATGATTTTCTCTTTCAGGGGCTTTCAGGTTCAATTCAGGGGGCAAAAAATAACCCTGCCGAATCCCGGCAGGGCGAATGTGCAAGTCGGGCAACATCGCGACCTACCGGTCAGGAAGTGACATGATAATTCGTGCGATTCTGTTTATGTCGTTTGGCATGGTCAAAACAGTATAGATCGGTCACCCTCGGCCACAAGTCTGCCCGGCGGATTCAGCCGGTCAGGTTATCGGCCGACAAGCAAAGGGGAACGTTGGGCACACAAGCCCGACCCGTTTCGTGCGGAGGCCGATTGTGTACGCCATTCGAGAACCAGTGCCAGATGATCTTGCTGCGATCCAGGCTTTGCACCAGGCCTGCAATCGTCCCGTGGCTGACAGCGCCAAGGACAATATCGCCGGCCTGCGCCTGCTGGCTGAGAAGGATGACGAGCTGGTCGGCTTTCTGCTCTGTGGCAGGCACGGCCAGGTCAGGCAACTGGTGATTCATCCGCAAGCCAATGCCCTGGAAGTCACGAAGGTCCTGGTGGACAAGGCATTGATGAAACTGCGTCGGCTGGATGTGGGCAAGCTGAAACTGGTCGGCACCTTGCAGGACGCCGCCGCCCCCCTTTGGCCAGCCACGCAATGGCAGGACATGCTGCACGTCGATGATCCAAAGCCAATGTCGGTGACTGAAACTGCCGCAGAAGAAACGGCTGAAGTTATGGAGGAAGTCGAAGTTTCTCCAGATTCGATTGAAGACGAGGCTGCAACTGTCGGGGCAGTAACTGTCGAAGCAGCAACCATTGAAGCAGAACCAGCCGAGGAAACTGAAGCTTCGATCGTGACTGACGACGCGGAAGACGACGTGGTGGAAGAAGACATTTCCAGCACTGCGGCATGATTGGCCATGTCGCATCAAAACGACAGGTATTGACCTCAGGATTGTGGCAGCGAAACCACATGTTGATTGAACTCGCCATCTCATTCGGCCGATAACTGCTGTGTCATGGCAACGCCGATCATCATCAAGACTTCAGATCGTGGCAAATCCGATCAACCAGCCGGTGACCGTAAGGAGGCCGACCGGCTGTTGCATGAAATCAACAATCTGCTGGATGGCAGCCTGCGCCAACTGTCACTGGGCTTACAGGAAATCGAAAAAGAAGATGACAAGGCACCTGCCCCAAGCAGCGTGCATCGCCTGCAACTGGCACGCGATGGTTTGCAGCGCATGGCCAACCTGATGGTGCGGTGGAACAAGCAGCAACGCGAGCCGATCCATCTGCACACGGACAGTCGCCCACTCACAGACACGATTCATCATGCGGTGCGCTTGTTGACCGCGGCTGCCGAGTACCGGGGCATCCAGGTGCGCCTGCAATTGCATCCGGACTTCGACTTCATTCCGGGGCGGAGTGTTTACCCCGTGATCGCCAATGCAGTGCGCAACAGCATCGAAGCCATCGAACGGGCCATCAGTGAAACCGCATTCCCGGAAGATCGGCGGTTCATCCATGTCATCGGCAGCATCGAAAACGGACAGGTGCGCATCGACATCGACGATGGCGGCCCCGGTCTGCCCAAGGAAATGCTGGCTGCCGATCAAGGCATTCAACCCGGCTTTACAACCAAACCCGGTGGGCATGGCCTGGGCTTGTCTCTATGTCATGACATCGCCCGCAGCCTGGGTGGATCACTCAGCTTGTCCAATCCATCGCCTCATGGTGCACGGGTGACGCTGATCTATCCCGTGCCACGTGAGGAAACAGTCATTGATGAAGAGCCCGAGGAGAAGATCGACATCGACAGGGAGGTGCGCTGATGGTGGCTAGAAACCGAGTGCTGGTGGTCGATGATGACCCCATCGTCGCTGACAGTCTGGCTGATTTCCTCGCGGAAGAAGGCCATCACACAGCCACAGCCTGTGATGGCAACGAAGCCTTGTCCATGTTGAAAGATGCAGAAGGTTCGGGCGATCGATTCGGCGTGTTGATCACCGACATGAACATGCCCCGCTGTGATGGCTCAGAATTGCTCAAACGCCTGCGCCAGAACAATTCGCAGGTGGTCTCCATCGCGATCACGGGATTCGGCAAAATCGAGTCGGCTGTCGAAGCCATCCGATTGGGTGCGGTGGACTACCTGACCAAGCCGATTGTCGATGATGAATTGCGCATCGCTGTCAGCAAGGCTTTGAAACAGCACACGTTGCTGGCAGAAAATGAATCACTCAAGAGTCAGCTTACCCAGCGCTATGGGATGAACAATCTCATCGGCGCGGACTACCGCATGCAAAAGGTCTATGACCTGGTTGAAGCGGTGGCTGGCTCGAAGACCACGGTCATGATCGATGGTGAGTCGGGCACGGGCAAAAGCCTGATCGCCAAGACGGTGCATGCACTCAGCCCGCGTAAAGCCGGGCCGATGATTACTTTCTCGTGTGGCTCGATTCCCGAAACCTTGCTGGAATCGGAACTGTTCGGCCATGTGAAAGGTGCGTTCACCGGCGCGGATTATGACAAGCCGGGCAAACTCGCCGCAGCCGACGGCGGGACACTGTTTATTGACGAAATCAACAGCGCGACCCCTGCCCTGCAACTCAAGCTTCTACGTGTCTTACAGGAAAAACAGTTTGAGCCCATTGGCTCGACTCAGACACGCGAGGCCGATGTCCGCTTCGTGCTGGCCACCAACGAACCCCTGGCCGAGTTGGTCGAACGCGGGGACTTTCGCGAAGACCTGTACTACCGCATCAACGTGGTAAATATCTCGATGCCTCCGCTGCGCGATCGCGTCGGCGACATTCCGCTTCTTGCTGAGCACTTCCTGAACAAGTATTGCAAGGAGCTCAATAAGGATCGCCGACTGAGTGATGAAGTGATGAACCTGTTGACCAGTTACGACTGGCCGGGCAATGTCCGCGAGTTGGAGAACGCCATCGAGCGTGGGGTGGTGCTCAGCAGTCGCCCGGTGATTGATGTCGATGATCTACCGGACACGCTGAACCCGCATAGCCGAGTCAGGTCGCCTCGCATGGGAGATGTCGAGTCAGCAGACCGCGACGCGATGATCCATGTCCCGGCGCTTGAAAACGGCTGGACGCCCACGGCCTTGCAGGATGCCCTGCTCGAACCCGAGCGTCAGATACTGCTCCACGCCCTGGCAGCCAATGACTGGAACCGGCAGGAGACGGCAAGGCAGCTCAACATCAACCGCACCACGCTGTACAAGAAGATTAAGCAGTTTCGGCTGGATGAGCCGGGGTGATTGAACTTTCAATGATGATGTTGCATGTTTGATTGAAGCGCGGATTGACCCGCCGCGACGATGCTTCTGTGTTTACAATGCGGCTATGGCTCATCGCCGATTCCACTACGACCGGGCGTTTGAACAATACCTGCGTGAGCACGGCATCCCCTATGTGGCTGTGGATGAAGCCAAACGCGCGTTGGCCAGTGCAGGCAAAGGCATGCCCGGCAGCAGTCTCAAAAGCTTTGACTTCGTTGTCTATTCCAAGTCCGGGCCTAATCTGCTGGTCGATGTCAAAGGTCGCAAACACTCAGCCAAAACAGGGCGCAGCTTGCAGAACTGGGTGACACAACAGGACATCGACTCACTGCAGAAATGGGAAAAGATTTTTGGGGATGGGTTCGTCGGCTGCTTTGCATTTCTGTTCTGGTGTAATGCTCAACCGCCTGACGCGCTGTTCCTGGAAGTCTTTGAATGTGATGAAAAGTGGTACGCGCTACTGGCTGCGAAGTTGGAAGATTACCTGCCCCACGTCAGACCCCGCAGCCAGCAATGGGGGACGGTGTCTGTACCTGCCAAGGCCTTTGACCAGATGACACAACCACTGAATGAACTGCTATAGCGCAGGCTGGGCCCAATCGTCGCGTCTTGGGTGCCACGCCTTGTCGACACACGAGCGGAGCGAGAGTGGCGCAAGGTG
The DNA here is from genome assembly GCA_964546335.1 of uncultured Phycisphaeraceae bacterium. Taxonomy (GTDB): domain Bacteria; phylum Planctomycetota; class Phycisphaerae; order Phycisphaerales; family Phycisphaeraceae; genus CAZJJN01. Next base: position 21,664 of record CAZJJN010000045.1, read on the forward strand.
TGTGGATGCCGTCGTGTTTCGGCTTTCCATCGACAGCACAGCTTGCTGCGTTTTTCCCTCGTCTTGCTCAGAAGAACTCGGTCAGGCCGTGACACCTCGGGAATAATGACTTGGGTACGCTCAAAGCTTGTGGCAGATCACCAATTCACGATGGCGGTGCCGCCCACCTTCTGTTTGCTTTCATCGGTGTATTGCTGAAACTCAATGCGGATGCCACTCGGGTCGGTCACCCAGCACTGCCAGGTCTGGTCGGCCCCAAGTTTTTTCTCGGTCACTTCGTAACCAAGAGATTGCAACCGCGACATCAGCACGTCGATGTCATCGACTTCGATGGCAACATGATTGATGTTGCCCACTTCGCCCGGCTCCCCCTTGAATACTTCAATGAAAGTCGTGTTCCCTAACTTCAGGTAATAGCCAAACGGTTCGCCATCACGAACAAAGTCGAACCCCATCTCCAGGCCTAATCCTTCGCAATAGAACTTGCGGGTTTTTTCAAGGTCGGTGGTACGAATGCAGATATGGGCCAGTTGCTTGATCATGATGTTCTCCGAAGTGAGTGTGCGAAGCGAGTATCTTATTCCCTTGGCGTATCACCGGCCTGCTGCATGCGCAATCACTCCACCAGCCCCGTTTCTTCCCGGTACTGCTGGCGGTACTGCGTTGGACTGATGCCCACGATCTGCTTGAAATGCCTTGAAAAGTAAAAGGCATCGTCATACCCCACCGCGAAAGCAATCTGTTTGATGGGTTGAGCAGTTTCAGAAAGAAGCACACTGGCCTGAGCCATACGCTGCTGGGCGACGTACTTCATCGGGCTTAAGCCGGTTGCCTGCCGAAATGCCCGGCAGAAGTGCGACTCGGACAGATGAGCACTTGCCGCCAGGTCAGCCAGATTCATCGGCTGCTGGAGATTCGCCGCGACGTAGCGTTGTACTTCAGCCAGATTCAGACGCGAATCGACAGTCGAAGGCTTGGTTTGCTGGCGATGACGCAAAGCCAACAGCCGCGACATGAGTTCCAGGACACGCCCACTGCTGGCGATTTCAGCAGCAGGATCTTCCATGCGAAGACCAGCCACGGCTTCCCGCCAGCGATCACGCAAGTCAGGATCAAGTCCGATACGATGAAATGGCTTGCCAGCACTTCCACGCAAATCAGCAAGCAATCCCCTGGCCAGTTTCCCCTTGAAATGGAACCAGAATATTTCCCACGGGTCGTGCGGGTCAGCGCCATATTCATGCGGCTGATTGATGGTAAATGTCAGGATATCTCCGGCCTTGGCTTGCCGTCGCTGCCCTTGCGTCTCGGCAAATCCCTGGCCGGCGACAACCCAGATAACCAGATAATCTTTGGGCTTTTGCCTGGCCATGTGATGATCCGCCATGCGCACGAAATGCCCAATCGATCGAACAGAAAGTTGCACAAGCAGGTAACTCACTGTTCAGCATGATGCCATATGGCGCATAATTTGTCTATGCCTTTGCGCCCCGAATCTATGGCCGGGTTGCGCCTGCTAATCTACCCTTCACTCGTGCCACTCAATCCTTGAATGGAAACCCCATGCCAGACCAACCGCGCGGACTCAGTCAAGAGCAACAACAAAGCTGGCAGGACGATGGCTATCTGATCGTGCCCGGCCTGTTTACGGATAAAGAAGTTCAGGCCTTACGCGACTTCTTCCAACATCACGAATCGTCGCGGCAACAGGTGCCCGGCCATTGGGAACCCGTCACTGGTTCAGACTCGAAGGATGCATCACCTCTTGAGCAGTTCCCGCGCATGATGCACCCGCATCGCTTTGCTGAACTGCCCCGCCAGCTGATGCTGCACCCGAACCTGGGCCAGACGTTAAAGCAACTGGTCGGCGACGATGTCGTGGCTGTGCAAAGCATGATTTACTTCAAGCCACCCGGCGCCAAGGGGCAGGCGCTTCATCAGGACAATCTTTATCTTCAGGTCAAGCCTGACACCTGTTATGCCGCGTGGGTTGCGGTCGATGCCGCGGAACCTGACAACGGCGGGATGTATGTCGTGCCCGGCTCGCACAAGATGGATATCCTCTGCCCCGAGTCAGCCGACCTGAACGAAAGCTTCACTAATCATCTGGTCAATGCCCCCAAAGGTATGCAGGCTGTCCCTGCAAAGATGCAACCGGGCGATGTCCTCTTCTTCAACGGTTCGGTGATCCATGGGTCTGGGAAGAACAAGACAGCTGACCGCTGGCGCCGCAGTTTCATCTGCCATTACATGCCGCGCAGTTCCACGCAGATCGCAGCCCATTACTTTCCCGTGCTGGACTTTGAAGGCAACGAAATTCCATACGACGCCGCTGCAGATGGTGGGCCTTGCGGCGCGGATGTGAAAATTCGAAGCTATGGCACATCATTCGAACCCAGTAATGCCAATTAGCGCGATCATTCTTCCCCATTGATGGAAAGCTTCATCCATGACGCACCGCGAACGCTTCCTTGCAGCCTTGCATTATCAGCCCATCGATCGGCTGCCTTTGTATGACTTCAATTACTGGAACGAAACCATTCCAGCCTGGCATGAGCAGGGATTGCCAAACAAGTACAACCGAGGCAACGCCCATCAATACTTCGGCCTGGATGCCTCGCTGGGTGGCGGAAACCAGCCCTGGCATTGGGGTTGGTCCTGTGGCCTGATGCCCGGCTTCAAGTGGCAAATCCTCAAGGAAGAAGGCGATATCCAAACGGTCATGCAAAGCGACGGCGTGATCGTGCAGCAATCCAAAAGCAGTGTGTCCATCCCCGCCCACGTCGGCCACACTCTGACTGATCGCCAAAGTTGGAAAGAGCATTACCTGCCCAAGCTGGATCCTGACACGCCCAGCCGACGTCCTGCGGATTGGGATGCGCGACTTGAGAGATTGAAATATACCAGTCGTGAGCACCCTGCGCTTTGCGATGGCGGCAGCCTATTCGGTCGGCTGCGCGATTGGATGGGTCTCGAGAATATTTCGATGGTGGTGTATGACGATCCAGCCTGGTTCGAGGAGATGGTGGAAACCTGCTGCCAGTTGATCTGCGAGGTGTTGCGCAAGCAGTTGGAAGCTGGCGCGCGTTTCGACGCATGCGCCATGTGGGAGGACATGTGTTACAACGCAGGCCCACTTTTAAGTCCCACGCACTTTCGCGAGTTTCTGCTGCCACGTTATCGTCGGATCGCTGACCTGCTGCGAGCGCATGGCACGGACATCATCTGGGTGGATTGTGATGGCAAGATTGATGATCTGATTCCACTTTGGCTTGAAGCAGGGATCAACTGCATGTTCCCGGTGGAAATTGGCAACTGGGCCGACCCGATCAAGCTGAGGCAGCGCTTCGGCCAAGACCTGATCATGATGGGCGGGTTCGACAAACACATCCTCGCACAATCGCCTGATGCGATTGATGCGGAGATCGCCCGACTGACGCCACTGGTGGAGGAAGGTGGCTTCATTCCGTTCTGCGATCACCGTGTGCCCCCTGATGTGCCTTTGAAGAACTACCTGCATTATTGCCAGCGCGTCCGTGAGGTGTGGGGTGCAGGTAAGGAACTTGAGCCGATGGAAGCGGCGTTGGTAGCAAAATAGATCGTGCCATTGAACACCAATGACGATATGATGTTTCTATGTTCGCCATTGAAATTGAACAGGAAGAAGATGGTCGTTGGCTGGCAGAGGTGCCTTCTTTGCCGGGTGTGTTGACTTATGGCCAAACTCGTGATGAGGCGGTACGTGCTGCCCAAGCGCTAACGTTGCGTGTACTGGCGGATCGTCTGGAACATGGCGAACGCATGTACGGAATTCAGGAGAGCAGATCGTGCTGAGCATCGGAGGTAGGATGGGTTAGCGCAGCCTCTTGGCGGAGCGTAACCCATCAATGATACCCATGACCAAGAGTCGTCAGTTGATGGGTTACGGCTCGAAGACTCACCTAACCCATCCTACAAGCCACATGCGTTCGCCCTTGGTCTGACACCCCAAGATCTGTAACACTTTTTCCAAATCTGCTACAACATGAAGCTGGGCAGGCCGGTTGGGTCGGCCAGCTCTTAATTATCAAGGAGTGGCGGTATGGAGTTGCTTGACAAGCTGATTCGTGACATCCCGGACTATCCCAAGCCCGGCATCAATTTCAAAGACATCACCCCCCTGCTGAAAAGCCCGGCAGGACTGGCCATGGCTGTCGAGATGATGGCCAACCCTTTCCGTGGCAAGGGTGTTCAATACGTCGCCGGGGCAGAAAGCCGAGGCTTTATCTTTGGCACCGCCATCGCTCAGGCGTTATCCGCCGGTTTCATTCCCATTCGCAAGCCCAACAAACTCCCGGCTGAAGTCCGCAGCATGGAATACGACTTGGAATATGGCACGGACAAACTGGAAATCCATGCCGACGCTTTGAAAGCCGGTGAGCGCGTGCTCATGGTCGATGACCTGCTGGCCACGGGAGGCACGATGAATGCCTGCTGCGAGTTGCTCAAATCACTGGGGGCGGAACTGGTCGGCATCACTGTGTTAATCGAACTTGCCTTCCTGCCCGGACGGCAGAAATTAGCTGGTCATGGCGATATCCATGCGGTTATCCAATATGACTGATGGTCTGCCCGACGCGACAGGAACCACGAACACAGCCCGAGTACTGGGAGGTGCTTTACGGGTCGCTCGCAACCCAAACTGACTGAGCCCGGCTCCCGACGACCCGGCTATTGGACGATGGCGCAAATGCCTCTTCAGGCGCTGTTGTTCCTGATGCCTTTGATCATCGCCTACGAGTTGGCACTACCCGTGTGGGGCGTGACCGACTCAGGTATCCAGCGGGAAATCGCCGCCCGTCAGATGCTTTTCGATTTCTTTGACAGACTGGGCATCGGCGGGGAACACCTGCCCATGTTCATCATCATCATTATTCTGCTGGTGTTGCACATCTATAAGCGCGACCCTTGGCGGTTTGAACCCAAGCTTTACCTGGCGATGTGGTTCGAATCGCTCCTACTCGCTTTGCCCCTGTTTGTATTTGGCATGATGTGGTATCGCTATGCGCAGTCGGCCAATCTCTTTACGACTTATGCATGGCTGGGCGATTCAATCACAGGCCTGTTGGCAGCAGGAGGATCAGGTGAAACCTGGCAGTCGCAGATGCTCTTCGCAGTCGGGGCAGGGCTTTATGAAGAGTTGTTCTTCAGGTTGGCGTGTATCGTGCTGCTGCACCTGGTGCTGGTGGACGTCATCGAACTGAAGGAGCCGATGGGGTCTGGCATCGCGGTCGTTGTCGCAGCCGTCGCATTTGCTCTGTACCACTTCTCGGACAGCTTCCCCTTCCACGTGGTTCACTTCATCTTTTTCACGGCTGCGGGGATCTACTTGGGCGCAATCTTCCTCTTGCGCGGGTTTGGCATCGTCGCAGCAGTGCATGCGCTGTACGACATCATGATCGTGGCGTTGTATTACACACCCAGGCAATAACGCAGACGTCGGGTGGCTGTGTAAACTCGCGACGAATCCTAAGCTTGTCGAAGGACTTCGGAAGAGAGTTCACTCAGATATTCTTTAATCTTGCTCATATCAAGGAGCTATCTTATACGCATCCCACTCTTACACTGCGCGCAAGTTAGGTATCTATTTGGGTTGCG
>CAZJJN010000046.1:0-25676 GCA_964546335.1 uncultured Phycisphaeraceae bacterium
TACTTCTTCTGCGGCGGACTCAACCTCTACCCACAATAATTCCGGAAGGACCAAATTTTGGAGGGGGGACAGGGCATCATATTTGCCAAGCGAGGTTTCTTAGCAATGAAGAATGGCGACGACTGGACTTGAACCAGTGACCCAGGGCTTATGAATCCCTTGCTCTACCGACTGAGCTACGTCGCCAGGGAAGTCCAACATTGTATGAAACCCCCGTGTTTCTTCAACTTGCGGTAGTCCCACTTGCTGGTGGCAAGACTTTTGCCCAAATCTGTCTGATTCAAATGGCCAGATGTGCAGCGCCGTACAGGTACACGGGTTGAGAACATGGTCAGTAAATCATCCCGCCCCGCGCATGCGGATGTTGTCCCGCCGTTCGAGTTGCACGGAAGCCATGGTCAAACGGTCCGCCACAGCTTTCATACTTTTGGGGCGGTTGGTGGGATCAGGCTCGACGGACTCCATCACCAGCTTCGACAAGGCCGAGGGGATGTTGGGGTCCACTTCGTCCGGAGCCTGGAATCGGCCGGCATGGCCATGCGAACTGACGATCTGGCCAGGCTGACCCTTGGGAATCAGCGTAGGAATGTGCTTGCCGGTGAGGACGTAGTACATCGTCGCGCCCAGGTTGAAAACATCCGTGGCAGGCGTGATCGGCTCGCGACGAACTTGCTCGGGGGCAATGTAGTCCGGTGTGCCTTGAATGCGTTCCTTGACGGTGCCTGTTTCACAGCTTTGGCCGAAGTCGATGATTTTCACGCCATCCGTTTCAGTGACAAGGATGTTGTTTGGTTTAATGTCTGCATGCACATAGCCAGCCGCGTGCATGACGCCAAGACCTTCCGCGACTTGGCGGATGACATCGCAGAATTCGAGCATCGTCTCACACTGGTGAGTCTCCAGCGTATGAGCATCCACAAATTCCATCAGGGTCATGATTTCCTGCGTCCGCAACAGCTTCTTCTGCTTCAGCAGACGGATGCTTTTGCGAAGCGAAGGATGGTCAAAATTCTGCGCAACTTCATGTTCCCGAATGGCCTGATCCAGAAAGCGCTGGTCATCAGGCGACTTTTTGATCACATGTTTTAGCGCATAGATATGATCGTCCGCATCTTTGACGGCGTAGATTGTGCTGCGCGCACCACGGCCGAGGTTTGCCAATACCTCAAAACCGCCGATCTCATTCGGCGTAACTTCTGCCATATTGTCGATAACCGTATGGAATAATCATTGTCACAAGCCATATCGGCTTGCAAGCCCTTTGAGTGTATCCGTAGGCCAGTTCAAAGGCAATCAATCACTCGTCTGCCGTTACAAAGTTGCCCGGAAACTGTGCGAGGGTGGTGAAATCGTGCCCGATTAATGTGAAAATTTGGTTATTGGATCAGTGCTGGTGAGACTGACTGATCAACGCAGAGACAGCAACTGCGAGCGGAACCTGGCATCCTGGAAGAGCAAAGCTTCGTCCGTCAGGTCGATGCGAGACGCAGGGATATTGAACCTGGCCTGCAACTGCTGAACCAGCCAGACAAGATCACGCATCTGCTTTTCGGTTGGCGGTGCCTGGTTGCCATCCCCAATCAGACAGATGCTGATGGTGCCCGTGCGCGTGATCGGGCCGTTGTTGGTGACACGGACGGCATCAGATTGCAGTCGCCAGCGTTTACCGACTTCAATTTCGCCATCAGAGGTGGCGGGCATGCCTGCAATGCTTTGGCCGTTGCCAATGACAAAATGATCGCCCAAGGCTGTCAGTCCGACCTGGCGATGGGCTTGATCAATGGATTCAGCAGAACTGTGGTTACGTCCGCTGAAGCGGATTTCAATCTTGTTCCAGTTTTGGGAGAGTGGGCGATCTGCTTTGAAAAGCTCAGCGACCGGGTCTTGCCCCATCTCGACAGAGGCAAGTGGTGCTACGACAGGGGCTTGGCCGATCGGGCCCGGATTCAGCGCGAGCAATAGACCGCTGGCCAGGGTCATGGAGCCCATGAGCGAGCCAAGTACAATCAAAGTTCGGCGTGAAGGCACGCTTGACATGTGCCTGTTCCCTTGAAAACCCTGCGTGAAAAACCCTAAACAACCGTCCGTTACACTATATCGTCGGACAAAAGCCAACCCTTTCTCGAATATTAACATACGTTAGCCAACTTAGGCCAACGATCAGCCCAATTTGACACGATTTCCACAAAAAAGTGTTCCGATAAAGTGCGGAATGGGTTTCAGTCCACTTCTTCCAGCGGAGCCAGACGCTCTCGAAGGTTCGGCCGATCCAGACCAGCGCGGTTGGACTCGCGCATCGGACGGTACTCTCCTCTTAAAAGAGAGTATCGCTCATACTGCGAGCGTGGGGTTTCATCATCAAACAGAGATTGATTGCATCCTGTCAGTGACAGAAAAGTCAGGCCAAGCGTCAGTAAGGTGATCGTTTTCCACATGACTTTATCTTACCGCAGCGAAGAAAATCGTGAAAGCCTGTCTGTCATAAACAACAGGGCAAACGCATGTACGGAATTCAGGAGCGCAGATCGCGCTGAGCATCGGAGGTAGGATGGGTTAGCGCAGCCACTTGGCGGAGCGTAACCCATCAATAAGGCCTATGACCAAGCGTCGTCAGGTGATGGGTTACGGCTCGATGACTCACCTAACCCATCCTACAAACCACATCCGTTCGCCCTGTCGTAAACAATTGCTTTACACTATGCATTCTTGACCAAGGCATGGAGTGCTGCCGATGAGTTCTGTCGATCCAGGCGATGAAATATTGGATGTTATCGAGAACCTGGCCTTCGCAGGCGGGCTGAACACCCGTCGGCGTGGCCAACTGCTTCAGATCATGTTCGACACCGGGCAAGGCAGATCGCAGACCGTGTTTGCTGGCGGGTTTGGCATCACCAACACGGGCAGGCGGATCATTCGTCTGCTCTCGCCTTGCATGAGGTTAAGCAACTTCAAAAACAGACGCCTGCCGGGTGACCTGGCTGTGGACCTGCTTCAGCGCAACAGCGACCTTGGGCCGGTCGCCTTCTGCATCATGACACTCGGAGACGTTGCTGAGGAACTGCTCTGTGTGAAAGCAACGCCCATGATCGACCCGATGGACAGCGAAACTTTCTACACCATCTGCAGCACCGTGGCTTCCGTGGCCGACCGGTTCGAACAGGAACACGATGTCGATGAATTTTAACGCACGCTGATATATTGCCTTGCGACAATACAATTATGCGCGATCAATAACCCATCGCCGGTCTAGAGCAGGATGAGTTCAATCGTCGCGTCTTGGGTGCCACACCTTGACGCCATTTGAGCATCGCGAGAAGGGCGCAAGGTGTGTTGATGACGCTGAGTTAAGGTTTCCATCAAGAGCTCAGTTTGCCTCGCGCACTCGGTCAAACTGTGGCACCCCGCTTACGAATGATTTGGGTATGCTCTAAAATTGCACAGTCTGGCGGAATTCTGTCAGCCGTTTATCGATCTCGCCCTTGCCGATCTGTTTCATCCGTTCAAGACTGAAAGCTTCGATATTGAAACTCGCGACGATCGTGCCATATGCGATGGCCTTCTTCATTGCATCGAGCGAAACATCATCACTCGCAGCAAGGTAACCCATCATGCCGCCGGCAAAACTGTCGCCAGCACCGGTCGGATCATTCACTGCCTTGGCAGGATAAGCCGGGAGTGCAGCAATGCCTTCTTTGTGCACCAGCAGCGAGCCGTGCTCACCCTTCTTGATGACCACAAACTCAGGCCCCATCGCGAGGATGGCTTCCGCAGCCACGATCATGTTGCTCTCGCCTGTCAGCAACTTCGCTTCGGAATCGTTCAACACCAGGCCGGTGATTTTCTTCAGCAACGCCTTCAGTTCATCGTTGGCGGTGTTGATCCATAAATCCATCGTGTCCGCCACGGAGAGTTTGCAATTGGGAAACTGCTCAAGCAACGCCATCTGCCCGGCTGGATGGGTGTTGGCCAGGAACACATACTGGCTGTCCTTGTAATCCTCAGGCACGGGAGGCAGGTCTTCTGCCAGCACATTCAACTCGACCGACAGCGTTTCGCGGTCGTTCATGTTTTCCAGGTACTTGCCAGTCCAGCGGAAAGTTTTTGAACCTGCTCGTTTCTCCAGCCCCGCGGTGTCAATCTTGAAATGCTCGAACACAGGCATGAACGAAGTGGGAAAATCTTCACCCACTGCCGCCACCAGCCGAACCGGGCCGAAGTAACTTGCTGCCGCGGCAAAGTAGGTGCTGGAACCCCCCAGGACTTCGTCGGCCTGGCCGTTGGGCGTGATGACGGTGTCGATGCCAATACTGCCGGTCACAATCAGTGACATAAGTTAACCCTTCTCATAACAAAGTGATCTGATCAATTGTCGAAACGGGTAGTTTAGAGGATATCCGCTGCGTTGGCTAAGTTCGCCAGCATTCACTCAGGGAAAAACGCCTGTTGCGCTTAGGATGTGTTAGACGAGTCTTTGAGCCGTAACCCATCAGGCGCGTGGTACGGTCATAGGCTTCACTGATGGGTTATGCTCCGCCAAGAGGCTGCGCTAACCCATCCGACTTCCCTTACTTGTGCTTCATAAGCTCTTGAATCCCGCACATGCGTTCGTCCTTGGGACTGGTTAGACAACAGCATACAAACCGATACTCCTTGCTAAGATATCCGCTCATCAAACCACCCCACCCCTGAAAGGTTGAACCATGCCCAATCTCGCTTTCGTCGGCTGCGGCCACATCCACACTCCAGGCTTCCGTAAACGCGTGCTCGAACACGACCAGTTCAATTGCAAAACCGTGTGGGATCATGATGCTGCTCGCGCGAAAATGAACGCTGAGGAACTTGGCTGCGACGTTGCAGGCAGCGTGGAAGCGATTGCTGGCGATGGTGACATCCAAGCGGTGGTGGTGTGCTCCGAGACGAATCGGCATCTTGATCTGGTGATGCCCATCGTCGAAGCAGGCAAGCATGTCTTTGTTGAAAAGCCCTTGGGTTTCACTGCGGAAGACGCAAAGCAGATTGCCTTAGCCATCGAAAAGGCAGGAGTAATTTTCCAGACCGGCTACTTCATGCGAGGCAATCCGAATTATCAGTTTGTCCGCCAGCAGATTAAGGCTGGGACGTTCGGCCAGATCACACGAGCGCGCATGAGCAATTGCCACTCAGGGTCACTCAAGGGTTGGTTCGATACCGAATGGCGCTGGATGGCGGACGTGGAGCAGTCCGGCTGCGGCGGGTTTGGTGACCTGGGCACGCATGTCCTCGACATCCTGCTCTGGTTCTTTGGTGAGGTGGAGCAATGCACCGCGCATATCAAACAGGTCACCGATCGCTATCCCGAATGCGACGAGACCGGTGAAGGCTTACTTGCGTTTAAGAACGGCGTCACAGCGACGCTTGCTGCAGGCTGGCTTGATGTGGATAACCCGCTGAGTCTGCTTATCAGTGGGACGGAAGGCCACGCTGCTGTCTTCAAGGGCAAGCTTTACTTCAAGAGCGAGCATGTTGAGGGCGCAGATGGGGAGCAGCCTTGGACGGAGTTGCCTGAGGCCTGGCCTCATGCGTTCGAGCTGTTTCTGGATGCAGTGGCGGGGAAGAAAGACTTGCCTTTGGTTGGTGCGCAGGAAGCGGCATATCGGAACGCAGTGATGGAAACGATGTATGCAGGAGCGAATGAAGGTAAGTGGGTGAAAGTTTAGGGTTTTGAGTGAGTTGTGATGGTAGGGGTATAGGCAGGTATCAGTGACAGTCTTCTTAGGGAAGCCGTTCCCTCATGGTCAAGGCGCGTAAGGATATTTTGACCTTCGGTAGAATCCCGGCATCCGGGTGCCGTCGTCATTAACGCGGCCATGAACACGAACGTCATCCACTGAAATGTCATGGCTATCGCTTCGCGCCTAACCTTGCCACCAACCAGCACACCTTGCGCCCTTCTCGCTTAGCTCGAACGGCGTCAAGGCGTGGCACCCAAAACACTAGGATCGAACTCATTCTGGTCTAAGATTATTTGCCATTGCTTTCGTTTTCAGATGGATTCTCTGGATTGGCGAAAGGAGATTCTCCCCGAATGAACAGAAACAGCTTACGGAGAGCATCTTTAAAGATCAGAGTCAGGCCAAGGACCAGGATGATGAGGCTCAATACAATAACTTCCTCACCTTTAGTCACGTCATAATGTTGGCCGTTATCCAGAGCGAGAGCCAGCATGTTGACAGCACTTACGATGCTCATCGTGATCATGCTTATCGCGACCAACGCAACGCCCACCCATTTATTTTGCATTTGGTGTGACTCCCTGCACTTCTGTATAAATGATGTCGTTATTAAAAATCACAATTACTCCCCCGGTATGTAGCTGATCACGCCATCCCAAGGTGAGCTGGCAGTGGCGTAAAGTTTCTTGCCGATCCTGCCGGACAGGTAAGCGTGGCGACCAGCATCAAGCGCACAGCGCATCGCGTAAGCCATGCGCACGGGATCCCTGGCATGGGCGATGCCTGTGTTGAGTAATACGCCGTCGGCACCCAGTTCCATCGCCTGGCTGACATCGCTGGCGGTGCCCACGCCTGCATCGACGATCACAGGATAGTCCGCGTCCCCTTCCTTGAGCAGTTCAAGAATGATGCGGATGTTGTTGGCGTTCAAAATCCCCTGGCCTGAGCCGATGGGTGAGCCTGCGGGCATGACGGATGCTGCCCCGGCTTCCTTGATGCGGGTGGCCATGATCGGATCGTCACTGGTGTAGCACAGCACTTTGAAGCCGTCGTTGACGAGTTCTTTGCAGGCTTCCAGCGTGCCCACGGGATCAGGCAGCAGCGTTTTCTTATCGCCCAGCACTTCGAGTTTGACCCAGTCCTTGCCGGGGTTATTCAGTTGATCGAGGAGTTCGCGGCCGAGACGGGCGACACGGACTGCATCTTCCGCGTTAAAGCAACCGGCGGTGTTGGGCAGGATCGTGTAACGCTGGGTGTCGATGTAATCCAGCAGCGACTGACCTTTGTCGTTGTAAAGGCGCTCGCGACGAACGGCGACGGTGATGACTTCGCTGCCTGAGATGTCCAAGGCCTGCTGCATCTGTTCAAAAGTCTCGTACTTGCCCGTGCCCACGATGAGTCGGCTGGACAGCGAGCGCCCACCCACGATGAGCGGTGAATCTTGAATGGCGGGATGATCGACCGGAGTGGTCATTTTCTTCGTTTCCTTCCTATGGATTGTGTATGGCAAAAGACCTTCAAACCGTTGCGTCAGCCCCCACCGACGAGCGTAACGACTTCAACGGTGTCGCCTTCGTTCAGGGGGGTGTTGGCATGCTCGCGTTTGGGGACGAGTTTGCGGTTCACCTCCACCGCAGCGGGGGTGTCAGACAGTCCGAGTTCCTTTAGCAAGCTGGCCACGTTCGTTGCCTGCTGGATGTCTCGCGTTTCGCCGTTGACTTGCAGTTTCATGGTCGTTTGCCTCTCTTGTGTGCATCTTACACGCAGTCTCGAGATGGGGCGAAGGTTGATTCAGGCTGGTGTGCTTTTTACGCGATGTCGGGGTGGTTCTATACTGCCCATCACGTTCAGGGGCGGTGCGTCGTTCCGCCTGCGTGTTTCCTGGAGCCTGGGGCATGCTAAGAAGGCTGTGGGCCATCGCCTGCCAAGAAGATCACCTGAGTTTGTGTTGGCTGCATCCTGTGTGGCGTTGGGGGTTGGTCTGTCTTCTGGCCGGCTGCCTGTGCTTCGCGACGGGCCTGGTTGATGCGGAAGATCAGTCGCCCTTGGCAAATGCCCCAACACCCATGACAGAAACTCAAGTCTCTGGAGAGGAAGCGTCGGCATCATCGTTGACGATGACGCGATCAGAGCATGCCGATGTGATATCGCCAGATGACGCGGCGGCAATCAAGTCAAAGGTTGACGACCAGTTCAACCTGACTGCCCCGGATTCTTTCGAGGAGATCGCCCGGCTGGTGGATAGCGCGACTCATGATGAAACACTTCTGGCAGAGATGCCTGCAATCGGCGACATGAGCCTGATGCTGGCTGATGCTGGCGATGATGCAGAAGAGTTGGCCAGAGCCAGCGCGAGCAGCAGTCCCGCTCAAGAAGCTGCCACTGTCTTCGCCAGCCGGATGCCTTTGGCTGACCCGGTGGTGAGTCATCAGGTGGAACTAAGGGCACGGCGGAGCAGTGTCTGGCAAGACAAGCAGACTGATATGCAGTGGGTGCTGCTGGAAGGTGATGTTGGCTTCGAGGTCGGCCATTATGCTTTCACAGCCTCGCGTGCGGTGGTGCGCATCATGTCCGAACCCGCGCCGGATCGCACCATCCGCCATTACAAGGTGCTGCTGGAAGATGCGCGGAGCAAGCAATCCGCAGGCACGACGCGAACCCGTGTCGAGGCCAAGACATTGCTGGTCACGGCATCCAGCGACGGCGATCTGAAGTTGCACACCGATCAGATGCTCAAGGAATCGGCTGCAGCACTCCCGGCAGTCATTCAGGCCAGCCAGCGTTTCACTGAGCATGACAAAAGATTGGCACGCAAGCTGGCTCGTTTGCCTCGCTTCCGGGCAGATGTCGGCCCCGTGCCGGGCGATGTGCTGCCTGTGCCAGGGGATGTCGATCCCAGCGAGCGCGATCCGACTAAAGTGCCGGGTGAAGAAACTGGTGATGGTTCGCCGGAACAGCCAAGCGAGCCTGGCGTGCAGGTTGAGGAAATTGATGATGCCCAGCGCATCCTGCCAGTGAAAGGCGTGGTCAGTTTCCGTGCCGACCGTCCAGTGTATGACGGCGAACGCAATGTCGTTTTGCTGATCGGCAACGTACGGCTGCTCTACCACGGGCCTGATGTGGATACGCCACGGGCTTTGCAGGCGGAACGGGCGGTGATCTTTCTGGATAAAGCTGAGCCCGGTGCGGCTGCCGGAACGGTTGCTGCCGGTCAGGTGGCTGGGATTTACCTTGAGGACAATGTGGTCACCACGGATGGCAACTTCACTGTCCGTGCCCCGCGTGTTTATTACGACGTCAAGAACAACCGGGCCATGCTGTTGGACGCGGTGGTGTTCACCTATGACGCGACGAAGGATATGCCTTTGTATGTTCGCGCCAGCGAGATGGTGCAGGAGTCGCGTGCGAAGTGGACAGCCAAGGGGGCGCGATTTACCACCAGCGATTTTGCCAACGGCACGTTCGAAGTCGCAGCCAGCAAAATGACCATCGGTAATCGACAGCAGAAGGATGGCAGCGAACGAGCCTACGTCACGGCTGAGGATGTCCGCTTCAAAGCGGCTGGTGTCCCCTTCTTCTACCTGCCTTATGTGGCTGGTGATAACCGGACAATCCCGATCAACGATGTCACGCTGATGTATGAGAACGACACGGGCTTTATCTTCGGCGTCGGTTGGGACCTGTACTTCCTGCTTGGTCGGACGCGGCCTGAAGGTGTCGAGGCATCGCTCCTCACTGATTACTACGGCGAGCACAACCTTGGCTTAGGTATTGAGCTCAAATATGACTTGGAAGAAATGTTCGGCTCGTTCGATGCTTATGCGCTTGTGTATGACACCGGCGATGATGACATCGGCGGGCGCAACTCCGTGCCTTTCGATGGCGACCAGCGCGGCCACGTCCATCTGCAACACCGCCAATACCTTGAAGAAGGCTGGGAACTGACTATCGAGTTGGCCTACGTCTCCGATCCCAGCTATCTCGAAGAGTTCCGCCGGGCGCAAGCCGAGACCAGTAAGCCTTGGGAAACGCTGATTTACCTGAAGAAGCAGGAAGATGACTGGGCTGCCACGTTCCTGACTGAGTATGACCTGAACAACTTCACGCCTCAGACGACTCTGTTGCAGTCGCCGGGCTACAACGTTGAGAAGGCGCTGGAAGCCTCGTACCACCGCATCGGCAACAGCTTCTGGAAGGATCGCCTGACTTACTACGGCGAGACCAGTCTGGCGTACATGCGCATCCGCCCCGGTCGCGATGCTCCCAACGCGCGAGGTTTCAATATGGGGGACAGCCTGCGTCTGTTTGGCATCCCCAACACCACGACTTACGAGAACGGCTTGGAGGCACTGGGCTTTACCATCGAACGCCGACTCCGCTTCGACAGCAGGCATGAAGTGCAGATGCCTCTGCAAGCTGGACCCGTGCAAGTCACGCCTTACGCAGTCGGGCGATTCACCGCTTACGACGATCACTTCCGCAGCTTTGCCGGCGAAGATGATCAGTTCCGCTTCCTCGGCACGGTCGGCGTGCGTAGCCATGTCGAACTGCATCGTTCTTATCCGAATGTCCGCGTCCCGTTGCTTGATGTCAACGGCATCCGCCATATCGTCGAACCATACTCCGACATCTTCATCACGGGCTCGACGTTGAACCCCGAAGATATCCCCGTTTATGATGATGATGTCGAGGGCTTGAGTGAAGGCGCAGGCATTCGACTGGGTGTGCGTAATACCTTCCAGACAAGACGCGGTGGCGTTGGCAGATGGCGCACGGTGGATTGGCTGACGGTCAACAGCTACGTCGTCTTCCGTTCGGATGATGCAGACAACGGCGAAGACCTTTCTCGGTTCTTTGGATACAGGCCTGAACTCAGCCAGGGCGGCGACCACTTCTACACTGAAGCACAATGGCGCATCACGGAAGTCCTCGGTGCTGCGGGGGAAATCATATATGACATTGATGAAGGTCGAACCCCCTACTGGCGTTTGGGTGGTTCATTGAACCCCACCGGTCGGCTCAATGTCTTTCTCAGTTACAGCGAGATCGATTCACTCAATGCCCGAGTGCTTTCGTATGGCTTTGGCTATGACCTGACGGTGAAATATCGGATTACAGCTTCACATTCGATCGACCTTGGTGAAAGTGAGTCCCGCTGGATGAACGCGACGTTGACCCGCCGATTCCGCAACCTCAACCTTGGCGTCTTTGGCGGGTTCAATGAAATCGAGAATGATTTCCGACTGGGCGTCACCCTTTCGCCACAGGCTGCGGGTGACTTCATAGGCGGTGGGCCACGGATCAATCTGATTCAGTAATGGACGATGTTGTACAACATGTTACGCTCCCGACCCCCATTTCCGCATCAAAATGCAACTGAGGCTATACTGTGCGGCTCGATTCATAGAAACCTAACGCTAACGCGGAGCAGCTTTCCATGCTGAAATTCTTTCGCAAATACAACATGTTCTTCCTCGTCGGTGGCGGTTCGCTGCTGATGATCGCCTTCCTGATCGGCCCGGCATTGGATGTCATCTTTCGTCCCAGCCGGGAACTCGAAGTTGGCACGGTCAACGGCAAAAGCATCACAAATGTGACCACCTCTCAGCAGGCCACGCATTTACAGGTTATTCAAGAGGTGAATCCCGTCCTGATTCAGTCTGTCGCAATGCTATCCAGACAGCAGTTACCCATGGAACCATTGAACTGGGTGCTGATGTTGGAAGAAGCTGACCAACTGGGCGTACAGGCTGGCGTGGAAGATGTCAATCAACTGCTGGGCTTTCTACAACAAGCGGGGGAATCTGCCCAGACTGGTCAAATCCCACCGATTCGAACCACGCTTGAATACGTGATCATGCAGAACTACATGAATGCCCGCATGATGGGGCAAGGTTTGCCCGGCACGCGGTCACTCAAGGAAATCGCACAGAGGCATGATGTCAACGTGACGCAGATTCTGGTGGACTACATCAAGGTCGCCAAATACATCGATATCATGCTGGTGCAGCCGAGACAGACGCCACGTCTGTTGGAGCAGTATGCGTATGAACTGACGGGCACGGTGCGCATCGAAGCGGTGGGCTTGGATGCTGAAACGCTGGTGGATACGGTCGAAGTGACGCAAGAGGAAGTTCGCGAACTTTTTGAGAAGTACAAGAACAACTTGCCAGGCACAGGCGAACCTTATGCCCTTGGCTACAAGAAGCCTGATGCGGTGCGTCTGGAATACATGGTGCTGTCACTGGAGCAGGTGCAGAGTGCAGTGAAGATCGGCCCGGATGAGGCTTACAACTACTACCGCAATCATCCTGAGGAATTCCCACGAACCAGCATCAACACGGGTGATGAATCAGAAGAGCAGGCCAACTCCAAAGTTGAGCCTTTCACGGATGAAATTGAAAAGAAGATCACCGAGCAGCTTGAAGCCGAGAAAACCCAGCAACTCATGAAGGATCTGGAGGAGTTTGTCCTGGCTGAGTTGCGCGAAGGCGAGCGCATTTTGCAATCTGAAGATGAACAGGGTTACAAGATCATTCCAGCCAACTTTCAACCCCGTGCTCTGGAAGATGTGGCTGAGGAAGTGGAAGCGAATTCCAAGTTCGGCTTTTACCCGAAAGTCGTTCGTCTGGATAAGGAATTGATCCCCCTGACAGAACTGCCAAAGCAGGAGGAGATTGGTCAGACTTTTCTGAGTAAGGGAAATATCCGTGGGCCTTTCGTTTATTACGCTGCTTCTGCTCAGGGGCTGAAGGCAGCCAGCCGTAAGGAACTCCAGCCTCTGGCTTCGCTGCGTTTACAGCCAATGGTAGTAGCCGAACCCGTGGTTGAAGCTTTGGAAGCCATGTATGGCATCCCGGGTGACCACTATGTCTTCCGCCTGCTGGAAACCCGCAAGGAACAGCCACCTGCCTCTTTGGATGAGGTGCGTGAAAAAGTGACCGAAGATGCCAAACGCATCAAGGCTTATGAGCAACTCGTCGCCAAGGAAGCCGAACTCGTCAAGCAGGCAGAAGGTGATATGACCGGCCTGGCTGAGGCGTATGCTTCCACCGTGCTCACGCCCGAGGCGTTCTCTAGATTCAGATATATCCCCGGCCAACAACAGGGGTCGCCCGGGCAACTGGCCCCGGCTGTGATCGATCCGGAAATTGGTGCGAATCAGGCTTTCGTTGACAAAATCTGGACAAAAGCCATCGACTTGTTTCGCAAGCACGATGTGATCGTCGCCGCATCGCCGGAGGAGCGCGTCCTGGCCATCAATCAGCCATCGCAGCAGAAAGTGTGGGTGGTTCGCATCAACGGATTTACCCCCCCACTCAAATCACAGGCCCAGCAAAAGGCGATGGAAGCAGGCAATGCCATCGTTGCCCGGTATTCCCAAATCGATCTGAGCCAGGTCTTCTCGCAGGACGAGTTAATCAAGCGTACAGGCTTTGAGTGGAACGAAGACTACAAGAAGCGTGATGAGGAATCACCTGAAGGTGATGGCGGAGAAGCCGGGGAATAAAACTCACCAGCGCAGTATGTCATCTTCCGTTCACTTTCCCCTTGCGAGATAAAACACAGAACAATCATGGTGCAACATTTGGATGGACATCTTCTTGCAGACAAGGCCCGAGTGGCGATCGTAGTCGCCCGTTTCAACAGCTACCTGACCGAGCACATGCTGCAAGGGGCAATCGACTACTGGGAAAGGCTCGGAGGCGATGATGACCGACTGACCGTCAGTCATGTCCCCGGCAGCTTTGAATTGCCCACTGCGGCCAGGAAACTGGCTGAGACTGGCGAGTACGATGCGGTGATCTGTCTGGGTGTCGTCATCCGAGGTGAGACAGCCCATTATGACCACGTCTGCGAGCAGACAGCCAAGGGGATACGCGAAGTGGGCACCAACACAGGCGTGCCTTGCATCTTCGGCGTGGTCACGACGGATACCATCGAGCAGGCACTCAACCGGTGTGGCGTGAAACTTGGCAATCAGGGCGAGAAGGCCATGCAAGCCGCCATTGAGATGGCCAACCTGATGAAAGCGGTGGATGAGCAGCACCCCACCCTAGGCCAGTAATTTCTGCTGCGATTCCACTAACCCTCTGAGAATTTGGTTATGAGCAAAGCCCCAAAACGACGAGACATCCGCAACCGGGTGATGCAACTGCTCTACCAGATGGATCAGAGCGATACGAGCTTTGAAGAGTTGGCTGAGTTGCCTTCGGATTCAGAGAAATTATCAGTCACGACAGCCGCGGCGATCCCCTTGGCGCAGCAGGCCTGGGAGCAGCGCAAACAGGCGGATGAAAAGGTGCTGGAACTGGCCCCGGATTGGCCGACGTATCGCCAACCACCGGTGGATCGCGCCATCCTCAGGCTAGCCTACTTTGAGATGGCGTCAGGCTATGCCCCCCCTTCCGTGGTGATCAACGAGTGCGTTGAACTGGCCAAGGAATTCGCCTCGGAGCACAGCCCGAGCTTCATCAACGGCGTACTGGACAAAATCGCGCGCAACCTTCGCGAAACCGGTCAAATGCCCGACACATCACAAAGCGCTTCGCCAGCCAGTTCATCCGAGGATTGGCTGAAGGATGCCAAATCGGATGATGCAGGCTAGAGACTCATCAAGTCTTGTTGGCCAAGTCTTGTTTTTCCTCAACCCATCAAACATTGAACAAGAAGTGACAGACATCACCGTCCTGCATGATGTACTCCTTGCCTTCAATACGCAGCTTCCCCGCAGCCTTGATCGCAGCTTCGGTCTTGTACTGAACCAGATCATCCACGGAATAAACTTCTACACGGATAAAGCCCCGCTCAAAATCTGAGTGGATCACGCCTGCTCCCTGCGGGGCCGTGGCTCCAACAGGCACCGTCCAGGCTTTGATTTCTTTAGGCCCGGCAGTGAAGTAACTCTGCAAGCCCAACAACTGGTAAGCGGCCCGCGCGAGTTTATGCAAGGCTGGCTCTTCCAAGCCAACCGACTCCAGCAATTCCGCACGATCAGCCTCATCCAACTCAGCCAACTCCGACTCCAACTTCGCACAGACTGGCACGACCTGGGCCTGCCCTGTTTGCCCCGCGGATTGCTCCGCATAGGCGCGGACGCGTCCAATCATCTCCCCTTCACCAGTCAGGT
This sequence comes from uncultured Phycisphaeraceae bacterium, assembly GCA_964546335.1. Classification (GTDB taxonomy): domain Bacteria; phylum Planctomycetota; class Phycisphaerae; order Phycisphaerales; family Phycisphaeraceae; genus CAZJJN01. The sequence goes on from CAZJJN010000046.1 coordinate 14,842, forward strand.
CATCTTCATCGACATTAGCGACATACAAGATCGGCTTCATCGTTAGGAAGCCAAACGCGCGAGCTTCTTTCCTCTCCTCCTCCTCAAGGGTCAGACCACGCAATGGCTGCTCCCCTTCCAAATGCTTGGCTGCCTTCTCCAACATGCTCAGTCTGATCTTTGCAATTTTGTCTCCGCTGCGTGCGGCTCGCGTCGCTTTATCCTTCGCTGTATCGACCGCCTGCATGTCAGCCAACATCAGCTCCATCTCAATAGTTTCGATGTCGCGGATCGGATCAATCGACCCATCCACATGAGTGATATCGTTGTCATCAAAGCAGCGTACGACTTGCAGAATCGCATCAACATTTCGGATATGAGAAAGGAACTTGTTGCCCAGGCCCTCCCCTTCACTGGCACCGCGCACCAGACCGGCAATGTCGACCAGTCGCAGTGCAGCGGGGACAACCTTCTCCGTCTTGATGAACTGGTTGATGGCTGCCAATCTCGGGTCAGGCACAGCAACCACGCCGACGTTCGGCTCGATCGTGCAGAACGGATAATTCTCACTGGCGATACCTGCCGCAGTCAGGGCATTGAAGAGGGTACTTTTACCGACATTGGGCAGGCCGACGATTCCGGCTTCCATGGCATATCTTTCTAAAAAAAGCTGAGTTTGTGGTGCGTCAGGCGGCTGGCCGCCCGGGGTCTGTAAGTCTAGCAAATTCAGGGGGCAAAAGCCCGTATAGGGCAGGCCTACGAACTCGCTGAACTGCCCGATTCCTGCTAGAATACTCGTTTCGATTCGCCAACGCGCGACGCATGATCGGAACCCACATTCATGGCTGAAGATACCCCGCCCACAGAGGCTCAACCCTCCCCCGCTCCCAGCGAACGCATCGCCGAGACCGCCATCGAACGCGAGCTGGCCGACAGCTATCTCACGTATGCCATGTCCACCATCGTGGACCGGGCCCTGCCTGACGTTCGGGACGGCTTGAAGCCTTCGCAGCGACGCATCCTCGTCGCGATGAACGACCTGAACCTCACCCCAGGCCGCAAACATTCCAAGTGTGCTGGCATCGTGGGTGAGACGATGAAGAAGTATCACCCGCACGGCGACCAGGCGATATATCCCACCCTCGTCAACATGGCTCAGGAGTGGAAGACGCGTTACCTGCTCGTCGATAAGCAAGGGAACTTCGGCTCGGTCGATCCAGATCCCCCTGCTGCCATGCGTTACACCGAAGCCCGCATGCATCAGCATGCGGTCGAAATGATGGAAGACCTGAAGCTGGACACGGTCGATTGGCAGCCGAACTTTGATGACAGTGTCAATGAGCCTCGTGTGCTGCCGGGCAAGTTTCCCAACCTGCTGGTCAATGGTTCGACCGGTATCGCGGTGGGCATGGCCTGCTCGATTCCCCCTCACAATCTGGGTGAAATCTGCGATGCCATCGTCTCTGTCGTTGATAATCCTGATCTGACTTTCGCAGAACTGATGCAGATCGTCCCCGGGCCTGACTTCCCCACGGGAGGCACCATCATGGGTCGGCGTGGGCTGGTCGATGCCTACGCCACCGGGCGTGGCCGGATCACCCTGCGCGCCAAGATTCACCACGAAGAAAAGAACGGCAGGGATTATCTCGTCGTCACCCAACTGCCCTACCAGGTCAGTAAAAACGATGGCGTGGTCAACAAAGTCGTCGAAGCACGCAAGCAGGAACGCATCACCGATGTCAGCGACATCGTGGACGAATCGTCCAACCGAGGTGGGATGCGCGTGGTCGTGCAGCTCAAGCGCGGGGCCGACCCGACAGTCGTGGAGAATCAGCTTTACCAGTTGACGCCGTTGCAATCGACGTTTTCGATCATCAATATCGCGCTGGTCAAAGGCCAGCCGCGCACGCTTTCGTTACGTGAGATGATTGACTGCTTTATCGATCACCGATTTGAAGTGATCCGCCGAAGGACTTTGTTCAGGCTCCGGCGGGCGCAGCAGGAAGCCCACCGCATTGAAGGTTTGATTTATGCGGTCTGCGACATTGATGAAGTGATCAAACTGATCAGGGAAAGCCGGACACGCGAGGAAGCTATTGAGAAATTGATGGTACGCGGCTTTCGGATTTCTCCCGATCATCCATACGCGGCAAAGATTCCAGAGCGTTTCCTGGCTGCTTCAGCCGAGGCTGCGGTGCGACTGTCGCGGACACAGGCGGAGGCCATCGGTCGGTTGCAACTGATTCAACTGGTCGGCCTGGAGATCGAGAAGCTTGTTGAAAATTACGCGACTTTGCTTGAGGAAATCGAAGGCTACGAAGCCATCCTCGCCAGTGATGAGCTTGTCAACAACATCATCAAGGAAGAAACGCTCGAGTTGAAACGCCGCTTTGCCGATGAGCGTCGCACCCAGTTCTCCACCGAGGAAGTAGGCGACTTTGACTTAGGTGCTCTGACGCCTGAAGAGCAGGTGGTCGTCACCATCACGCATGAAGGTTATGTGAAGCGCACGGTGGTGGATGAGTACCGCACCCAGGGCCGAGGCGGGCGAGGGGTGATCGGTTCCGCAGCCAAGGAAGGCGACTTCACCGAGGAAATGTTCGTGTCCTCGACGCATGATGACCTGCTTTGCTTCACCAACTCAGGCCGGGTCTTCAAACTGAAAGTCTATGAGATTCCAGAAGCTTCACGCACCAGCCGAGGCAGAGCCATCATCAACCTGTTGAACCTGCGTGAAGACGAGCGCATCTGCACGTTCATGCCTATCAGCGATTTTGAACGCGGCGAGTATTTCCTGTTGTTCGCCACTGAGCATGGCACGGTCAAACGCACCGCGCTCAAGGATTATCGCAACGTCAACCAGGCAGGCATCATTGCCATCAACCTGAAAGAAGGCGACAGCCTGATCAATGTCGTCTGGACGACGGGCGAAAACCATGCCTTGCTGGCGACAAAGAAAGGCATGGCCATTCGGTTTGACGAAAACGATGTCCGTGCCATGGGCCGCAACGCCAGCGGCGTCAAAGGCATCAACCTGGGCAAAGGGGACGCAGTGGTCGGCCTTGTGCGCATGAAGACAGACGACCCGCGCGACCTGCTCACCGTCACAGACCGAGGCTATGGCAAGCGAACCCCACTCCTGGAATACCTTGTCCAGTCTGAGGATGGCTCGACACGCACTCAAAGCCGAGGTGGCAAGGGGCGTAAAGACCTGGCTACAAGTGCGAAGAATGGCGAAGTCATTGCCATCAAAGTCGTCGAAGACACAGACGACCTGATGCTGCTGAGCACCACCGGCATGATGATCCGCATCAACTGCGACACAATCCGTCGTACCGGTCGCGGCACGCAGGGCGTACGCGTCATCAACCTTGCCGAGGGAGACAGACTGGCTACCATAGCCAAGGTGCCTCAGGCAGAGGATGAAGATGAAGCTGCCGAGACCGATCAGGAAGGTTAAGCCATGCCACTTCAGGAATGGTCTGACGACATTTGGGTGTTGTCGCTGGGGTCTGAACCGGCCTTGAGCGATGACCTCGCTTCCACATATCTGTCTCTTCGCGAGAAATTACCACCGGTGCATCTGGTCATTGATCTTTCGAGCGTGGAACATCTCAACAGTTCGGCGTTATCGAAGTTACTGCGCATCCGCAAGATTCAGATTGATCAGGAACGCGGCCTGCGGCTTGCCTCCGTGCCGGATGGTGTCTGGGCGCTGTTTCTGACGACAGGCCTGGATAAGGTCTTCGATTTCAGCGAAGACGTCGCCAGTGCGTTGACTTCGCTGCAGATTAAGTAAAAGGTCCAAACCATTTTCAGGAATCACTGACCTTTACTTTGCAGTCGAGGGTTACATGCTGACTAATTTTATGGCACGGCCGCGATCAGCACACATCGTGTCATCACTAACACATCAAATGTCAGGAAAAGAACAAGCGATGTCGTAAAAAGCTTCTTATTGATCTGCATCGCACGCTTATCGCTTGGTTTGACAAGGCCACACCAGACCAGGAAAGTCGGCACACCGATCACCATTGCTGCCAGAAACCCAACCAAAGCGACCACAGCCAGGAAGCCAAGAATGTCAATGATGACTTGCAACTCAATGCTCCAGCCATTGCGCATCACTGATCAGGCAGACTCCGCCAAAGCGTTTGAGCATAGGCCTGACCGCTGCACAAAGATCCTCCAACTCCTCAGGCGAGCAGGTGGTAAAGACGACATCATTGGAAGCTGCGGTCATCAGGCCGTCGGCATGTTGCATGCCTCGATTGCCTTTGCCTTGCGAGCCGGGCATGACGGTGTAGCCTGTGACGCCGAACTGTTCGAGCACGCGCACCAGCCTGCCGGTGTGGGCATGATCGACGACAATGTCCAATCGTTTGATCGCTTTCATTGGGCCCATCCGAACTTAATCAACCAATAATACGCGGGGATCGCCACAGCCACGTTAAACGGAAACGTGATCGCCAAGGCCATGGGCACATACAGGCTTGGGCTGGCTTTGGGTATGGACAGTCGCATCGCTGCCGGAACTGCAATGTAACTGGCTGAACCAAACAGTATTGCCAGCAGCAATGCATCGCCCGGCGAAGTGCCCAGCAGTCGCGCGATGCCTAACGCCAGCAGGCCGTGCACAATCGCCGCCCCGATGGCAAAGCAACTGAGGAACAGGCCGCCATGCTTCAAGTCGCTGACACGTCGCCCGGCCACCAACCCCATGTCCAACAGGAACAGACACAGCACGCCTTTGAAAGGTTCATCAATCAAAGGCTTCATCGAGTCGTAGCCTTCCTGACCGACGAGTAAACCGATCAGCATACTTCCCAGCAGCACGACCACGGCCCCATTCAAAAAAGCCTCACGCAACATCTCACCCCAGTCAATCCCGTGTCCCGCATCCAGACTCATCTGTCGTTCGCTGCCTGACAGCGACTGACCCAGCGCTTGCTTTCGGCTGAACCAGCGATGCAGCAACACGCCGGTCACAATCGCAGGCGACTCCATCAAGGCCATGGCTGCGACCATGTGACCGCCAAACGCTTCACCGACCGAGTCGAGGAAGCTGACCGCGGTGATGAAAGTGACCGCACTGATCGAGCCATACGTCGCCGCAATGGCTGCTGCATCATCCACACCAAGTCGCAGGCGAAGCAAGGCATAAGACCAGAGGGGAATGATGAAACTGGAAATGACTGCAACAAGGAGCAGTAAGACATCGCCAAACTGCAAGGGCTCGACCGTCAGCTTGTGTCCGCCCTGGAAGCCGATGGCCAGCAGCAGAAACAGCGACAGGAACTTGGCAATCTGCTGTGGAATCTCCAGATCAGAGCGGACGAAGGCAGCAAACAACCCCAGGACAAAAAAAAGAATGGGTGGCGACAGCAAGTTATGTGTCAACAGGCTTACGTCCATGGCCGCATCTTAGCGAGTCGTCCAAGCCGTGCGTATCAGTCACTTTCGCCATCCTTTGATCGCACAGCAACAGACGCCCCATCGCCTGCTATCATCTGCGTTTTGATCCCCGTCAGGTGACAGACATGACGCAATCAGCGAAAGAAACCAGCAGCACAGGCATTGACATTCCCATCTCTGCACGAGGCAATCTTATTGCCGTCCTCGACTTCGGCTCGCAGTATGTGCAACTGATCGCCCGTCGCGTGCGCGATGCCGGAGTGTTCTCCGTGCTGGTCAGGCCGGACATTTCGCTGGAAGAATTACGCGATCTTCAACCGGCAGGCATCATCCTGTCCGGAGGGCCTGCCAGTGTTTACGAAGAAAACGCGCCCCGCTGTGACGAGCGTTTGTTTGAGTTAGGCGTGCCCGTGCTGGGTATCTGTTATGGCATGCAGATCGGCTGCCAACTGCTGGGGGCCCAAATTTCCAGTGCCCAGTCACGCGAGTATGGCAGAGCGTCGTTGGAAGTTACGGAAAAGCGAGGTCTGCTTGAGGGAGTACCTTCCCCCACGACGGTATGGATGTCGCATGGCGATCAGGTCGATCAACTTCCCGGCGAGTTCAAACCACTCGCGGCAACACCAAGTTGTCCCTACGCTGCTGTGCAACACAGGTCGGCCCCGTTCCTTGGCGTGCAGTTCCATCCGGAAGTGACGCACACGCCACATGGCATTGACCTGCTCAGCAATTTCCTCTTCAACTTCTGTGAGTGCAAAGCCAACTGGCGCATGGCAGACTTCGTGGAACATGAAGCCAAACGCATCCGAGAACAGGTCGGCGAGAACCGTGTGATCTGCGGCTTGAGCGGTGGAGTCGATTCCTCCGTCGTCGCCGCTTTACTGGCCAAGGCCATCGGCAGCCAGTTGACCTGTATCTTCGTGGACAACGGCTTGCTGCGGAAAGGTGAGCGCGAACTGGTCGAACACACCTTCCGCGATCATTTTGATGTGGACTTGCGCGTGGTGGATGCGGCCAATGATTTCCTGGCGGACCTTGATGGCATCGACGATCCGCAGGATAAACGCAAGAGGATCGGCCATCGCTTTATTCAAGTTTTCAAGGATGCTTCCAGCGATATTGAAAACGCACACTTCCTGGCCCAAGGCACGTTGTACCCGGATGTGATCGAGTCAGGACAAGGCTACGCGGGGACGGCTGCGAACATCAAGCTGCACCACAATGTGGGCGGCCTGCCTGAAGAGCTTGGTTTTGAACTGATCGAGCCTTTGCGGTCGCTGTTCAAGGATGAAGTGCGCAAACTGGGAGAAGTCCTTGGCCTGCCCGAGCAAATCGTCTGGCGGCATCCGTTCCCCGGGCCTGGGCTGGCGGTGCGGGTGCTGGGTGATATCACAAGCGACAAACTCGACCTGCTACGTGATTGCGATGAGATTCTGCTGGAAGAAATCGTAGCCAACAATCTGTATCGCAAGACCAGCCAGGTCTTCGCGGTGCTGCTGCCTGTAAAAGCAGTGGGCGTGATGGGCGATGGCAGGACGTATGAAAGTGTCATCGCCATCCGGGCGGTAGAGACGCAGGACTTCATGACCGCGGATTGGGCGCGGATTCCGTTTGATGTGCTGGCGACGATCAGCAGCCGAATCATCAATGAGGTGCGTGGCGTGAACCGCGTCGTGTATGACATCTCGAGCAAACCTCCCGCGACGATAGAGTGGGAGTGATTGAAAATCGTCGTCCACAGATGCTGCGGATGGCACAGATGAAAGACAGTGATTGCATTGGGGCAAGTAAAAACCCCGCACGAGGCGGGGGTTATTGTATTGCTACGGCGTAACGTACTAATAATTGTTTTGTTGTTCGCGTTGTTGTTGTTTCCTCAAATTCTCTGCGTGAAGGCGAATGGCAGATCTTCTCATTGGTCCTAGCACTTTCATAACCAAAGGCGATACCCCCTCAAGGCTTGCATCAAATTCCTCTTGATTATCAATGGCTAACATCGCATCCAAGACGCCTTCAACGCTTGCTAAGTAGGCAATGGCTTGCATTTTGTTATCATCGATGAAGTCACACATCTCTTCGATCTGTTTCTTCAACATGACGACTCCCTCGTCCCAGTCGTCGGCTATAAACTTGGGAACCCACCGATCATCAACCTTGACTAACTCAACTTCCTCTTCATCATCCCCGACCTTTGTTTTGATCTTGGCAGTTTTCTCATCAGAGGAAATGACTTCCACCTTTGCATTCTTCAACTTCTCCATTTCCTTGCTGAATTGATCCTCTTCCATTGTCGAGGAGATTGTCGCAATTGCATCCATCAGATCACGACCTGAGCTTTTCAAAAAATCTCCACCATCAGCACTCTTAAGTTGATCTAGATTGGACAGGTCAGAGTCATTGATGACCGCAATCAAATCTACCACAGAGTCATAATTCTTCTTCAGGTCGTCCGTTTTCACCTTAGACAACTTCACCATTTCTGAATTGATGACAAATTCTTTCTTATCTTTCAGCAGTTTCTCCATTTTCTCAGTTACGGAGAAGAATTTCTTGTACACATCCGGGTCCATCTCTTCCGCGAACTTGTGAATCAGATCATTCACATCTTTGCGATAACTTTCAGGCATCGCCTCCCAGATGATGTCAGGCTTATTCTCTGCGATGCCATTCATCACCGCCTTAGCCGTACCATCCGGCGTATCGGGCACGGACGAGCCGCAACCAACCTGCATTAAAGCGATGACCACCAACACCAGCATTGTTTTCATTAACGTCTTCATGATTTGCCCCTTCGCGAACCCGCGTGTGAAAAAAAAGAAACTCCAGGTGCCGATCACCCAGTCCATAGTCTCTATCGTAAAAGCAGAGTCTGCAACCTTGATACGCAAAAATTCATGGAATAAGTCACGTTAATCATGTCGAAGTGCAACGATCGGGTCTTGACGCGACGCTTTTACTGCCGGATACAGGCCGAAAACAATGCCCACCATCGTCGCTACAAAGAAACTGACTCCGACCGCCCAACCCCGCACGATGGGTAACTCGATGCCTTCAATTTGGCTGTGAATCAGTCCGAGAAAAGCCGCTCCGCCCATGCCCACTGCGATGCCGATCACCCCCCCCATGCCGGATAACACGGTCGTCTCGGCCAGGAACTGCGCGACGATGTGACGCCGGGTAGCGCCCACAGCTCGCCGGATGCCGATCTCGCGCGTGCGCTCGGTCACCGACGCCAGCATGATGTTCATGATGCCGATGCCACCGACCAGCAAGCTGATTGCTGCAATCGAGACCAAAAGCGTATCCATCATCACGCGCTGGGCGCGCTCCTGCTCGACCAGTTCCGCAGGCACAATGATCTGCACACTTTCCATATCCGGGTGCTCATACTGAATCACCCGGCGAACCTGATCCGCCACTGCCAGGACAGATCCATCCTCAGGTACTTCAATGTAAAGCTCGTAGAGTTCGACTTCCGTCGCACTGATCTGCCCTTGGTTGCGCTTGATGACGCGATCGCTGAAGCGGCTGCGCACCGTGGTGATCGGCGCATGAATATCAAAGTTCAAGTCGCGCCCAACCAGCGAAGCCCCTGCTCCACCAGCCACACCCACGCTGCGCAACACGCCGACAATCTGAAACAGTTGTCCATCAACCTCGATGGAAGATTCCAACGGGTCTTCAAGTGGAAACAATCGCTTGGCCACGGCATCACCAATCACTGCAACGGGTCTTTGCTGTTGCAGGTCATCTTCGAGCAGGTATCGGCCTCGCTCGATGCGCAGCGCAGCCAACTGACGCAGTTCGGGTGTCGTGCCGAACGCTCGGGCAGCGATCTGGCGATGGCCTCGACCAATCTGAGCGCCAAATTCCTTGAGCGGGACGACGCGTTTGACCGGGGTGACCGTTTCATCAATGCGGTCAAGGTCGCGCGTTTTCACGCCATACACCAGAATACGCGATTGATTCTCCTGCTCGCCTGACTCCGGCTCAGCAGGTTTGACGCTGCGGACGATGATGTTGCGAGCCCCCAGTTGGCGAATCTTTTCCAGCGCGACCTGCTTGTTCCCTTCGCCGATGGCGACCATGACAATCACCGCTGCCACGCCGAGGATGATGCCCAGCGCGGTGAGTAACGAACGCAACTTGTGCAGCCAAAGGTTGCGCAGGCCAAGTCTCAGAGTTTCGACGAGGAAGTTCAGCATGGTCTCCAGGGCAGGCATGATACCGCCCGTCGCGACCAATCGCGATTCCGTTGCGCGACGGCGTGGGTATCCATCGCAAGACGAGGCATCGCGGTGCCGTTGGCCAATCTGTTATGCTCAATGACTGGAGCAAACCATGGCCGAGATTGAAATCAAAAAGGAAACCCGCCACGATCGAAAGTGGGAATATGAAGCGGAAATTACCGATCAAGGCAGCCGGTACGTGTTTCATATCACGCTGAATTGGGCTGAGTACAACCACTGGTGCAAATCGGGGGATGAGCAGCCGCAACGGGTGGTTGAAGCGCTATTGCGGTTTCTACTGGAACGTGAACCAGCCTCGGCCATCATGAGCCGATTCGACTGTGCGATCGTTCGCCGATTCTTCCCCGAGGTGGATGAGCGACTGCCTCGCATGATTTGATGATGCCCCATGAACGATAACCAGGAGCAACGAAGCCAAGTGCCTTTGGATGCGGAAGGGAACGATCCCGGTCGATGGCGCGACAATCGCAAGAAAAGACTGAAAGTCCAGCTTCTTGCGTTTGCTGCTATCGGGCTGACCCGGCTTCTCGGCTGGACTTATCGTTGTGAATCAGACTCCATGTTTACACCGCAGCTTAAGCAAGTTTATGAAAAGCATGGCAGCGCCATCTTCGCAGCCTGGCATGGCGATCACTTTCCCATGCTCTGGCATTACAAAGGGTCAGGCGTACATGTCATCATCAGCCAAAGTCAGGATGGTGAAATCCTGCATCGGCAGGCGATTAATCTTGGCTACAACACGCTGAGAGGCTCAAGCACACGCGGGGGACAGCAGGCTTTGCGGAAAACAGCCAGGCTGGTGCAGACCGGGGCGTTTGCCTGCATTGCCATCGACGGGCCTAAAGGACCGCGACGTGAAGTGAAGCATGGCATCATCACGCTTTCTCAAGTCACCGGCAGACCCATCATCCCCATCGGCAGCGCGTCCAGCAGCTATTGGCAGTTCAATTCATGGGACAAGTTCCGATTGCCCAAACCCTTCGCGCGCACGGTGACGATCCTGGGTGAGCCTTATTTTCCGGGAAAAAATGAATCACGTGATTTGGCAGCCGCGGAATTGAAGAAACGGATGGATGCCACCCAAGCTGAAGCTGAACAAAAGTGTGGTGTGGAAATTCAGGAATAGCGGAAGCTGATCTTATACGCATCCCACTCTTACACTGCGCGCAAGTTAGGTATCTGTTCGGGTTG
>CAZJJN010000047.1:0-23117 GCA_964546335.1 uncultured Phycisphaeraceae bacterium
GTTACGTTGCCTCGCCTACTTCATTTTAATGTACTTCGCCCCTTTTCTGCGTCCAACTCGATCAACAGCGGGGCCCGATCAACCTGCCCATCCGCTTCCAGCAGGACATAGACGGCTGGCTGGGGCTGAAGTTTCGCAAATGCATCAATCTGGCGGAAAAGTTCATCCCGGCCAGTCGGCTTGTCGTCAAGCAAGACCTGCCGATCTGCCCGTATCGTGATGACATGCATGGCTTCACGCGTGGGTGGGCCTTGCCCGGACACCGGTTGAATCGCGATTCGCAAGGCTGTAGCGGGAAAAAGCACCAGCATGGCATAGATAAAAAAGGTCAGCAGCAGAAAAACGACATCGATCAACGGGAGCATCTCAACGCGTGGAGAAAGATCATGTCGACGGATGGGGTTCATGGCGGTATTGTAAGACAAGTTGAGTTGACGCAAAGATTTTCTAAGTCAGTTAGTGGTGGAGTCCGTATGCACAACGCAGCTAGGAAAATCACGGACATCGCGGAAGGCACCGGCGAAGCGGGTGGGTGTATGGTTACTCGCGAAGCGATAACCATGATATTCTGACGTGTAGAGTTCGTGCTCATGGCTGCACCAGTGGCTACGGCACGCGGCTAGAATGTGAGTTTTGAAGTGGTATGTGATTTTGAGCGATGGGGATCACGATGGCACAATCAACAATTATGCATACGGGATTAGTTTTCTTAGCAACAGCTGTGGTTGTAGCCGTGGTGATTGGTCTGTTCGCCATATTTGGGTTGCCTACGCCACTATTGATGTTCTTGCCAAGTGGTGGAGCTGCTACTTCAAGCCATCCACCGCCCAACTCAGCATCGTCGCCGGTTAGTTCAGTGTTTGTTCCGCCGACTATCCCGGGTTGGCCTTTTGATGCAACCCAAGCAGCAGAGATTCAGCGGAAGCAAGCAGAGGACTTAAACATCCCCGTTACGTTTACCGATGAATTTGGTATCGAGTTTGTTTTAATACCTGCTGGTAAATTTGTTGCAGGCAGTCCCAAAACAGAACCGAGGCGAGGAGGTTTTGAGGGACAGCGCATCGTTGATATTCCAAACCCGTTCTATCTGTCGCGAGGTGAAATTAGTATTTCACAATATGAATCTATTATGAAAATCGATTCGAGCAGGTCTTCTGCTGATCAGGATATCGCTGTTAGCGGAATCACTTGGGAAATGGCCACCCATTTTCTTGAGCAATTGAATCGTCAGTCACACCGAAAGTATCGTTTTGCAATGGCTAATGAGTGGGAATGGGCTTGTAGGGCAGGAACCAGCACGCCATTTTCATTCGGCAAGATGATTAACACGACTGAAGCCAATTTTAATCCGACTTGTGACGAGCCGTATTATGTTAAACCGGGACAATCCAAACCTGCGAAAGGGCCTAGGGAGATAGATTACTATCCGGGAAATGCTTGGGGTGTGCGATCAATGCACGGCAATTTAAAGGAGTGGGTAGCAGACGATGCTCATACTTTCAAGTCAACAGTGCCGGACGGAGACATCGCGTACATCCCAAAGCCCGGCGTATATCGAATTGCTAAAGGTGGTTCTTGGGACAGTTGTGCTCATTCGGGAAGGGCTGCAAGATTCACAAGTTATTCGCTGAATATGCACTCTGCTCCACATCACGGATTAAGGCTTGTGTTAGTTATTGGCGCTGAAAAGGGGATAAGTATGCTCTGTAGAAAACCTTTCTAAGCCAAGCAACCATGACGTTGTGGGTCACGGCTTTGAGCAGCAGTTCTCGACATTGGGCATGATAACTGCGGGCATGCACCGCGTCTCCTAGGTTGCGTTTTATCATTGAGAATACGGACTCGACCTGCCAACGCTGTCCATAGTTTGTACGCTCGACGTTCTTGAATAATCGTTTCATCAGTCGCCGCCACTTGCCAGTCGGTCGCTTGGACGTCGGCCTGCCTCGCGTCGGTGGAATCAGGCTGCGAATGCCCAGCGTCTCACGCAAATGTTCATGATGATGTTCAGCATCGTACCCCGCATCGGCCAGGAGTTGATCCAGCTTCATCCCAGGGGCCAAACGCTTGAGCAGTCGGGGTAGGTCCGGCCCATCGGGCGAGGGACCTCGGCTGGGATGGCAGGCAAGAATCAGGTGCGATGAACAGTCGGCGATGAGATTGAGCTTGGGAAAGCGTGTGTAGGTTGTTGTCACATACAGCGGGTTTTTCAGGCCATTCTGCCCGCGCTGACGACGGCGAATAAAGTAAGGACTCACCTGCCCGGCCTCGAAGCCGCTGGCGTCGGCAGCAGCGAGCCGAACCTTCGTCCGCCTGGGTTGGCAGACTGACACGCACTCAGCCAGAAGCCGTTGAACTTTGGCGATGCCCAGCAGTCGGCGGGAGGCTTTCTGCAAAGTGGTGTAATGCGGGATGCGTTTCAAGCCCAGATCGTGGCAGAGCGTGGGGTTGTCCTGGAGGATTACCACGATGCCTCGGTAATCGGTCTGGTGGAAGGTCTTGAGAACCAGACAGGCAAATAATTGTGCCTGAGTGTAGGTCTTAGGCGAAAAGCGATGGGCGTAGGTTGGCAACTTCCGTTGTGCAATATGCAACGCGGTCAATGCCACCCTCCGTGGTGACTTACTGGTTTGGCTCATCCTTCATGATGTATCCGCTTCGCGCCCATCGCGCAACCAAACAGATGCCTAACTTCCAGGGTTTTCTACAGAGCACTCCCGACCCCTTTTCCGCCCGCCTTTTCCGCCCGCGTTCATCTATTCTGAAAGTCAAATGTCTTGTCAATTACATAGAATTGTTCATAATACGCAGACCCGGGCTCCATTTCACCAAATATCCGTGCCACAGAGGATTTACGAGACACCACACCCTGATAAAGAGGAATACTCATTTTAATTGACTCTTGCGGGACTTTATATAAATCAGATCTTGGATTTGTTATGACACCCACATAAGAACGTTTATAATGATGATACCCATTATCCGTTCCCATGTAATACCATCCACGCACCATATGCCCGCTCACTTGTTGTGAACTAGAATTAACTATTTCTTCTAAATCTTTAGAGCTAATTGTTTTGTAACTCGAACATCCCGATAGCACAAATAGAATTAATACTGATATTTTTAGCATAGCTTGTTGTGAATTTTTAGACATAATAGTCATAATAATGCCCTTCATAGATAATTCCTTATTTCCAGCCTAAATGTGCCGATAGTGATGCGTTTTTGCTCCATTTATATCCAATTATCACATGAGCATTTGATTTGTCTAAAGCAATTGACATGTCGGCATTCATATCAAAACCTTGTATGGGTTGCGAACGATACCATTCTGAACTTCCGGGGCATGATTTTGAACAACCCAGCGTTTGGTAATAATTGACAGCAGATACCACATTAGGGGGTTTGCTGGCAAATCGTGCGCCGTCTGACACATATTTATATTTTGGCCCTCGTGGGCTGAATCTTCTTTTCCTCTTGACAGGGCGATCAGATCGAAGAGTGTCAATCGGATCAACTAATCCCATACGTATTTCAAAATCCTTGCCCAGTCCGTGCGCCAACTGCAATGCAGTCCATGCACCCCAACTATATCCCGTAATTCCAAGTTTGAAAGGAGGACAATCTTTTGAAGTCAATCGCCCATCACCATCGATGTCGAAATAAGCATTAATGGTCTTTTTGGCAGCACGGATATCTTTAGATGTAAACGTATGATCAGCCCAATAATCAATCAAGCCTTTTGCATCAAACGCTTTACCAAAAGGGTTGACCCCTAAGAAAGAAATATTTAAGGGGTCTTTATTCTTCCAAGACTTCTTTCCACTCGGATCCATCGCCCCGGCCATCACAAAGTACCCGGCATACAGGTTCATCCCATCGACATAGCCCGCCTTGTCTTCCTGCGTCCATCGTCCTAAGCCGAAGTGCCAATAGCGATTGCGCACATGGTACAGCCCTGTCTCAGGGTCGTAACGCATGCCCGTGAACAGAATCTCGTTATCCACGTCGCTGCCGCCGGTGTCCTTCTCCCATTCGGTCACCGCGCCGTCGGCATCACTCGCGCCATGCAAGACCGTCACCTTGCCGTACGGGTCGTACTGATAGCGCTCGACGATGCCGCCGTTGGTCGCATCATGCAGCGACGTAATATGGCGGTTGGCATCGAACAAGTACTGCAGGATCGTCCCGCCAGCCTCCTCGCGCTGGATCGGCGAGTCGATGTAGTCCAGGCCCCACACGTAACTGAGTTGGTAGGTGTCATTGAGATACTCGCAAAGCACCTGCCAGTTGGTGTTGTAGTAGTAATGGGTGGTGTCGCTGCCGACCGTTTTGCTTACCCGCCGGTTCAAGCCGTCGTAGCTGTAGGTCGCGACGGTGCCCGAGGAATCGGAGACTTCGGTCAGGCGGTTCCACGCGTCGTACTTGTAAACGTGGTGGCTGGTGGGGTTCAAAGGCTGCGGGCCGTAGACCATGTTGCCTGCATCGTCGTAGCCGTCGCCATCGTCTGAGGTGTCATCGCCTGGCTCAACCCAACTGCCGGAGCCGTTGATCACGTCGATCTGGTTGCCCAAACCATGCTGGCGGGCCTGGAAGAGGTCATAAGGCGCGCCGGTGGTGCCGTCGGTATCAGAAGTGTGAGTTGGTGCGAGACAAGCGACCATAGTGTCAGTTTACATCCATTTCACATTGGTGGCTCTGTGGCAAAAAAGAATTCGCTCCCTCACGGTCGTGGCTCGTTGGGACATGGCAGGCGAGACGCCTGCCCCACCGAAGAAAAGAATGCGCTTCCTCACGGCCCCCCGGTAACACGGCTCGTGGGGAGATACAAAGACTGCGGTGCAGGCACCGCGGCTAAGGGCATGATGCCGATCTTATCTTCGTGCCTTAGCGCCTTTGCGAGAGATGTCTTTCTTTCTTGCTCTGTGTCTCGGTGCCTCTGTGGTGAAAAAGAATCCGCTCCCTCACGGTCGTGGCTCGTGGGGAGGCTTCGAGCTTCGCTCGAATGGCGGACGAGACGTCCACCCCACTGGAAGAAAAGTTCTTGGTGCAGGCACCAAGGCTAAGGTCACGCCACTCGTGCGGAAAAGTCATCGACCCAGCTCGTGTGGCGTTCGCATCTGTTCACCTTATTCCCCCCTTTCCCGCAAGCCTGATACATTGACAGCATGGCCAAGCGAGGCAGTGCATCCAAAAAGAAAAAGTCTGGCGACGGGCCTCACGACACGCCAGCGATGAGACAGTTTCGCCAATTCAAACAGCAGCATCCGGACTGCGTGCTGTTCTTCCGCATGGGTGACTTCTATGAGATGTTTTATGACGATGCCAAGCTGGCCAACAAGGTGCTGGGGGTCACGCTGACGCAGCGGACGCAGGGCATACCCATGGCAGGGGTGCCTTATCACGCGGTCGAGGGTTATCTCCGCCGCATGATCCAGGCTGGCTACCGCGTGGCGGTGTGCGACCAGGTGCAGGACCCGAAAGAAGCCAAGGGCGTGGTGGATCGTGATGTGACGCGGGTGGTGACGCCTGGCACGTTGACCGATGACGCGCTGCTGGATGAAGCGCGCAGCAATACCGTCGCGGCTGTTCAGTTTCTCGAAGCGTCGCAAGTGGCGGTGGCGTGGGCGGAATTGTCCACCGGGGATTTCAGCATTGCGATGTTTGATGAAGCCGATGTCGGCGATGAATTGGTGCGCATCGGGCCTAGCGAGTTGGTTTATGTCGAGACAGCCAACCTTGCCCCACCTGAGCGCGTCAAGCAATTGATCGACCTGCTCAGTGTCATCGCTTCTCCTCGACCTGCCTGGCAGTTTCGATTGGCCGAAGCGGCGGAGACGTTGCGGCATCAATATGGCGTGGCTCAACTGGCTGGGTTTGGCTTAAGTGATGATGACCCGGTCGTCGGCCCGGCAGGCGCGCTCGTCCGCTATCTGTTGGACACGTACAAACATACGGATGGCACGCAGCCCAAGCGGATTGCTCATCTTCAGCCGCCCCGCCGATTTGATCGCGATCAACATCTGGTCATTGACCAGACTTCGCTGCGCAGCCTGGAGGTGGAGCGCACGCTGCGGAGCGGGTCTGTGGAGGGCAGCCTGCTTGGGATTTTTCAGCGCGGCAAACATGCTCCAGCGACGGGCATGGGCAAACGGCTGCTGCGGGATTGGCTCAGTTATCCGTTGTGTGAGAGAAAGGCCATCGAAGCCAGGCATGATGCGGTGTCGTTGTTGCTGGCCGACGGACGGGTCGCGAGGGAGATACATGAACGTTTGAGTGAGGTGCAGGATGTCGCCCGGATTGCAGGCCGGCTGGCGATGGGTCGGGCGCTGCCTCGCGATGTGGTGGCTTTGGGGGGCAGTCTGTCGCAGGTGAAAGCACTGGCGGAAGCGACTGCGGACGCACCCGCGCTCAAAAGTTGGCATGACACGTTGTCTGAGTTGGCTGAGCCTTTGGGGGTGCTGGCTGAGGTGATTGAAAAGCATTGCGTCGAGGAACCGCCGGCTCATCTGCGCGAGGGTGGCCTGTTTCGGGATGGGGTGGACGCCCAACTGGATGAATCCCGTTCGTTGCAGACGGACAGCCAGACCTGGCTGGCCAGGTATCAAAAGGAGTTGATCGAGCAGACGCAGATTCCTTCGCTGAAGGTCGGCTACAACAAGGTGTTTGGCTACTACATCGAAGTCACCGCAGCCCATCGCGACAAAGCCCCGGATGTTTGGTCGCGCAAGCAGACGCTTAAGAATGCGGAGCGCTATGTCACACCTGAGTTGAAGGAATTTGAGGGCAAGGTGCTGTCGGCGGAACAGCGTGCGGTGGATCGCGAGCAGCAACTGTTTCGCGATTTGTGTGATAAAGCTTGTAGCCAGTTGGAGACGATGAGGCAGTATTCGCTCGCTGTGGCGGAGCTTGATGTGCTGGGCGCGTTTGCCCGATTGGCGGGGCATCGGCAGTGGTGTCGTCCTGAGTTGGTCGATGAGGCGGTGCTGAGGGTGAACGCCGGTCGCCATCCTGTGCTGGAGCAACTGCTGCTGGAACAGTTTGTGCCAAATGATGTTCAGCTAAGGGCGGTTTGTGATGATGAAAGTTCGCGCGATGGAGATGGAAATGAACAGCAGTCACCTCGGGGCGAGTTGGGTGTAGGGGGAGGTGACGAAGTTGACCAAGTTCCACGTGAAACCGGTTCACTGGCTTTGATCACCGGGCCTAACATGGCGGGGAAAAGCACGTTTATCAGGCAGAACGCGTTGCTGGTGTTGCTGGCACAAGCAGGGGCGTTTGTCCCGGCTGAGCGGATGGTGATGGGGCTTTGTGATCGCATTTTCACCCGTGTGGGAGCGAGTGATGAACTGCATGCCGGCCAATCCACGTTCATGGTGGAGATGCTGGAGACAGCCAACATCTGTCATCACGCCACGCCTCGTAGTCTGGTGATCCTCGATGAGATCGGACGTGGCACCAGCACGTTGGATGGGCTGTCGCTGGCGTGGGCCATCGCTGAGCACCTGGCTCAGCTTGGGTGTCGAACATTGTTTGCCACGCATTACCACGAGATCACCCAATTGGCAGACCAGTACCCGCAGGTGCGAAACCTGCATGTCACCGTACGCGAATGGCAGGAGGAAATTGTCTTTCTGCACAGGCTGGCTGAGGGGGCGACCGACCGCAGCTATGGCATTCACGTGGCCAAGATCGCCGGCCTGCCCAAGACGGTGATTGATCGTGCTGGAGCATTGCTGGCGGAGCTGAGCGTGAGTCAGCAATCCGCCCACCTGGCAGAATCGCAACCGGGCAAGGCCAAGTCCAAAGCCAAGTCTGACGCGAATCAGCTATCGCTGTTCACAGAGTATGTGGAGCATCCAGCCGTCACGCGGTTGCGGGAAACCGAGATTGAATCCCTTTCACCCATGCAGGCCTTCGACTTGTTGAGACAGGTTTGTGGAGAACTTGACGGCAAGTAAATCGGGCATCGGGTCTTTTCCCTAATTGTTTGTTGACGCAGCCAGTTAGGGCGATTTTGGCCATCAAAATGCGGTTCGTAGCCAATTGTTTTGCCTGACGTTGAGAAATTGTGAGGAAATTATCCAGAAAGGTTGACATCTCACCCGATTGATAGATACTGTTAGTAGTGCGTGAGAGAGAAAAACGCACCCCGCCTGAAGTGCTCCCGAAAAATCGAGCAATGAATGAAACTCAGGCGGAAGATTTGACGTAGTAGCTGATGAGGTCAACAAGCCTCTGCAATAGACACCCAACTCCACCCCCCTCACGGCCCGATGAGCGTTCCCCCGCGCTCGCGGGCCATTTTCTTTATCACTTCTTTCTCTTTGCAGCCCCACCTGTTACAAGAGACCCTTGACGTCCCGGCTGGCAACCTGAAGATGAGGCAGATCAACCGCGTAACCCGGAGCCAGGCATGTTCACTTCATGGATTCACCATACACACGATCGCGTGAAGCAATTCTCATTGGCGCAACTATTTCCCTTCACGCGAACTCTGCTGCTTCTGTCAACGGGGGCAATCTTCTGCCTTGGCTTGAGTCTGGATGATGCACAGGCGGCCAACCGCCGCGGCTCTACTGAAGATGCGACACCTTTGTTGGCTGTGAGCAAGGATCAGGTTGAGACGATCTGGAGCCGAATCGTGCCGCAGTACACACGGAGGATGGCCGAGATCGAAGGCAAATTGATCGCCTGCCCGGGATATGACCCTCGCCTGCCCAGCAGTCACGGCAAGACGGTGCGCGAAGTCCAGGCCAGTGAAAAAATCGTCATCCGTCAGCAGATTGCATCGGGGATTTACCGCAATGTGGAGATTCCGCTGTCGATCGATGAAGCCCAAGCCGAGGCCATGCCTTTGCCCGCACTCAAGCCGGGGGAGTATGGCTTTATTCACTCGGCCAAGATCGATGAAATCCTCGGCGAGGATGAAATGATCCTCACCGATGTCTGGCTGATTGATGAAGACACTCTCGAAAAACAGATCTCCATTGACCGCAGACAACTCAGCAGTCAGCGAACGGATCCGGATCAGATTAAGAAGCAGCTTCAAGCCAAGTATGGTAGGCGGATGAAGCTGATGGATCGTCAGGACGGACGTGATTTCAAATCCGCGGTGATTCGGCTGAAAGGCTTTGCCACGCGAGGCTTGAAGGAAGGGGATCGCTGGGAGGGGGATCGGCGAGGCTCAGGGGTGCAGATCGCCATCGTCGCCAGTGAAAAGGAAGGGACTCGAATGCGTGCGCAGGAGAAACTGCTGGCCGTGCCCACGTCGTTCTTTGGTAAGCCTTTGGATGAAGCGAAATTTGAAGCCTACCTGGCTGAGCGGGAATTTACGCGGGAAAGGTTTGCCGCTTTGGTTGCAGCGGAGAATGAACGCGACCGCGACCTGGCCATGCGCCGGGTGTTTGCGGCTTTGGATAAAGCCCGGGAAAAGGTGGAAGAAATCGAAGCGGTGGAAGCCAAGGCCCAAGAGATGATCGAGGAGCAGCAGAGAAGGGCGGAACGGGGGAGGTAAGGTTTATCCCTTCCAGTTTGCGATATCGCGGATGGGTGCGCACCAGATGCGTGCATGATGGTCACCAAGCCATTGCATCAGTTGGCGATGCTGTGCGGTTCCCATGCGATCAAGTGTTGCAGCATCCACCAGCCAGATTGCCCATTGCCTTGAATCGACAATGCCAGTGACTGCATCCTTCGCATCCTGTAATTGGCCGGGCAGCCAACGGGCAGGTAATGGTTGGCTCAGATCAGGTTTGGGCTGGGAGATGATCCCAACGCTGGGTACAACCCGATACGCCACAAAGTTATGAGGACTCGCGATGGCTGCGTCGCCATCATCAGCCTCGGCAGTGTGTGGCATAATCCAGCCCCGGCGATGGCGACTGTCGCATAGTTGTAAAGCTGCTGCTGTCGTGACAGCCAGTTGTTTATCGCCATAGGCAGCCAGGTCCCAGTTGCGTTCGAGCAAGGTATCTACCTCAAAGGGAACACCATCGCACGCAAGGGTTGCGCGAATGCCGACATCAGCATGATGATTCATCACCATCTTGATCGCCTCATCATGAAGGCCGATGTAGCACAGACTTGCCCCGCCTTGTCGTCCTTCTTTCCATATGCAAGGTTGCTGTGTCATCAAAAACCTTAAGGTTGTTTGTCGATTAAAAAAGCCCCCGCTTAGCCCAAAAACGTTTGAACTGTGGGGCGATATCAAGGCTGATTATGTTGGCCACCAATTTTAATGAGCCATAGATTCACAGTCGGGCCACCTTCTTTTGAGAGTTCACGATAGGCAAGAAAGGCTGTCGTAAACAACCATAGCAGTGTTAAGGTCACACATACAGAGAACCAAATCAGTTCCCATCTTCTTGTGTTATCAACCATCTTTTGTTCAATTTGATCGGGCGGGCCATATCCGGGAATGTCAATGTCATGTGAAACGATCTTCCAGCTTGCCAGCGGTTGGGCACGGATAGCCCTGTAGGCATGATTCATTCTTGTAGTAATTTCTTGTGCTTTTAGATTGGCCTGTTGCAAAGTTAAGCCTGAGTCAATCAGGAATTGTTCGATGGCTCTTCCTAAATCAGGTTGCTGCGGATCAGCAAGAGATGCGTCGGTTGAAAGGTAAAATGTGTGTCTTATGACTGTATCGTAGATATTTGAATTCGGTGTCTTGGATGCCACTGTAAGATCCAGATTCGTCACTAAATAATTTCTCTGCGCGTGGAATTCTGAGAATGGCCACCATTGCGTATAAACACTATGTCGGAAATCAACGATCTGTCTTTGCGGGGTCGGTGGAAATTGATCACCCTCGATGCCGTATCTGCCTTCATCGTATAAATTAAAAGTCTGGTAGTACAGAGCGAAAAATATCGCGGAACTGAATGAAACAATGAGAAGCAGAGTTAGAAAAACCCATATTCGTGACATACCAGTCAATGAGTCTTGAGCAGTTGGTTGCCAGCCACATTCCGGGCATTGATTCTGATAGGTTGGGTCCAGTATGTAACGGCACTTGCGACACCTGGGTTGAAGGCTGTTTCTCCTCAAACGAGGCAGTACAAACAGAATAAAGCCGCAGCAAACTCCCGACATGACAATGATTCCACCATAGATGAAAAGGTAATAAACGGTGGTCACGATGTAGTAATCCAGAGGCATCGAGAGTGATGATAATCTATCGGGTAGTCCCTTACATGACTATGCAGTCTCCGGTAACCGCTGATACAAAATGAAGTAGATCCATACGGCGATGGCAGAGACATCAGGGCAAACGCATGTGGCTTGTAGGATGGTTAGGCGAGTCTTCGAGACGTAACCCATCAACAGACTACGTTTGGTCATAGGCTTCATTGATGGGTTACACTCCGCCACGAGGCTGCGCTAACCCATCCTACTCTCAATGCTCAGCGCGATGTGCGTTCCTGAATCACCCGCATGCGTTCATCCTGGATTGCGTGAGCTTTGAGCGTCGCCAAATCAATCGTAGCGGGGCGCCACAGTTTGGCCGAGTCTGCGAGGCAAACTGTGATGTCGATGGAAAGCCGAAACACAGCGTCATCCACACACCTTGGCCCTTCTCGCGATACCCCCTTCGACAAGCTCAGGGCCAAGCTTCGACTGCCCTCAGGACTTCGCTCGAATGGCGTCAAGGCGTGGCACCCAGAACGCGACGATTGAACTCAGCCTGCTAGAGTGATTTTTCAGATGGGATCTATTACAGCAGTTCGTGCGCGGGTTTAATCGATGGGTGTGAATTCGGGAGCTTCGACCATCGTTTCGGGTGGTGTGGGGAAGACATCGTCATCGCTGGGGATGCTGGCGACGACATCGCCTGCCTGTTCGATGGCTCGTTCGAGGGCGAGGTGCTGCTGGCCGACCGGGTCTTTGGCGATGGAGTAGGTCGGGTTGATTATGACCAGCCCGGGCCTGCTTGTTGCGCAACCTCCCAAACCCACCAGCAGTGTTAACACAGTTGCGCAACGCAAGGCATTGAATCGGGCCATGGTCGAGTCCTCGCCAGCCTCCGAGAATTCGGTCGGTTCTGCTTATGTCGGCTGTATGAAGCCAGCCCCCGCAAATGCCCTGAATCATGGTGAATTATCGGATGTGAAGTTCTCCAAAGCGCCGGTTATCGCCTGTTTATCCGGCTAATCGAGTTTGCCTGATCGTTACAGACGTTAAGCATTGACGCTGATGAAGCGAGATGCGAACATACCCCGAACCTTGGAGACATGGATGTCGCGCCCTTCGCCTCAGTTAGATTTATTTGCCAGCCCAGCGGATGCAGCCATCGCTCGGTATCGCAAGAAGCAATCGCGCGAGCGCGATGTGCAGGCCAAGGGTCAGAAAGTTGAAATTACAGCGGGGGAGTCGGGTCGCGCGCGCTGCCCGGGTTTGTCCTTTTGTGTGCTGGGGTCAGGTTCGGGGGGCAACAGCAGTGTGCTGAAGGTGGATGGCTTGGTGGGGGGTGATGAAGCGGGGGGAGAAGAAGAAAGGGATGAACGCGCGGGGCGCGACGCGAAAGTGGGGCGTGGTGCCAGGGCAGGGCGGAACGCGATATTGATTGATGCGGGGTTTGGGCCTTTCACGACGCGCAGGCGTTTGCAGCAGGCGGGGGTGAGCTTGGAGCAGGTGGCGGGGATATGTCTGACGCATCTGGATCGTGACCATTGGAGGCCTAACTGGGCGCGGACACTGGCTGAGCATGACATTCCGGTTTACCTGCATCGTTGGCATGTGAATGCCGCGCGAGAGAGTGATGGGTTGCAGGCTTTGGTGGAGGCTGATTTGCTGAGGCCTTTCGATGATCGCTTTTCCCCGGTGCGTGGTTTGCTGGCCCGGCCGATCGCGCTGCCTCACGATGTGAAGGGGACGACGGGTTATGTCTTTGAGACGATGGAGTTGGGGGAAGAAGATGACGCGAAAGGGAAGCGGGTTGGCGCGCATAGGGAGAAGGCAGATTCAGCGGGGGAGAATATTGGCGCGCTTGGAGCAAATGCTGGCGTGGCATTCATGCGCGAGGTGGGGACACGGCTGGGGTATGCGACAGATCTGGGCAGCGTCCCGCCGGAGTTGATTGAGCGTTTTTCCGAGCATGGCGGGGTGGATCTGTTGGCGATTGAGTGCAACTACGACCCGCATTTGCAGCAGAAAAGTGATCGGCCTGCGTTTCTCAAACGGCGGATTATGGGCAAGCAGGGGCACTTGTCCAACGAGCAATGCCTGGTGGCGGTGCGCGACATTCTCGATAAGGCTGGTCAGCCCGGGCCCTCGGCGATTGTGCTGATGCACCGGTCGAGCCAGTGCAATCATCCGGGGATTGTGGAAGAGGTGTTTCAGATCGAGGCACGCTGCAGGAATAAGTTGCACCTGGCTGAACAACGCCGACGATCGAAGTGGCTGCGTGCCACGCCTCGGCCTGCGGTGTTACGCAGGCAGAGTTCATTGTTTCGAATGTGAGATCAAGTAGTTATTAAGGCAATTGGCCGAGGTGCGTTCCGATCAACGCAATCTGACGGACTTGCTTCACAGCGAATTGAAACTCTGACGGGGGTGGTTACGCTTTCCCTCTTAACCTTACAGGAAGGTTCCGTGATGAAACGAGTGTTGTCAGGAATTCAGCCATCGGGTCAGTTGCATCTGGGCAACTATGCCGGGGCGATTCGTCAGTTCATCGACATGCAGGATGACCACGAGCTTTACATTTTCGTGGCTTCGTACCATGCCATGACATCTTCGCATGATGCAGATCGGCTGCGGTCGAACATTCGCCAGGTGGTGATTGATTATGTCGCCTTCGGGTTGGACCCGGACAAAGCCAACATCTACCTGCAACAGGATGTGCCGCAGGTCACGGAGCTGGCCTGGATGCTCAGTTGCGTCTGCCCCAAGCATCTGATGGATAAGGCCACGAGTTTCAAGGACAAGACGGCCAAGGGTTTGGCTGCGTCGATCGGGCTTTACACGTATCCGATCCTTCAGGCGGCGGATATTTTGAGTGTCGATCCCGACCTGGTACCTGTGGGCAAGGATCAGGTGCAGCATGTCGAGATCACCCGCGACCTGGCGCAGAAGTTCAATCATTACTACGGCGAGGTGTTCAAGATTCCTGAATACAAGGTGCCTGAAGATGCGGGAGTGCTGCCGGGCATTGATGGCCAGAAGATGAGCAAGAGTTACGACAACACGATTGATCCGTTTCTTGCTGAGAAGCCTTTGCGCAAGCGGATCATGAAGATCGTGACGGACTCAACCCCATTGGAAGACCCGAAGGAACCTGAGGGGTGTCCGGTGTTTCAGATTTTCCGCGCCATCGCCGGCCGGGACGATGAACGAACGGTTGATTTGGCCAAGCGCTACCGGGCAGGGGGCATGGGTTATGGCGATGCCAAGCAGGCGTTGTTTGAGTTGATCATGGATCACTTTGGGCCTGCCCGCGCCCGGCGGGAGGAGTTGCTAGCCGATCCGGGGCAGATTGATGCGATACTGAAAAAAGGTGCAAGTGCCGCACTGGAAAGGGTTAACGGAGTTACTCATCGGGCCCGACAGGCTGTGGGTTTGTGAATTGCTTCATTCAGGGGTCGTGATAGCCCACCAGATGGCGAAGAAACACCGGGAAATGAAGTCAATTTTGACTCGCATCAGGCAGTTTTCACAAGAAGTTAACGTCTTACCGGACTTTTTCTCCAGAAATTGCGAGATACCACTTTACAACTGGCGAGTTTGAGTTTATTTTCTTCAGTGGGAAGAGGGGCGCCAATCGGCAATCCTCTGTTTGAGAGAAGAAAAGAGACATACCTGAAACGAAGGCAGATCGGCTGTACGTGTGGTCGGCTTGATCTGACTCTCTGACAGGGAAGGAGAGAGACGAGATGAGAGTTGCTCAATTATGTTTGGGTGCATGTGGCGTGGTTGCTTTGGGTACGGCTGCCCAGGCAGGCACGATTCTGGATTTCATGCCACATAGTGCATCCCCATTCGTGCCTGAAATTGTTTTTGATGGCGTGGAACTGAAGGAAGGTCCTGGCGCGATTTATGACGCCAAAACCGGTACCGGCGGTTTGCAGGTGGAAGTGCCTGTCCCCGCTATTGGCGCAGGTGGTACGCTCAACGGCGACGGGACTGCGACCTTTGTCGATGTCAGTATGGATCTGGAAGGCTTCTTTGCCGGTGCCTTTGCAGCCAGCCCGATTTTCCCGGGTGGCCCGGCTTTCTTCAGTCAGGAAGTCCTGCCTGATGATGCCAAGATCACCTATACCTTGTCTGATGGCACGGTATTGCTGGAAGCCACGGTCAAGGACACCACGTATATCAGTGGTCTTCTGTTCAACAAGACCGGTGGCTGGGTCAGTGAAGACTTGGAAGTGGAGTATACCGGCGGCATCCTGATGGACTACATCACGGATCCTCGCGGTGAGTTTTCCATCAGTCTTTTGATTCCCACCGGTGGCGTGCCATTCGGTGTGGAGTTTGTGCCTGGCACACAGGATGAAGTGCTGGCTCCATTCCAGGCGAATGCTGTTGGCCAGTTCAATACTGAGGATTATGTCCCCGAACCCGCTTCCCTGGCATTGCTGGGACTGGGCGGTTTGGCGCTTATCCGTCGTCGCTAAAGCTATGACGGACAAGTCCGTGTCGCTTAAGCGTGGACAGGCGTGATGCGTCGTCTTGGAAAATAACTTGTCAGCCAGATTGCTGGCAGTGTTTGCAGTATCCCAACCTGGGCAACCCGCGTGTCTTCGGACCGCGTGTTGCCTTTTTTAGTACGATTTTCTCATCAATTTCTATCGTGGCAGGATCAAGATAGTCATTGACCAACAGGTGCTGGGGCATTACCTTGATGTCGTCTTATAGGGAGTCATCAGGCTGAAGGATGGCTCAACTGGATCGAGGGTGCGTTCAATTAGGGTGGCTTTCACATACGTAAGCCACAGAGAAGGAAGTTGAAGTTGTGCTGCATATCTGCAGCCCGGCTTTATGTGGAGTGTATTTCATGTCTTCCATGAATGAAGGATGTCGGCGCTCTATATCAACAGGTCTCTTGTCATGGGCTTGTGTCGTTTTATTTCTGACCCAGTCCTTAACCGCCCAACTTGCTCCTGAAAATGTGATGGTTTTGTATAACGCTGCAGATGCTGACAGTATTGAGGTAGCTCAGTATTACGCTGGCTCGCGGCCAGGCGTGCAGTTGCTGGGGTTGAGCAATGTGCCTGCTGGAGAGGAAATTTCGGCCGAGTCGTATCTGTCGAATCTCAGGCCACAGATCCTGGCTGGATTGAATGATGATATCGATGTCATCGTCACCACGACAGGATTGCCTTTGCGGATCAAGGCCAACTCCGCGGCCACGCGCGAGGGGAAATATTCCAGTTTTGAAAGTGAATTGACACGGATCGATACGATCGATTCACTGAGTCTGATGACCAATCAATGGTGGGCGCTGCCCGATGCGTTTGGAGGAAATTCAAAGGCATTGAACCCCTATTACGGGAGTGATTCATCATTCAGTTACACGGAAACCGGCATTCGCCTGTCTTCACGTTTGGACAGCTACTCAGTCGAGACGACAAAAGCCATGATTGATCGTGCTCAGAATAGTTATATTTCAGGGCAGGTCTTATCAGTCGTGGTCGATGATGATCCCGTGAGTCGGCCTGACAAGATGCTGGAGTTGGCTACGGGGGTATTGCCAGCCTTTGGCCAATCGGTCACTTATGACACCAGCGCAGATGCCATATTGGAAGATTCCACAGCGGTCATTGGTTACGTGAGCCATGGCACAAATGATTCGGGAGAGCTTGGCAAAGATTACATCACGGATCAGTTGGATTTAATTCTCGTAAAAGGGGCTATCTTTGCAACACAGGAAAGTTACAACGCCTTTTCGTTCACGGAAGGGGTGACCAAGGCAAATCAGGGACAGATCGGGCAATGGCTTGAGATTGGTGGAACGGCAGCGGTTGGTCACGTTGAAGAGCCTGCTGTCGGGACGACGAATGTCGCCAATGAAGATTTGCTTTTTGAAGGCATGCTGGGAGGGCGTACCTGGGTTGAATCTGCCTGGTCCAGCATTTTCCAGACTTCTTATGTCAACACGGTCGTGGGCGATCCTTTGATGGTCTGGCAGGAATGGTTGCCAGGCGATGCGACGTTTGATGGCCTAATCGATGTTCAGGATTTGGCTATCGTGGCTACGGGTTTCGGTACTTTGGGAAATATCCACAGGGGAGATTCCAATGGCGATCAGCAGGTGGACATTCTGGACTTGAGCATTTTGGCGACTCATTACTCCCACGCAATTTCCAATTCAGGCTCAGTTCCAATCCCAGAACCTGCTACTTCCTTCACAGTCTTTCTTGGGGCATTGAGTTTGGTTTTGGTGAGAAATCGGAAAGTTTGCGGAATAGCACCAAAAACTGTTGACAGCCGCGAAATTTACCTGTAATTTGGAAGCGTGTAGTTCTTACACAATACAGGTTCAAGAGAGTGAGAATTTTGGAAGAGATGGGGTGTGGCGCGTGTTGCGCTGACGTGTTGCCGGCAAGTTGTGCGTTCGGCGGGTGGTACATCTAGTGACAGGCCAATATGGAAGTTTCGAAGGACTTCCGGCCGAGGATTTTTGGAGGAGGATATCGTGAACAAGTTAGCTTCTTTATTGGCAGCAGGTGCAGTTTTCTGCGGTTCAGCCGTGGCGTTTGCCGGTCTGGATGTGGCATCTGATTTGGATGCGACCAATGCATACGACGACGGCATCGTTTTGTGGGCGGATTCAATGGTGTTTACATCACTTTCCAACCCCAACTTTTCTGTTCGGGTGGACTGGGTAGTGAACAAACCCTCGGTTGATCCCTTGGCGCAAGGTCGCTTCGAATATCAGTATCAGCTGACGACGCTGGGTTCGATTGATCTGCAGACGTTCTCGGTTGCGATGCTTGACAGCAACGAAGCTGAAGATTTTGGGTTTACCTCGCTGGTACCAAGCAATGTTGACCCTCAATCGACAACCCCGGGCTCGATCGGATTTTATGCTGGCACTGGTGACCCTCAGAACATTGCGTGGAGTTGGTTGCCTGGTGCATTGCTCACCGGTCAATCATCGGCGGAGTTGAATTATTTGAGTGTGAATGCCCCTATTTGGACGCCTGCGATTGCTCAAGATGGAACGTTCGCGGTGGGTGTGGTGCCTTCGCCCAGTGATGTGATCCCCGAGCCTGCTTCGTTGGCCTTGTTGGGGTTAGGCGGTCTGGCTTTGATCCGTCGTCGCTAAGCTATGACGGACAGGTCCGTGTCGCTTCACGCGAATGCGTATGGCGGACAAATGCTTAGGAGGTGGTGGTGAGTGTTATGCCCCACCGCCTTGTTGGTGACGACAGTAGTGGCTGCTCAAATGCAGTGTTGGGTTCGATCAGGAAGGATGGCGGGTGAAAACCCAGGAGGATTGGTCATGAAGAAATTAATTGCTCCCGTAGTCGTGTTGAGTTCAGCATGCGCTTTCGTACAGGCGGGAATTGATACTGACTTTAACGCAATGCCTGCGTTCCAAGGGGTTCAGCGATTCGATACAGCCAACCTCGGTGGCTACACAACTTTTTCTGCTGACGTAGCGTATGCTGCATATGCACCTGGGCAGTTCGCGTTGTCCTACCCCGGACAAAGTGTTAATTCTGGTCACTATGTCTACGCATACCAAATCATCGAAGTGTTCCCATTCCAGGACTGGAGTTTGTTTGGTCCTCCCGTAGCGCAGGCTTTCAGTGTGAATCTCGATGGAGACGAACAGGCAACAGCTGCGACGAGTATCGTGGGGACTGGGACGAACCCGGTCACGGCCTCCGGCACTGCTCAGTTCTCAGCTTCATGGGAATTCACCGCAAACACAATCGCTGTCGGTCAAACCGGTGATATCATGTATTTCACCAGTCCCAAGGCTCCAGAACTCGATAATGCAACTTTGAGCGGCACCGCATCACTTGCCGACGAGCATGACCTACCTGTGCCCGTCCCCGAGCCTGCCAGCCTTGCGTTGCTTGCCTTGGGCGGATTGGCGATGCTTCGTCGTCGCTGAAGCGCTCGCGACTAAGTTCGCGATAGATCAAAGACAATGAAAAGCGTCGGTGAAACAGCCGATGCCCAAACAATACGATCAGGCCTATTGATTTTCGTAGGCAGCAAGAGCGAGTTACCTGCAAGGTTGGGTCCTCGCTCTTGTTTATTTTGCCGATCAACGTGATAATGTCTCGCCCACCCAACCTGAGAGGGAAATCATGGCCGAAGCTTCTGAACTGTCTGTCAGATCATCAGTTAAACCCTCCGCTGTCTCGCGCGATCGCTGGACCAGCAAAAACAGTGCAGAACTCTACGGCGTACGGCGATGGGGTAACGGCTATTTCAATGTCAGCGATCAGGGTGATGTCACCGTTCAACCTACACGCAGCCCACAACGATCCATCAGTCTTCCTCAATTGGTGGAGGATTTACGCAAGCGGGGGATCGAGCCTCCTATCCTGCTTCGCTTCAGCGACATCCTCAAGCATCGGCTGCGACAACTTCATCAGGCCTTTACCCGGGCGATCCGCCAGTTCGAATATGATGGCCAATACCGTTGTGTTTATCCGGTCAAGGTCAATCAGCAGCGGCATGTGGTTGAAGAGATTCGCGACTTTGGCAAGCCTTATGGCTTCGGCCTGGAAGCAGGCAGCAAACCCGAACTCCTGGCGATCATGGCGCTGGTCGATGATGACCGAACTCCCATCATCTGCAACGGCTTCAAGGACAGTGAATTCATCGAGGCGGTCATCCTCTCAGCCAAGATGGGCAAGACCATCATCCCCGTCGTCGAGAACTTCGAGGAACTGCGTTTGATCGTCGAGCATGCGGAACGCCACGACGTTCGACCGGACATCGGCTTACGCGTCAAATTGGCTACACGCGGGGCAGGCAAGTGGGAATCGTCAGGCGGTGTGAAATCCAAGTTCGGCCTGAGCATCGGTAGTGTGATGGATGCGCTTGATTTTCTACGCAGACATGAAATGCGCGACTGCCTGAAACTGCTGCACTTCCACCTGGGCAGCCAGATCAGCAACATTCGCAATGTGAAGCGAGGCATAACTGAGGCTGGCCGCGTCTTTGTGGAATTGCAACGGGCAGGAGCCCCGCTTGAATACATTGATGTCGGCGGCGGTTTGGGCGTGGATTATGCAGGCACCAAGTCCAGCCAGGATGCCAGCATCAATTACACCATGCAGGAATATGCCAACGACGTGGTGTACTACATCAAACAGGCCTGCGATCAGGCTGAGACGCCCCACCCGACAATCATCAGCGAGTCCGGCAGAGCAGTCGTTTCTTTTCACAGCGTGCTTGTTTTCAACGTGCTGGGTGCTTCTTATGTGGATGCGGCACCGGACCCTCACAGTTTGCTCGAAGAAAATCTTGAAGAGTTGCCCACGCCGGTACGGTTGCTGGTGGAAAACTATCGTGATCTGGATGAAGCGACGCTGCGCGAAGATTTTCATGATGCTCATTTGGCTTGGGATCAGACGCTGCACCTATTTAATCTGGGCTATTGTTCATTACAACACCGTGTCCTCGCAGAGCGTTTGTTCTTTGGCCTGTGTCGAAAAGCGATGAAAATTGCTGAGAAAACCGATAGCTTCGGCGACGAATTACGCGGATTATCCTCACTGCTGGCTGACACCTACTTCTGCAATTTTTCCATCTTTCAGTCGCTGCCTGACAGTTGGGCCATTGATCAGTTATTCCCGATCATGCCATTGCACCGCTTGAGCGAAAAGCCGGGTCATAACGCGATCCTGGCAGACATTACCTGCGACTCCGACGGCTGCATCGACCGTTTCATCGGCCCGAGGCGATCAAAACCTGTGCTTGAAGTCCACGACCTTGAGTTTGATGAGGAGGGTTTCCAGAAGCCTTACTATCTCGCCGCTTTCCTCGTGGGTGCTTACCAGGAAATCCTTGGCGATATGCACAACCTGTTTGGGGATACCCATGCGGTGCATGTCAGCGTCGGCAGCGACGGGCAGCCGATCATCAACGAAGTGGTCGAGGGAGACTCCGTGCGCGAAGTACTTTCCTATGTTCAGTATCCCACGGATGAATTGAAGCGGATGATGCGCAAGCGCGTGGAAAAAGCAGTCCGTCGGGATCGGCTGTCACTTGAGGAATCGCGTTTCCTCATTCAGTTTTACGAGCAGGGGTTGGAAGGCTATACCTATCTTGAATGAGTCGGAACAAGTCCATCAAGAGCACTGCCAAGTCCAGACCGAGGGTGCATGTAGCGATCCTGCGTCAGCCTTATCTGGGGGAGATTCTTTCTGGCAGCAAGACATGGGAAAGCCGATTGACGGTTTCGCGTAAGCCGCCTTTTGAAGCGATTGAACCGGGCGATGTGATTTACTTGAAGAAGTCTTCGGGGGGATTTGTCGGCAGGGCGCGGGCAGGGCGAGTCTGTTTTTATGATGCGTTGACCAGTGAATGCCTGCGAAAGCTTCGTCAGGTTTTTGATCCTCTGATCTGTGGCAGGGATGAATTCTGGGAGGCCAAGCACAACGCCAGATACGCGACATTTGTCGAGCTTGTGGATGTCGAGCCGATTACGGTCGGGCCTGAGATGCAGCCGTCGCGCGGGCCTGCCTGGTTTGTGTTACCTGCTGAGGCGGATCCGATTGTGGATATTGAATTGAAGCCGGGCGCGCTGCGGAACGGATACCTGGCCTTGGGTGATGCGGTGGATCATTTCCCTGACGAGGTGGTGTCGGGCAATGCTGCTAACCAAGCCGGGCAAATGCTTTCACTTGATCTTGGCGGGGGTGAGGTGATTGAGACGGATATTTTGAAGCCAGGCAGGCGCCTGCGCTATCGGGGTTGGAAATCCTGGTTTGAGATGCATGGCCTGGTTGCTGGGGACAAAGTCAGACTGACACGAATCAGTGAATACCACTATCGAGTGCTGCCCATGATGAATCGGCCGCAGCGATTCGTCGGCCAGGTTGAGAAAGATGATCCGTCACTCATCGAATCCGTTAACCAACTGATTCACCTCGCGCGCGAGGAAGACATGGGCCATCGCTCGCAGGATGTCACTGCGATGGTGATGAACAGCCAGTCCCACCAGACGCAAGCCTGGTTCGTCGCCCGTCAGCCCGGCAAGTTGGCGGGGGCCTGGTTGCTGCCTTATGTGGCCAAGGCCTATGACACTGCGCTTAAGGTGGAACTGCTGGTGGAAGATGGAGCGACGTTATTGCCCGGCGACCGCATTGCCCGATTGGCCGGGCCTTTGGATGCCATCGTCGCAGCAGAGCGCGTCGCGCTGAATTTCCTCACGCATTTGTCAGGCATCGCCACCTTGACTCAGCAGTATGTCAGGCAGGTCACGGGCACGCATGCAGCCATCTGCGATACACGTAAAACCATCCCGGGATATCGCAAGCTGGCCAAGTTGGCGGTTCAAGCTGGTGGTGGCGTAACCCATCGACTGGGGTTGTATGACGCGGTGCTGGTCAAGGACAATCACATTGCTCATCTTTCAGCAGATGAATTGGCTCAGACGATGAAGCAGGCACGGGAAAGATTGGCTGGCTTGAAGCCTCAGCCGATCTTCTTTGAAGTGGAAGTCGATCACTTGGAGCAGTTGCAGGCGTTACTTGATCTGCCTGCGAAGGACAGGCCAGACATCATCCTGCTGGACAACATGCCTCCCAAACAGTTGAGCAAAGCGGTCAGCATGCGAAACCAATTGGGGGCAATGCCTTTGCTCGAAGCGTCGGGCGGGGTCAATCTGGAAACGGTTCGCGCGATGGCGTTGTCCGGTGTTGACCGCATCTCCGTTGGAGCTTTGACACACTCCGCTGCGACATTGGATATCGGTTTGGATATCCAAGAGTCGTAACAAAGGCTATCGGTTCTGCGGTCGACGTACCCCCACCAAAGCTGCCAGTCCCAGCAATGCTGCGGTCATTGGCTCGGGGATCAGGTGGAGTGCCACTTCTTCTGATCCATTCCAATTCTGCACATTCCATGTGCTTGGATCATCTGCGTAATACGCATCCCGCTCTAAGCTTTCGTTAATCAAGGTAGCCACATCGGCAGAC
>CAZJJN010000048.1:0-22847 GCA_964546335.1 uncultured Phycisphaeraceae bacterium
TGCCGATGTGGCTACCTTGATTAACGAAAGCTTAGAGCGGGATGCGTATTAAACGATTATTGCGCGATATGGGAGAATGTTGGCCGTGAAAGCGGGAATTGAAAAAACCCGACGTTAACGCCGGGTCTTCCACTTCGCTCTGCCTGCCTTATCACTCAGCAGGAAAAAATTTCCTGCTGCATTTTGGGGTTATCGTCAATCGGGTTCCCAACTCTGCAATAACTTCGCATAATTCGCACGTTCATAGGCCGAGGGATCGGGGCAACGCAGCAGGCTCATGGAGCCTTGCGCTTGGTTGAGCGACTCGTATTCGTGCTCCTCCAGCCAGGCTGCGACCGCTGATTTCACGCGGATGAGGTAGTCAGGCCCGTTCATGAGCAGGGCGGACACCATCTGCACGGAGTTGGCCCCAGCCATGACCGCTTTAATTACGTCCGAAGGCCCATGCACACCACCCGAAGCTGACAAATCCAGCCCCAGCCTGCCATGCAGGATGGCCAGCCAGCGGATTCGCAGCAGCAACTCAGTGCGGTTGGACAAATTCAAACGAGTCAGTTCAAGGTTTTCAATGTCAATGTCCGGCTGATAGAAACGGTTAAAGAGCACCACCGCATCCGCGCCCGCTTCATCCAGCCGTTTCACAAAGTTGCTCAGCGAGGTATAGAAGGGCGACAGCTTCACAGCCAGGGGAATAGAGATCAGTTTCTTGATTTCACGCACCATCTCAATCGCTTCGTTTTCGATCGACTCGCTTGAGCGATCCAGATCCGTCGCGACGTAATACACGTTCAGTTCAAGTGCCTGAGCGCCTGCCTGCTCAATCAGCTTGGCATATTCCAGCCAACCGCTGTTGGTGATGCCGTTCAAGGAAGCGACCACGGGAACACTCACTGCCTCGCGGATCTTGCGAACCTGATCGAGGTATTCATCAGGCCCAAGGCGGAACTCCGTACTCGCCGGCCAATAGCTGGTGGCTTCGCCATACGACTCGGAAGGCTCATCCATCGCCTCCACGGTGGCCAATTGTTCACCGACGATCTGCTCCTCAAACAGCGAGTGCATGACGATCATCGGTGCCCCGGCATCTTCCAGAGCCTTGACCTTGCCAATGTCATCTGACATCGGCGAAGCGCCGGGCACCAGAGGATGCTCCAATTCGAATCCCATATAGCGGGTTGATAAATCCATTCAATTCACTCCTTCAGCGACAGCGTTTTTCTGCTCGCCTTGTCAGGTTTCTGTTGATCTTGCTCACGCTTCAGCGGGTTCAGTGGGTTCTGCTGAGGCTGTGGGAATCGTCAGTTGTGACAATTGCTCATACATCGACACACGCTGAGCAGTAAATTGCTGCGCAGCCTTGGCCAGCATCTTGAACCGCGTCGGATCAATCTTCTCGACCATGCGGAAGCGGGTTTCGTTACCCATGTATTCCTGCACGCTGCAAGGCTTGCCAGGGGCCTTGTCCAATTGCAAGGGCGGTTCACCCACAAGGATGCGACGAGGATCAAACCGATACAAAGGCCAAATGCCCGACTGCACCGCTCGCCTCTGCTGATCCAGACCAAACTGCAGGTCGTAACCATGTGCGATGCAATGGCTGTAGGCAATGATCAAGGATGGGCCGTCGTAACTTTCCGCTTCCTGGAAGGCCTTGACCGTCTGGGCGTCGCTGGCGCCCATCGCGACGGAAGCGACATAGACGTGGCCGTAACTCATCGCCATCAGGCCCAGGTCCTTCTTGTGCACCATCTTGCCCGACGCCGCGAACTTTGCTGCCGCACCAATCGGGGTGGCTTTGCTGGCCTGACCGCCAGTGTTGGAATATACCTCGGTATCCATCACAAGAATGTTGACATTCCGCGTGTTGCCAAACACATGGTCCAACCCGCCGAAACCGATGTCATAAGCCCAGCCGTCGCCCCCAAGCAGCCAGACGCTCTTATCGACAAGGTAGTCGGCGATGAGGATCAACCGCTTGCTGTCAGCCGATTTTATGCCAGCCAGCTTGTTTTTGAGCATGACGACGCGGTCGCGCTGCTGATTGATTGCTTCGTAATCCGTTTGCGCTGCGTTGAGGATGCCTGCCACCAGATCGTCGCCGACTTGAGGGGCCAACTTTTTGAGAAGATTGCGTGCCTGAGCCGTCATGTGATCCACAGCCAGTCTCATGCCGAAGCCGAACTCGGCGTTATCTTCAAACAGTGAGTTGCTCCATGCCGGGCCGCGTCCTTCAGCGTTGGTGCAATAAGGCGTTGTCGGCAGGTTGCCGCCATAGATCGACGAGCAACCGGTGGCGTTGGCGATCATCATGCGGTCGCCAAACAATTGTGTCAGCAGCTTCACGTAAGGCGTTTCGCCACAACCCGCACAAGCACCGGAGTACTCAAACAAAGGCTCGAGGAACTGCGAGTTCTTCACATCCATGCGCGCCAGTTTCGTACGGTCGATCTCAGGCAAATCAAGGAAGTACTTGTAGTTCTCACGCTCACGATCCACGTGGTCACGCAACGGCTTCATGTTGATGGCCTTGAGCCTGGGTTCGGCCTTATTCTTCGCCGGGCAGACATTGACACACAAGCCGCAGCCGGTGCAGTCTTCGGGAGCGACCTGGATGGCGAACTTCATGCCACGAAAATCCTTGGCCTTGAACTCGGTATCCGTGTAACTCTCAGGCCTGCCATTGGTCGCAGGCTCTTCATAGACCTTGCTGCGGATGGCCGCATGCGGGCAGACAAACGCACACTTGTTGCATTGGATGCAAACATCCTGATCCCAGATGGGAATCTCGAGTGCGATGCTGCGCTTCTCGTATTTGGTTGTCCCCACAGGCCAGGTGCCATCAGGCAGGAAGGCAGACACGGGCAGTGAATCCCCCTTGCCATCCATGATGACGCCAGTCACCTTGCGGACGAATTCAGGCACTTCGCCGTAGCCCGCCAGGATCGGCAGCAGGCCACGCGATGAGGTGGCAGTCTCAGGCACCTTGACCTGGTGCAGGTTGTCCAAAGTCGCGTCCACAGCCGCGAAGTTACGCTTGACGATTTCCTGCCCCTTCTTGCCATAAGTCTTTTCAATCGCAGACTTGATCTTGGCGATTGCCTCATCCTTGGGCAGCACACCGCTGATCGCAAAGAAGCAGGTCTGCATGATGGTGTTGGTGCGGCGACCCATGCCGGTGTCGGTCGCGACCTGCTCAGCATTGATGACGTAGAACTTCAAGTTCTTGTCGATGATGGACTGCTGCACAGGCAAAGGCAATTCGTTCCAGATTTCATCAGGCCCGTAAGGGCTGTTCAGCAGGAAAGTCGCGCCCGGGGCGGCATACTTGAGCACATCGTACTTATCCATGAAGTTGGGTTGACTGCATGCGACAAAGTTCGCACTACCCACCAGGTAGGCCGAGCGAATCGGGCGAGGGCCGAAGCGCAGGTGGCTGATGGTCATCGCGCCGGACTTCTTCGAGTCATAGACGAAGTAGCCCTGGGCATAGTTGTCCGTCTCGCCACCGATGATCTTGATCGAGTTCTTGTTGGCGCCGACCGTGCCGTCCGCACCGAGGCCGAAGAACACGCAACGGTTCACCTCGGCGGGTTCGATCTCAAAGGTGTGATCGACATCCAGCGAAGTATTCGTCACATCGTCATAGATGCCCACGGTGAAGTGGTTCTTGGGGGAAGCCTTCGCCATGTTGTCGAAGACCGCCTTGACCATAGCCGGCGTGAACTCTTTACTCGACAGGCCATACCGTCCAGCCACGATGTCCACTGCCTTAGCGTCGAACGCAGCCAAGCCACTTGCTCCGGCTTCCCGGATGGCTGTACAGACATCAAGGTAAAGCGGATCGCCCACTGCGCCCGGCTCCTTGGTGCGGTCCAGTACCGTGAGTTTCTTCACGCTGGCAGGTAAGGCCTTGACGAATTGTTCGATGGCCAACGGGCGGAAGAGTCGCACCTTGAGCAGGCCAACCTTGCTGCCATCGGCGTTGAGTTTTTCAACGGTTTCATGCGCGGTTTCTGCACCGCTGCCCATCAAGACAATGACATGTTCCGCGTCGTCAGCGCCGACGTATTCGTATAGCTGGTACTGCCTGCCGGTGAGTTTGGCGAACTTGTCCATCTCTGCCTGCACGATGCCGGGCGTGGCGTCATAGAAAGGATTGCAGGCCTCGCGTGCCTGGAAGAAGACGTCCGGGTTCTGGGCCGTGCCACGAATCTTGGGATCGTCCGGAGACAGGCCGCGCTGCCGGTGGGCCGCGATCAGTTCATCGTCGATCATGCTGTGCAGATCGTCGTCAGTCAGTTCTTCGATCTTGGCTACTTCATGCGATGTGCGGAAGCCATCAAAGAAGTGGAGGAAAGGCACACGGGCTTTGAGCGTGGCTGCCTGGCCGATCAGAGCAAAGTCATGGGCCTCCTGCACGCTGTTGGAGCAGAGCATGGCAAAGCCAGTCTGACGACAGGCCATGACATCGCTGTGGTCGCCGAAGATCGACAAAGCATGAGTTGCGACAGAGCGGGCACTGACATGCATGCAGAAGCTGTTGAGTTCGCCGGCGATCTTGTACATGTTGGGGATCATCAGCAGCAGGCCTTGCGACGCGGTGAACGTCGTGGTCAGTGAGCCGGCTTGCAACGAGCCATGCACGCCGCCGGCGGCTCCAGCTTCGGACTGCATCTCCATCACCTCGGGGACGGCTCCCCAGATGTTGGTTTTGCCCAGACTGGACCAATCGTCAGCAAACTCACCCATGGGCGAGCTGGGAGTGATGGGATAAATCACGCAGACTTCATTCGTCCGGTGGGCAACGGAGGCGGTCGCTTCGTTGCCATCGACCGTGATCATGCGTCGTTGGGACATGGGGTGGAACTCCTTGTCGGTTAGGCGGGAAAAGTGGTCATGTCGATCCGGAAGTCGGGATCGGCCATCCCTCTGCGTAATATCAGACAGATGTATCCGGAAGTCAAGTCGATTCAGACGTTTGGGTCTTAAAAAGTATGAAACTAGGGCGAAATCCTGGAGATAGGGAAAATCCCGACGCCAGGCCTGGCTTTTGATTGGGATTCACAAGGGCAGCAACAACTTACAAGACACAGGGAAACCAGTGATTCACAAAGATGAAGGAGAGTCAGGCAAAGCCCACGCATGTTCGCGTGGGATGGGTTTAGATCATGAATTTTTCAATGTCCGTTTGGCTATGTGGTGAATCATCCGGACTGAAGTCGTATGAACTCAATGCAAATTACGGATCGCACCGGCTAAAGAAGTGTTTGAGAGGGCATTGACCAACCTGGTGTCAGCCGTCAGAAATACGGCCTTGCTGTGGAGGGCAACCGCCAGATACAAGCTGTCATAAACAGAGCGACCAAACTCAGTCGCAATCACCAAGGCATCCTCAATCAACTCCTGCGTCTTCACCAACTCAATCGGCATCTGCAACATGTCCTCCAGCAATGCCTGCGCTTCTTTAGCCTGCAACTCCCCGCGACGAACATACTTCCACAAAATGTTGCCCACCTCTGGCCAAAGCAGATCCGGTGCTATCAAATGCTTTGCCTTCTTGATCGCAGCAACTGCTTTCGCAGAACCTGGCTCATCAATAAACAGCTTGATCAACACACTGGCATCAGGCACAACCCGGCTCATCGCTCACGATCCTCGCGCAGTTCCGCTGTGCTGTCCGACTGACGCTTGCCTAATTTCTTACGCCAGCTTGTCGCGACAGCCAAGGTTTCTTCCAACGTGCGACCGGCTGCTCTCTCCAAAATGAGCTTGCTTTCACTTTGCAGGCTCCGCCCCGCTTGCTTGGCGCGACGCTTGAGCCTTTTCAGTGTTTCCGCATCCAGGTTGCGAATCAGTAAATCACCCATGTGCAAGACTCCCAAAGATACCCACTGTTGATATCAATATGATATCAATCGGTTGACGGCCAGACAATCATGAAATCACGCGGCAACTGTGGACAAAAAACCAACTTCAAGTACCCGTTTACATCCGATCCACGACCCGTATTCCCAGCAATGCCAAACCGGCTTTGAGCGTCCGGGCGGTCGCAAAACACAAGCTCAACCGGGCCTGCTTGATCGGCTCGGTCTCCGCGATCAGCACCGGGCAGGTTTCATAGAACTTATGAAACAGCGTGGCCGTCTCATACAGGTAATTGCACAAGCGGTGAGGTTCCAGCGTGTCCGCCACCGTGCGTACCACACTGCCAAACTGGAGCAGTTTCAGCGACAGCAATCGCTCCGCAGGTTCCGCCACAGCCGGGGCAACACCTGCCAAGGCTTCGGGATCAACTTCACCCTTGCGGAAGATGGACTGGATGCGGACATAGGCATTCTGCAGGTACGGGGCCGTGTTCCCATCGAACGCCAGCATGCGATCCCAGTCAAAGACATAATCCTTGATTCGATCGCTGGACAGGTCGAAGTACTTGATCGCCCCGATGCCGATGGCATGAGCGAGTTGCTTCCTTTCCTCCTCAGGCAGGTCGGCGTTCTTTTCTTGAATGATGGCCGACGCCCGTTGCTCCGCTTCCGTCAGCACATCCGCAAGATTGACCGTACCGCCATCACGCGTTTTGAAAGGTTTGCGATCCGACCCAAGGATCGTACCGAACGGCACATAGTCCAATCGAACCGAGTCAGGCCCAAGTCCCGACTGCCTCAGCACCTGGAAGAACATGCCAAAGTGATCCGCCTGCCGGGCATCGGTGACATAGACCACCCGGTCAGCCTTCACCTCGCGAATGCGATACAAAGCAGCTGCCAGGTCCGTTGTCGCATAGAGATAACCGCCGTCACGTTTGCGAACGATCATGCCAGCCTGCTCACCCTCTGCATTGGTAAAGCCCTTGGGTTCGACGATCAAGGCACCATCACTTTCCACGATCTGCCCAACTTTTTTCAGTTCTTCAATCGTGTCAGCCAGCCTGTCGTTGTAGAAACTCTCGCCGACCACATCGCCGGGCTCCAGCAGCACATCCAGTTGGCGATAGAGCGCATCCATGTGATGGATGGATTCCTCGATCAGTTTCCGCCAGACTGTCAGGCTTTGTTCGTCGCCCCCTTGCAGTTTGACGACGCGTTCACGGGCGCGTCTGGCAAAGTCTTCATCTTCATCGAAGCGTTTCTTTGATTGCTGATACAGCTTGTTCAGGTCGCCGATCGACATATCGGTTGTGTCAGCTTGGCCTGACTCAATGAGGAATTCGAGCAGCATGCCGAACTGTGTGCCCCAATCACCGATGTGGTTCTGCCGGATGACATCGTGGCCGAGGAACGCGAGCACGCGCACGATGCAGTCGCCGATGACGGTCGAGCGGACATGGCCGATGTGCATTTCCTTGGCAGCATTCGGGCTGGAGTAATCCACCACGACGCGCTGCGATGCCTGCTCGGGCACGCCCAGCCGGTCATCCTCGGCCAGTTCGATCAGTTGCGATTCGAGAAACTCCTGCTGCAAGCGCAGGTTGATAAAACCCGGGCCGGCGATTTCGACTTCGCTGCAGATGTCCTCCACAGCCAGTGCTTCGACCACAGCCGAGGCCAATTGTCTGGGGTTGGTTTTCAACTGCTTGGCCAGCTTCATGCAGCCGTTGGCTTGATAATCGCCATGCTTGGGGTCGCCAGCCACCGCCAGCAGGGGGTCGATCTTGTCTAACTCGACGCCTGCCTCTTGAGCAACCTGTAAAAAAGCGGATTGCACGGCCTGGGTAAAGGCAGTGTGAAGCCTGTCTTGTAGAATGGTGAGAGTGTCGGGCATGATTTGGAGCCTGAGTTAAGTCGCGGCAAGTGGTTGGGCAGGTCAGTGAACGTGCAGCCGACACTGTCGCGTGCGGGTTGGTATTGTCAGTCAGTTGCAGGCAATGACACAGCTTCTCGAACGTCTTGCCAGCAGATTGCGAAAGGGTAACCATGCAGCCAACAGACGCAACACGATGGACTTTATTCGCCCGGCGATTCGGCTTTATCACGGCTGGTGTCCTCATGCTCGCAGTACTGGCCGGTTACCAGGCGTGGGCACAGATCGGTCGGGTGACGCTGCAAACGGAGTGGAAGAAAGTGGAGACGGAAGACTCGCCCGGCGACCGTAGTGAATTCACCCTCATCTATCACCCCAAAGCCAAGGTGGCGGTGCTGTTCGGCGGACGAACCGTTCGAGCCGAGGCCAGCGACATTGTTTACGACGACACCTGGCTGTTCGATGGCAAGGAATGGAAGCAGCTTGATGCAGGCCAAGGCCCACCAGCTCGGTACGGTCATGCGATGGTGTACGACGCTGCCCGTGAAGAAATCGTGCTGTTCGGCGGGATTGGGGAAGATGACAAACCACTGGATGACCTTTGGACATTCAACGGCGAACGCTGGAGCCGACGCTTTGCCACCGGAGGCCCGAGCGAGCGTGGCTTTCATGCCATGGCCTATGACGAACCGAGGCAGCAGGTCATACTCTTTGGGGGCAAGGACCTGAAAAACGCGAAGGATGACATCTGGCTGT
This sequence comes from uncultured Phycisphaeraceae bacterium, assembly GCA_964546335.1. Taxonomy (GTDB): domain Bacteria; phylum Planctomycetota; class Phycisphaerae; order Phycisphaerales; family Phycisphaeraceae; genus CAZJJN01. The sequence continues at coordinate 8,497 of CAZJJN010000048.1, forward strand.
GGGACGGCCTGCGCTGGACTGCCAAGGCCGTGCGCAAGGGTCCCGCGCCAAGGTACGGCCACGCCATGGTCTATGACCCGCAACGCAAACGCACGGTCATGTTCGGCGGCACGGAAGGTGGCTTCCCCGCATTGGCAGACACCTGGGAATGGACAGGCACCGAATGGGAGGAAATCAGGCTTGATGCTTCGCCACCGGCTGGGGATACTTTCGCGATGGCATGGGATGCGGACAACAAGGAAGTGGTGATCTTTGGCAGTCGAATCAACGACAAGGAAGCCGAAGGCTTTGGCAGAACCTGGACCTTCGATGGCAAGACCTGGAAGAAACTGGACGACTTCCCCGGCGGACCTGCCCGAACCTTTGGCGGAGGATCGGCTTACCACGAAGAAGCCAAAGCACTGCTGCTTTACACGGGGCGATCCTTGAAAGAAACCAAAAGTGAGACCTGGCTGAGGGAGTAGGGTTTCACCACCACAATTCGCCATGCACCAGTATGCCGCCCAGATGCCCGGTGTAAGCTACCAGACCTGCTGCGGCCAGTAGCATGAGCCAGTAGATCATTCGAGCGGAGCGATTTTCTTTTTGTCGCATCCGCCATTCTCCTGAAATCAAAGTTGCGACTGCCACACCTGCCATGATGTAACCCAGTAACGCATGTTGGTTGGCCAGACTGTTATCGGCCCAGTTTGAGGTAGTCAGATGTGCCCAGCCGGTGAACGTCGCAACCAGCGCACCCAACGTTCCCAGCCAAAGGCAGAATCGCCCCGCCTGAGCAAGTCCGACCTTCTGGGTCGTCGCATAGACAACTTCAGCCAGTAGTGCAGCGAGTATCAACGCGATGGGAAAGTGAAGCAACACGACATGAAACTGACCAAGAAACGCCTGCCAGGATTTTCCTCGTGTCACGCTATCTTTTCGTGCATCACTTTTCTTAACTTGCGTGGTGCTTTCAATTTCCACTTCAACTTTGACCAGCAAGGCCGTGGGTGCCCCGGCCTGGATCCATTCCTTGATGACCAGTTTCTCCCGCGCGGTTAAAGGCTCTTCTCCCTTGGGAGGCATGCGCCCATCGTCAATCTCCCACCACAGAATCGAATCATCGGGTGACCCCGGCTCAAGCACCGATTTGTTCTTCACCAGTGCAGCTAAAGGCAGAATGTCACTGAAGCTGCCACCCTTGCGTGTTGCCTCCGGGCTATGACAATCCGCGCAGCGTGATTCAAATATCACGTGCACATTGGTCGCCAAAGCCTTCGCCTGTTGATCGTCAAGAGTTTTCTGCGGATTGTCTGCTGCTTGTGGCTCATTTGGATTGGCAAGCAGCGTGCTGGTGATGATGCCAAAAAGCAGGATGGCCAGAAACAATCCTGCAGCAGAGAGTTTAAGGCAAAGCTGATCTTTGTCTTTTGGCATGTCATCAACTTTACGCGCGTTGCGGGGGCGAATCATGTCGTTGAGTCATTGCAGAGATGGCCACGTGATTATTTCAACGTGTAACCCATGGCAAAGTCGCTTTCCATGACGGGGTAGCCGTCCCGGCCATGCGTTAAAGGTCCCCATGCGACGCGTCCCTGGACTTCATCGATCGTCACTGAGCCAATGACGATCGGCTCGTTCTCTTCCGCACTGCGTCCGACGATCATGTAACGATCACCCGGCCTGGCGCTCTGACCTTCAGGCATGGTCAACGCCACGTAAATTTCCTTGCGGTTCTCTTTGTGCGGGCCGATCATCGCGACCACCGCTGTCCTTCCGGACACAAAATTGAAAGAGCTCAACTCGGAGATAGGCCTGACTTGTTGGGTGCGACTGCTGCCTGTCGTGGCACAACCGATGGGCAAAAGCAGCGTCAGAAGCAGTAGGGGGATCAGGTATTTCATGATGCTGATGATACGGAATCTGCCTGGCAACGTGTATCGCTTGAGGATGGGCCAATAAAAAACCGCAGATCGGATGGACCTGCGGCTTTCATTTTGATGTCTTGGATCGGGAGGCAGCGATTTACTTGACTTCGACCACGCCACCGACTTCCTTGATCTTCTCGGCCAGTTCGTCGGCTTCTTCCTTGGAGACACCTTCCTTGAGGGTCTTGGGGGGGTTGTCGACGACTTCCTTGGCTTCCTTGAGGCCCAGACCAGTCGCTTCGCGGACGACCTTGATGACCTTGATCTTCTGATCGCCGGCTGCGGTGAGCACGACGTCGAATTCGGTCTTTTCCTCGACTTCTTCTTCAGCGCCACCACCAGCGGGGCCAGCCATCATGACCGCGCCGCCTGCTGCGGGTTCGATGCCATAAGCATCCTTGAGGTAATCCTTCAGATCGACAGCCTGCTTCAGGCTCAGACCTGCGATCTTGTCACCCAATTCCTTGATGGCGGCATCGACTTCCACGGTTGCCGTTGTTTCTGCGGTTGTTTCTTCTGACATTGCAATTCTCCAAAGTGACTTGCCTGATAGGCACTCGACCATCGAGTGTTTAACCCTTACGGGCCAGTCAGACAAAGGCCTTGTTCTTGTAAGTTTGTTCTCAGGCTCAGCCAGCCTGCTTGATTTCTTCGCCTTTTTCCAGTTTTTCTTCGATCTGAGCGATCTGGCCACCCAGCGTTGATCCGGGGCCGACAATCGCGCCCAGCAGGTTGCCACCGGCACCCAGGATGCAGCCAAGGACATCGGCAATGGCTTCGTCTCGCGTCGGGAACTTGCTCAGTCGTTCGACTTCGGCAGCCTGGAACAGTTGGCCGTCCAACACGGCACCCTTGAAGTCAATGTGCTGCAGTTCCTTGACCTTGGGCATCAACTCGCGTGCGACGTTGACCACACTTTCCCCGCCGAACACGAAGGCACATGGGCCTTCCAGAACTTCAGCGATGGGCTCCAGGCTGGTGCCTTGCACCACCTTGCGAGCCAGCGAGTTCTTGACGATGGTGACTTTGATGCCTTTTTCCGCCAAAGTGGTGCGCAGGGCGTTGTTGGCGTTGGCATCCAGTCCACACATATCCAGCACGACGACGCCGTCGTAACCTTCGAAGAGTGCTTCGTATTGCTTACTGATGAGTTGCTTAACGGGCTTGCTCATGGTGATTCCCGCCTTTCTTATTCAGAGTCATCCGAGCTGCTGCTGCTCAAGGCAACAGGCACGCCGGGGGTCATGGTCGCTGAAAGTGTCACACGCTTGATGTACTGGCCCTTGGTGGTGCTGGGCTTACGTTTGGTGATGTGGTCGATCATCGCCTGAGCGTTTTCGGTCAGTTGCTCCTTGGCGAAGCTCATTTTGCCGACGACGGCATGGATATTCCCACCATCGTCATTGCGATATTCCACCTTACCCGCTGCGTAATCCTTAACCGCTTCGATCACGTCCTTCGTCACCGTGCCAGCCTTGGGTGAGGGCATCAACCCCTTGGGGCCCAGCGTGCGGCCCAACTTGCTGATGTCACGCATCATGTCCGGGCTGGCGATGGCGACATCAAAATCCATCCAGCCACCTTCGATTTTTGCCACCAGATCCGCACCACCGGCTTCAATGGCACCGGCAGCCTTGGCATCGTCCACCATGTTGTCCGGGCAGAAGGCAATTACACGCTTGGTCTTGCCAATGCCATGAGGCAGAGAGATTGAACCACGCAACTGCTGTTCAGCCTGGCGCGGGTCAATGCCCAAGTGCATGCAAAGTTCAACAGATTGGTCGAACTTGGCCTTCTTGAAGTCCTTGATTCTGTCGACGGCTTCACCCAGTGTCATCGGGTGGGGGTCGCCCAGCGCTTCGCGGTCAGCCCGATAGCGCTTTCCGAGATGTGGCATCTTGCTTTCCTTTCGACTTGTCAGGCCGATTCAACCGACCTGCTTATCTCCCACGATTTTCGGCTCGTGGTTGGCCGCGATTATTTTTTCGTGCGATGCGATTAAAACGCGTCGCAGGTGACGCCCATACTGCGGGCAGTACCCGCGATGATGCGCATGTTGGCTTCTTCCGAACCGCCGGTCAGTTCCTTGCCTTTTTCTTCGACGATGGCTTTGAGGTCATCGACCGACAAATGACCAACCTTGTTTTTGTTTGGTTCGCCGGAACCTTTTTCCAGGCCAGCCTTATCCTTAATCAGGACAGCCGCGGGTGGGCTTTTGATTTCGAAGTCAAAGCTGCGGTCGGCAAAGACCGTGATGACGCAGCCGACCACCTTGCCGTTGAGCTGGGCTGTGGCGGCGTTGAACTGCTGGATGAACTGGCCGGGGTTCACACCATGGGCACCGAGCGCCGGGCCGATGGGAGGAGCCGGGGTCGCCTGACCGCCGGGGGCCTGAATCTTGAACTGTGAGGATATCTGCTTCTTGGCCATGGCCTGTCATCTCCTGTCACATTGCCTCAATCCGGGGGTTGGACAGCGTTTCGCTGTCGCTGAGGCGAGCCGAGTAATGTACCGGGTCACTGCCAAGAGGTCAAGAGTGACAGCTCATGATTTATGATGCAAATCTTTCGAAACCCCCTTGAGACAAGTGCGAAAAGTTTCAAACCGTTTGTACTGACTTGTCGCAAGGAGATGCTATTTTCAGACTCGACCTGCCTCAGATGACCCCCATGTCCTCCAGCAGGGATTGGCAAAGTTGGGAAACCAGCCGGTCTGCCTCTGGCATATTCCCCTCGCGAATGAGTTTCCCGCAGCCGGTGTCCTCGACTTGCTGAATACTGGAAATCGGCCGAACCAGCGTTGTCGTCCCTGTCAGAAACACAGCCTCAGCGCTGGCAAGCTGGGAAATATGCAGTGGAGCCTGCACCACTGCCAAATACATGGCGCGAGCCAGTTCAATGACACGGTCGCGCGTCACGCCCCCCAGTATCAGCCGATTTGCAGCCGGGGTCAGCACCACACCGTCATTGATTGCAAACAAGTTGGTCGCGGTGCCCTCCGTGAGCCAGCCGTCGCGATGCATGATCGCCTCAGCCGCCCTTACTTCGACAGCTCGCTGGGCCTCCAGCACACCATCGAGCAGCATGAGCGATTTCACCTGCCCGCGCATCCACCTTCGATCAGGCCTGAGAATGACCTTTGCCGGTTCCACCTCCCGCTCGATCGGCTGGGCGGGCCAACCCATCACCAGCAACCCTGGCCGGGTCACTTCCGGGAAAGGCCTGCTGCGTTTACCCGTGCCACGCGTCACCTGCCAGTAGATGTTGGCATCACCCCAACCATTTCGTTGAATCAACGCGCGCCCGATCTCGTCCAATTTGTCCGCTGCTTCAGGCATCGGCAAACGGATGGCTTCACAACTCCGCTTCAACCGCGCGAGATGACGATCAAACAGGTAACCACGCCCAGCCACATAACGGGTCACTTCATACACGCCGTCGGCGAACAGCATCCCCCGATCTTCCAGGTCATAACCCGCCTCGCTGCGAGGCAGGTATTGGCCATCGAGATAGACCGTCGTCTCGTCCATACGTTCACTTTTGATTCCTGCTCGTGACCTTTGACTTACAACTTGATCGGCCGGGTGCCATCCGCAGGTCGGCTGATGAAACACGTCGGCTCGATGCCCGTCTCTTTGTAATAGTTCACGCCGATGTGTCGGGCGACTTCTTCCGCCTTATCGGTGCGCACCAGGGTGACGGTGCAGCCGCCAAAGCCGCCGCCGGTCATGCGTGAACCGTAAACGCCACCTTGGCCACGCTTTTCTTCGGCCAATTTCACGAGGTAATCGATCTCATCAATGGTGATTTCAAATGCCCCTTGCATGGCCGTGTGACTCTGGAACATCAGGTCACCCATGCCTTCATAATCCCCGGCCTCGAGCATGTCCGCCGCGCGTTCCGTACGCTCGTTCTCGCCAACAACGTGGTAGGCGCGCTGAAAGACTTTGGGATCAAGCATGGGCTTGGCCTGAATCAACTGCGGCATAGTGACATCGCGCAGGGCTTTGACGCCAAGCGCCTTGGCCGCCGTTTCGCATTGCTGGCGTCGCTCGGGATATTCGCTGCCAGTCAGTTCGTGTTTCTTGTTCGAGTTGATGATCAGCACCGTCACTGACGCATCTTCCATCGGCACCAGCCTTGGTTCATGGCTGCGACAGTCCAAAAGCATCGCATGGTCCGCCTGCCCCATCACCGAAATGAACTGATCCATGATCCCGCAAGGCATGCCCGCAAAATCATGCTCTGCCTTCTGACAGAGCAGCGCCTTCTCGACCGGGTCGATGCGCTGGCCAGCCAACTGCTCACCCAATGTAGCCGTGGCCACTTCAAGCGCTGCACTCGAAGACAGACCGCCACCCAACGGTACCGTGTTGCAGATGTAAGCATCGAAGCCGGGCAGTTCCATGTCGTGAGCCTGAAAGCCTGCCAGCACCCCCTTGATGTAGTTGGCCCAGCCGGGTTTGCCGGGTTGAAGAGGGTCGGCCAGGTCAAACGTGAGGACACCCTCTGCATGTTCATCCGCAATATTCACCTGAGAGTCAGGTCTCGCAGCCGCGACGATGACGGCCTGCCTTTCGATGGCCATGGGAAAGACGAAGCCTTCGTTGTAATCCGTGTGCTCGCCGATCAGATTCACCCGTCCGGGCGCGACCGACGCCAACTCAGGCGAACGAATGAAATGTGATTTGAATCCTTCAATTGCCTCGGCCAGTTGCGTGTCGAGACTCTTGGCTGTTTCCAATTGCATGTGCGTACTCCATGTCGGGCCAGCCATGATAGAACATATTGACCGTCGCGTGTCTGTTGTGAATTGGCCCCGATCCGGGCATGAAAAACTCGGAGGATTGCTGCCAGTACCATGTCCCGATGCTCAACATTGTGCTGTATCAGCCGAAGATCGCACCCAACACCGGCAACATTGCCCGGCAATGCGTGGGGATGAATTGTCATCTGCATGTGGTCGGGCCGATCCCATTCTCACTGGAAGACAAAGCTGTCCGTCGGGCCGGGCTGGACTATTGGCCGAACCTGAAACTCACAATGCATGACTCGCCGCAGGCTTTTGATGATTGGTTGGGTGACCGCCAACCATGGTTGGTGACGAAGTTCAGCTCCGTGCGTTACGACCGCGCGGACTACCGTGACGATGATGTCATCATCCTTGGCTCGGAACTGGAAGGGTTGCCTGAAGAACTGCACAGCCGATATCCGGAGCGGCGGATTGCTGTGCCGATCATGGGCCCGATCCGCAGCTACAACCTGGCGAACACGGCATCGATCATCATGGCTCAGGCGTGCCTGGTCGCGGGACTGTATCCGGAGGAATAAAACTAGCTTCACCACCCGCCGAACACGGCATTGAAATGATCTCGGTACATTGCAGAAGCTGTAGCCAGGCTCGCAACCAGCAGAAGCAAAGGTAAATGTAGCTTGATGCTTTTCGATGTCCTTCGCTGCGCTAACAATAGACCTGTCAAGAGCAATAGCAGCGGGATCAACAGATACTGCGCGAGTCCCGCAGTGCGCACAAAACGTCGTAACTAACCCCCTATCGGATCACCTCTTGCCACGCGCCATTTTACGGTGCCTTGCGCGGGATCTTTGTTTACATATTCCCTGATGGGTAGCACATCTCTAGCCTGCTGATTCAGTACTTCAATGTGTACTGCAACGAAGGCAACCCAAAAGGCCAACGCATAAGTCAGGACTAGCAGCCATGTTTTTGCAATAGAAGTCACGGCTGTATTGTATCCGTCGATCATGATCTTCCTACACAGCCAAAGCCAGCAGGACAACCGCAGCGATACAAAAGACTGTTCGGATGTGGTTCCAGCGTGTCCAATCACGCAGGTACGTTTGCCAAAGTTGCTGACCTTGCTCGCCTTCGAGATCGGCTGTATCCAGCCGGTTATTCATGGGCACATTAAACAGAACTGTGATGCCAAAACCGCCCAACACGTAACTTGCAGCACCTGCGATGGCATAGATCATCCCCGGGGGGTGCTGGAACGCAGCCAACCCGATGACAGCCAGGCATACCACGGTAGTTCCCATGAAGATAAGAAAGAACAGCGGGTTCTGGATTCTTCGATTGATGATCTGCATGGCGCGCATCCCCTCTGTTCCCGGCATCTCCTTGAAGGATCGCATCACGCAGTTGGAGAACACAAAAAGCAGGCCACCAACCACGCCAATACCTGTCAGGGCCAAGATGAGTAACGTGGCAAGCAAAGGCCGATGCCATTTCGTTGCCAATGCGGTCGGTTCTCGAATAAGATCCAGTTTATAGTTGTAAATTGGCAACCCCTTAAGGATTGCCTGATGGTCTTGATTTAAAGTTGCTTGTTGATACTTCACCCAATCCATCGTTGACAGTCTGACAGCGTTGCCTCTACCAAACCCTTTAACCTTGCCATATACGTTGACTTACAGATCAAAAGTGGGCGCCGGGACGACTCGAAGTGTTCGTACCTCTCCAATTATTTCAATCGGCTTTCCCTTTTCGCGCTTGAATCGAATCGGCTCGAGTGCGATACCCACGGGTGGCCCGAAGTGATTACCATCACGGTAATATGCCCTCACTTCGTATAAACCATCATCGTCAATGTAAAGCTTTTTCCGGCCAGAACCTTTATCCAGTTGATTCATGTCACGATCAACTCGCGTTCCATTCACTAACTCAAATTGCTCAGCAGGTATCCTTGCTCCAGAATGCTCATCAGGCAATCGGTAGACCAAAATCTGCAGTCTGGAAACGGTATTCAGATCGGCCAGCAGTTGGGAGGACATTTCCCAATGGCATGGAAAAACATCACGGCGTGGTTCAAATGTCAGTGTTCTCGAGTTTTCATCAAAATCGTCGGCTGTCACGTTTCGCCGAAAAATATGCTGAAGGAAAGGGTCGTTGGGTATGAAGCTGATGTTGTATGTATCGCCTTGTACTAGAAGGGCCTTAGTCAGGCCTTGGTGATGCAGGAATGTATCCCCTCTTCCACCACCGTAGGTTTGAACAAGAAAATCGACTTCATTTCCCTTTATGTCTGTACCCTTAAAGGGAATTTCTACCATCGTGACACGTTCGATCGTCAGCGATTCCGGTGCTGACAGTGTGCTGATCTTTTCCAGACCTGCGATCCGAATCCTTTCATTGGTTTTTGATCTATCCCGACCTGATACTCGATATTCGACGCCAACAGGCAACTCAAAATGTAGAGTTTGAAGGTCTGGCTCCCACTTGCCGCGACGACTACCTTGATGTGGCACATCGCCAACAGGTACAGCCACGACACTGAACTCGACAGGCCTGATATCCTCGGGCCAATGTACAGGGATTGATACAAGTAGAGTGTTAGTATCTGCCATCACTCCTGTATTTAACAACAGCATCAGCATGATTGCGGTAATGCAGTATTGCATTATGGTTTCTTTCATCATTTTCATCCTTCGGCTATCTAAGAAAGTATATTCTTTATGACCAAACTGATGAATTCACACTCTACCCAGACTCGCCATAATGGTTAACCGTGCTGAAATTGGAGTAGTGATGCAACCTTTTAAGGGTTCTAGTGGTACTGCTGATATGAGTCTGAACAAGTGTTCAAGAAGAGGTGTCTTTGCAGCAGGTATGATCGGCCTTGGAGGCTGGGTTTTACATGGGTGCACTACCGCTACCCCGGATGCAGCAACAAGTCATATGAAGCCAGGTCACATTGCATTACTGGGGGACTCCATCTTTGACAACAAGCGTTATGTCGGCAGCGATCCAGCCGTGATTGATCAGGTTCGTGCCGCGATCCCTGATCGATGGGCTGCAACACTTTTGGCCGTGGATGGCGATTTTGTTGGAGACGTCCGGCAAAGGTTAAGCGGCATGGCTGTGGGAACGAGTCATCTTGTACTGAGCGTGGGTGGCAATGATGCATTGGGTCATCTAGGCGTTCTGACAGGGCCTGCGCAATCGCGAGAGGAAGTGTTTCTCCAGTTGGAAAGGATTCAGTCCAGTTTTGCCAAGCAGTATGAGAACTTGGTTGATCATCTGGCGTCACTCGGCCATCCGTTGGCAATCTGCACAATCTATGATCCGAATTTCGAGCGGGAGCAGGAACGTCTTCTGGCCAAGCCTGCTCTGACGATTTTCAACGATGTGATTACTCGGACAGCTTTCAGTCGTGGTGTTGATCTGATTGACTTGCGGCTGCTGTTTCGTGAGCCGGCTGACTATGCCAATCCGATTGAACCTTCTGCCAAGGGAGGCAAGAAGCTGGCCGCTGCTATCGCTCGGTGGACTCTACTGCCTGAATCCGAAGTTGCTAGAGTCATCGCTTAGATCGCGGCTTGAACCACTCACATGAACTGGGATCGACTTCGTCGGTGGACGGTGGTGATGCCGCCCTCTTGCTGGATGATGGCAACTCCACCAGTGCGATCGTGATGCTGCCTTGGACAAATCGAAGGCAAAGAAAAACGGAATGGACAGTATGGCTATCCATTCCGTTTTAGTTTTGCTTAAGCCGAGGTCAATCAGCCAAGTTCATTAATGGTGATGTTCATCAGGCTCAATCTGCTTTTCTTCATCGTCCGGGCAGCCCTGACAATCATTCTTCAGTTCTGCTTCGGAGTCTGCAGGGGTGACGCCTTGGATTTCAGCGCCGGTGCCCCACACGAAGATGGCTTTCTGCTTGCCTGAGATGGCCGCGATCTCCTCTTTCGATTTGCCTTGCGATTCAGCAACCAGCTTGGCAAAGTCTTCTGAGATATCGAGTTCCTCGACGCGACCTTCACCGATGAAGTGGTGTCCCTTGGCCTTGAGAGGAATGATCTTCTCGCCTTCAGCGGGATGAGGATCGAAGTGGAAGATCAGGTATTGGCCGGTAGTGTCATCCTGCAGCACAGCCCAGCAGCCACTCTCCTTGCAGGTCTCGGCCATATCGCCTTCGACGCGGATGGTCTTGCCTTCAAGGTTCTTGGCATCAGCCAGAACAGCCGCGACAGGCATGGTCTGTTCTTGAGTCATAGTCAGTTCCGTGCCGAATTGGCCATAGGTGGTTTCCTGGGTTTTGCAGCCGACGGTCAGCATCGCCACGCAAGCGAGCAGAGAAAGAGTCATTACGCGAATCATGAGGCCTCCTGTTTGGGTAAAGATTAGGATTGCTAATGTCATGGAATCTTAGTCAATCTGTCCGAACAGGCAAGGTGGCTGGTTCGATTGTTTCATGATTGACCAGGATGGACGATTGAATTGACGGACGGGGGCGTTTGAATGACAATACTCCGCCCTTGCCGGAGTGGCGGAATTGGCAGACGCGTCGGATTCAAAATCCGATTCGGGTTAAACCGAGTGTGGGTTCGAGTCCCTCCTCCGGCATTCACCTTCACGCTTGCATTACGCAAGCGTTTGTTATTTATAGACTTACGTCGCAGTTTTCTACGCCTATTTTTCAGTCTACGCCCATTTTACGCCCATTCACGAGCTTGCTAGCATCGCCCCATCATGACCTGATCGAAAGGTGCTGACATGGCTCAGAGACCAAAATCCGGAAAAGAACTCTCGTTCCACAAGGGCAGCAAGAGATGGTGCAAGTCCTACACCATCGACGGAGTGAAGAAGACCAAATACTTCTGCCATGGCAACAGTGTGAATGACACAACGAGCTATAAGAAAGCCTTAAAGGAATACCAAGCGTGGTGGCCGCAGGTTCAAAACGAACGCACTGTCAACGAGGTCGCAAAACGCATTGGCAACTATGTCAAAGGTATCCTGGAACCGCATCGACTGGGCGACTCCAAGGTTGAACGGCAGATTAAACTGGTTGAGGCTTTCGAGAATGGCGTCAAGGCAAAAGGCGATTACTCAGATGATGAGAAAGCTACGGCCAAGATTTTGGCTGCGCGCAGCAAGGTGACCAATGCCGAGCAGGAAAGTCAGCAACACTTATACGCCTGGGCCCGGAATCAAAATCGTCAGCACGAACAATCTGCTCCAGACAGTACTGCGTTAAAAGTGCAAGCCAAAGCTTGGTTGCAGTCTGAGCAAAACCGCATGGACGCTGGGGAGATCGGTCAGTCTGCCCTGGTGGCCAAGCAGCAGGGAATTAAAACGTTGGCTGAATTCTACGGCAGTACAGACCTTTCAAATGAGAAAGAGGTCGAGAAACTGCTGACCGACTATCGTCATCACTTGGCCAGCTTGGTGAATCAAAACAAGTTCAAACCTAACACGGCCAACGACAAGCTCAAGTTCATGGGCCAGTTCATGAAGTGGGCCTACCAGCACCATGTCCTGAAAGAAATGCCTCGCAGTTTGGAACGTGCATCGAAGCACTTCCCCGTCGAGAAGGGTGGTCATCCGTTAACCGCCGAGCAGATTCACGAGATTTGGGATGAAGCCAGTGATCGCATGCGATGTTTCATGTGCCTGGGATTGAACTGCGGCTTTAAGAACAAGGATGTCACCTCACTGACCTCAGACATGATTGAAAATGGCCGTCTGATTGGTCGTCGCAGCAAGACGGGTGTGCTCATGAATTACAAGTTGTGGCCGATCACCGTGGAGATGATTCAAGCCAACCGACAGGACCGTGATCAGTCATGCGATGCACTGCTCTTTCCCAATCGATCGGGCAATGAAATCTCGACAACCGGCATATCCAACGAGTTCAAGAAGGTGACCCAACGCGCTGAGGTGCTGTCCTATCCCAAAGCCAAGTTAAAGTCCGGCAACCCCAAGTATGCCACGTTTGAGCAACTGCGAGACACCAGCACGCAGTTGGCGCAGCAATACTTGATGGGTGAAGGTTTGGATCAATCTCTGCTTCAGGTCTTCCTGGCCCACAAGGATACGAGCACGGCTGCGTATTACACCAGCAATGACCCGCGCCAGTTAAACACCACCAAACTGGATCAACTGATCGACCATTTGGACGAGACGTTTGATCTCAAGCGTTCATGATGACGCAGGAGCGCAAAGATAAAACCCCCTGCCCAGCAGTCACCTTCACTCACAGATGCCAGCTGTGGCAGTAAGGACAGCGAGAAGGCGGCTTGAGCTTCGGCGTCTCGTCCCCGTCGAAGTAATCATCAATGAATCCCCCCAGCAGCCAGAGTTCAGGCCAGCACAGCCAGATCAACACCGAGGCGCACATCACGGACATCATGATCTGCTCCATCACTGTGAGGAAGCCAGCATGAACGGTGAACGATCCCGCTTTTCACCCTGATCAATATCCGAAGCTTTCACCGCTTCCTCATCGGGAATGTGATCGATGAACGTACTGTCCAGCGACACCCCTTCGTTCAGCGAGTTCAAGGGCCACCTCACGTGCACCCTCAGCTTGGTGCCCACCAGATGGCATTTGGCCACATCCTTGGGGTCAGTGAATTTCAGCACATCCAACAGCGTGTCCATGGGCGTGGTGGGATATTCCTGGCCTTGGATGAATTCGTGGTCGTAGCAGTCAATGCGAACGATGTTGCCTTCATAAACCCCGTCCGCAATGCGACAGACCAGACGCGAGCCTACACGCACTCTGTTGGACCGAGGATACAGCGGCTGCACTTGATCAATCTCCACGATGTAATCATCTTCCGGTGGCTGGACAGCATAGTGCCAGGCCGTGACACGATCCGCGTACTTCTCATGCCAGCGATGTTGAATCGGTGGCCTCTGATCAATGGACAGCACCACGATGACATGGAACACGCCTCGATAGCTCACCATGCCGGTGATGTGATGCCCGACCAGATCCCCATCCTTGAGTTCGTTCACATCACTTACGCCAAACGGCTTGAGCCAGAGGTTGGCGTGATGCACGGCCTTGTCACTGTTGTACAGCTTGTGGAACAGGTTAACCGCCTGGCCTTCCCGACAGGTACCGGAAAGCTGGACGTGGTAATTGGAGGTGCCTTTCTGGGTACGGGCCCAGTAGGACTTGACGATCTTGGCCTTGAAGACTTCGTTGTTGCTTAAAGCGTCAATGCCGAGCACGGGTCTGGGTGATAGTAATTGCATGAAATAATCCTTTCAGTTGGAATCAGTCAGTGTGTATCTTTATTATATATTAGAATGGCACGATACTTGCTAATCAGATCGTGTTTCTGGCATATTATTTGTCGCATTTGTCCGCACTTATCCTCTTTGAGCCTGAACCGTGATTCTTCTACTTAATAACAAGCCTAAATGCGTCATTATCTGTTGCGGGGGATCGTTAGCCATGGCTCTGTCACTGCTTCTGTCACGGGTTGTCACCTCTTCATCGCATAGCGAGTGGTGACAGACTCGACCCTGAAAACGGCATTTACAGCGTCTCAGCGCGCTTCTCGCGAGGGTGAAGGTGGTTTGTCACCACTGTCACCACTGATTTGGCAACTGTCTGTGCTTTTGGAAATGAAAAAATAAAAAAAAGGAGATTTTCATCATGCCCATGAACATTACCGTCTCACGCAA
>CAZJJN010000049.1:0-22565 GCA_964546335.1 uncultured Phycisphaeraceae bacterium
CGACCTCACCCTTATCAGGGGTGCGCTCTAACCAACTGAGCTACAAGCCCTCTATTTTGAGTCCGGTACATTAAACCAAGCCTGTGGAAGCGTCAAGAATCACTCATTGAGTGTGTCACCCCCGTCGTTCATGATCGTGCACAGTTGAAATGACGTTTTCAGCTTCGCTTTATTCAGTTTCAGCAGTATAATGGTTGATTCACCCTATTTCGGGCTGGTGCGGCGGTCGCACTGGCGGAACTCTGGTTGATCGGCCTCATGCCTTGGGCCGAGGCCCGGTGGTTCCTGACAGAAGTCAGGCCGGGTTAGACGACGAAGGCGAAGGACATTTCATGGTAGATCGAAATCTGATTGCGTCGCTGGATATTGAAGATGCCGAAGCAGCATCCATGTTGGAAGATGCGTTTGGCACGGCAGTAGCCTCTGGCGACATGGAAGGCTTGCTGGAAGACAAGCTTTCCGACCTCACCCCCAACAGTATTCTGCAAGGACGCATCATTGGTCACGCTGGCGATGATTTTCTCGTCGATGTGGGCTTGAAAAGTGAAGGCGTGCTTGACCGTAGTGAATTTGATGACCCCACCGAAGTGGAAATCGGCGATACCGTCGAAGTCCTGCTCGAAAGCCTGGAAGAAGATGGTGGTGTTGTCTCCGTTTCCAAGCGCAAGGCAGACCGCATCCGCGGTTGGGAACGCCTGCTTGAAAATTCAGCCGAGGGCGACATTGTCGAAGGCAAAGTCATGCGCAAGATCAAGGGTGGCCTGCTGGTGGACATCGGCGTGCCGGTCTTCCTGCCTGCTTCGCAGGTGGATGTGCGCAGACCTTCCGATATCGGTGTATTCATCGGCCAGACCATTCGCTCGATGATTCTCAAGATTGATGAGCAGCGACGCAACATCGTCATCAGCCGACGCAAGCTGATTGATGAAGAACGGGCGGAAGCTCGCCGTAAGCTGCTGGACAAACTGACCGAAGGCGATGTCGTCAAGGGTCAGGTCAAGAACATTGCAGACTTCGGCGCGTTTGTGGATCTTGGCGGGATTGACGGCTTGCTGCATATCACGGACATGAGCTGGGGCCGCGTGCATCACCCAAGCGAAGCGGTGAAGATCGACGACGAAGTGACGGTGAAGGTGCTCAGCATCGACCGCGACAAGCAGAAGATCGCACTTGGTCTGAAGCAACTCGAGAGCAGCCCGTGGCAGGACATCGAAGGCAAGTTCCCACCAAACACCAAGGTGCGTGGCGTGGTGACCAATATCGTCAGCTACGGTGCTTTCGTGAAGCTGGCTGAAGGCGTGGAAGGCTTGGTGCACATTTCCGAGATGAGCTGGACCAAGCGAATCAACCACCCGAGCGAAATTGTCAGCGTTGGCGAGGAAATCGAAGTCGTTGTGCTCGATGTCAATCAGGACAAGCAGGAAATCTCGCTGGGTATGAAGCAGACCGAAGTCAACCCATGGGAACTGGTGGCAGAGAAGTACCCGCCCGGAACCGTGGTCAGTGGCAAAGTACGCAACCTCACCAGCTACGGTGCGTTTGTGGAGATCGAGCCTGGCATCGACGGCCTGCTGCACGTCAGCGACCTGTCCTGGACGAAGAAGCTCACCCATCCCAACGAGTTGCTGAAGAAGGGCGACGAAGTGGAATGCGTGGTGCTGGAAGTCGATCAGGACAAGCAGCGTGTCAGCCTGGGCCTGAAGCAGATGACCGAAGACCCCTGGCTGGAAGCCATCCCGACGCATTATCAGCCGGGCATGATCGTTCAGGGTGCGGTGACCAAGATCACCAACTTCGGCGTGTTCGTCGAGTTGGAAGACGATCTCGAAGGCCTGCTGCACATCTCCGAGCTGGCGGATCACAAGGTGGACAACCCGCAGGATGTGGTCAAGCCAGGCCAGGAACTAGAAGTCAAGATCCTGCGTGTGGATATCGAAGATCGCAAGATCGGCCTGTCCCTCAAGCGTGCACAGTGGACCAGCGATGTCGAAGAGGCTCAAACCTCCACGCGACAGAGCAGTGCTCCGCTGGGCGGTGGCTTGGGTGATGGCGGAGCCTTGGGCAGCGACAAGATCGTGTTCGGCCCGGGCGGTGCCAAGGGCGACGACGACTAATTCATTGACAATGAGTGCTGATTAAACAGGCAGGGCGGCTTCGGTCGCCCTGTTTTGTTTCATGGTCTCAGAGGGTAAACCTGATCGGCTAAAATCGAAAAGAATTGGTGAAATGGGGAAAAAGACCGATCCAGATTGTCAGTCGAGCCGTATAAGATGCAGTCGGGTTTCTGGTTCAAGGTGAGAAAGCTTGTCTGGCACGACTCTTGCAGTCTTGCTGGAGTGGCCGGTTTATGCACGGTGGAACCGTGCGAGGAGTAGAGTCATGGGTGATAAACGATTGAATATGCCTCAGCAGCTTTGGCAGGCGGTGGAATCCGCGGGTTATCTACTGAAAGTGGATGGCGATAAGCAGGCTCAGCGCGTGGCCTGCATCGCGCTGAACCCGCAGACGGGCAGGCGTCTGATCGCCGTCGGCCCGACTATCGGTGCAGCATTGATCTCGATGGTCAATCTGTTGCAGTCTTAACGGATCAGTGAACATGTTGCCAAGCGACATGGGCTGAATCCAATCTGGAACATGGTGGGTCACTGCCACGATGCTTTCGGGCAGATGGAATAAGTCACTTCGTGGTGAGGTTGGTCCTTTTGTAAGCTGAAGCCGACTAAGATTGGCAAGTTCACAAGAGGAGCGACCTGTATGCGTCAACCATTTCCCTGGCTACTGACTTTGGCTTTTTGCCTGTTGATCGGGCAGACAGCAGCCCATGCCCAAGGGTTCGACTGGCAGAAACCTGCACCGAGGGCGGAAGAGGCGGAAGAAAAGGATCAGTCCAACCCGTCGATGGAAGGTTCCGCCTACGATGCGAATGTGCGCGTGCGGCTCGTTACCAACGCCAAGTCAATCACGCCCGGCCAACCTGTTGAAGTCGGCATCGAACTGAAGCATGATCCGCATTGGCATACGTATTGGATTAATCCGGGCGATGCGGGGTTGGTAACCAAAGCGAACTGGCAATTACCTGAGGGCTTTGAGGCTGGTGATATTCAATTTCCCAAACCCATTCAATTCATCGTAGGAAGAGATGGTGGGTATGGATATGAAGGCACGGTCATACTCCCCGTCGTGATTGATGTTCCCAGTGAAATAACACAGGATCAAGTCAGGCTGGGATTAAGCCTGACTTATCTGAGTTGTAAAGTTGAGTGTATTCCGGGAAAAGTTCAGGTCGAGCTGACGCTTCCAGTCAGCCAGGACACAGCGAATACATCACCAGAGCCACTTGACGCGACTGTCATCGACCAGAAAACCAAAGCGGATGTATACGCTTGGCATTCTTCGGATGGGTTGACTTTGGCTGTACTCGATGCGCGTTTACTGGCAGATGATAACAATGCCCAATTCGATGCTGCTGATAAGTTTGCGTTCTATCCATATGTCGAAAGTCAAGAGGTGATTGATGCGGGTCAACAGCCAAAGATCGTCCGATCAGGTGATCTGTATGTGCTTCAATTACCTTACGAGGGTGATCCAACGGATGATAGTTCGATTGTCAGAGATAAGTATGCCAAGGCAATCAAGGCAACATCCCTTTCAGGCACGCTGTTTCTGGCATCGGGCAATGAAGAGCAACCTCTTCGCTATTTTGAAATGAATGAGTTACCCATCTCCAATGAAGTGCCTCAAGCCGTCAAAGACTGGTTAAAGGCGCAGAACGCCGCCGAGGTGGATGAGCCTGTCGCACCGGGGAGCATGCAGCAGAAGGGGCTGGCTGGTTTTCTTCAGGCTGCCTTGTTCGGCATCATTGGGGGCATGATTTTGAACCTGATGCCTTGCGTGTTTCCCGTGCTGGCCATCAAAGTGCTTGGCTTTGTGCAACAGGCAGGGCATCATCGCTCGCACATCATTCTGCACGGCCTGATCTTCACAGTGGGTGTTCTGATTTCGATGTGGCTGTTGGCAGGCATAGTCATCGGTATTCAAGCCAGTGGTGAAATTGTGGGTTGGGGGTTCCAGTTGCAGAATCCAGTGTTCGTCTCGGCCATGGCGTTACTCATGGTGTTGATAGGCTTGAACCTGGCGGGTGTATTTGAAGTTGGTCAGAATGTGATGAATGCGGCCGGCCAGGCAAGTCAGAAAGTCAGCGGAGGGTACGCAGGTTCGCTTGGAACTGGGGCATTGACGGTAGCGATTGCGACGCCCTGCGCGGCACCGTTCATGGCCTCGGCGGTCGGAGTCGCTTTGCAGTCAGGCCCGGTTGGTACGTTGGTGATTCTTTCAGCCTTTGGTTTTGGTTTGGCGCTGCCTTATCTGTTGCTTTCCATTTTCCCAAGTTGGGTCAAGTTGCTGCCCAAGCCCGGAGCTTGGATGGAAACCTTCAAGCAGTTCATGGCTTTCCCGATGTTCGCCACGGCCGCTTTCCTGGCTTGGTTGATGTTGCGACTGACCGATGACAGCTTTTCCATTTTGATGCTGATGATTGCGTGTCTGGTGTTGGCATTCGGGGCGTGGATGTATGGCCGATTTGGACAGCGCAGTCGAAAGGTTGGCTTGGTCTGGCTGGGGAGAGGAGCCTTTGTCTTGGCGATTCCGTTGGCGATGGGCATGACTTTCACGCAGAACTTTCTCCCTGAGGAATTGGAATGGGAGCCTTTCTCTGAGCAGGCCGTTCAGGCTGAGTTGGAAGCAGGCCGGCCTGTGTTTGTTGATTTCACTGCGGACTGGTGCCTGACGTGTAAATCCAATGAGTATCTATTCATCAACACGGACAGAGTGAGGCAGGCAGTGGCGAAGCATGATGTCACGACTTTCAAAGCGGACTTTACAAAGGAAGATCCCAAACTCCTGGCTATCATGAACCAATACGGCTCCCGCACTGTGCCTTTCTATCTCTTCCTCAGCCCTGACGACTCCATTGACCCGGTGCACTTCAGTGCCGCATCAGGCAGTGGTGACTTTGTGTCTGCCATCGAAACGGTAGCTGGTGTGAAAGAATAAGACGGCTTGGTATTCAGGTAACGATTAATTTTTGTAACAGTGGACAGATCGCTGACATCAGGCCTAATGATTACGAGTAAGAAAAGAGTACAGAAATTGTCCTTATTAAGGAGACACTTGTCATGAGAAAATCTCACTACGTTTCACTTTCCGTTCTTGGAGCTTTTGTGGTGGCTTTGTTTGCGGTGTTCGGCCAGTTCTCCGGCCCAGCGAACGCCAAGGATGAAATGGCCGAAGCAGCCAAGGGCTTGCCGGAAGCGCCAGCCTTCACCTTGAAGGACATTGACGGCAACGAGCATTCGCTTGCCGACTTCCGTGGCAAGTATGTCGTGCTGGAGTGGTTTAACTCCGGCTGCCCGTTTGTGAAGAAATTCTATGAAGCTGGCAAGATGCAGGAACTGCAGAAGAAATACACCGAGAAGGATATCGTCTGGCTGACCGTCTGCTCCAGCGCAGAAGGCAAGCAGGGGTATCACACGACGGAAGAATGGCAGAAGCTGGCCAAGGATTGGAACATCAGTGCTACTGGCATCCTGACTGATGCGGACGGCAAGGTGGGGCAGGCGTATGGCGCCAAGACCACACCTCACATGTATGTTATCAACCCGGATGGCAAGTTGATTTATCAGGGGGCGATCGACAGCATCCGCAGTGCTGACCCTTCTGACATCGAGAAGGCAGAGAATTATGTGGCCAAGATTCTGGATGCGGCGTTACTGACCGAGACCCGGCCTTACGGCTGCGGCGTCAAGTATTAAACGCGTTGAATCATGTTGATTCAAAGGGCGGCCAATCTGGTCGTCCTTTTTTCATGCGCTTACTTTGAAAGGTTTATCTGTCAAAATCGTCACAGCCAGACTGATGTTGCTGAAATAAGACACGATCAGGTGGTCTTTCCCCTTGGAGTATTCGACATTAGTAATGAACCTGTCAAGGGGCAAGCATGTGTGATATCGGTCCAACTGTGGGGAATGAAGAAGTGGCAGCCTTCGATGCTGTCCGTCAGCAACTGCGTGTTCTGATCGACCATCTGGTCATGGAAACCAGTTCATTTGAGGATGAGACTTCGCGCTCATCGCCTCGCGTCGCGGTGTGGGGGCCTGTGAATCTGGGCATTCGCCTGGAAGGCAGCCCGCGCATGCGAGCGTTGTCCCGTGGCTGGGCGGTGGACTTGTCCGGCGAAGGCATGGGGTTACTGACGCCTCATGAGTTGCCGCGTGGTGAGTTGATGTATGTCAATCTTGAGCCCATTGCTGGCGAGTCGTTGGAACTGCCGATTCGGGTGATTTATTGCCAGCAGTTGATGCCTTCGGCTTATCGTGTCGGTGTTTATTTTGATTGGGCAGCGTGAGCTTGAGATCGATTCAATATGATCTCATTCTGAGATGATTGTTGATCAATTCGCTTTGCCTTACTTCAGAATGGGAAGATAAAGTTCAACTTCGCCTTCTTCATCATTGATGCTGATCTGCCCTTGATGGACTGCTGCGATGAATGCAGCCAGGTTTAGCGCGACTCGTTCGATGGAGATGCGCGCTTCGATTGCGGACATCACCTCTGAAGTGTGATCCCATGTTTCGATTGGGATCAGGTCGTATGAACTTAGAGTGGTTCCATCTTTCAAGGATTTACACAGGAAACTGAACTGAAGAAGAGACAAGTTATCATCAGATGAAAGTTTAACCTTGGGAGTGTAACCCGGGGTTTTAAACCATTGGTGGGCCAGCACCGACATGATGCATGCCAGCATTGAGCCATGGCTTACCATGCGTCCAGATTTGGTTGGTGAATCCCCACAAGCTTCATTTGCCAAGTAAGGCAACAGGTTGGCATCTTCAATGAGTTCACAGGCAGAGACGCGAACCACGTTCTGGTAGGCTTGAGCGTTACCTGCCTGGCTCAATGCCGCAGCCAGCATGCTTGCTTCAATGATTTGCGAAATGGTTTGATGGATATCGGGGGCCTGATCGATGCCCAGGAGTTCAAGGTCTGCCTGGGTGGTGCTGCCATCGGCTTGTGCCTGAGCGATGAACTCAGCCAATTGCAGTTCTGTCTGCATGTTGGCGATGTCATGTCGATACAGTCGGCTGAACCGATAGGACAAGGCCTGAGCGGTCTGCCATTTCTGACTTTTTCCCGTGTTCTTGAGAAGTTCATATCCTTGTTCAAGAATGCATCGGGGTTGGTTTTGTGAAAAGGTCATATCGGACTCCTAACCATCGACAATATTGCGTACTGCGGCTTTCAGTTGGTTGATGCGAATGGGGGATTCATACACCGGTATGTCGATATTGCCCTGACTGAGAATCATCGGTGCATCATCGCTACGTCTGGCCAGGATCAGCTTGGGGATATCGACAAGCCAATCTGTCTGCATCAACCGTCTGATTTCCGGCAAAGTGGTGCCTATCGCCTTCTCAGTCATATCGATCAAAACCAGGTCGGCCATCAGTTTTTCACGAACCAGATGGTCGAATGACTGGAAAGTGCGCACGGTCGCACCGCCTTGCTGCAGTGCGTTGGCATAACTGTTGAGATGAGACTTCTGAGCAAAAAGCATGGCCACGACCACACCACTCATGGCAGAGCGCGGCTCTCCCATGCTCATGTTCAAGGTTTTTGGCAATTTCCAGGTTAATAATGTCTGCAACTCGGCGAACGTGGCCGATATCCGGTTAGGTTGGACGGCATCAACAGACAGGACACTGGCTGGGATGACTTGCAGCTCATCACCGGGCAGTGAGCCAAGCCCATAACTTTTCGCCAGCTCATTGGCTGTTTTAACGACAGCCAGCAGCAGACGTTGATCCTCTGGCAGCGATCGGATGTAAGTTGCGTCGGCATCATGGTGTTCGCAGATCAATGAAAGGTACTTGGGTAAGCCCTGGTCAAAGATATAGCGGGCACCAGCTTGACGATGATTCTGAGAGAACAACATCTGTTCTGCGACGACTGTAGGGAAAGACATGTTCCGGCTTTGATCGTAGCAACTGATGATTCGTTCAAATTCCGGAATTCGATAAAAACACAATCTGCCAATGTCGTGCAAGAACCCAGCCAACTGTGCTTGATCCGGGGGGATACCCACTTGTTCAGCCAAGTCTCTGGCGATGGAAGATGTTGCGACAGAATGACTCCACCAACGCCAGACCCAGGGCTGAGCCGCTTCAGGCAATTCGCTGGACTCTTCCGCAACGTTCTTGGCAATTTCGGAAATTCCCGTCCGACCCAGCCAGTTGATCACATTTTCCAAAGTCAGGACATGGCCAGCTCCACTGTCCGAACGATTGGCTGTCTGCAATGCTCCGACCGTCAATGCGGGTTCCTGAGCCATCAACTCAAGTAAGTCATCCGTTGAGGTATGCTCATTGCGAAGTCGGGTCTGCAAATCCGTAATGCTGTCCGGCTGAATCAGGGGCAGCTTCAGATTTTCGAGCCTGCGTGTCAGGTCATCCTTGGTTAATCTGCCAAGGGTGATGGCCTGATCCTTCCATTCCTGCTGTCGGATGATGGACTTCGGCTTCTCCTCTGTTGCCTCGCTGATTTGATCCCCTGTTTCGGATTGAGTTGATTTCGTATTGGCTGGGTTCTGGGCAGTTTCTGATGGCACAACTTGTGGTGCATCTTCAATATGTTTGTTCAGCTTTTGGACAAGTAAAGTCAGGTTCAAGTCGCGCTTGAGCAGAAACTCACTGACCCCGAGCCGGGCTGCCCTGACCACGTAATCTCGTGCGGCATGGTTGGTCAAAATGACAGCGGGGATGCGTAAGGGGATCGGCTGCGTCCGCAAAGTTGATAGTGCTCGAAGCCCGTCGCAGTGGGGCATGTTGATGTCGATCAACAGCAAGTCGCAGGTTGATGCGTTGGCTTGACGGATCAGGTCATGGCCGTTCGATGCCTCGGCAACTTCAAACCCGTTCTCGCGCAGGATAAAGGCTAAGGCTTTGCGCGAGAATTCTTCATCGTCGGCAAAGACTATGCGATATGGTCGTGTCGTGCTGACGGACGACCGGTCCGGCCCGGATAAGTTTGACCCCGGGGCGGTTGGATTCACCACCGCCTCAAACTTCACTATTTCACTCCATCATCCTTGATGTAAGAAGGTTTCTTGTTGAAAAAAGACTGCACATCGGAAACCAAACTGTCCGGATCGAACGGCTTGGTAATGACTTTATTGACCGATAATGCCTCGGCCTGGCTTCTGTCCCATTCAGATCCGCGTCCGGTCAGGAACCAGATCGTCGGTTCATATTCCATACTGATGAGCTGGATTTCTGAACAGGCCTGATAACCATCCATCTCGGGCATCATGATGTCCAGGAGAATCAGCTTCGGACGATGAGTTTGCGCCAGTTTCAGCGCCTCGCGTCCATTGCAGGCTCGATAGACCTTGAACCCGCGCTGGCGAAACAGAAACTCAACCGTCATGGCAACACGGGGCATATCATCCGCTATGAGAATGCTGTTATTGTTTGCTTCGCTCATCATCTCACCCGTCAGTCACCCTTGTTTTGTGCTCATGTCAATCATTTCGACCATCTAAGCCAGTTGTATTAGTCCTGAGCTGCGTATCTTTTTTCAATTAAGAGCAATTCCATTAAGCGATAGTCCGATCCATCCGAATCGCAATAGGTCAGGGTGTGTAATTTGGAGTTTGGCGTGGGTAGTGATCCTTCCATTATTCAATATCAAGAGAATCCCTCTGTCGCGGAGACAGGGACATTGATTGAATCTTTACAGGATCAGTTGAATCAGGTCTCAACTGACTGTCAGGATCTGATCGAAGCTCAGGTTGAGTCCTTGCGTGAAATAGCCTTGTTGAACCGCTTTGCGGATCAACTGGTGATCAGCCGTACCGCGGATGAAATTCTTTCCGAGGCAGGCCTGGAAGTTGCCTCTTTGATGTCTGCCGAACGGGCCTGGGTTTTTGAATGGACCCGAACCCAGCAGCAATGGCTGGGAGTCGAGATTTACAATGAACAGATCATCGCCAAAGGTTTGAGCAAGGTAGATAAAAAACTGCCAGCCGAGGTGAAAGATCTGATGGATGATATGACCGATCAGCACCTGTCTTCATCCTGCATGAGGCCAGCCTATTCTCCTGATGAGGAAGGACGTTTCTATGTTTCCTTGCCGATCATTTCCCGTGGCCGACTTTGTGGCCTGGTGATTGTGCAGACGGAGAATCCACAAATTGCCGGCGATTCGTCAGCAATGCGTTTGTGTACCAGTCTTCTCTGTCAGGTTGCTTCAGGTGTTGAGAATGCCCAGCTTTTCCAGAGCATGAAGCGCATGATCATCGATGTGGTCGTCGCCTTTGCGCTGGCGATTGAATCGCGTGATGCCTACACCGGCGGCCACGTCACACGAGTGACGGCATATAGCATGGCCATCGGCGAAAAACTCAAACTGAGCGATGAGATGATTTCCCGCCTGCGTCTGGGCGGCATGCTCCATGACATTGGCAAAATCGCAGTCCCTGATGCGGTTCTGAATAAGCCAGGCCGATTGACAGATGAAGAATTTGCAGCCATGAAGTCACACGCTGCCGTATGCGATGCCATTGTGCGTCCGATTCCACAGCTTAGGCCATTGGCTGACATAGTTCGCCATCATCATGAACGCTTTGATGGGCGAGGTTACCCGGACGGGCTGGCGGGGCAGGGAATCCCTTACCTGGCACGGATTACCGCAGTGGCAGACACCTTTGACGCGATGACGAGTGATCGGCCATATCGCAAAGGACTGCCATACGATGTTGCTTACACGGAAATCGTCGGTTGCAAGGGGACACAGTTTGATCCCGACATTGCAGATGTTTTTTTGAGTCTGAGCCGTTCTGACCTGGAACGCTGGGTACTCGAGCTGAAATCCTGGCAGCAGTGTGGCCCGACTGGGCGTGGGGATTTTTGTGAATTGCAAAGTCTGCTGGACGCCAGCCATGATCATCCTGAGCGAGAGGTCAAACGATGATTGATCAACAATGGACTGCCAACCAGGTCGATCAACTCATGGGCAGACTCTGTAGAAATGCAGGATTGGCCAAGTTATTGGAAGCACTTCGGGCAGATACAGCTTCATTTGATGAGGTGGCTTCATTGATTGAGATGGAGCCAGTCATCGCAGCCAAAGTTTATGCACTCAGTCATCTGACTACGCAGGATCGCTGGCATGTGCCGACACTGAGCAGGGCGGTGCAACTGCTTGGGTTGCGCAATGTATACGCGGTGGTGGTGACACTGGCCATGATCCAGGAACTGCAACCAGCCCATGAAAATGACAAGCAGGAGCAGGCACTTTGGCAATGGCTCATCGGCACTACCGTCGCAGGGCGATGGTTCCTCCCTCAGGTGGAAGCTGCTGGCAAAGTGACCGGGCAGGAACTGACCAACTCAGAAGCCACGGTCTGCTCGACGCTGGGGAACCTTGGCCCGTTGATTCTTTTCTACGGTGCGGAAGAGCTGTTTCGCCCACTGATGGGCGAGCCGTTCAGGCCCGTCGGACTGTGTGCTCGAGAGCGTCATGCACTAGGCGTTGGCCACACGGATGTCACAAGATGGGCATTGCGTGAAATGCAATGTCCGGAATCCATCGTACGTTACTTCGAGTGTGCAGAATGTCACACCTTGGAACATCACCAGCAATTCTGCCTAATGCGTCGAGCGATCGAAACGCTTGGTGCCATCCTTGCGGGGATGAATACCCAGGATGATGAAACATGGATTCTGGAGGCATTTGATCGGCTGGGACTTTATCATGATGAGTTCGACTCTCTGGTCGATTATCTGTCAGGTCAGGTACATGATCTTTCCAAAGACATGGGCTTCAAAGTGCATAGGGATCAGCAACAATATCGTCAGCAACTGATGGTGGCGGCATCAACTTCCATTGACCATCTGCTTTACGACAATCTTTCCTTGTCCGCTTCTCTGGGCATTGTCGAACAGCACAAACTCAGCAGCGAGCGCTATGCTCAATCAGCAACTGAACAGGCTGAGCATGATGAACTCACACGTGCCATGAATCGCCGGGGTTTGGAAAGGCTCATCGAGCAAAGGTCTGGGGCGAATGGGCCTGGGGTTGATCTGGTACTCATTGATATTGACAAGTTCAAGAACATCAATGACACGCTAGGTCATCAAGTTGGCGATCAGGTACTCGAAGCACTGGTTGATGCCATCCGTACGGGGCTGCGGCCTCAGGATGTGGTTGCTCGAATCGGAGGCGATGAGTTCGTCATTCTTATGGAACGGATTGAGAACCAGTCCATCGAAGATTGGCGTGATTCACTCAACAACATGCTGCAAACCATCTGCCAGCAACGCCAGATTCCGATCCCTGCGTTCAGCATGGGATCTGAGCAAACTTCCTGGCTTGATCTGCATCAACAATGGGATCAATTGCTGCAAACGGTGGATGCGCTCATGTATGAAAACAAAAAGCAAAGGCGTGCCGCGTCTTGAGGATGCCATTCCACGTTGGATAAGTGATTGCTATTTCTTTGCTTCAATCACGGGATTGGTCAGTTCACCCAAGCCATCAATCTTCACGGTGACCGTGTCCCCGGCTTTCAAAAACACAGGTGGATTTCGAGCGGCCCCAACTCCGGAAGGTGTGCCGGTCAAAATAACCGTGCCCGGCAGCAGTGTCGTATCCCGGCTGATGAAGCTGATGATCTTCGCCACGTTATGCACCATCTGGCTGGTGTTGTCTTCCTGCATGACTTGGCCGTTGAGTTTGGTACGGATGGTCAAGTTCTGTGGATCAGGGATTTCATCGCGCGTCACCAGCACAGGCCCAAGCGGACAGAAGGTGTCGAAGCTTTTGCCTCGAATCCACTGGCCACCCCCGCCATGTTTTTGCCACTTGCGTGCACTGACATCGTTAGCCAGCGTGTAGCCGAGGACGGCATCCAGCGCGTCTTCTTCTGCGACATCGCGTACAGGTTCGGGGCCGATGACCACCGCCAGCTCACATTCATAATCCACTTCAGGCCCATGCGCACAAGCCTTGGGGATAACGATGGGTTCGCCGTGCCCGATCACTGCCGAGGTAGGCTTCATGAAAATGACCGGATGCTCGGGTACTTCCGAGTCAAACTCGGCAGCATGATCCGCGTAATTCTTGCCAATGCATAAGATATTGACCGGCTCGACCGGAGCCAGCCAGGCACTGATTTGCTGCGATTTTCCGGTGTATTGCACCCGTCCTTGGGGGTCGAAGTGGATAACTTCAGCCATATCAAGTCTTTGCGGGATACCCTCGAAAATGCGGCCTTGCGGATTTCTAAAGCGGATTTGCCTCATGGCCTTCTCCAGTAAGTCCAGACAGATTATAATGTTGCTCGCACGGAGCAAGGTCCGATCCAATGGTTCAGGGTACCTCAGGACCGCCTGATTAAGGAAATCACCTTGGCAGAATTCAAGACGAAAGGTTCGACCGGCATGGCCGAATCACAATCGAACGGGCACGATCAAGCTGCAGCCAAACCGCAGACTCGGCCACGGACGTGGCATGATGTCAGCGAGACGGAAAAGCGATCGAACATCGAAGCAGGACTTTGGCTGCGCTGCAGCAACTGCGAAGCGATGCTCTATCGACGAAGCGTCGAACAGAATCTTCATGTCTGCCCGAGCTGCGAACATCATTTCCGCATCGGTGCCGACGAACGCGTAAAGCAACTCTGCGATCCCGGCACTTTTGAACCGATGTGGGAAGACATCGCGCCCAGCGATCCACTCAGCTTCAACGACTTGAAGCCTTACGCGGATCGGCTGAAAAAAGAGCAGGCCAAGACTGGCCATCATGATGGCTTGCTGGCTGGCACCGGTTACGTGAAAGGCCGACGCTTGACCCTTGCCTGCATGGACAGCCAGTTCATGATGGGGTCGATGGGCAGTGTCGTGGGTGAGAAGATCACATTAGCCATCGAACATGCGACCAAACATGATTTGCCTTTGGTGGTGGTCAGTTGCTCAGGCGGTGCTCGCATGCAGGAAAGTGCGCTGTCGCTCATGCAGATGGCCAAGACTTCCGCAGCCTTGGCGCGGTTTGATGATGAGGGTGGCCTATTCATCAGCTTACTGACCGACCCGACCACCGGAGGTGTCACTGCCAGCTTCGCCATGCTCGGTGACTTCATCCTCGCAGAGCCCAAGGCTCTGATCGGCTTTGCAGGCCCGCGTGTCATTGCTCAAACCGTTCGCGAGGAGTTGCCTCAAGGTTTCCAGCGATCTGAGCATCTCAAAGCCAAGGGGTTTGTGGATCGCGTGGTCAAACGCCATGACCTGCGGACGGAGATCGCCAGGCTGATTGACTATGCAGGGAAGTAACTTGATCGCTGAATCGTTTGCTTACCCGAAACGGACATGACTTCTGATTAGAATGCCCAGTCAGGTGGTTTGACCATCTGGGTTCGTTGATTCCCTGTTCTGGAGTTCAGCCATGATCGAGTCGTCTGTCAGGTGGACATCCTGCAAATCTTTCTGGTTTGTGTTTTCATTCGTTTTGCTGATGCTGTTGAGTCTTGTCATCGCGCCAGCATCGGTTGCCCTTGCCGACGAGCACGAGCAGGCCGACGAGAAGCCGGAGCTGACCAGATATGACAGCCGGTATTACATCATCTACACAGACATGGTTCGTGAAGACGCGGCGGAGTATGCCCGGCACATGGACAACGTCTTTGGCGAGTATCGCAAACGGTTCGCTGCGTTGCGTCCACGCAATCGCGAAAAGATGAACCTTTTCCTCTACAAAGATCAGAAAAGCTATCAGCTGACGTTGGCCAGCGGCGGGGTGGATGGCACGAACTCTGGCGGCATGTTCGTCGGTGGAGGCAAAGTTGAGGGTTTGCATGTGTGGGTCGCCAACCGCAGCCGCAAGAGTGTCATCGAAACCCTGCAGCACGAAGGTTTCCACCAGTTCGCTGCCAACTTCATCGGCTACGAATTGCCTACCTGGGCAAACGAAGGCCTGGCTCAGTATTTTGAAGATGCCTACATCAGCAAGGGCAAGATCGAGACAGGCGTCATCAATGCCTTTCGTCTGAAACGCGTGCAGAAAGCGCTGAAGGAAGGCAAGTCCATTGACTTTGATAAGCTGATTACCGTATCAGGCAAGGAGTGGAGCGAGATTCTTCGGTCCAACCCCAACGAGGCCGGGCTCTATTATGCCCAGGCGTGGAGCGTGGCTTACTTTCTGATTCATGCGGACAACGGCAAGTACCGTGGTGCGTTTGGCAACTATCTGGATCTGCTGTCCAAGGGTCGGTCGAACGAGCAGGCCTTTGAAAAAGCATTTGGCACCAACGACTACGCCGCTTTTGAAGCGCGTTGGCGCGAGTTTATCGAGAAGGCCCAGCCAGACCCGGTGAGTACCGCCATGAACAAGCTGGAATTCATCGGCAGCGCGATTCAACGCACGCACAAAAAGCACGATCTGCCTGAGGATGTGGAAGGTTTGGCCAAGTACCTGGCCAAGGTGAAGT
Source organism: uncultured Phycisphaeraceae bacterium (assembly GCA_964546335.1). GTDB lineage: Bacteria > Planctomycetota > Phycisphaerae > Phycisphaerales > Phycisphaeraceae > CAZJJN01. The sequence continues at coordinate 15,539 of CAZJJN010000049.1, forward strand.
ACAAGGGTTGGCAGTCCATGGAGGGCATCCGTGTGGAATGGGACGCGACCGAGGAAGACAGCTTTACCTACATGCTGGCAGATAAGAAAACGGAAAAGCAGTTCGAGACGAGAGAAGCCACGCCTAAGCCGGGTAATAACGCTGGCACGCGATCCACGAATGCAAACGCAGAGGAAGCTAAGGAAGAGAATCCCCGGCCATATGCGGACATCATCGCCAAGGGATTGAAACCGATGCCTGTGTTGACCTGGAAGCAGGATAAGCAAGGCCAGTGGTATTACGAAGTGGTGCTGGAGTAGGGGTTGATGTAGTTGCCACCTATGCGCCAGTATCCCCACGAGCCGCATGGTGGGGGGCCTGTCAGGGAGCGAACTATCACACGTGGAGAAGGAAGATCAAGCACAAAGTTTACAAAGGAACCGCGTAGGATGCGGTCAGGCGAGTCTTCGAGCCGTAACCCATCAACAGGTTGCACATCGTCTGCGGCACTTCTTGATGGCCGGGTGGCGTGGTTAGTCGCAAAGCGATAACCATGATATTGGGGTGCATCACGTTCATGGTCATGGCTGCGCCAGTGACCATGGCACCCACCGCTAACCCATCCTGCAGAAGTCGCGGCTAACTCTTCTTGCGCTTTTTCTTCTGGCCGGTCAACGGGGCGATCAAGGCTTCATACAGGGCAAAGAGATGTTCAAACCGTCTGCGCTCATCGGGGAAAGGCTGCGGGCGATAGCAACGATCGGCAGCGACACATGCCGCCTGTTAGAACAAGCATTGTTCTCTTACGGTCGCGGTTAGGCGATCGGGAAGTACCTTTCGGGAGTGCGTTAGTGGCACTCTTGCAAGTTCGCTGGGTTCGAGTTTGTGAAGACCACCACCGTAAATGCGGGCTTCTCCAAGAATCGACGCGATATCGAGTTGGTTTAGCATCTTCCACAAGCGTTCCATCAGTTTGGGGTCGCTTTGGACTTCGCGTTGTAATGATAAGGTCGGATACATGGCCAAGTACACATTTGCGACGGTAGCGCAAGAGCGGTTGCGGATAAAGCGGAACGGGCGCGGGCTTTCCTTGCTTCCACGGCCAAGGTAGGTGCAGACAATCGGTGCGGGCGGTCGCTGATCCTGCGAATACCAGAGCGGGCGGTGCCGACAGATATAGCCCTCGTGTACGCCATCAGCGCGGCCCTGTTCGAGATAGGCCCAGAGCGACGGATGTTCTCGCTTGATCTGGGCTTCGCTCATGCGTGTATCGAGCAGGAACAGACGGCGGTCAAGTATCGGATTGCCTTGTTCGTCTGATTCGATCACATCCTCTGAAATATAACGTGGGCTTGGCAGGATTGGACGTACTGCGCACGGGGGAATCTCTTTGCGGTGGACGTCTGCTTCACTGAGGATGAAGAACTTATTTGCGCCGGTGGCGATGCCGCGTTTGATTTTGAAAATATCGCCAAGGTTAGGCGCGTCACTGACAACACGCGTTTCTTCAAGCGGGAAACGGGTCCACTTCATTTCATCTCGAAGCACGGCAGCGGGAATTGAACGGGATACTTCCGGACTTTCCAGTGAACCTCCATAGGTAAACTTGATGGATTGCTTTAGTTTAGATGTCTTTGGTGGAGGGGTGTTCCTGAACCATACGATAGCGGATGAGACCAGTGCATCAGCAAACTGGACATCGTTGGGATCGAAGCGGTGTATATGTAGCAGGGTTACTTTATCGAGCAGGTATTGTTTGAGTGCAGCTCCATAATTAACATCCATGAATTCGCTTGGGATGAGCCAACCCGCGACCGCATTTCTGGCCATCCATGCGTGGGCTAGCCCCATAAAGTAGCAGTAAAGGCCAGCAAGACCGGAGAGTTTAAGGTCGGCCGCTTGATAGGTTTGATGTTGAAGACGTTCTTTATATTCCGATGAAAGGTGGTGGTGTCTGACGTAAGGCGGGTTACAGATGATGAGGTTGTAGTTTGGTTCGCCGGATTGGCGAGTAAAGTCGGCCAAGGCGTAATTGAGTTTGGTATTGCGCCAAAGCTTCGCGGCGGGCAGGCCGTAGTGCGGGTCAATCTCGAAGCCGGTCGCTTTTGCGACGCGCCCATTCGGGCAAACTTCTTGCAATGCGGAGTAGAACGAACCGGTGCCGATAGCGGGATCGAGGAAATTGATCTTGTCTGCAGGGTTAAGTAGCGAAACACCGTAAGTCAGGATGTCACGGGCAAGAGCGGTCGGTGTCGCAAACTGTCCGAGTTTGTTACGCTCGGAGGATGACTTTTGCTGGTCGAGGTTTGCCTGTATACGAAGCCGACTGCGTTCGAGATTATCAATAGCGGTAGTCATGATTACAGCCCGAACCCTTCGAAGTCGTCAATGCGGTGCTCCTATACCCAATCGATCCCTTCGGCCGCTTCGTAGCCGAGGTAGCCCGTATCGAAATAGCCGCAGAGGAACAGGTTGAACTGTATATCTTTGCCGTATGTGCTGCGGAGTTGCGACATCTTGATCGCTTCTTCTTTGCGCCGCTTATTGGTGTTGGTGAAATCGCCAGCGGGCTTGGCCTCGAAGAAGATCGGCATCATGCCGGGCTTTGAAGCCTTGGGTATGATGACGACATCGACAGGTATATTGACTTTGTGTGTTCCGCCTTCAATCGTGACTGGGACGTTCATGCGGAAGCTGAACGTGCCGGGCGTCATGGCGTCGAACTTGGTGCCGTCGCCGAGTTCGACGGGTTGGTAGCCACGAGCTTCAAGCCATGCTTGTATCGCGGCGAGTTGGCGTTTTTTCTTGTGCATTCCGAACGATAGGGTTAGCGACCGCGCCGCAGAGACGATCGGCGACGATCGTAGCGGCGCGGTGGGTTTCGCTTTTGGTCGGAGGCGCTTTTCTGTTGAGCCAGACAAAGATATCCGGGTCAGCCATCCGCTCAATGATCGCACTGATCTTTCTCAAACCTTCTGTCACCACGACATCATCCATGCGCGGCGGCAGCCGACCCTTTGAATCCATGGTCTTGACTAGATTCGCAGGCACACCCGCAAGGCCAATCAGACGATCCACAGCAAGCGGCGGACAAGTGGACATACGCAGTGTCGGCAGGATGGCCGGGAAATCTCGGAGCGTTTCAGGTTGAATGTTCGTCAAGTGCGCAGTAGTAACAAGAGCTTTCTCAACTTCGGCAGTGGTTTGAATCCGTGTCGTCCGAAATGCTTCGGGGGCGAATTGCATGAACCATTGGTTGTACATGTCCACCGAGGCGGTGACATCTTCTTTCCAGCGGTCGGGTTTGTCACGATTGATGGGCATTTATCCTCAGTGTGTCACTTTGCTGAAAGTTGAAGTTGCCATGCTTTGCAGTGCCAGCCGTATACAAGATTTTAGTGGCTGATTTTCAACTTACAACGCTCATATAAGATCTTTAAGTTGTTCGTAAGGTGGTGGGCTCGAGATCGTGGATGGCAATACGGGCGAAGTCGGAGACGATGATGTAACGGGGGGCTTCTTTTTCCCGGCCTTCGTTGATCAGGTCGGTGACGTAGCCGATGGCCTGGGCGTGGGCTTTGGCCAAGTCTGCTCCGCGGGATTTGTGCTCGCCAATGAGTTGGCCCGGCCAGAACACGTCGATGCGATTGGCGGTGCCTTGCAGGGATTTGACGGATTCTTCAAAGGAAGCGACAGCCCGACGGGACTTGCCAAAAACGTGGAAAAACTCGTCCCAAAAGGTGTGGGCTTCGGCGTTCTCTTTTTCAGCACTGGCCCACTCGCGGGAGAAGGTGATGGCTCATTGCTTGATTTCATTCCAACTGATGGGCGGCGTGGCATCCCCGTTTGGTTCGTGGCCAATGAGAATACCAAAAGCAACAGGTTGGCGGGGGAGTTGAAATAACCTGATATTTACTGGGTTTTGGGTGGGAAGTTTGAGTCCCTGAATAGTTACCGGATGCACGATTTTTCCACAGTTAGAGAAAAGTGAGGAACTGGCTTGACAGGGGAAATCCAGCCGATATATTGTTCCGTCTCGCCTGATTCAGAGGTGAATCGGGCAGCAAAGGAGCTTGAACGAATCTTGCTTGAGGCTGGAACCCTCCGAACTCGATAAACCCCGCCAGGCTCCGCGGCCCGGCAGGGTCGCCAAAAGGGGTGCTTGACACGCACTTTGAATTGGTTAACATTCCGCCCCGCTTCGCATTGCGGGCCTTTTTTATCGCCGCCTGAGGCAGCATGAAAAAGAGGTTCACAATCCGCAGCGGCGGAGCCTTGACGACGCCTGAAAGGGCGTACAGACGGGCCTGATCTTTGACAAGTGGATAGTTAGACAAAGGTTTTCCGTATGTAGAATTCCGAGAATCTCGTGTGTTCTTAGAGAGCTTGTTCATGCAATTCAGTTTGCTTAGGCTGAATTGGGTGAATCGTGGCGGGTAGTGCCGTCACGTGTTGGATTGACTTTGGATCGTTGGAAATCTTGTAGCTGGCTTGTTTGGCGGTTGTGAGATGAAGGGCGGTTTGAGGTCGGTATGATGAAGCTACTAAGGGCGCGTGGCGGATGACTTGGTGTCGAGAGGCGATGAAGGACGTTGAAGCCTGCGAAAAGCCCAGAGGAGCTGGCAATCAAGCTTTGATCCTGGGATGTCCGAATGGGGAAACCCGGCCGAAAGGTCATCCATATCTGAATGTATAGGGTATGGAAGCGAACGCAGGGAACTGAAACATCTCAGTACCTGTAGGAAAAGAAAGCAACCGCGATTCCGTAAGTAGCGGCGAGCGAAAGCGGATTAAGCCACAGACCTGTGAGTGGACTGGAAAGTCCAGCCAAAGAAGGTGACAGCCCTGTAACAGTGAGTGGTGTAGCCCATTGAGTAGTGTCGAGCTCGTGGAACTCGGCATGAAGATGGGGGGCCCACCCCCCAAGGCTAAATACTCCTCGACGACCGATAGTGAATCAGTAGGGTGATTGAACGTTGAAAAGTTCCCCGCAAGGGACGTGAAATAGACCTGAAACCGCGCGCCTACAAGCGGTCGGAGCCTGTCTTCGGACAGGTGACGGCGTGCCTTTTGCATAATGAGCCAGCGAGTTAATCTTTGTGGCAAGGTTAAGTTGTACCCCAACGTAGCCGCAGCGAAAGCGAGTCTTAACAGGGCGCCCAGTCGCAGGGATTAGACGCGAAACCAAGTGATCTACCCATGGCCAGGTTGAAGGAAGGGTAAAACCTTCTGGAGGACCGAACCCGTTAACGTTGAAAAGTTATGGGATGAGCTGTGGGGAGGAGTCAAAGTCTTATCAAACTTGGAGATATCTCGTTCTCCCCGAAATGGCTTTAGGGTCAGCCTCGTGTTATAGATCATGGGGGTAGAGCTACTGATTGGGGCTGGGGGGCTACCCGCCTACCCACCCCATCCAAACTCCGAATACCATGATCCCTATCACGGGAGTGAGACTACGGGTGATAATATCCGTGGTCAAAAGGGAAACAACCCGGACCGCCAGCTAAGGTCCCTAAATTCATCTTAGTTCGAAAGGAAGTCAGATTGCCGTGACAGCCAGGATGTTGGCTTAGAAGCAGCCACCATTTAAAGAGTGCGTAACAGCTCACTGGTCGAGGAGTCTGGCGCCGATAATGATCGGGAATAAGATGAATACCGAAGCTGCGGCCCCGCCACTAAATCGCAATCGTCACTGACGCCCCCGGGTGTTGTTGCCGGTTTCGATTTAGTGGCGGGGGGTAGGGGAGCGTTGCTATCGATGATGAAGCGAGAAGGTGACTGATCGTGGAGTGATAGCAAGTGTTTATGCTGGTTTGAGTAACGATAAAACAGGTGAGAATCCTGTTCGCCGAAAGCCCAAGGTTTCCTGGGGAAGGTAAATCCGCCCAGGGTTAGTCGGATCCTAAGGCGAGGCCGAAAGGCGTAGTCGATGGACAGCAGGTTAATATTCCTGCACCGCAGATATGCGACGGATACAGAAGGTCTGGCGGCTTATTGGATTGCCGTTGGCAACTAATGCCTTGTATGCAGATGCAGGCTGGATGTGTTCCTAGAAAAGCCATATCACTAAATGCGTCCGTACCAAAACTGACACAGGTGGGCATGGTGAAGAACCTAAGGCGCTCGAGAGAACGGTTGTTAAGGAACTAGGCAAATTGACCCCGTAAGTTCGCAATAAGGGGGCCCTAACCCCGCCACTAAATTCCTCTTTTCGGAGTTGACTTTTGTACTACGTTTATGTCATTCAAGACATTGAAGATGAGGCGAAGTTTTACACAGGCTTTTCCTCCAATCTCCGCAAACGTCTTGAAGCTCATAACGCAGGCATCAATAAGTCAACTCATAGTCGCCAATGGCGACTGGTTTATTACGAGGCCTATCTGACAGAACAGCCAGCCCGTGATCGGGAGCGTATTCTGAAGCATGATGGTCGCGTCAAGCGTTTCCTGATGGATCGTATCAGGAAACATTTGTGAGTTAAGAGGCATTTAGTGGCGGGGAAGGGCGCAGAGAAAAGGCTCTGGGGACTGTTTATCAAAAACACAGGACTGTGCTAACACGCAAGTGGATGTATACAGTCTGACGCCTGCCCAATGCCGGAATGTCAATGAAGCAGGTTAGCTTCGGCGAAGCTTGCGACTCAAGCACCGGTCAATGGCGGCCGTAACTATGACGGTCCTAAGGTAGCGAAGTTCCTTGTCGGGTAAGTTCCGACGCGCATGAATGGCGTAACCACTGGAGCACTGTCTCAACAACCGACTCGGTGAAATAGAAGACGCGGTGAAGATACCGTGTACCCGCAGCAAGACGGAAAGACCCCGTGGACCTTCACTGTAGGCTGATATTGGCCACGGCCGTGTCATGCGTAGGATAGGTGGGAGGCTTTGAAGCTCAGGTTCTGGCTTGAGTGGAGCCATCCTTGAAATACCACCCTTGACTCAGTTGTGACCTAACTTCGATCCCGTGAATCCGGGCGAAGGACAGTGTTAGTTGGGCAGTTTGACTGGGGCGGTCTCCTCCTAAAGAGTAACGGAGGAGTGCAAAGGTC
>CAZJJN010000050.1:0-20120 GCA_964546335.1 uncultured Phycisphaeraceae bacterium
ACTACCTCGTCCGCACCCTCACCGGCGGCGATGAACAGTAAATGTCTTCACCCTGTGCACTGCCCGAGCTTGTTGCATTGGCTTGGGGTATTAAGTTTGTCTGGTTTCTTCATATTTTCAGGTTGTCGCGTCATGTCACAAGCATCAGTCGAATCCGCAGTTCAGGTCGCCTCGGACAAGATTGTGGTCGTTCCCGCCGAGGGCGTGGAACTGACTTTTGCCCGGCAGGGGGAGTTCCTGCTGGGGTTGAACCGTGCCTCCGTTGATGGCGTTGAGTTGTCACATTCAGACACCTTGCTGCGTCCTGTGTTAGCTCAGACCATTGGGGCAGGCCGGCAGGTTTGGCCTTTGCTTCGATTCGAAGAAGCGAAGGAAGTTGGTGGGGTGATTGAACTGCACTGTCAGTTGGTGGGCTTTACAGATGAAGCAACGTATCGACGAGAGTTTGTGTTCGGGCCTGACCATGATCGACTGCTCAGGGAACACATGACCGATAAGTTGCACGCACTAAAGCACCAAGCTGAATCAGCGGAGCAGGATCTTGAGCAGGCCGTCGATGACGATTCGACTTTGCTGCAGTTGCGCGGGGAGATGCAAGAGCAGCAGGCCATCATTGATAAGAATGAAGATGCGGATGATGTCTGGATGGCGCGCGATCGCTTTCGTCGCGCGTAACAACGCTATTTTGCGGAAAGACAGAAAGCCTGGGTTGAACTTTGCGCCCGCGATGAGCAGGCTCACATAAAGTTGCAGGCCATCGAACGTTGGCAAACTGAGCGGGACAAGGCCGCACTTGAGGTGGGCGACATCCTGCGTGACCATTATGAATTCCCCTTCCTGCAACAGCCTGAACAAAGCAGTCGGCTGAATGAGTTTGCGAAATGGGCAACGGAAAACAACCACCAGGGCCAAGTCGGTGGCAAGCTGATCTGGCGCATCGAGCCTGCCGAGCGCAACATCGCCGGTTGGTGTTGGCGTGGTTGGTCGCATTCATTTGAATTCGAGTTGCCTACGGATCAGAAAATCAATGCGCTCTGGCAGGTTGGTACATGGGAACTGGATGGCAGCGCGGTGGGGGGCACCAGCGTCAGCTTGCGTTATCGAGGCTTGGGAGAGATCGAGCAGGAACATGCGCCCCAAGCTGGCCAGACGAAGCAAGTGAACAGCGCATGGACAACGACGGAGATTATGCCCGGTGCAGCGGGCGGGGCACCGGTGGTTTCGCCAGCCATCCCTTCGGGTGGGAATGATCTGACGGATCGAGGCTTTGCACTCAGGCATCGCGTGGGAGCGTGGATTGTTCGTCTGGCACGTGGGGCGGGTGTGCCTTGGATGGATTATCAGTTCAAGTCGCATGCTGCGTTTACCACGATGTATGAGTGTGCTTGTGATGTCCGGGCGGTGACGGAAGTCTTTCCCGGCGATTAGGCCATATCCCATACGGATGAACATCGCTTTGCAATGACAAATCGGCATCGCACGGAGCCTCAGTTGTTCCTGGCTTTGGTTGATCGGGAGAAGCCTTTCACGATTGATGAGCACCGCACGCGATGGAAGGAAGTGGATCAATATGTGCGCGATGTGATTGCCGACGAATTGGGCTTCGTCCAGCCGCCGGTGCGCCCAAGTGCGGGTTACCTGCTTGAAATTGAAATCCCGCAGAATCTGGAAGGCATCACGCAGCGGGTGGAAAGGATTGCGAAGCAAGGCGTACGCATGCTGATGATTCACAACCCCGGCTGGATGAACCATCGTTTCGTCGGTCCTGACGGGCCGAAGCGCAATGGTGGGTCGGGCATTTGTTCCATCTATGATTGGCGGCCGACCAGTGATGCGGAGAAGCCTTGGCGGGACATGTACCAGCAGATGGCGAAGCTGGATATGAAGTATTACACGTGGTTTACCGGCATGGTGTGGAAGGATGGCCCATTTGCTCACGCGGTGGGGCGCGAGAAGGAACATTGGGGGTTGAACCTGCCGGGCAATGAGATGAGTAACGGATACAACGGCCACATCAATCACAACATTCTCAATCCGCGTCTGAAGCAGATGCTGGAAGAGCGGATGTTCGATGTGAAGGAGAAGTTCGGCTACGACGGATTCTGGGCAGACAGCTATCAGAACCTGTTCATTTCGAACTTGGACTGGGGCCAGGGCACCGGTGCACCGATGCAGCGTGCATGGTGGGAACTGCTGGCCGACTGGAGCCGACGCGGCATCGAACTGCAATCAGAAAGTCACGCGATGCCCGGCCTGAGTTGCAGTATTGAAATTGAGGGCTGGGAAGATGATTACTGGTACATGCAGCATGTGGTGCGGTGGTATCGCACCGGCCAGCAGGATGTCTTTTCGCCCGAGCAGCGGGACAGAATTCTTTTTGAAGTGATGGCCAACAAGGGCTGGACTGCACCTGATCTGTTTGCCCCGGTGCAGGCAGTCTGGTTGGATAAGGAACATCGTCGCGGATGGGTTTATCCCAATGATGTCATTCCACGTTTTGAGGATTATGCCAAGGCTTATTTGCAGGCAATGACGCAGATGGATCGGCCATATGTTTTGCCAGATGGGGCTGGCGTGCTTTGGCTTCAGCGCGGCGTGGAAGATGGCGGAGCGTACTTCTGCCTGAAGGCAACGACGTTGCCTGAGGGTGTCACTGCGGAGCGCCTTACCCATGCAGATCAAGCAGTGCATCATCAAAGTGGTGATGAATTGAAAAGTTATGAAGTTTATCAGCTCAAGGGTGACAGCTTACTGAAGCGCTTTGGCATCCGTGTCGGGCCGATGCAAGACCCAAGAGTGAAATCAAGCCAATAGAACATCGTAGAGAAAGATCAATCGAGTGGTTCAAACAAGAGGTGTAAGATGAGTACTCGCAAGTGGAATGTCTGGTTAATGCTCCTGGCTGTGGTTTGCTTCTGTCCTGCAGTGCAGGCTGAGAAGCGATTCGTTGATGCAGAGAAGGAACTTAAAGCTGCGTTTGGTGAGGACCTGACGCAAGTGCCCGGTGAAGCCATCTCACGAGCGATTGAGAAGTTGGCGGCCACGCTTCCTGAGGAAGGGGCGATTGATTTGCCACGCTCTGTTGCGACGGGCAAAGTGGACTTTCGCCCCGTGGCGGATCGTGTGCAGATTACTGGCGGGTTCGGTGGCGAAATCACCCTCGGCGGTGGGCAGGATGGCATCCAGATGCTGTTCAGCAACCTTGATATGCGTGTCGAACAGGGGTTGACCACTGAGTCCAAGCTGGCGATACGCCAAGTTGCGATGGCCCAGATTGCCAACGGCGGGTTGGCTGCATCCGCGAAAGCTGAAGGTAAGAAGTGGGACTTTAAAGACATCAAGATGTTTGAGCCTGCCACACCCGCGAGCAATCTGCTGGCGATGTACTGCAAGGGAAGCATCAAGATCAATAACAAGGTAGAGAACTGCGCATGGATCGCGGCAGACAATGCGTTTGGCACTAAGGTCGTCACAGCCAATGCAGCCGTGAACGATTCGCTGTTCCTGTGGTTTGGCACGAACTGGGGCTTTGCGGATTACAACGCCCACTGGAAAAATCCGGACAAGAATTGGCTGGACAACACGCAGATGCATATTGATGCCAAGGGGGAAGGGCAGGGCACGCGTTTCTACCTGATGGTTGAGACGAATTATGGCAACCCGGGGCCTGGCGTGATAGTGGAGAATGCCAAGGGGATGGCTTTCTATCACGGCTCAACGGAGCGCGGTTCTGCGCAAGGGCCTGGTCAGTATTGGATTCGCAACTGTGAAAATGTGCAGTTGGGCCTGCGTGCGATCAATGCTTTCTTCCCGGTGGATATGGTCGATCGACAAATGCCTCTGCCTCAGCGCGACATGACCATTGAAGGGGGTAAGGGCAACGTTCTGCATGGCATCCGCATGTGGGGCAGTGCCTGGGAAGACACGCTGGTCAACTCTGATCCTGAATTGCAGATGTGGATGACTTCTCTTGAGTTTGATGGCGAAGGGGTGGACAGTCCGGACATTCTCAAGTTTGCTTACACGCCTAACCTGCACACCCCCAGTGAAGATTGGTTGAAGGGGAAAGATGACATCATCAAGGAGAAGGCGGCCAAGATTCTTGAACTGACTGGCGAACAAGTGCCTCCCAAAACTTTGGAAGAAGCGGAACGCATGGTTCGCCATGGCCTGAAAATGGGGGCACCAATGAACGCGCTGAACGAAGTCACCTTCAACTATGCAGGTAAGGACTTGACCCAAGGGGTCGATTCATTGCCCGGCAACCGCAAGCTGCCAGCCCCACCTTCGATGCCTGCCACAGATGCGCCAACCGTGCGTGGCGAGATCGCTTTCACCCAGCAGGCAGACTTCGGCAAGGCGCTGCTTGAAGCAGGTGCGGATCCGACGGGCAAGAAACCAAGCGATGATGCGTTTGCCCAGGTGTTGTATGGCATGAACCGTGATGAAGTGCAGAAGATTATCGATGAGATTGAGTACATCTACACGACAGAGATAAACCCGAATCGTGACTACAAAAGGCATGGCACGACCGAACATTGGGGGCGTATCAACGACTTGGTCAACAAGCTGCATTCGGTGGGTGACAGCGAACGCGCTCAACGTCGCATGATTCGCATCAAGCGAGATCGCGTGGAGTTTCCCGCCGACCGATTCCGTGTTGAGAAGCCGATTATCGTGTTTGGTCAAACGGAAGTATGGGGAGCTGGCCCGGCCAAGACGATCATATTTACAAACAATGATGACATCAGTGTGATTGACTTACGCGACCGTACCAGCGTCAATTATTTCGCGGTTGAAGGTGGCCGGGTCGGTCTGGCGTTGGTTGGAGCTGATCATCATGAGAAAGCGCCCGGCACGATGCTGAGCTATGTGTCGGGCAAAGACTTCTACGGCCTGACTTTCCGCAATCAGAAGTTCGCAGGGATTCACATCGGTACTGAGGACATTGAAATCGCAGGCGGAGCGGAGTTCGACCAGAACCGCATGGTGGACATGGTGTTTGAAAACACCGGCGACTATGGCATCTACATGAATCAGGACATGCTCGATAAATGGCTGCTACTGCATGCCAAATTTGAAGGCCAGAAGAAAGCGGGTCTTTCCATCAAGTTCAATAACCTGATTCACGGAGCCGTCATTGGCTGTGAATTTAAGAACATCGACGGACCTGGCATTGATTTCATGGGCGGCAATCCGCGCTGGGTGATGAACCCGTGGGGCGTGATGGTCGATCAGACGGACTTCATTGAATGTGGCAACAGTGAATCGCCGGCGGTGGACATGGGTTACGCTGAATTGGCGTCAATCACACGCACACGCATCATCACGAAAGGCAAGACCGTGGCTGTGGGGTATCAGGGGGCAGCCCAGATTTATGAAGATGTGTTGGTTGATGTGAAACTGCCTGAAGATGCTCCTGCGATGAAACTTCGTGCGGTGCGAAACAATAATGTAGCCCGCGCCAACGGCCACACGTTGCGTGGTGTCCAAGCCAATGGGCCTGTGGTATTCATCAATGATGCCAATGCCTACAACGAACGATTTGCCAAGACGATGAAAGCCAAGGGTTATGACCATGAACTGGATTGGGATGCCAATACGGCCGCGCATGAGTACGCTCCCAAGAATGGCTGGGTGCATCCTTTTGTGATCTACCAGTCGCAGTTTGGTGATGAGAAAATTGATTATCAGCTTTGGAATGTGAATACGGATGAAGGCAAAGTGGTCAAGAAAGTTGATCTGTCGATGTTGGATTAAATCGGAAGACTGATTTCGCGTGTATTGAAAATAGAAAGATGCATGAAGTGCCCCGGTCGCGTGGCCGGGACCTTTCTTAAAAGGATTGGATTCGATGTCGCAGGAAATGTTGGAACTGAAAAGTGGTGATGCAGTTGCTCGATTTATCAAGGAAGACCAGGGTTGGACGCCGGCCTGGGTGTATCAGAACGGTAAACCTTTGCTGCGGTTTAAGGATGCGCAGTGGATGTCGATCGGGCAGAGCTATAAGCCGACGCATGCGGACAAGGTCGAACATAAGGGCAATCGCGCGGTGTTCACCGGCTCGCAGCAAGTGCATGGCACGATGGTTCGATGGAGCGTGGCTATCGAAGCTGTGGAGGATGGTTGGTTTGACATCACCAGCGAAATCAAGCCTGACATGGAGATCAGCCTGGTCGAAGCCTTGACCAGTTATGAAATTCCGGAGCTTTATGATGGCAGTGAGAGCGCCAGCACGATCATTGGTGGCAACCCGGCGACCGTATGGGAAGCGGACAATCGCCTGACGCCTCCGGTGTGGGATAACCCCGCCTGGGTTTACAGCCGGGAGGAAGCTGCGCGTGTGACGTATGACTCGCGCTTGCCTGTGTTGCTTCACAAAGTGATTAAGCCTGATGGCTCGGATTCGATCTACACCACCATTTGCGCGGATTTTGACACTTGTGATTACAAGGATTTGTATTCCACGCCAACACGCACCGTGCGCGAAGGCATGCGCGACTACTGGGACTTGAAGCGCGACAAAGTGCGTGGCTACAAGTTCATCTGTGGCGCGGTCAACTGGATGAGCAGCTACCTCAAAGACCCGCATATCTATGTCGGCAAAGAAGGCATTCGCCAGCGCGTGCGCGTGAAAGTGTCAGGCACGATGCCTCGTGGTGCGGTGGCCAACTGGTTGATGGAAGCCTGGGAGCAATCGTATGCGATCCATAATGATGGCAAACCATTACCCATGCTGGAGCATTACCAGCCGGTCAATCAGGTGTATCAGCAGGCGGGGGATTGGTTACAGAAGTCGGCTGCTTTCCCGGGTACGACGGGTATGTGTGACGCGGAGATGGGCTTTGTGGATTACGTCAAAGACCAGAGGCCGATCGCGGATTGGTGTTATGGCATGGGTTGGCGTCAGTACTTTTCGCGTGATGTGCTCAACATGCTTCACTACCGGGCGATCATGATGAATCGACCTGAAGAGACGCAGGCCATCTGCAAAGTGGAAGAGCACATGGTCAACCTTGGTTGGAAGAAAGTCTGGACCAAACCTGTGCAGGTGGCTTCCATTGCCCAGCATCTAAAATCCATCGGCGTGGACAGCCCGGTGACGCGTGCGGCAGATGACCTTGAAGTGGATGTGCGCGAAAGCCTGAAGGAATGGCTGGATGATGACAACAACATGATCGGCAACATCATCGCCCGTATCTATGGCTGGCGTGGCTTGCTGACTGCCGAGCGCTACGCGGAGTGGAGCGATCTTTTCGCGCGAATGCATGATGACGTTGAGAATCGCTACTGGGAGTTTGGTTATGCGGCTCGCGACAAGGCGTTCCTGTCAGGCGGCCAATCTTCCGCTTCCTGTTTCATGCAGGCGGCTGATCTGGAAGCTCTGGCATACGTGGCCAGCGGGTATGAAACACACGCGCGTTACTATCGCCAATTCATGAATATGGCCATCGGCTGGTGCTTTCATACTTACAACGGCAGCGAAGTGCCTGACCTTGATTTCAGGGGCATGTCTCACGCGACACTTTCCGGGCGCGACCAGCAGGCGGACATCCCGCCGATGGAAAATGCCTGGCTGCTCAAGGCATTGAGTTGGCTTGATGTCATCCCCGAGACTTTCCACGAGCGCGCCTGGCTGGATTGCCTTTGGCTGAATCGACAGGCTGGGTTGAGTCAGTTCCCCGGGCCTCGCAAGTTCGTGCGGTTGCTTGGGCCGAACTACAAGGTCGTGGTGATCCCGGCTGAACGTGTCGGCTCGCATCAGGTCTTGTCCGAATCCGTGCCTTGGATGGCTTATGAGAATCCCTACGACCAGACACTGGTGGCTACGTACCAATCCTTGACGGGACTGCGCGCAGATATGGCCTATGGCGGGCGATTGATCGACGCGGGGGAAGAAGTACTGGCTTTCGTGCGCCGAGCGGCACGGCTGGACGCGGGCGAATTCACCAGCCGCAAGGGATTGGTTTACAACCCGACGCAGGAAGCGAAGACGATTCACGCGAAGCTTTGGCATGCCAAGGGTGAGGTTGAGAAATCATTGACGCTAGAACCGCAACAGGTGGCTTGGGTCGAGCATGATTTCAGTTGATAGCGGCGTTTTCAAAAGCTACCTACAGTTTCTCGCTACCGATCGGGCCTGATTCTTCATTATCACGAACGGAACGGTCATCCCTCTCGTGATCTTCTTCTTCCTCGGCTTGAGCTTCTTCGATTTCGGCATTCTCAAGCGTGACAGCCCGGTACTCGAGAATGCGGTCAATCTTGCGGCGCTTCAAAGGAAGCAAAGGGACATTGTGGATGCGGCGAAGTTCCGTTCTGCCAGTCGCGGAGTAAACGATCATCGTCCCGGCTCCGCATAGCAGCAGCTCGAACAAGTCGGGGTAAGTGCTGCGCACGCGCTTGGCACCGCGCGCCAAAGAGTCATCGGATCGGCCGAAGGAGAAGTGCTCGAATTCGTTGTGTGTGATCCGCCATTTGTCGTTGAGCCGGGTCCAGACGAGCATCACGCTATAGGGAATCGCCAGGAAGATGGAGACGACCAGCCCCATGCCCGGGTCATAACGGACATTCAGCCAATCCAACCAGTTGTAGATGTTGCCAAACACGGTGGGCACATTTTCGTAACTCGACAACCAAGCTCCGGCGAAGCCGATGGCTGCGATGACTACGACCCAGAAGATGGCATGGTTACGTTCGATGTTGACGCCCAGGGTGAATACAACAAGTAGAGCTGTCCACAGGTAAATCCAGCCAAAAAGTTCCAGTGTCCATTCGTGGGCACTGCCACCTTCGCTGAGAAAAGGCAGACTGAGCAGAATCGAAAACAAAGGCCCAAGCACAATCAAAGGCCAGGCGTAAACAAGCTTTGGATATTCGTAGATTGTGACCGAGGTGGTCGGCTTCAGATTCTTGCTCATGGCTAACCCCTTTTGTTGCTTACTGAACCATCTGTATCTTCGTGGCTGGAGCGAACGGATGCAACATAACCCATGAAGACTTTGCGAACTTGCTGCTGAAAGTTACGAAACTCTCATTTGCGGGAGAGGATACTCCGCAACATGCCAAGGTTAATCAGAATGATCAACGTGATGCCTGCACTGGCCAAAAGGGTCGCAAGATAAAGCGTGGCAGGCCAGTGCCAATCGGGCCCGAGCCTGATGAAACCGTCAAGGATCAAGGCGATCAGCAAAGGCAAAGGAAAAGCCAACCGGGTGGCGTAGATGGCCGTATCCAGCAGGCTGAGCCGATTTACCGGCTGTGGGTTTGTGGTGTTGTGTATGCTCGCTGGTGTTTGTGAGCGAGCAGGCAGCAGCCAAAGGCTGACGATTCCTGTGACAATTATCTGTATCCAGACCAGGGGCAATGAAAAAGTCAGCCAGACTTGAAGCAGGCGCTTGAGAATAAGCCAGACGATTGAATTTTTGGGTTCAACGTTTGTATGAACTTCTTCCGGCACAGTTGAGACGGGTTTGTCTCGGCGATCCGCAACCTGCACATCGGATTCAATGTGCTCAGACTCAGGTTGTTCATGCAAGGGAGGATCGTTGGCAGTTGTTTCGTTTGGTTTGGAATCGGGTAGAGAATTTTCGAGCGGATTGTCCTCACCCTTTTGCGAATCGACATGACGCGACATGGCCGGCTTTGCAGGGAGCTTTTTTGGCTGACTCGTCATGTTGGCATGATAACGGGCGTGCAAGCTTTGCGCCTCAAAGCCAGTTCATTTCAGTAAAGTATCGCTATGTCAGAATCATCGCTTCCGCCCATTCAAAAGTGCGCCATGCACGTCCCCACGATATTCGTGGTCGGCACGGATACCGCCGTCGGCAAGACAATCGTCACATGCGTCATCGCACGCTGTCTGGCGGATCAGGGAAAGGCTGTCCGCGTCTTCAAGCCGCTGGTGTCCGGCTGCGAACGTGACGAAGCGGGTCAACTGGTCGGCGAGGACACAGTCGCTCTGCAACAAGCCTCGCGCACCAGTCAATCACTTGCTGACATCAGCCCGTTGACTTTTGAACCACCCCTTGCTCCAGCCGCGGCTGCGGAAGCGATTGGTCAATCCATCAACTGGACAATCATTGATGAAGCAGCCCAACGCGCGCAAGAGAATGCTGATGTACTCCTCATTGAAGGGGTGGGCGGCCTGCTGGTGCCTCTTGATCCTTCGCAACCACAATGGACAGTGTTTTCACTTGCCCAGTGTTGGCAGGTGCCTGTGTTAATCGTTGGCCGAACTGGATTGGGCACATTGAATCACACAGCCATGACGTCAAGATTGCTTCAAGATTCGCGCGTGCCGATTGCTGGTGTTGTCCTGAATCAGACAACGCCCGGCGATGCTGTGGAAGACCCCTCAGTCCAGTTGAATGCAACATGGATCGCGCGCATGACCGGCTTGCCTGTGCTGGCTACGTTACCTTTCCAGCCAGTTGAACCACAGTGGGAAAGCGAGGCAATGCAGTGCATCATGCGCGAGATTGATTGGGTCGCATTGGCACAAGCAAGTCGCGCGTGAGGAAATGCATTAGGATTCAGAATGTGAAGCACTTGGTGCAGGCACCAAGACTAATGGAAGAAATGAATCAATCTTTTTTTTCGCCAACGATATCTTTCCATGTGCTGCGTGAGCTTTTGAAAGGTTTGATGCCGATCTTGGGTTTCTCGACGGTGCCTTTGATTTCGATGGTGAAGAGTTCGGATTGCAGTTTGTTCCAGATGGCTTGGAATGGACCGAGTACGGATTTGCCGGTGCTGCGGGATTCGAGCTTCAGGTCCAGGCCGAAGTTCTGCCAGTCGATTTTGCCGTTGCCTGCCATTTCGATGGTGGGAGCTTGCAGGCGAAGGTCATCGACATGAATGGTGTTGCCTTCCACGCGAAAACTGCTGCGTACCTGATCGAACGAACTGCTGGCTGGGAGTTGCAGGTTCATCACTTGCAATGCAGCCATGCCGACGGGAAATTCGTAGAGGTGGGCATCGCGGATGAAGATTGACCCGCGACCTCGCCTTGATTTTTCTTCGCCGACGACACCTTCGAGCATCAGTCTTGCAGACAGTTGGCCGTACTGCTGGGGTTTGGCATCATCCTCAGTTTTCTCACCTTTTTTGATGGCATCGATCAGTTGCCGATTGGCTTGCCATTTGTCTTCAGTCTTGGGATCGATGGCCGGCATCAGGTCCACTTCCTGCAGGGTCATTTCAGTCTGATACGAGTTCTGCTTTTCTCCAAGTGTGACCCTAGCCGTGCCGGTAACTGAACCGTTGTACAGCCTGCCGAGAATCTTATTGACTTCAACAACGTTGAGTGATGCTTCATTGTCGAAATGGACGTTGGCCTTGCTGACCAGTCTTTCCTGGGCACGCAGGGAGTCAGCAAAAAGATGACCTTTCAATTTGGGGTAATCCTTGCCTTGCTCCTGAGTGACGGACAGGCTTAACGCCCCTTCGATGTCAGTTAGAGGAATGCCCAGATTGGCTTTGCCTTTCTCCAGGCCGATGATGCCTGCGAAGGAAAGCATCAGTCCCTTGGAGGCGCGTGGGCGGTACACCAGTTTGGCTTCATCGACCTTGTAGGCGCCTTCAATGTCCAGACTGTCGAGGACGGCCAGAGCCTGGGGTGGAAGGAACGCGCGGGTTTTCTTATCGATCGATTTCGATTCCGCACTGATGATCAGGTCCAGGTCCGGTTCTTCATGCAGACTGATTCGGCCATCCACTTTCAGCTTGCCCTTGGAAAAGGTTCCTGACACCTTTTCGAGGTTGGCGTGCGTGCCATCGATGGCAATCTTGCCAGCCACATCGGTTAGCTCGATGCGCTGGCCTGTCATATCGAAGGCCAGGTCGGCTGGGATGATGGTCAGTAGAAACGCCTCTTCACGACCGGTGGCGTAATGCAGCGTTCCTTTGGCGATGCCTGCCGGTTTGTAAGTCTCATAGAAAGTCTTGGTGCGGTCATAGGTGTCGCCGAGGCGAGGTGTCAGATCAATCACGCCATCCTGTATTGCCACATCGACAGCCTCCACATCCAACTCAAAATGGCGCGGCTCAGAAGCTGTCTCAATCTTCCCTGTTGCGGTGAATCGAGCCTTGTCATGACTGGCTGTGACTTTTTCGATATCGACCTGACCCGTGCGAAACCTGACCTCGGCCTGGATGTCGCCAAGGGCATACTTCCCGCCATGCGCTTGATTCGGCACCGCTTTGCCATCGTTCAGTTTCGCGGCGACGTCGTAAACCGTGTGCCCCTGCTCATCCGCAAAGATACGGCCCTTGGCTGAAGCTCGCGCTGTCTGATCGACACCCAAGTCCCGCACAAAGCCAGCATCCTCTTTCGGGATCGTGAACAGAAGATATTCATCAATTGGAATGTCCCGGCCGGTCACCTGAATGTCAGGCAGTGCCCGGCCACCCAAGTCCTCGGCTTTGGGTTCCAGTTTGCCGTTGACTGTCAGTGTCGCGCCGCTTAGACCTTTCAGCGTGACATCTTTCACTTCAATGTTGCCAGACTGAATGTACAGATCCCCTGACTCGGCAACGACCGGGTAAGGCCAATCCTGGAAGATGATGCCCAGCCCGGCCATGTTGATGTTGATGCTGGTCTCCCAGCGATTTTCGTCAGTCGGATAACGCTTGACATCGACAGCAACCCTGGCTTTGCCTCCCAGTCGGAAGTCAGGCAGAGGCTCGCGAGCTTCTTCAGCATGTTCTTGCTTGGGCGACGTTTCCGACGCAATCAGTTTGCGTTGGCGCAGATCAGCCAGATGGGTTTCGGAGCGGAACATATCGAGCCATTGCCTGTCTTCCGGTTCCATGCCGTTGCGCAGGTGGTCATCAATAGGCAGGTTGTCGCTGGTGATGTGGATTTGGGTGTCCGCGGTTGGACCCGGATTGATGACCCGACCGGTGATGTTGATTTTGGCGCCGCTTGGCCCGATACCCGCAATGGTTTTGATGTCGATGCGCTCGGGTGTAAAGACAAGGTCGGCTGTGACATCAGTCAGCGGATAATCAAACTTGATGTAGCGCCCAGTGACGTCACTCAGTTTCACGTCGGCGGTGTACGTGAGCTTGCCTGTTTTGGAATCGCGCAACAGATCGACTTCTGCCTTGACGTTGCCATCCGGTCGATAGTCGGTGATGAATTCTTCGACAGGCTTGCGCACTTCGGGTTCCAGATATTGCAAGAAGCCTGGCTCGGGTGTCACCTTCCCTGCGATGTTCAAGTCAAGATCAACATCCGGGTTGCCCTGGAAAGGGTCAGTGATTTTGCCCTCGACCTGATAGTCGAAGCCACTGATATCGCCAGCCAGTTTGACATCAATCGTTGCTGGTTTGTCAGGCAACTGGTCATGGTTATGAATGGTGAAGTGGCCTTCGCGTGCCCGCATGCGCAGCGGAGCGCGGGCGTAAGGAGGCGTCAACTCCACCTGATCGACGGTGATGGTCACCTGCCAACCGATGTCAGGCTCGTAGCCGATGTCAATCGGGATGCCTGGCCCTTTGGCTTGACGCTCGTTCCACCATTTCTGCAGGTCAGCAGGCAGCAGCGAGAGCAACGGGCTGTCCACCTGAATGCGACTGATATTGGCATTGAATCGACCCGTCTTCAGATCGAATCCACCTGTCAGTTCAGGGCCGGAGTTGCGATCGCCCGGCACCAGTGAGCCAATGTAATACCCCGGCTGGTTTGCATCGGCTGACAACGCCCCGTTGTACTGCTGCTCATGATTCACCTTCAACTGGCCTTCGATGAGGCTGGCGAATTTGACCTGGGCATCGACCAACGTGACGTCAGGCAAGTGTTCCAGCTTTGGGCGCTTTTTGACTTCACGTTTCTTGAGTTGATCTTGAAGCGTGGTCAGATTGAGTTTGCCCGTGTCCTTGTTCTCGACGATCAAAATGACCGGCTTGTAAAGCTCGACCCGGTTGATGCGCGTGTTGCCTGTCAGTAAACCAAACAGATCAAGATCGACGGTGGCCCTTTCAATCGTGGTGATTTCGCCTTCCTCACCAAGTCCGGGAATCTGCAAGGCAATATCTGTCAATTCAATTGGTTTGCCCCAGATGAACCGGGCAGAACCGACCGAGACTTCCGTTCCCGTCGCCCGTTCCAAGGCTTTGATCGCCTGGGCGCGGATGAACTGGGGGCTGGTCACGTACTGATAGCCAAAGTATCCGGCGACTGCGGCACCAAGAAGCAGAATCAGAAACCCCAGCCAGATGAATCGCCCGATGCGGCGGCGCTTCTGGGGCGTCGGTTTCGCAGGAGATTCGTTGGTGCCGGGCGCAGATATCGGCGCAGCATCAGTCATGGCTGATTTTTCAGTTCCATCTTGTTGAGGAGGGTTCACCTCGGGCATATCGGGGTCTTTATTCTCTGTTTCCAGTTAAGCCATGGTGCATTGTATCCCTTGGGAGCGATTTTCTCTGTTTGGGGCTATGAGGCATATCAATTATGCTTAAAGCTTTCCCCAAGTTGCAGAGTTTTAGACATGGAACAGAAACCGAATATTTCGTTTGATGATTTCTCAAAGTTGGACCTTCGCGTCGCCACAGTTCGTGAGGCGGAGCCACACCCCAATGCGGATCGCCTGCTCAAGTTGCAGGTGGAATTGGCTGAAGCGGAAGTCCGTCAGATTTGTGCTGGGATCAAGCAGTTTGTGAACCCACAGGACCTGGTGGGCAAGCAGATCATTGTCGTAGCCAATCTCGAACCCCGCATGATCCGTGGGGAAGTGAGCAACGGCATGTTGCTGGCAGCCAGCGCGATGGAAGCCGAAGAATTGTCTGACGTGGTGCTGTTGACCCCATCCAAGCCGGTGCCTGCCGGCTCGACGGTGGGGTAAGGGCCTGTCCAGTCAACTTCAGTTTGCTGAGTGAGTACCACCCAGTTCATCCAGAATCTGCTGAGCGAAGTCGCGCTGGCCAGACGAAAGCGACCCCATGGCCTGCTGGATGATTTCGCGTGCCTGTTCCGGCTGATCCAGATAACGCGCGTAAAGCACGCCCAGCATCAGACGCATCTCACTCGTCTGCGGGGCAGCGGGATAGGTTTTGATGAAATTGCGAAATGCGCTCGCGGCTGCCTGATGCTGCGATTCCGCAGCCAACTGAGAAGCCAGGTCAGATTGAAGACGCTCGGACATGACTTGCTTGTCATCTTTGGTCAGCAATTCGCGATACAGACTGGCTGCCCCGGCGATGTCATGCTCTGCTGCACGGGTTTGAATCGCGCTGCGCAACTCAAGAATTTCTGGAGGTATCTCGGGTTCAAGGTCGCGACGCTTTCGTTTTGGTTTGTGTGAGCCTTCCTCTGCAGACCAGGGAGAGCCCTGGTCGCGAACGATGCGGCGGAACTCCTGTCTGCGCTTGTATTGCTCGAACATGCTCATCATGTCATATGGCTCGCGTGGCAAGAGACGGAAGCGTAAGAGCAACATGCAGATCACAAAGCCAAAGGCATAACCAGCCAGGTGCGCGGTGTAAGCGACGTTATCCGTTCCGATGAACTGGAAGAGAATATCTTTGCCGATGCTGAAAAGGATGATCAGCATGCTGCTGACTTCGATGAAGCCGATGAAAAAGAAAAAATAGATGATCAGTACCCGGGCTTTTGGGAAGAGCGCCAGGTATGCCCCTGTGACGGCAGCGATCGCTCCGCTGGCGCCAAGGACAGGCGCATCGGAAGTGACGACATGCCCAAGGCCAGCCAGTACGCCACCGGTTAAGTAGAAGAACAGGTAACCGATTTTTCCCAAGCGGTCTTCAACAGCGTTGCCGAAGATGTAGAGGAAGAGCATGTTGAAGAAGATGTGCGAGATGTCTGCATGCAGGAACTGGTAAGTCACGAAGTGGAGGATGTTCGGGTCGGAGGGAAACAGCATCCACTGATTGGCCATCGAATCGCGTGGCAGGCTGAATGAGCCTCGCGAAGTCAGGATGTAGAAGAACACGTTCAGCACGATGATGCTGTAGTTCACCCACGGCACGTTCTTTTGCGGACGGTCTGTCTTAAGCGGGATCAGCATCAGTTTTTACAGGCTTTGTGTCAGTTTGTGGCTGGGTGATTGTATCTTGATCCCGCGTTTCGGTCGGCTCTCGAGTGGAATTTTGTGTCAGGATGCCGACCGCTCGGGTGATCAATCGAGCATTTTCCGGGACGTCTGCAAGATCCGCGGTTTGCCTGATGCGGATCACTCCTTCTTTGACTTTGGCGTTTTGCTCGTCGATAAGCCAGCGCCCCAGGACATGTCCCTGTTCGTCGATGGCTGTGACCTGAGCGAGCATATGCATGATGTTGGGTAGTGATTCACCCGTTGCGGTGAGTTCGAGTTCGCCTGTCCGCCCGGATGCGATCATGATTGTCTTCGCATCATCCAGAACCATCGGATTGGACAGGGGGACGGTCAGGATGGGCTCGACCATGATTCTAACGCCGGCCATGTCACTGACATCACCCATACCCGCGGCTTCGATGCTGATCTTTTCCGTCTTGCTTTGTCCCAGCAGATACGAGCGAATCACCACCTGGGCGAAGACACGTTGCTCATCGACGAGCATGACCATCCAGTCCAGATCGCGATTCATTGCGGCTGTGTGACAGGCCACCTCCGCTTCAAGCTGCAAGGCGCCTTTGTTCGTCGTTGTCCAGCGACTGTTGATGAGTGTCAGGCCTCGCGTGGGTTGCGGGTCATCCGACAATGGGCGGTCAGCCAGTTCAAATTCCGGGTTGGTCAATCGGGTCGCGACGATCAGCGGGGGTGGTTGAGATGTCTTGTCTGGATTTTCCTGATCGTTGGTGTTTGGATGGGGCGGGGGAGAAGTTTCCTTCTGCTGATTTTTGTCGGCTGACTCAGGGGGATTGGCTGTGTTGTTGTTCCCGCTGCCGCCGTTCATAGCCAGGATCAGCACGGTGACGATCAACGCCATGATCACGATCGCCCCGGCGCCGCCGATGGCGAGTACAACCGGGCTGACGGTCTGTGGCCTTTTCCGTTTGCCTCGATCGGCAGTACCAGATTTGCCACGCGACTTGGCTGGCGACTGGCTGGCATCACCATTTTCATCGCGCGGGTTCATCATGGCCTGATGAGCGGCTGAGCTTTTCCAGGCGCTGCCTGCGGACTTATCCACGATTTCCACAGGTCGCGCGGGTGACTTGCCCGGTTCTGGTTCGTTTTCCGGCAATAGACACTCAGCGTTGCCGGTCGATTCCACGGTTGCCATCTCCCGACGGATCAAGGATTCATTGACGAGAAAGCGGGTCAGACACTCGCTGCAATCCACCACAGCTCCGGCTCGGGCAAAGGGGGTCTGACGTTCGTGGCCACAGGATGGACAAGTTACCGAGTACATGAATCCTTCAAGATATCGGTTGATGCAGCAGGCATCCAACTGGTGCGCAAGCTCAATGCTCAAATTTCCAGTTCAGCGAGAAAGTTGCCAGCGTCATCCCTGCGGGTGCTGTGGGAAAAACACAGGTTCCTATAATCCCGGAGGATATGGCAACGATTTACTGACCCAGCGACAGGAGCAACATGTACAAGGTTCAATTTGAAGCGACTCAGGGCAACTTCACCGTGCAGATCAATGAGGATTGGGCACCCAAAGGGGCCGCTCGATTCCGCGAACTGGTGGAAACCGGTTATTTCGACGGCTGCAAGTTCTTCCGTGTCGTCCCCGGATTCATCGTGCAGTTCGGCATCAGTGGCGATCCTGAAGAATCAGCCAAGTGGCGCGACAAAAACATCAAGGACGACCCCGTCACCCAGAGCAACAAGCCTGGCACGGTGACCTTCGCGACCGCAGGACCGAACACCCGCACCACGCAAATGTTCATCAACTTCGGCAACAACAATTTTCTGGACGGCCAGGGTTTTTCGCCTATCGGCGAAGTCGTCGAGGGCATGGAGAACGTGCAGGCGATCAATGATGAGTATGGCGAACAGCCAGACCAGGGACGTGTCCATGCGGAAGGCAATGCTTATCTTGATGGTCAATTCCCCAAGATGGATGGCATCATCAAGGCCACGATCATTGAGGAATAACCTGCGGCACGCACTGTGCGCATAAAGTTGTGTCTTCACCCCTTAAGTGAGAAACCATGCAGGCAGATCCGAAAGTCATCACACAACTGAACGAACGCATGGGCCGCGACGGTGCCATCCAGTTTCTGGAAGGACAGGGCGGCCTGACGCTGATCCGTTTGCATGGCCAGCGCGAACATGCTGGCAGCGTCGCGGAGTTGTATCAGCATGGTGCGCACATCACGCATTACCAGCCAGCGGGGCAGCATCCGGTCCTTTTCATGAGTGAGAAAAGTGACTTTGAAGTTGGCAAGCCGATCCGCGGCGGCATCCCTTTGTGCTTCCCGTGGTTTGGGCCTAACGCTGAGGATGCCAACAAACCCGCCCACGGCTTTGCCCGAATTCATCGTTGGAAAGTGCGCGATACGGGTCTGACCGATGCAGGCGATCCTTATGTCACGCTGTCTCTGAAAGATACGGCACAGTCGCTGGAGCTTTGGCCTCACCATTTCGTCGCCACGCTGACGGTCACGCTGGCTGACACGCTGCACGTGGACATGATGGTGAAGAATCTGAATCAACCCGGCGAGGATGATGCGTTCACCTTTGAAATCGCGCTACACACGTATTTCAAGGTCGGCGATGTCAAGAACATTGCCATCACCGGCCTGAAGGGTGTGGACTATCTGGACAAGGTGGATGAGGCGAAGCGCAAGACGCAATCTGATGAGCCGATTCGCTTCACTCAGGAAACCGACCGCGTTTACCTGAACACCCAATCGAACTGTGCTTTGACGGATGCCGATCTTGGCCGGCAGATCGCGGTCGAAAAGTCAGGCAGTGACAGCACCGTGATCTGGAACCCGTGGATCGCCAAGGCGGCACGCATGCCCGACTTCGGCGATGAAGAGTGGCCTGGCATGGTGTGCATCGAAACCGCTAACGCCGCTGAGAACGCAGTGAACTTGCGCAGTGGTGAGTCGCACACAACATCGGTCATTCTTCGTCCCCAGGCTTTGTGAGTTTCTATGCCCAAGCAACCGATTCAGGCAGTGATCTTCGACATGGATGGCGTGCTCTGTGATTCAGAGCCTTTCATCACGCGTGCCGGGGTGACGCTTTTCGCTCGTGAACATGATCTGCAAGTGCAGTACGACGACTTTAAGCCTTTCACGGGCATGGGTGACGGTCGATTTATTGAAGGGGTGGCTGAAAAATACGGGTTGGCCATTGATGTCGTGCGCGACAAGGAAAAGCTCTACGACTATTACCTGGAGTCGATTGATGGGGTGCTGGAGCCATTGCCTGGCGCGAAGGCGTTTGTCGCGGTTTGTCACCAGCGAGGCTTGAAGCTGGCGGTCGCATCTGCGGCAGATCGGCGGAAAGTGGAAGGAAATCTGAAGCAGTTGGGGCTGGATGTTTCGCTGTTCGGCGCAATTGTGACTGGCAGTGATGTTGCAAAGAAAAAGCCTGACCCGGAAGGTTTTCTGTTGGCTGCCAAGCAGTTGGGGGTTGAGCCGGCATATTGTCTGGTAGTGGAAGACGCGGTCGCAGGGGTGCAGGCAGCGAAGGCGATGGATGCCTGGGCGCTGGGGATTACGACGACATTTGCGGCTGAGGATTTGCGATCGGCCGGGGCAGATGAGACAGCCGGGGATTTGCGGGCGGGGTGTGGATTGTTGAGTGCATCAAATGATTGACAGGGCAGGTTGGTTCTGAAAGGACAGGCCATGAAAAAGATCATCATTTTGCTGATTGCTTTGGTTGTGCTGGTCGGGGGCGGTATTGCGGTTTATTTCCTGGCCTCTGAGTCTCTGCCTGAAGCCGACCTTCGGTTTATCAGTGGCGACACACTGCATGACTTTGACCCGCAGAAGTCGAGTTGGATGGTGGATTTTCGGATTCTACAAGCCATGTGGGAAGGCTTGACCCGTATGCAGCCTGAGCAGGGCAAACCTGGGGAAGGGGTAGCCAAGTCATGGTCATCTGAATGGCGCGACGTGGATGGAGAACAGCTTTACGTCTGGACGTTCAAATTGCGCGACGATGCGAAGTGGAGCAATGGCGATCCCGTGGTTGCAAATGATTTTA
>CAZJJN010000051.1:0-18965 GCA_964546335.1 uncultured Phycisphaeraceae bacterium
ACTTGTTCTTCAAGTTGCCAGCTTCGGAAAGTGGGCAATCAGAATATGCGCCTAAGCCGTTGCCTGAGATGAAGGCTGCCCCGGCAGAAGGTGAACCCGGCACGCTGCCTTTCAATGCCCGTGTTCGTGTGACCAAGTTTTCCAAGCCCAAAGATCCCAATTCAGTTTCCTACAAAGAAGCGTTCATGATGGCCGAGGCTGAAATCATTGAAGGCCCATTGAAGGGGAAGAAAATTGGATTGGTTCATGAAGTCATGCACAAGGGCAGGCTGGCCAAGAAGTTTGAAAAGAATCGTACGCCGCGATTCCTCAACGAGATCGTCAACATGCGACTTGTGCCTTGGGAATTGGCCATCAAAGATGACACCAAGCTGGGCACCATCATGATCTACGATGACACTGAGCTTGATCTGGATGCCCCGATTTTCTGGGTGGAACAAGGGCCTCTGGATCAACACGCCATGCGCAGCCGATGATGTCGCACGAGGCCATCACTCGGTACAACGCTGCTGACACAAGGCGAACGCATGTACGAGACTCAGGAGAAAAAAATCGCACAGAGCATAAGAGCAGGATGAATCCAATTGTTGCGTCTTGGGTGCCACGCCTTGACGGCACTCGAGCATCGCGAGAGTGGCGCAAGGTGTGCAGATGACGCTGCGTTAAGGCTTTCCATCGAGAGCACAGTTTGCCGGGTTTTTCCTTCGCATTGCACTGAAAACACGGTCAAGCTGTGGCACCCCGCGATGAATGATTTGGGTATGCTCTAGGAGCAGGATGGGTTCGCGCAGCCTCTTAGCGGAGCGTAACCCATCAATGAAGAGCGTGGCCATGCTTGCTCTGCTGATGGGTTACGGCTCGAAGACTCGCCTAACCCATCCTACAAGCCACATGCGATTGCTCTGGCTACCGACAGGGATGGTGAATTATTCCTCAGCCTCGGCTGCGACCTCTTCTTCACTTACCTCGTCTTCCACAGCGATTGACAGCACACCCTTGGCTGCCAGCACCTTCTGGCGGATTTCATCGAACAGTTCCGTGTTCTCGCGAAGGAACGTTTTGGAATTCTCACGTCCCTGTCCAAGACGAACCTCGCCATAGCTGAACCACGCCCCGCTCTTGTCAACCACTTTTTCTTCGACAGCCAGATCAAGCAGATCGCCTGAAGCGCTGATGCCTTCGTCGAACATGATGTCGAACTCTGCCTGCCGGAAAGGCGGGGCAATCTTGTTCTTGACGACCTTGGCGCGCACTCGGTTGCCCACAGCGGTATCACCATCTTTCAAACTGCCCGTTCGGCGGATATCGATGCGCACAGACGCATAGAACTTCAGCGCGCGACCGCCGGGCGTGGTTTCGGGGTTGCCAAACATCACGCCGATCTTCTCGCGAATCTGGTTGATGAACACCACCACGGTTCGGCTACGGTTAATCGCGCCTGTCAACTTCCGCAGCGCCTGGCTCATCAAGCGAGCCTGTAAGCCGACGTGGGTATCACCCATTTCACCTTCAATTTCCGCACGTGGGATCAATGCTGCCACGGAGTCCACGACGATCACATCCAGTGCGTTGGAGCGCACCAGCATTTCGCAGATCTCCAAGGCCTGCTCGCCGGTGTCAGGCTGACTGACCAGCAGGTCATCCAGATCAACGCCAAGTCGCCGAGACCAGGAAGGATCGAGCGCGTGTTCCGCGTCGATGAAAGCCGCCACCCCGCCCGACTTCTGGGCGTTGGCGATCACGTGCAGGGCGAGCGTAGTCTTACCGGACGATTCAGGCCCATAGATTTCGATGACTCGGCCACGGGGAATACCTCGGCCCCCCAAAGCCAGATCCAGACTGATTGCGCCGGTGCTGATGCCGGGCGGCAGGGACGATGGGTCATCATCCAGACGCATGATCGCCCCCTTGCCGAAAGATCGTTCGATCTGGGCGACTGCCCGTTCCACTGCCTGTTCTCGATTGACATCCCCGTTTTTCTCTGCTGATTTGCCCTTGGCCATGGCTTGTCCTTTTGAAGTATCTCTTGAAAGCGTGAGGGTGTCCCCATTGATGTCCGACCGACTTGATTTCTTGCTCACCATATCGCTGCTCCAACAGGGGGTCAATTGTGATCTTGTTCGGTAAAAGTTCGCACAACGCTTCCCAAACATAATCTTTGTTCGGTATCTGTCAAGGTATTTCTTCAACTTTGCTTGAACAGTGCCACATGAACGGCACTCAGCGGGGCGAACAACCTGTTGCTTGGGAGAAAAGCACCCCGGCTGGAGCTTAAGCGGGGGTCTTTTTGTGACGATTATCCCGACTGGGCGTGCTTTGACGTTTGTATGGGCTGCCCCGGATATGGCTGAACGTGTCAATTTCAGCCGACCAAAGCCTGTTCCTCTTGGAGAGTTGTCATGATTGTGGTCATTGGTGGTTTACCCAAGTCCGGCACATCCTGGTACAACCGGATGGTCAACGCCTTGCTGCATGAAGCCGGGGCTCCTGATCCATTGACTGCGTATGACCACCCTTTGACGCGAAGTATCGTAGCCAGCACGCAGGGGTACCAGATCGGCTATCCCTCGCCCATGCGACTGATGCGACTGCTGGCGTTCGGCAGTCAGGGATACTCAGCCGCGTTCACGACCCACCTTGGCCCGTCCCAATCACTGCAACTTCTCGGCGAACTGGGGCTGATCAAACTGACCAGTATCCATCGCGATCCGCGCGATACCGTGCTCTCGGCCATGGATCATGGCAGCCGGTGTCGGGCGGAGAAGAATATTCACGAATTTGCTGAGTTGCTTAGCGTGCGGGACGGTGCCTTGCACATGAAAGAGCGCATCGCGAAGTGGAGGCCTTGGCTGGACTGCCCCAAAGCTTTGAACATCACTTACGAAAATCTGCTGGCCAATCCTATCGAGCAGATGACCGAAGTGGTGCAATTCCTGGGCTTGTCATTAAGCCGGGCGCAGATTGAGAAAACGGTCAGCCGGTATGACCGATCGGCAGTCAACAAAAGCACGGCAGGCAGTCTGCATCTGAACAAGGGAGTTGCCCGCCGTTACGAAACAGAAATGTCCACGGAAGAACTGAACATCTGCCAGGACATCCTAGGTGAGTACATCCAGGCCATGGCCCCGGCTCAATCACGAGCCAAGGCTGCGTAAACCATGAAACGAACAGCAGGCTGTTTGCTTTTCGCTTGATGTTTGGCAAGAACTTTTGGAGTTGAATCGAGTTGCAAACGGATTATGCACGAGAATACGCTGAACTTTACAGCCGACATTGGTGGTGGCGGTGTCGTGAGGCGATCGTGCTCGATCAATTGCAGCGTGCCCTGCCCAGTGAGCACGGGCCCTTGGATATTCTTGATGTGGGGTGTGGGGATGGTCTGCTCCTGCCGGTGCTGGATCGTCTCGGCCAGGCCCGAGGCATCGAGATCGCTACCAACCTTTTGACCGATCATCCCTATCGCGACCGCATCTACACGCAACCCCTCGGACATGAGATGTATCGCGATATGCAGTTTGATGTGATCACCGCGCTGGATGTCATTGAACATATTGAAGATGACAGGCAGGCCTTGGCAGACATGACTGCCATGCTCAAACCGGGCGGTATCCTGCTCATCACGGTGCCTGCTTTCAATCTATTATGGGATGAGCATGACAGAATCAACTTTCACTATCGGCGATACCGCCGACATTCTGTCCAGAACCTTATTCAACCGATGGGTGACATCTGTGAATTGCGATACCTTTTTGCCAGCTTGTTTCCTTTAAAGTTGGCGGTCAAACTTTTTAATTTACTTCGTAAGCAGAAACAGGCCCAGCACCATCTGCCCGGCAGATTCACGAACATGTTAATGGGAGCGATGTGTGCCATCGAGTACGGCCTGCTTGGCTGGACGTCACTCCCATTGGGTACCTCCGTTCTGGCTGTCTTACGCAAACCTTTGGTCGCGTCACAGCAAGGGGATCACCCCAATCAGGATGTAAGGAAAGATACCTGCGGACTTGCTGCCCGATGGCATGAGGAAGAGATACGATGAGCAGTTTGACACCGGTCAATCATGTGGAAGAGATCGAAAAGTCATTGGTTGTTGACCACTTCGCGCATCAAGCGACGACTGCGACGTCATCACAGACTAAGGCAGCCAGCCGGGCAAAGTGGATCATCACACTTGCGGTGTTCCTCTTTCTCCTGGCCACGATCTCACATTCCCTGTTTCGCCATTGGCATATGTGGTCTGACATTGATTCATTGGGCTACACCATTCAGACCCATTGGAACACCTGGCATGGCCGACCTTGGGAATCTTCCATCGAAGTGCAGAATAATCTGGGAGACCACACGACATTTGTTGATGTGTTGACATTTGCACTATATCTGATCTACCCGAGTACCAATCTAATTGTGTCCTTTGAGCCAATTGTCTTTGCTCTGGGTGTTATCTTCGTCTGGCGGATCGCGCGATATTACGAATTGCACCCGAATGCTGCCTTGCTTTTAAGTCTGGCCTATCTGGCCCAGCCAGCAGCCTGGTTTGCGGTGATCCACGAGTATCACCAATTGGCCTATACGCCTTTGTTGGGTTTGTGGACATTCGACCTGGCGATCCGTGGCCGACTGCGCTGGGCATGGGTTGCTGCGATTGCGCTACTCCTTGTCCGAGAAGAGACAGGCCTGGCGCTGGCCGGGATCGGCATCATCATTGCCTTGGTGACGAAGTATCGAAAGACCGGGTTGGCCATGACGGCGGTGGGGATGGTCACGGCTGCGTTCATGATCGCGGTGCTGATCCCATTCCTGCGTGGAGGGGCTTCCGCAGACACCATCGGCGACCGCTACGGCCACTTCGGCAGCAGCGCCAGCGAAGTGCTCATCACACTCATCACGCGTCCCGATCTGGTCATCGCACTGTTATTTGAAGATGTCCGCCGACTGCTATTTATCCCCATCCTGATCCTGCCATTCCTGTTCCTGCCCGTGCTTTGTCGGGCCTGCTGGGCGGGTTTGCTGCTCACCACGCTGCCGGGCATTCTGTCTTCATCCTATTGTCAATACACGATTGGTTGGCATTACCCCTACCTGGCGCTGCCTATCGTGGCGATCGGGGCGATCCTTGGCATGGATAAACTCATTCGCTGGCAACCCGGATTATTGAGGCCTCGCGTGGCGATCACCGCCACCATCATCTGGCTGATGCTGTTGGCTGGTCTGCATATTGATGGCCCGACCATTCGCTGGCGTTGGATGTTTGGCGAGAATCCGCTCGTGGCTGAAGTGGAACAGATCAAGCACCTGATCCCCAATGACGCAGCCCTTGCTGCGACGGGGAAAGTCGGCGCTCAGTTCGCTGGTCGAAGGCAGATCGGCATCTGGCGGGATAAGTTCCAGGGTTGGCCTGAGAAACGCTTCCCCAAACTCCAGCATCGCGAGCCAACCCATATCCTGATCAACCTGTACAACCACAACGGCGGTGGTGAACGTATCCCTGATCTGACCCGCTATGAACTGATCGCCCAGACCAAGTCACTTCGCCTGTATCAGCAGCGCGAGATCGCGTTGTCTGACTCAAATGATGCCTTGGCTTCGCATTGAACGAACAGCCATCATCTTGGCCCACGCATGCAGGATGATGGAAACTCGTTAGAGTCTGATCAGGGCTAGGTATAAGAAAAACCCGCGGTTTGAATCGCGGGTTCATGCAAATTCTTAGTCTTGGTGCATCAGGTGCGGATTATTCAGGCCTGGTCATGCTATCCGGATCGAGTAGTTCATCCAGTTTTGCAGGCTCAACCAAACCTTGCTCGGTGGCCAACTGGCGGATGGTCTTGCCTTCTTCGAAGGCTTGCTTGGCTAGCTTGGCAGCGTTGTCGTAACCGATGACCGGCGCCAGGCTGGTACACATCATCAGAGACTGATCGATCAGCGCGGTGCAGCGTTCTTCGTTGACTTCCAGGCCTTCGAGCAGTTTGTCCACGAATACATCGCTGACGTTGGCCAGCAGTTTCACACTTTCAAGGAACGCATCAATCATCACGGGCATCGCGACGTTGAGTTCAAAGACGCTGCCGATGCCGCCGAACGCAGAAGCCGCAACCGTTGCATCGTTGCCGACGACACGGCAAGCCACCTGCATCACACTTTCGCAGATGACGGGATTCACCTTGCCAGGCATGATGGATGAGCCGGGCTGAATCGCAGGCAGCATCAATTCAAAGATGGAGCATCGCGGGCCTGAACCAAGATGGCGGATGTCGTTGGCGATCTTTGAAAGTGACACAGCAATGGTTTTGAAGTGGCCGTGGGCAGAGACGAATGAATCCTTGGCTGCCTGAGCTTCGCAGTGATTCTTCGCTTCAAGAAATTCAACGCCCAGGCGGTCCGACAAGACCTTGCAGACTTTGCCTGCAAATTCGTTGTGCGTGTTGATACCCGTGCCGACTGCCGTACCGCCGATGGGCATGTTGACCAGCATTTCCTTCAGTGCCCAAGTCGCACGATCCACAGCCAGTTCCACTTGACGGGCGTAGCCGGCAAAGACCTGGCCGACACGAATGGGCGTGGCATCCATCAGGTGGGTTCGGCCGATCTTGACAATCGCGTCCCACTGCCTGGCTTTCTTATCCAGCGCGACATGCAACTTTTTCAACGCGGGGATCAGATCATTTTGAATCGCCAGTGCGCCGGCAATATGCATCCCAGTCGGGAACGTGTCGTTACTGGACTGGCCCATGTTGACGTGGTCGTTGGGGTGAACGCTGCCTTCCTTGCCCTTGGCCCCGATGCCGAAGCCGAGTTTGACGTTGGCCAGGTTGGCGATCACCTCGTTCCCATTCATGTTGGTGCTGGTGCCGCTGCCGGTCTGGTAGATATCCACCGGGAAGTGCTGATCGTGCTTGCCAGCGGCAACTTCTTCCGAAGCCTCGATGATGGCATCAGCGAGCTTGCTGTCGAGTTTGCCCAACTCGACGTTGGCTTTGGCGCACGCGGCTTTGAGATGGCCGAACGCGTGAATCACCGCAGCTGGGACCGGTTCAAAAGAGATCGGGAAGTTGTCCACGGCCCGGGCAGTCGAAGCACCATATAGCGCATCGTTCGGCACGGTCATCTCGCCCATCGAGTCCTTCTCAATGCGGGTGCTGGCAGCAGAATCGGCAGTCATGATCAACCTTTCTGGATTGGGTGGTGTGGGGTGAACCTTTGTTGATGATCGCTTGCACTGCCGCGCACTACGGCTGGCGATCATCGGTTTTTCTAGTCCGATGTTTTAATGGAGAAGTGGAGGCGGGTCAAGTTTGTTCATTGGAATCGTTCGTCAATCATGTCGATTTAACGTTGTGCCACTATAATGCGTGTAGGAGTACAAATGTGAAGTTAAAAGTCATCATTCATGAAGCAGAGGAAGGTGGATACTGGGCGGAAGTCCCCAGTTTGCCTGGTTGTGCCACCCAAGGTGAAACCTTCGAGGAACTACTTGCCAACATTTATGAAGCAGTTGAGGGCTGTCTTAGTGTCGATATTCAACCTTCTGCTGATGACAAAGACGCACGGATTTTGGAAATTGCTGTATGAAGCAGGTAACGGGGAAGCAACTGTGCAAAATCATGGAGAAGAACGGGTGGCAACTCCTACGCATCAATGGCAGCCATCATGTTTACGGCAAGTCTGAATCAACTGTAAGACTCTCGATTCCGGTTCATGGGAATCGTCCGTTAAAGACCGGATTATTGAGACATTTGTTAAAATTGGCTGATCTGACGGATGCGGACCTTTAGCTGGGTTCCTGAGTCTTCCTCTTCCCTCCCGCTATACTCCCGCCATGCCTCAACAGTGCTTTCAGATTGATAATCTTGGCCCAACCTTGCAGGGAACCGCCTACCTGCCTGAGGGGGCGCGCAGGCATCCGACAGCCTTGATCTGCCACGGCTTCGCAGGCAATCGCATCGGGCCGGGCCACATGTTCGTCCGTCTCGCGCGGGCATTGGTCGCACGCGGGTTCGCTGCCTTCACTTTCGACTATCGAGGCTGCGGCGAAAGCGAAGGCGATCACCACGATGTCACGACTTCACTGGCCCTGGCAGACGCCAAGCGTGCCTTGCAGTGGGTGCGTGGGCACGCTCGGGTCGATCGCTCGCAACTCAGCCTGGTGGGGTATTCGATGGGCGGGATGATCGCAGCCATGATCGCAGCCAAAGACCTGGCCATCCACAAACTGGTCATGTATGCCCCGACGGATTCGGACAATCTCTCTCACAACATCATCGCCCGCGCTGATGACGCCCAGGCAGAGAACGCGCCGGCAGTCCTGGGGCCATACCTGATTTCCAAAGCTTTCATGGATGACCTGACTAACCTTGATGCCCTCGCTGCCGTCAGTCAGGTCACCTGCCCGACACTCATTCTGCAAGGCGATGCAGACAAAGCTGTGCCTGAAGAAGTCTCCCGCCGATATGAACAGCGCCTCAACCAAGCGGGTGGCGATGTCGCGTATCGCATGATCTCGGGTGCGAATCACAACTTCACCACACTGGAAACCCAGCGTGCCCTGGTGCGCGAAACGGTCGAGTTCCTGCAGGCAGATTGAAAACCATCCGCTTTCCCATTGTGGCAAACCCTTCCCCTCGCTAAACTGCTTGGTTTTCCCCATCGCAGGAGCGGTGCATGCAGCAGGCAATTGACAAGGCGGCCGCGCTCGTCGAAGCGCATCAGTACATTCGTGCTTTCCATGGCAGGATCATTGTGGTCAAGGTGGGCGGGTCGATTATGGATCAGCCGGACGACCTGCGCAGCCTGTTGACGGATGTCTGTTTTTTGCATGCGGTAGGGATGAGGCCTGTGATTGTGCATGGCGGAGGCAAGGCGATCAGCGAAGCCATGCAGGCTGCGGGGATCGAGCCACACTTCGTGCAGGGCAGGCGATACACGGATGAACGCACACTCGCGATTGCAGAGCATGTGCTGGTCAATGAGATTAACCAGGGCATCGTTCAGACCATCGAGCAGCTTGGGCATGAAGCCATGGGGGTACACAGCCTGGCCAGTTGCGCGGTCTTTGCCAAGCAGCTTTACTTGAGTGATCCGGAGAATCCGGCGAAGAATCGCATCGACATCGGTCGCGTCGGCGAGGTGGACTGGGTCAACGGCAGGTTACTTCGCGCCCTGGCCAAGGCAAACTGCATCCCGGTCATCGCCCCGATCGCGCGCGATGCGGCTGGAGGCAAGTTGAACATCAATGCCGACAGCGTGGCCGGCCACGTCGCCCCGGCTTGTGGTGCGGAAAAACTGGTGCTGGTTTCCGATACGCATGGCATCCGCACGCAGGAAGATGACCCGCAAAGTCTGGCCAGTTCGCTGACGCGCGAGGAAATCGACACGCTGGTTGAGCAAGGCGTCGTCTCGGGCGGCATGCTGCCCAAGGTGGATGCTGCGCTCGCAGCTTTGGAAGGGGGCGTCAGTAAGGTTCACATCATTGATGGACGAATCGATCATGCCCTGCTGCTGGAAGTCTATACCGACACAGGCATCGGCACGGAGATTGTTCTCAATCGCACCGCAGAATAAAACGACCCGGAGTATTGGCTATGAGACACTTTCTGGAAGTGATGGATTTAAACGTTGATGAACTGAGCGAAGTGCTGAAGGTCGGCTTTGCTCTGCGCGATGAACGCAACGCGGGGAAGAAACATCAGCCGGTGATGGAACGCAAGAGCCTGGCCATGATCTTTGAGAAGCCCAGCCTGCGGACACGCGTCAGCTTTGAATTGGCTGTGCATGAACTGGGGGGCTACTGCCTGCCGATTCGTCCGGATGAAGTCGGGCTGGGCAAGCGTGAATCGCCGGCAGATGTGGCACGTGTGCTGTCGGGCATGACGCATGGCATCATCGCCCGGGTCTTCGAGCACGAGAAACTATCAGAGATGGCCGAGTTTGGCAGCGTGCCCGTCATCAATGCACTGTCGGACATGTCACACCCTTGCCAGGCTTTGGCGGATGTCATGACCATCATGGATGAGTTTGGCCCGGACTTGAAGGGACGAACCGTTACCTATGTCGGCGACGGCAACAATGTCACCCGAAGTTTGGCTGCCGCGTGTGTGCGATTAGGCGCGAAGTTCATCATGTGCGGGCCGGATGGTTATGAACTGCCTGCGGCTGATGTCGAAGCGGTTGCGTCAGGGGAGTTTGCCTCGCTGTATCACGTGGAGCGCGATCCTGAGGAAGCGGTTGCCGAGGCGGATGCCATCTACACCGACACCTGGGTGTCGATGGGCCAGGAAGCTGAAGCCGACCGTAAGCGCAAGGCTTTCTATGGCTACAAGATTGACGAAGCATTGGTAGAGAAAGCACCCAGCCATGCCATTGTGTTGCACTGCCTGCCTGCGTATCGCAACGTGGAAATATCCGACGGCGTGATGGACGGCCCTCGCAGTCGTGTCTTCCCACAGGCACATAATCGGCTGCACGCACAGAAAGGCCTGCTTGCCTGGATGTATCAGCAGTAAGGGATGTCGCGCCTTGGAGATGATGCATGCCGGAAGATCAGGGCAGTTTGATCCCAGCCATCGAAGAAGCGGTGCCTGTCGTCGTTGGTGTGCATTGGCAGGCGGAAGTGTTGGATCGGCCGGTCGCGCACTGGCTTTGCATACAGGTCAGGCAATGGGTGGAAGCGAATCAGGCTCGATTGGCTGGGCCGATGGTGCCTGTGGTCTGCACGGATGTGTGGTTCATCAATCATCGTCCGTTGCATCGCAGGCCGGTGATCTGTGTCGGCCATCCTGAGGTGAACTCGCTGAGCGCGGTGTTGATGCGGCGAGGCAAGCAGGACACCTCGACAGATGAACTGGTCATCCAACTCGATAAAGACATGGTTGACCTGCAAGTCGGTATCTGGGCGGCTCAACCTGCGTGGCTGATGAAAGCAGCGGAACTGTTTGCAAAGCATTACTTGGATGAGTTTCTCACCGCAGCCGCAACGCAGGTCATCCCTGACGATGGAGAGGCAACATAAACATCTCCAGCGCGGGGAAGGGCAATCAAACAGAATGAGTCATCGTTGCGTCTTGGGTGCCACGCCTTGACGACAAACGAGCTTTGCGAGAGTGGCGCAAGGTGTGTAGTTGCCGTCACGTTTCATTTTTACATCGATAACACAGTTTGCCTCGCGGGTTCGGTCAAACTGTGGCACACCACTGTCAATGACTTGGGTACGCATCAGCATGCAACGACATTTGCTTCGTGGGCTGCCTTAGTCTTCTTCTTCATGTGGTTTGTATTCAGCCACGATCTGCTGCTGAACATTACCAGGCACGGGTTCGTAATGGCTGAACTCCATGGTGAACGAGCCTTGCCCGCCGGTGACGGATTTAAGCTGGCTCTGGTAGTTCATCATTTCCGACAAAGGCACGTTGGCTTTCACGACGGCAATGTCGCCGGGCATCATGTCCGTGCCTTGGATGCGGCCACGCTTGCCGGACAGGTCGCCAGTGATGTCGCCGACCTTGTCGTTGGGGATGGTCACTTCCACCGTAACGACCGGCTCGAGCAGCGTCGGCTTGGCTTTGGACACGGCATCGGCAAAGGCGCGCTTGGCTGCTGTCACAAACGCGACTTCCTTCGAGTCCACCGGGTGATGCTTGCCGTCGTACACGCTGACGCGGATGTTCTGCATCGGATAGCCTGCGATACAGCCTTCATCCATGACTGTGCGCACGCCTTTCTCAATGGCTGGGATGAACTGGTTGGGAATGGCCCCGCCGAAGATGTCATTGACAAACTCGAAACCTTCTTCATCCGTCACCGGTTCGATACGCAGGTAAACCTCGCCGAACTGACCGGCACCGCCGGACTGTTTCTTATGTCGGTGATGGCCTTCCGCCTTGCTTTGAATCGTCTCGCGGTAAGCAATCTTGGGAGGCTTGGTGTCCACTTCCACGTTGTACTTATGGCTCAGTGTTTCCAGAATCACGCGCAGGTGCATGTCGCCCATCCCATAGATCACGGTTTCATGAGTGACCGCATCGCGCACGATTTTCACGCAGGGGTCTTCCTCAGCAATCTTCGCCAGGGCGTCGCCGATCTTGGTTTCATCGTTGCGGCTCTTGGCGGTAATCGCCAGGCCGAACATGGGTTTGGGCAAGTCCAAAGGCTTCAGGTGCAGACCCGCTTCTTCAGCAGAATCATGAAGCACCGCATCAAAGTGCAACTCGTCCACCTTCAACAGGGCACAGATATCGCCGGGAATACCAGCATCGACTTCCTTGTGCTCGCTGCCATGCAGTTTGTACAGGTGAGACACACGAATCGGCTTCTTGCCATCGTTGATCAGCACAGGGGTTTCTTTGGTGATCTTGCCTTGATGGACGCGGAAAGCACCCAGCTTGCCGAAGCGGTCGATGGAGACCTTGAAGACGTGGCCGATGAAGTGCTTGTCTTCCACCGGCTCGGGCAGAACTTCTTTATCCCCTTCGAGAAACACGCGGGGGTTACCCTCAAGTGGGCTTGGCCCCAGTTTGGTAAAGACAACCAGCAATTCCTTGATCCCCACGGTCTTGCCAGGCGAAGCATGGTTGTGCGCACTGGTAAAGCAGATGGGGACAAGATGGCCTTCCCGTAAAGCCGTCTCAAAAGCATCGTGCAAATCCTCGGGCGAAACCTCCTCACCTTCCAGATACTTGAGCGCCAGTTCCTCATCGACTTCCACGACCT
Organism: uncultured Phycisphaeraceae bacterium; assembly: GCA_964546335.1. GTDB lineage: Bacteria > Planctomycetota > Phycisphaerae > Phycisphaerales > Phycisphaeraceae > CAZJJN01. The sequence goes on from CAZJJN010000051.1 coordinate 12,703, forward strand.
GATCAATGATGGCCGTATGTGCTTCTTCCACGCTGGAGAAATCCACTTCGCCATGCTCTGATCCGAACACATCCACGATTTCCGTGTTGCCATGACTGGGCAGGTTGATCGGCAGGCATTCACTGCCAAAGGTCTCGCGAATCTGCTCAATCAGCGTGGGCAGGTCAACGTTGTCCGCATCAATTTTGTTGATGACGATCATCCGGCAAAGCTTGCGTTCCTTGGCCTTCTCCATGATGCGACGGGTGAAAGGCTCAATGCCGTTCTGAGCACTCACCACCACACAAGCCGTCTCCACAGCAGGCAGGGCTGTCATGGCCTGCGCGGCAAAGTCGCCGGCACCGGGTGTGTCAATCAGATTGATGTGCTTGCCGTTGTGGTCAATGCTGACCACGGTATTGAACAGGCTGTGGCCGTGGTGCTGCTCTTCTTCGGTATGGTCAGAGACGGTGGTTCCTTCTTCGATTGAACCGGGTGCACCGAGGACGCCGCCAGCGACCAGCAAGGCTTCTGTCAATGTGGTCTTGCCTGAGGTGCCGTGACCAACCAGTGCGATGTTTCGAATGTCCGAGGTGGTGTAACTTGGCATGAACGACTCCTGCCCGAACAGGGCGACTACAAAATGAAAAGACGTGTTCAGATGAACCTTGGCAGTATAGAAAAGACTGCGTGCTATGAAAAGGCAGACACACGGTCATTCGGCGAACGGCCAGTCAATTTTCGCATCCTCAGCCAACTGACGAAGCAATAGCAGCTTGTCAGGTTCCAGTTCGACCCCATTCTCACGGGCCTGTTGCAGGTTATTCCCGCTGCGTTCACCAGGTAGGCGGACAGGCTTGGCCGGATCAATCGGTCGGGAAGAACGCAACACCTCAGCCAGCCTACCCAGTTCCTGATTGAAGTAAGCCAATCCCGCGAAGGCATCTATTTCACTGACCAGCACGGTAAAGGATTGCCTGCCGGGTACATCGGGGTTGTTGGCGTGGCCACCCGCTTGAGCGGTCAAAGCCTCATTCCACAGTGACAAGGCGTAACCCTTGTGGCCAGACGATGCGCCACCCATGAAATGCATGCTACCGCCATTTTGAACGACCGTCGGGTCGGTGGTGGGCTTGCCTTGCTCATCCAGGAAGATGGCATGCTCACTTTGCCTGCCAGCACGCTTGAGCCGCGCGGTCGCACCCATCGAAAGTTCCGTGGTGGCAAAGTCCGCCGTCACCACTTTCCCATTCAACGGAAAGGCATAGCCAATGGGGTTGGTCGAGAAATGCGGGTCGATGCCACCGGTTGGTGCCGCATCCTGGCAACTACTCGACTGCACCCAGACAAAGCTGATGTAACCAGCCGAGGCAACGGGACGCAGATAAGCACTGATCGGGCCGATCCAGTTCGTTCGCGTGGCAGACACAAAGCCAACGCCATGCTCTTTCGCCTTCATCGTCGCCTGCTCCAAAGCGAATCGCATGGTCAATGCGCCAGCCACCTTCTCCGCTTGAATCAAAGCTGTTGCATTCTTCGCCTTGCTGATCGTGGGAGTTGCTGCCGGATCAATCGCATCAGGCACATTGTGGTAGCTGTGTCGCAGCAATGACAAGCCATGCGTCAGGTTGCCTGAGGCTTCGCTTTCGACGGCAATCTTCGCAATGTATTCCGCATCAGGAGCAGCATACCCGCGTGCAACCAGCAACTGCGTCGCCAATGAAAGTAGAGAACCAAACGGGATCATGAACACCTCCAGTCAGCCGTGCAGCATAGCAGACTGGCAATATGGCCAATGCCTTTGAACACTTCAGATCAAGAAAGGTGCGCGAGAAGTTAAGGGAATAGGCATCACGCCGTCTTGGAAGCATCACCCGTTGCCGATTGAGCAGAACCCGCTTTGGCTGATTGCGTGTCGCCTGTTTTGGGTGATTCCTTTTTGTCACCCGGATAAGCGATACGAGCGTGGTAGATGGCGCATAGGGTTTTGTGGATCGCCAACTCAATCAGGTGCAACTCGCGTAAGGTGATGTTGCACTCATCAAACTGCCCGTCCATCAGGCGTTTCTGGGCCATGCGATGCACCAGTTGCTCCAGTCGAATGGGCGTCGGTTCTGCCAAAGCTCGCCCCGCGCTTTCAATGCCATCACACAACATCAGGATGGCTGCCTCGCGTGTCTGTGGCTTTGGGCCGGGATACCGGTACTCAAACTCCGTGGGTGCTGGCGTTTCTTCTTCTTCACTTTGCTTACGCGCCTGATTGTAGAAATACTCCACCAGCGTCGTGCCATGGTGAGATTCAATGAAATGGCGGATCACGCGAGGCAAGCCTTCCTCGCGTGCCATCTCCAGGCCGTCCTTCACGTGACCAACGATAATGAGCAAGCTCATCGCCGGGGAAAGTTTGTCGTGCCGGTTCATCCCCCGCCCCTGATTCTCAATGAAGTAGTCAGGCTTGTTGATCTTGCCAATGTCGTGATACATCGCCCCGACTTTGCACAGCAGCGAATTCGCGCCGATGGCTTCCGCTGCTGCCTCGGCCAGGTCTGCCAGGCGCAGGCTGTGCTGGTAGGTGCCCGGAGCACGTTCAACCAATCGCCTTAGTAAAGGCAACGATGCATCGTTGAGTTCTTTCAATGTCATGGAAGTCGTGACCTGAAAGACGCGCTCGACAGCCGGGAGCAGTGTCTGGATCAACGCGCCAACGCCCATTGAGGTCAGCGCGACGACCAGCATGTCGATAAGGACGGATGAGGTGTTGTAGCCGGGCGTTTGGGTTGAACGCAGCAGGCCGAACAGAAGCACCATGAGTGCGAGCGCTCCGGCTGTCCACACACCGACCCAGGCAATCTTGCTGCGTGTGCGCACATCGGGCAGTTGCCTGACTGCCACAGCCACGCCCGTCAACATAATCACGAACACAGCAATCGGCTGCTCGATACTGGCTGCAATCAGCAAGGCATGGATCGCTCCCGCAGCCAGTGCAAAGCGCTGGTCATACACAATGCTCAGCAGGATCGCAGCGAACAACACAGGCCCGACGGCAAAGGCGTAAAACAGATAAGGAGGCGTCAGCGACACACCAAACAGAGACACAGCCAGCGCGACCAGCAGCACAATGGTGATGGCCGACCCCCGCCAGGGGTTCTCGATGATGCGCGGGTTATATGTGTAGATGTAGAACCAGAGCCCAGCCGAGATCGCCAGAATCAATCCCGCCAGGCCGATACGCCCAAGCCATTGCTGAGTCAGGCTCAGGCTGTCGCGATAGGCTGCATTTTCTGCCTCCAGCCTTTGCAGTAACTCGGTGGTGATCTGAGTCCCCGCCTCAGCAACCACTTCCCCCTTGCGGATGGTTTCCAGTTGAGGCTGGACGGAGTTGCGTGCGTTTCCCCGAGCCTGCTGCGTCAGTTGGTCATCATACAGACAGGTTGACGACAAGCGGTCTGTCACCAACGACGTGGCATAATGATCAAATGGCCCCGAGTCATTAAACACCCGCTCAGCAAGCTTCTGAACATCATCCCGAGCATCGTCAGCCCGCATCCAACGGGCCTGCTCAACAATCTCCGTTGCCCGACCAGCGATTCTTAATTCAATGGCCTGATGCTGGTTCAACTCCACTTCAAACCGGTCATTGGGCAACACCGGCAGGCTAGCGATCTGCTCGACATAACGCCTGATCTTCTCCTGCCAGACCTTGCCATCATCCACCCCCACTTCGAATTTCAAAGACTCGAATTCTTCAGGTGTCATGGACAGCTTGCGTTGGTCGGCCTCGGAAAGCTGTTCCCAAGTCTTGCCGCGATTGGCGATGGCGATTTCCCCGACCGTGACCAGTCGGCTGCGCACGCGATCAATCAACTGCTGATTGCTGACATACACCGGATACACGCCGTTGGCAGCCTGCTCCCGTTTTTGTCTCGTCAGGGCATCGTTCTCATACGTGAATTCTTCACGCGCCACCACCGCATCATCCAAGGTCTGGCCGACGTGATAAGGCACCCCGCGCTCAGCTACCCAGTGAATCAAACTGGCAAACAAAGTGAAGAAAGCGATGTAGCCAATCGTCCACCACAGTCGGCGTTCGGAAAATCGCCTTGGCCAACTCTGTTGGTCGCGTGCCATCCCCTTGCGGGCTTCGCGTCGGCGGGTCGGGCTATACGTGGTTTTGGCCATGTTCTCTGTTTCTTCTTCCTATAGTCAGTTTTGTCTGCCTGACTGTATTACAAATGCCGGGCCAATTTGACCGGCTGGAATAGTTATTATCGGCGAAGATTCGCAGGATTTCCTGTTTGAGAAGAGATTTACACCCAATTCTTACTCTTAATGTCTGTATATACTGGTTTTACGTTTGATCCAGAGATTGGCTGTTTTCTTTCTTTTCCCGTGAATTGCCATACGCTTCGACAATCCGCTGCACAAGATTGTGGCGGACGATGTCCGTCCCTCCCAAAGCCACGAACGCCACGCCCGACACCCGTCGAAGCTTGTGCACGGCATCGATCAACCCGCTGTCATTTGGCTTGTCCAAGTCGATCTGGGTTGTATCGCCCGTGACAATCATCTTGCTGCCGTGACCAAGCCGCGTCAGGAACATCATCATCTGGCTGGCGGTCGTGTTCTGCCCTTCATCTAGAATAATCACCGAATCGTTGAGCGTTCTGCCGCGCATAAAAGCCAACGGGATCATCTCGATCACATCGCAGGCCAGCAGCCGTTGTATCTGCTCGTAGTCCATCATGTCATGCAGCGCATCCATCAGCGGGCGCAGATAGGGATTGACTTTCTGCTGCATGTCGCCGGGCAAAAAGCCCAGCCGTTCACCCGCTTCGACAGCAGGACGGACCAACACCAGCCTGCGCACCTGCTCGGATTTGAGCATGTGGGCTGCCGCCGCAACCGCCAGGTAAGTTTTGCCTGTCCCAGCCGGGCCAGTGCAGAATGTCAGATCATGCGTGGCGATGGCGTTAAGGTAATCACGTTGCCCATTGGTCAAGGCCTTGATCCGCCTGCCCCGCGCATAAACATCAAAGCCGGTCAGCCCACCGAGTGTGGGCACCGCATCCGGGTCGGCAGAGGACTTCATCTGATGCCCAGCCGCGGCAATCATGTCAAGCACGCGCTGCCGTTCAATCGGGCGATTCTTCCTCGCCAGCTCACGAATTTGATCCAGCACATGGTTGGCTTGCTTGACTTGAAGCGGGTCGCCTTGAATACGGATCTTGCCTGACCGGGCGGACATCGACACGCCAAATCCCTCGCGGATCATCTTCAGATGGCGTTCACCCAGACCGACCACAGCGAGGTGGTCTTCATCAGGTGGTAATTGAACGACAGCATCCACAGCAACTTTCCCTTTCAGAGTCAGGCCGAACCCAGTATTGTAATCCAAACAAGCCATGCTCAAACGACAGCCGAATAAAATAATCTCGCCGATGCGTGCAACCCGCGCCGCCCCAACGATTGGCCTGTGGGGCTTGGTTTTATGTTGCTGCGTAGTCTCTTGCCTTTTACTGACCGCCTGTCAGGGGCCACCCCCAGCGCCCACCCGCTGGGATGCTAGTCAGAATGAAGCCAGGATCACGTCAGGCACCGAAGCACAAGTCGAATTCAAACACACACCCGAGCAGATCAAGCAGGAATTGAACGTCGCAGCAGGCCAAGCCCATTGGGGCGTGCTGCAAGTCACCATGTATGAACAGGAGCAACAACCCCTGGCCGAAATGACTGCCGAACTGCCCGATGGCAGAACTGCCCATGTGTCCGTCGGCTGGCCAGCCAAAAAGGTGTCAGGCACCGTTTCGGTTGATGATGCAGAAGAGAATCCGGGCAATCAACTGTCGGGAAAGTCACCTCTGCTGGTGAAGGTCGGCCACTTTGGCGATCCCGCTCGTGAGCAGGAATTTATCGACGCTTTTGAAAGACGGTTGGAAGGCAAACCCCGCCGCATCCGAGGCAACTGGTTTGAACTGCCTGAGATTGATTTCGAGAACTGGAGCCGATGGACGGGTGTGGAGCATCTTCTGGGTGGGGAGATTGATCAAGAGTAAACAGATAGAGGATTGTTAATCTGCATCATCATCCGCTTTTGAATCCTGAATCTTGCGGTGCATCAATTTCGCCTCTGCAACAAGTTGGGGCTCAAGTTCAGCGATTCGATTGGGTAAGTCCATACTCCCATGCTTGACCGTCAATACATAGACATGCCCGTCAATGATGTCGCAGACTAACCTGGATTATTCATCGGAGTTGTCTGGTCCGTGTTGAGGTGGGTCTGCGTG
>CAZJJN010000052.1:0-17189 GCA_964546335.1 uncultured Phycisphaeraceae bacterium
TACTTCTTCTGCGGCGGACTCAACCTCTACCCACAATAATTCCGGAAGGACCAATACTTTAAAGAAGTAGGAAATGATACGCTGATGCTCAATCCCTCTTCAACAACTGCTCGCGTTGGATCATGATTTTCAGCGTCTGCACCACCAGGTCGATACTCATCTCGTCCAGCCGATTGTAGAAAGGCAGGGCAATCGTGCGGCTGGAGATGTGTTCCGCGATCGGATAGCTGCCCTGGTCATAACCAAACTGCTCGCGGTAGAACGGCTGAAGGTGGATACAGGGGAAGTAATTGCTCGCACCGATCTCGTGGCGGCGCATACCCTCAATAATCCGGTCACGCTCAGTGCGTCCGTAGCGATCTGACAAACGCACTACGAACACAAACCAACTGGCTAATTCGCAGTCAGGCATCTCCGGCAGGATCAGGTCTTCCCAATCCATCAGGCGTTGCATATACAGGCTGGCTACGGTTCGGCGGGTTTCCAGCATTGCATCCAGCCGTTCCATCTGGGCAATGCCCAGAGCCGAAGCGATCTCGCTCAAACGGTAGTTATAGCCCAGGCGTTCATGTTCCAGCCAGGAGCCTGCCCGGTTGTCCAGTGTGCTCATCAGGTTTGGGCCGTCGGCTGGAAGCACGGCTCGGCCCTGGTTGCGCAGTGACCGGCACATGGCTGCGAGTTTGTCATCATCCGTGACGATAACGCCACCCTCGCCGGTGGTGATTTGTTTGTTGGGGTAGAAGGCGAACACGCCTGCCCGGCCGAAGGAACCGATCGGACGCGAATCAAGCGACCCGCCGAGTCCTTCGCAGCAGTCTTCGATGAAAGGGATTTCATGAGCGCGGGCGATGCGTTCCAGGTCGGCCATGTGAGTGGGATTGCCGAACACTTCCACGCCGAGGATGGCTTTGGTCTTGGGTGTGATGGCCTGTTCGACTTTTTTGGGGTCGAGGTTCAGGCTGCGCGGGTCGATATCGACAAACACCGGCTTGGCCCCGGCCATGAGAATGCAGTTGGACGAGGCGATGAATGAGAACGGCGTGGTAATGACTTCATCCCCCGGGCCGATGCCAAGGCTCAGCAGCACCAGGTGCAGGCCAGCGGTACCGCTGCTGACTGCTATGCCATGCCTGCGACCGGCACGTTCGGCGATAAGTTCCTCGAAGCGCGACTGGCGCGGGCCGATGCTGAGTCTGCCCGAGGCGAGCGTCTCGGTGACCGCGTGAATTTCGTGCTCGGTAATGTCAGGCTGACTCAGGGGAATGACGGTCGATGGCATTCATAGACTCCGAAGGGGTTTATAGCCTGTCCAGGACAAGCTTGAGAGCAGCAGCCTGCTGATTGGTTCGACGAAGGTAGACCCACCCGGCCAGAGCACGGAGGGCGCTGATACGCATGCCGCCACCACGCACGACCAGTCTCAGCCGATCCATCTGGGCATCGGTCATGTCAGCGTTGGTTCGGGCGATCAGCAAAAGGCGAGTGCCTTCCAGGTGTAGGCTCTCAAAGGGTTCAATCTGCTGGGCGATTTTGCCTGCGACATCAGCGTCGGCTCGGACCAGCCCCAGCATGGCTGCTTCAATGAGATCATCGTCATCGTGGTAGCGTTGCATGATTCGCGTGACGGTGGCGGCCCCGCGTGCCTGGCCATGATCCACAAGGAAGCGGAAGGCCGAGGCGGATTGCTCTTCAAGAGAAGCGCGTTCACGTTCACGCATGCTCTGGACGACGCTGGTGCGATACTGCAAAGCCACGGCTGAGACACCAGCCAAGGCCCAGTCCTCAGCCAGGTGATCCTTGCCAAAGTTAAGCAACCAACGGTTGGACAGCACATGGCGTTGACGTGCCAACGCAACCAGGGCTTCGCCGGTCGGTTTCTCAGAGGTGACGTCCAGGCCAGCCTTGCCCATCGCGGCGATCAATACGTTGGAATCGTCGGCCATGGCCTGGTAGATAATGTGAGGCGTCTTGGGGCAGGCTTCCAACGCAGCCAATGACAAACGAAGCTTTAACGCCAAACTGGTCGTGCTACGAAATTCCTTCAGCCAGGTGGCCTTGGCACGGGTGGCTTCAAATTGTAACGCCAGCGAAAGAGCGTTAGTGCGCATGACCTGGTCGGCTTCGGCATCGGTCGCGATGAGGATCAGGTAATCATTCAACTCCTTGAGTGAAAGTTGCTCGACGGCCTGGAGGATCAACCCTCGCACAGCACGTTTCACGTTTGGCTCAAGGTCGCTGTCAGACTTGACCAACTGGGCCAACTTGTCTGCTTCACCAGCTTCGCAAAGTAAGGCCACGGCAAGGCTGGATTGCATCGGGTTGCCTGATTTCTCTGCCTCACGCAGCAAGTCAAGTTGGGCCAATTTGCCTTGCTTGATAAGCCAACCTGCGGCCATGAGCCGGGCACTGAGGTCGACGCGTTCCCATGTGATGACGGTTTGCATCTGCTCTGTGAGGACAAGATTCTCACTCATCGCTGCAGCAAGCAGGTCGAACTGCAATCGGCTTTGTTCGATCTCAGCCAGCATTTTAAGGTCGATCGCGGCTGGGTTTTTCAATTCCGCCAGAGCGAGCATACTTTGCACTCGCAGGCCTGCATCATTTTCTCTGGACAGGGTTTCGAAGTACGGACGCAAGGCCGGGTCTCTGGTTTCTCGCAGCAGGCGGAGCATGAAATGGTGCTCACCAGTGCGCTGGGGAGTGCCTGCCATTTCAAGGAGCAGGGCGGCAGATTCCGCGGTCGAGTCCAGTTGACCAGTGTTTGAAGCGGGCGCATCTGCCACCACGGTGGCAGGCAGCCAGGAACTCCACCAGACAGCGAAGCTCAAAGTTACCGCGAGGGGCAGGATCATCCAACGAACAGCGTGCATGTTTACAGTTTAGGCGAAGTTCGCAGCTAAACAAGAAAGGTTTGCTTTGGGCGCTTTGACGTTCACGTGTCCCGACGGACAATAGGGGGCTATGCCTTACGAGCGTGACAACATTACCAAGCTCAGTCCATACACCCCCGGCGAGCAGCCACAGGGGTTGGATGTGATCAAACTGAACACCAATGAGAATCCGTATCCGCCAACGGACGAGGTGATGCAGGCGATTTACTCGGTGACGCCTGAGTTACTTCGCCGTTACCCGCCTGTGCTGGCCAAGACTTTTCGCGAGGCAGCCGCTGAGGCGCACGGCGTAGAGACTGAGCAGATCTTTGAAACCAATGGTGGCGATGAACTGCTGCGACTGGCCGTGACGGTTTTTTGTCAGCCGGGCCAATCGGCAGGTGAATCGGGCGGGGGCATTGGCACGGCTGAACCGAGTTACTCTCTGTATCCAGTATTGGCGAAAATTCATGACTGTGAAGTGGTGTCGATTCCATTGGCCGAGCAGTTCGAGTTGCCTGATGATTTTGCAGAAAAGTTGAATCTTGCGGGTTGTAGGCTGGCTTTTATCGTCAGTCCGCATGCCCCTTCTGGTCGAGCGCGATCAATCGATCAACTACGCGCAGTTGCCGAAACTTTCCAAGGCATCCTGCTGGTGGATGAAGCATATGTTGATTTTTCTGATGGCGACGCGCTGGACCTGGTGCGCAACCGTGAAGCAGGTGGTCTGGCTTTGGAGAATGTCCTGATTCTGCGTTCGCTGAGCAAGGGTTATTCGCTGGCGGGGTTACGCTTTGGCTACGGCATTGCGCAGGCGTCACTGCTGCAAACACTTTTCAAAGCTCGCGACAGTTATAACTGCGACATTCTCGCCCAGTCGGCTGCAGCTGCGGCATTGCGCAGTCGAGACCAGGCCTCAAAAACCTGGCAGGCAGTTCGCACCGAACGCGAGCGACTGACAAGCGAATTTCAGCAGCGCGGCTTTGACGTGGAGCCCAGCAGCAGCAATTTTCTGCTGGTCAGGCCACCCGCCCAAGGTCCGAAAGCCTTGGCTATCTATCAAATGCTCAAGCAGAAAGGCATCCTGGTGCGATACTTCGATCAGGACCGCTTGCGCGATCGCCTGCGGATCACCATCGGCACACCTGAGCAGGACACACGGCTGCTCGAAGCGGTCGATGCCATCTGCTCAGCCAATGTCGAGTCAAAAACATGAGCCAACGTACCGCCAGCATCGAACGCAACACCAACGAAACCCGCATCAAGTTGTCGCTTGATCTTGATGGCAGTGGCGCGAACTATCAGCATGAGACAGGCGTCGGCTTCCTCGACCACATGCTGGATCATGTTGCCCGGCATGGTCGGCTGGACCTGCAAGTCAAGGCCGAGGGTGACACGCATATCGATGATCACCACACGGTGGAAGACGTCGGCATCGTGCTGGGGCAGGCACTGGATCAGGCACTTGGCGATAAGAAGGGCATTGAGCGGTATGGCTTCGCTTCCGTGCCGATGGATGAATCGCTGGCGCGTGTCAGCATCGACCTGTCAGGCAGGCCCGCACTGGTGTTCGATGTCAAGTTCGTCGGGCAGGCGGGAAAGATCGGCAGTTTCGATGTGCAACTGGTTGAAGAATTTCTGCGGGCGCTGGTGAACCATGGCAAGTTGAATTGCCACGTCGAAGTGCCGCATGGCAGCAACAACCACCACATTGCAGAAGCGATCTTCAAGGCACTCGGTCGTGCCTTGCGCGATGCGGTGCGCATCACCGGCGACCAGACACCCAGCACCAAGGGTGTGCTTTGAAGTCCTGATTCATGTCCCGGCAATCCGCCGATGCAATCGCGTGGTCAGGAAGAATGCAATTAATGCCAACCCCGCACCCAGAGGCGCATTCCACATGGCGAGTAACGCCGCATCAAACAGGCAGATGCCAGCCAACAGACTCATGACCACCGTGCGCGTCTGATCGGGTTTCCGCCAGGCAGTGGCTGTGATGCGCAACAGCCAGGCGATGGCGATGCCAACGAATACGGCTACCAGCAGCCAATCCGTCGCTGGGGCGATGGCCAGGGGGGCAAGCGTCGCCAAAAAGATGGCTGGCAGATACCACCGGTCGCTGGACATGGCCGGTTCGCCTTCGCGACGCGCGATCAATGTGGTGGCTGTGATGTACAACGCAGCAGCCAGTGCGACGGCAGGGAGATGTATCGGCCAATGATTGGGGGTCTGCACCATGGCCGCGACGACATAGACCAGTGCCCGAGCCCCGGCCATGAAAGCAATCGAAAGCGTAAATCGCATATGAAACATGTTGTATGCCGTGATGCAGGCGAGCAAACCAAGCACAGGCCAAATAATGGCATAGTGAAAACCCCCTTGGGGATCGACAGCCAGTAGCCCCAGCAAGGCCACTGCGATGGCTGTACAGATGACAATGAAATACTGCACGGCTTTGATTGAAAGTTGTCCTGAAGGAAGGGGACGCTTTGGGTTGTCGGTCTTGTCCATGACGCGGTCGGTCAGGTCGTTGTGAGCCATGCCCATGACGTAGAGCAGGCTGAGGCCGACCATGCAGAAAAGCAGTCGCAACCAATGCCAGTCTGCGATAGGGGCAGCCAACGCGCTGCCGACGAGAATGTTCGTCCACACGGTGGGCAGATTCGACAGCCTCATCAGCGCGAACCAGACAGACCAGCGTGATGTTCGTGGCGAGTCAGTTGGCATGGGTTCCCTCAAGCAGATTCTGGCACCACTTGAGCTCACGCGCGATGCCCGCGGCCAGACTGTCGCTTCGATACTCATCCGGCAGGACATGCCAGGCATAGGTCTCAACTTCAAAGTGATGGATCTGATCTACCTCGGTGATCGCGCTCAATAACTCAGCGATCTCATCACGGGTTGAAGACAGCACCCCCAGTGTGTCTGCGAAGATCGGCACATGGAAATGAACCCGCAATTCTCCCGGCTCGCAATTTTTCAAGCGCGCCAATGCCAAACCCAGATCATCAAAAAACTGTGGCAATTCGCGTGAACCCTTCGCGCGGAAACATGTCTGGTGCAGATAGGTCGGTTCATCAAACGCAGCAAGTGCAGCATGAATCTCGCCAGCTTCGCTGCTCTCGCAACCAGGCCAATGGGCTTTCAAAGCCGAAGAAACCTGCACCTTGCCGACCTTGATCCCCGCCTGCCGATAGGTTTGCATCGCCTGCTGCTGAGGCTCGAACATGACCGCTGAATGACAGACATCATGACACACCCGCAGATGTTGGCAGATGATCTCTTCGTCGCAGCCAGCCTGTTTTCCAGCAGGAAAGATTGACTCCTTAAAGAAGCGGACGACATCTTCAGCCGAATCCAGATCGCAGCCGGGCTCCGGTTCAAGACAGACATGTTGCAAGATGCCCGTCTCGCGGTGCACCTTGTCCAATGCCTGAGCGACTTCGATCAATTGCACCTCGGCCTGCTGGTGGTCAATTGCTTCGTGTGGCTTTCGCCCCCAGCCGATGGGCAAGGTGGACAGGCTCAGTTCATCCGGCCCGTTGTCGTCAGGCCAAACCTCGCGTTGCAGCCGGGCGACCCGCAAGGTGTAGTCAAGTCGCTCAGGCTGTGTCCAGTCAGGCTGATACACGCGATGCTTCACCGGCCGATCATGAAACTGGCCATACGGAAAGGCATTCAGCGTAAAAGGCAGTAGCCGCAACTCCGCCAGCAGATCGCGGAAGTCATGCAGAATACGGGTTGATGCGTCCAACTCCCGGGAAGTCGCATCGCTCAACCAAAGACCAACCGGCAGCCAATCCTCAGGATGAATCAATTCACGAACCTTGGCTGCATGCTCGCGCAACTGCATTTGTGTCGTCGCCAGGTCATGCCCGGGGTGGACGTTGGTGCAGTAGCCAAGGGTCAGTTGCTGGGACAGGTCCATGCCAGCCATGGTAACGCGTTGCGACTTTGCTTCACGCTTTGGCTGCATTCGATCGCCGGCGACGTCGAGGCCTGCGATTGCCATTGCCTGAAGATTCATTCATCGGGTGTGTTTTCTTGGCAGGACGATCCGACTGGTTGTGTTGGCCAGCCTGCTTCCCACCGCCGCTTCCACGACGGTTGCGCCCCTTGCCGCCACGTCCACCGGATCGGCCGTTCTCCTGGCCTGAATCACTCGCAGGTCTACCGGGGTCAATGGCAAACTGATGATCTGCAATCCGCAGCCGTTGCTTGAGCAGTCGCTCGACACTGCGCAATTTGCCACGCTCTTCCGGGCTGCAAAATGCCATGGCAATACCGCTGGCCCCGGCCCGGGCTGTCCGGCCGATGCGGTGGATATAGGTCTCCGCTTCGTTGGGCAGTTCATAATTGATCACGTGAGAAATGTCATCAACATCGATGCCTCGGGCCGCCACATCCGTGGCGATGAGCACTGGCATTTGACCAGAGCGGAACCTTGCCAGCGCTCGTTGGCGGTTGGCCTGGGTCTTGTCGCCGTGGATGGCCGCAGCTTCAAAGCCGTTGCGTCCAAGCTGCTTGACCAGTTTATCCGCGCCGTATTTCGTTCGCGTGAATACCAGCACTCGGCTGATGCGAGTGGTGTCGAAAATGTGCGTCAGCAGCGAGACTTTGTCTTCTTTTTCAACATGGTAAATCGCCTGGTCGATGGCCTCCGCCGCTGTGGACTCGGGCGCGACTTCGATATGCACCGGCTCGCTCATGATGCTTGCAGCCAGCTTGCGGATTGGCTCGGGCATGGTGGCTGAGAAAAGCAGCGTCTGACGCTCTTGGGGGATGTGCTTTTCGATCTTGCGGAGGTCATGGATAAAGCCCATGTCGAGCATGCGGTCGGCCTCGTCCAGCACGAAGATATCTATGTCATCCAGCCGAATGAAGCCTTGCCCCATCAGGTCCAGCAGTCGGCCGGGCGTGGCGACGAGGACATCGACGCCTTGCTGCAAGGCACGGGTTTGCTGACCTTGCTTGACCCCGCCAAATATCTGGGCGTGTCGCAGGCGTGTTTTACCCGCGTAGATTTTGAAGTTCTCGCCAATCTGGATGGCCAACTCACGTGTCGGCGAGAGGATCAGCGCCCGGATCGGCCGGGATGAATTGGCGTTGTTCTTGCCACGCGTATTTTTCTGATGTTCGCGATTTTGACCATTGTTTTCCGCCGACTGCCGCGGTTTGTTTTCATCCGCTTCCATCAATTTCTGGATGATGGGCAGGGCAAAGGCAGCGGTCTTGCCTGTGCCAGTCTGGGCGCAGCCGATGACATCTTTTCCAGCCAGAACAGCGGGAATCGCTGCTGCCTGAATGTCGGTGGGGGTTTCGTAACCTTGCTGTTCGAGGACAGCGCAAATGGGCTGAGTGAGCCCTAACGAGGCAAAATTCATGCAATCTCTTTTCTTAAGGATTCCGTTCAGGACAACGCGTCGCCGAGGGTAAACCAAATTTCCCCGTTGACAGAATCTTTATCGACTGTTGTCGCTGAGGAGCCCGAAAGTTGGGCAAAGTATATGGGGAAGAAGGAGATGAGTCAATTGTTCGGTTCACTGTCAATGTATGTTAAGGTCGGTGGTTAAGCCCACGCACCCTTGCGTAGGATGATGCAAGCTGACAACCTGACGAAACATGGCGAGTGGGATGCCCGCCCTCACGTAGCTGGTGACAAGGCCATCGATATTAAAATTGCTCATGCACTACTACGACAACCTTACTCTTCCTCCAACTCCATCTCAGGCATGAGTAAGTCCTCATACGTCTCGCGTCGGCGGATCAGTTTGGCTGATCGATCACGTACAAGAATTTCAGCCGGGCGGGGCATGGTGTTGTAATTGCTGCTCATCACCTTGCCATATGCCCCGGCCCCGAAGACAGCCAAGGCATCACCACGCTGAACGGGGGGGATCGCTCGATCCTTGGCTAAGTAATCGCCCGTCTCGCAGATCGGCCCGACCACATCCACCGTTTCCAGACCGGGCATGTCCATCTCGATCTGCCTTTGTTTGGGCGTGAACGGGTCATTGGCCTGAGTTGGCCAAATAAACTGGAAGCTTTCGTACAGGGTTGGGCGGATCATGTGATGCATGCCCGAGTCGATGATGACGAATTTCTTGCTGCCTCCTTGCTTGATGTATTGCACGGTGGTCAGCAGGATGCCTGCGTTGGCGCTGATGGTTCTGCCCGGTTCCAACAGGACGTGCCCACCCGCTTCCACGAAAGGTTTAAGCAAAGGCACGATCTTCTTGGCGTAGTCTTCATACGCGGGTGTCCTGCCTGACTCGTAGTCTGCGCCGAAGCCGCCACCGATGTCGAGGTGTTGCACTTCAAAGCCTTCGCCTTGCAGTTGGGCGATCAGTTCCAGGCCACGCTTGACCGCATTTTCATAAGGCTCGACGTGATACACAGGCGAGCCGATGTGCATGTGCAAGGCATTCAGGTGCAGATGCTTGTCCTTGCCATACTTCTTGAAGAAAGCCAAGGCTCGTTCAAAGTCCACGCCGAACTTGGATTCCTTCTTGCCTGTCGTGGTCTTGGCGTGGGCGGTTTCAGGATCGACATCTGGATTGATGCGCAAAGCGGCGTTGGCGGTGGTGTCGGCCTCGGCAGCGAGCTTGGCGATGTTTTCAAATTCCTGCTCGGATTCGATATTGAAAAAGCCGATGTTCTCGCTCAAGGCGAGGCGGATTTCATCATCGGTCTTGCCTACTCCGGCGTAAACGACCTTGGCCATGTCCGTGCCTGCGTACTTGGCGCGGACGATCTCGCCACCGGATACGACATCCATCCCCGCGCCGAGCGAGGCCAGCAGTTTGCAGATGTGGATGTTGTCGCAGCTTTTGATGGCATAGCAGATGGTGGGGTTCAGCTTCGCGAAGGCCTGCTGAATGCGTGTGTAGTGTTCTTCGAAAGTGGTCGCAGAGTAAACATACAACGGCGAGCCGAACTCCTTGAGCAGTTCGTGTACATCCATGTTTTCTGCAAAGAGGGTGCCTTCGTGATAATTAAAATGATCCATGGCATGATCCTGTGATTGCTGCTTGTGTTAACCCGTCGAGCAGGCAGGAATGTCCGCTCGAGCCCAATCGAACGAGACATCGTAGTGCATTGTTTGGGTGTCGGCACAGCCCATGGGACTGGCTGGGCTTACAATCTCGTCATGGATTGGATTTATCTAGATAACAATGCGACGACGCAGCCAGCCCCGCAGGTGGTGGAGGCGATGACGGATGCGGCTGATCGCCTGTGGGCCAACCCCTCCAGCGTGCATCGCTTCGGACAGATGGTGAAGCAGAAAATGGAACTGGCTCGTTCGAGCCTGGCGAAGTTGATCGGCTGCGCGGATAGCGAGTTGGTTCTGACCAGTGGGGGGACAGAGGCCAACAACCTGGCTTTGTGGGGTTTACTGGGGCCCGGCACCCCGGCTGCGAAAGGCAAGCAGGGCATCACGCGGCGGGTGCTGGTGACGACCCGAACGGAACATGCGGCTGTACGCGAGCCAGCCGAAGCATTGGCAGAGCATGGCATTGACGTGATCTGGCTTGAGGTGGGTGAGGATGGCATCGTTGATCCGCAGCAACTGTCGAGTGTTCTGGAAGAAGTTTGCGACCGGCAGACGCTGGCATTGGTCAGTATCCATTGGGCGAACAATGAGACTGGCGTGATTCAACCGGTCGCGGAATTAGCGGGTCAGATTGAGGCGCTAAGGAAAGAGCCTGAGGCAGGGCGACGCATTGTGTTTCATGTGGATGGCACGCAGGCAGTGGGCAAGTTGCCTGTTGATGTGAAGTCTGCGGGGGTGGATTTGATGACATGGGCAGCGCATAAGTTTCACGGGCCTAAGGGCGTCGGGGGGTTGTATGTGCGCAGGGGTTTGCGTTTGCGGGCGCAGAATCTTGGTGGGCCTCAGGAAAGAGAAAAGCGCGGGGGGACAGAAAATACGACTGGCATCATCGGTGCTGGTGTCGCGGCTGAGCTGGCGATGCAGTTTCTGGCTGATCCAGCATCAGCGGAACAACTGGCGCGCTGGCGCAATGCGTTCGAGCAGAAGATATTGGCCTCGATCCATGGTGATCAGGTTGGTGAATCTGAAGGCCGGGCACAGATCAACGCGGCTGGCGCACCGCGACTTTGGAACACCACCAACATCGGCTTTCGGTCTGTGGAAGCGGAGGCTTTGCTTTTACTGTTAAGCGAGCAGGGCGTGTGTGCCAGTGCAGGGGCGGCATGTTCCAGCGGGTCATTGGAGCCATCGCCGGTGTTGAGGGCGATGGGTATTGATGAAGCGATTGCGCATGGGTCGATAAGGTTTTCAATGTCGCGAAACACGACACAAGCGGAGTTGGATCGTGCCTTGGAGGTGGTTGTCAGGTCCGTGGAGAAACTTTCAGGCACAATCCCTGTATGATTGGGATCACGCCCACGCGCGTATGGTGAATGATGAAAATACTGGCTTGTTTGTCTTGACGGGAAAAATCGGGACAATGCCGGGCCGGATAGGTCAATTAGTGAGACAGCTGCCATGCAGTTGATGACATGGAATTTGAGTCGTCTTGGAGGTCGGTTTAACCTCCTGTTTGAACCTTATCGTCGTCGCGTCATGCACTCGGCGATGGGGCGCTTTCTTGACCAGCCTTTGAATCTCGAAGTGGGGTTGATTGAGCCGGACGGCACCGCCCGGGTGCTGCCTTTCTGTGAGGAAGGCGAACTGCTGCACAACTGTGAGCAGTTTGAACGTGTCAATTCCATTACCTATCGCGGCTACAGCGAAAAGTATCGCTTGAAGTTTGAGTTCAATGTTCACGCGGTGTTTTGGCCTCAGGACGAATCGACCTGCACGCTGCCTGCTTTTTTCCTGGAGATGCGTTTGAATCCGGCTGACCGAGTCCGCTGGATTCGCTCGAAAGGAGAAAGGCCTGACCACGTCAAGCTGTTTCTAAGGCTGGCCAGGCCCGACACAAAGATTGAGACGGGTAAGACCCAGCCGATCGAGGATTGGGATGAACTGCCTCAGATCGCCATGTCTTACCAGGCCTCGACCCGTCCGCAGTTGAATCTGCCGGACATGTTCCGTTCGACGGAAACCGCGGAATGGCAAGTACAGGCAGAAGAGCGGATAGTCAGTTTGAATCCGGAAGCGACGGTCGATGACACCGGGCGTGGCTTGGAAATCGAGCTGCCAGTGACGGATGTGGGCAGCGGGATTAAATGGCGACTGGTATGGGGCGCTCACGTCTCAGACCCGGTTTTGAAAGTAGGTATCTCAGGCAAACCTCAGGAAGCAGGTTTTCGGTATGCCTCGCATTGGCCTGATGTGGAGGCGGTGATTGCCTCGGCCATGGCTGAGCGCGATGCGATGCTGGCCAAGAGCCGACGCTTTGAAAAATTGATTGATGGGGCTGCATTGACAGCCAGCCAGCGCCACCTGATGACGCAAAGCTTTCAAAGCTTCCTCAGCAATACCTGGTGGGTGGATTTGCCAGATGGTGAAGACTGGTTCGTTTCGTGGGAAGGCAGTTGTTACTACCACAGTACGATTGATGTGGAATACAACATTGCCCCGCTTTACCTGACGGTTTGGCCTGACTTGCTGGCCAAGCAACTCAGGCAATGGCCTTTCGGCGAGAAACTGCATGAACGATCCGGCGGTTCTTTCCTCAGCCATGACCTTGGCCAAGGCTCGGAAGTGACCGGCCAGTGTTATCCGCACGAGATGCAAGTCGAGGAAAACAGTAATTACCTGCTGATGCTCCAGGCCTATACAAGGTGGACGGGTGACAAGACAGTCGTTCATGAACAGGCTGACCTGGTCGAGCGATTGGCCACGTATCTGCAATGGACAGATGTCGATGGCAGCGGTTTTCCGTCAGAGGGGACAGCCAACACGATTGATGATGCTTCACCGGCCATGCAATATTCGAAGAAGCAGACTTACCTGGCTGTGAAACGATTGGCTGCTTTGAAGGCGGCTGGGGATTTGCTGGCATTGACGGATCGCGAATCGGAGAAAGACTTCGACTCACAGGTCGCAGGCGATGCGGAAAAGATCATGCAGGCAGCCTGGCTGGGCGATCACTTTGCCGTGTGTGCGGATAAATCGGCTGCGGGGGTGATGGATGCGTGGACAGGTCGGCCTTTGCCTTACGAAACGCTGGAAGGCTGGGATGCGTATTCGATCTACACAGCCAACGGCTTGCTGTTGCCTTTGATGACAGGCCAGCCTGGGTTCCTGCCCGTGGATCGCGTCCGCAAGGATGTGACCAATGCCACCCGTGAGACCATGGCCCGTTACGGGTGCGGCCACAGCAGCTTTGAGTCAGAGAACCTGTGGGTCAGTCAGAACATCTGGCGGGACTGTGTCGGCCAGTACCTGAATATGGATTGGCCCTGGTTGCTGGCCCAGCGATACTGGGACATGCAGGTGATGAGTAATACCCATGCCCAGAGCTATGGGTTTGTAGATACCTATGTGACCAACAGTCTGTGTTTCTATCCACGCGGTGCGGTGTCGTTTCTTTATCTGCTGGCCCAGCCTCGGTTGGTGGTGGATCGACTGGCTGCGGGTGGGCCTCGCGTGACGATTGATCCACCGCGCAATATGCCTCAGCGCTGGCCTTTGCTGGCTTTGGCTGATTGGAAAGCGGGTAAGGTGCCTGTCTGCGTGATAGACAGTGAGGGTGAAGTGAGTGTTGAAAACGAGACTGACCCTATCGTGATGCTGGGCAGCGAGACGGAAGAATCAGGTTTGATTGCCTGATCGGCTTTCCTTCTTATCGAGAATGGAATATCATAAATAACTGTTGACTTGAAAGGGCAATCATGATGATGCGCACACTTTTCGTCGGTTTATTGGTTGGCATGTTCATGTTGACCGGTTGCGGCTCGGGAGATGAACCTGCGGGAAATACAGATGCTGCTCGTGAGCAGGCCAATGCGAAGGCCAACCTGGCCAAAGCGATCGAAGCGGGTGAAGGGCAGGTACTCAAAGTGTTTCATGTGGAAGGCATGACTTGTGAGGGATGCGCCAGCACCATTTACGCAGAACTGAACAAAATGGAGCCTGTCAAGGATCTGAGCGTCAGTGTGAACGCCAAGACAGCGTGGTTGGTTTTTTCCAGTGACAACGTGCCCAGCGATGAAGAGATTTCCGCCAAGGTTAAGCAGATCGGGCAAGAGCATGGCATGGATTACAAGGCAACGCCAGTGTCTGCTGATGGCGCGGAAGACCTGAAGGACCAACTGAAGGAAGCTGCGGAAGACAAGGTCAAGGAGATGACTGACAAAGCCAGGGAAACAGCCGATCATCACATGGATGGTGCGCACGATGGCCACGATGCAGGTGAGCATGAGGATGCGATGAAGAAAGAGATGGATGAACAGATGAACAAACTGCCCGGTATGGGTGGTTAAGTGAGGTTTGTCATGTCATGCAAGCGATTTTCAATTTGCCTGTGTGTTCTATGGACGGCTGTGGTAGGGCTGTTGCTTCTGCAAGGTTGTGATGCTGGATCCGGGCATGCATCAGGCAAGCTGAAGGTGGCTGTCAGTATTCCACCTCAGCAATGGCTGGTGGAGCAGATCGGGGGCGACAAGGTTGAAGTGCAGTTGGTTTTGCCTCCGGGCACGACGCCTCACAGTTATCAGCCGACGGATGTGGAAACGACCCGTCTTTTACAATGCAAAATTTACTTCTCTGCGGGTGTGCCTTTTGAACGAGGCAGTTGGTTCCAGGCAGTAAAAGATGCGAAGACGGTCAAACTGATCGACATGACCGAAGGCATTGAGCGACTACCCATGATGGCGCACGGCCATGCAGATGAGGGTGCTCATTCGCATGATGAACATAAATACACTCACGATCATGAAGACCATGAACATCACGATCACGGCACGCACAAGCATTCAGCGGACGAACTCGATCCGCATGTCTGGACGGATACGGAACGGCTGATGACCATGGCCAGGAACACTGCCCAGGCTTTGTCTGAAGCAGACCCCGCCAACACAGCTTTCTATGAAGCCAACTTCAAGCAGGTGATGGAAACTTTGCGCACGACCGAGATGGAAATCGTGACCAAATTGAAAGGCCTGAAGCAGAAGTCGTTTTTCGTCTATCACCCTGCATGGGGCTACTTTGCCCATCGCTTCGGTCTGGAACAGGTGGCGATTGAAATCGAAGGCAAGACGCCGACCGATGCGGAGCAGACGCAGTTGCTGCAACTGGCTCGTGACAAAGGGGTGAAAGTGATATTTGTCCAGCCACAGATCGCACCGGATTCAGCCGATGCGGTCGCCAAAGCCATTGGCGGACGAGTTGAAAGACTCGACCCGCTGGCAGCCGACGTCCCCGCGAACTTGCGAAAGGTGGCTGCGGCTTTGGTGGACGCTGCCACTGAATAGCTGAGGATAGTCAGGTTTTGTGAAGCCACGCCAGTTTGAATCGAGCATGGATGAGTAATGCAGAACCAGTTGTTCAGGTTGATCGGGTGAGTTTTCGCTATCCCGGATCACCAACGGGTCAACCCACGCTGGAAGATGTCAGTCTGGAAATTCATCCACATGATTTTCTTGGCATCGTCGGGCCTAATGGCGGGGGCAAGACCACGTTGCTACGTCTGATCCTTGGCCTGCTTGAGCCACAGGCCGGGACTGTACGTGTCTTTGGCAAATCACCTTCTCGGGTTTGCAGGCAGATCGGTTACGTGCCTCAACTGGCCACGGTTGATCTGCAAGCCCCGGCCACTGTTCTGGACGTGGTTCTTGAAGGACGATTGGGCTTGTCGCCTTGGGGCGTGTTCTACAAACGCCAACATGTCGAAGCCGCCAGGCAAGCGCTGTCTCGAACACGGGTACTCGATCTGGCAGAAGCAGGGATCGGGGAATTGTCTGGCGGACAAAGGCAGCGGGTGCTGATCGCCCGAGCCTTGGCCAGTGATGCTCGCATGCTGCTTCTGGATGAGCCGACCACGGGCGTGGACATCCACATGGAGAAGGGGTTGGTCGCGCTGTTGGAAGAGCTTAATGAGCAGATGCCGATTGTGATGGTCAGTCATGATGTCGGCTTTGTGCTGGAAAAAATGAACCGCGTGGCCTGTGTGAACAGGACGCTGCGCATGCATGACAGTCAATCGGTCACGGCAGCGGGATTGGCTGACTCTTACCACACCCCGGTGCGCATGGTGGATCATTCCCACGATGTCGCTGACCACGAGCATAGCCATCATCATGCCCACCACGCACCGACAACCTCAAGCCATGAAGAAGGGCAAAGCCAGTCATGACATTGCATTTCTTCTATGACATGGCGGTCAATCCGTTGCTGCTCACCGGCCTGCTTGCTGGTGTATTGGCGGGGTTTTCCTGTGGCATGATCGGGCCTTATGTCGTGACCCGACGGATCGTTTTTCTGGTCGGTGCGGTCGCACACATGGCTGTCGGAGGCGTGGGAGCGTCGATTCTAGTCCGCTACCACTGGCGGCAATGGCTGACTGAATCGGGTGGTTACGCATCCTTTGATCAGGCAGTCCGTGATAGCCAATGGCTGGGTGCTGTGGATCGTTTGATTCCCATCATCGGGGCGGCGTTGGCGGCGTGGTTGGGGGCCATGCTCATCGGCTACATCCATCACAAAGCCAAGGATCGGATCGACACGTTGATTGGCGCTCTCTGGGCGGTAGGCATGAGCGCTGGCATCATGCTGATCAAGTTCACCCCCGGCTACCAGACCGAACTGACCAGCTATCTCTTTGGCAACCTGGCAATGGTTTCGCAGACCGACCTTTGGCTGATGCTGCTGATTAACCTGGGCATGGTGATTTGCCTGGCGGTCACACACAAGCAGTTGCTGGCCATCTGCATTGACCCGCAACAGGCCCAGTTGCAGGGCGTGCATGTCCTGGCCATGAACCTGCTGCTCCTCACGTTGGTGTCATTGGCTGTGATTGCAGTGATGAAAGTGGTGGGGTTGATTCTTGTGTTGGCGTTGCTGACACTGCCTGCTGCGGTGGCTGGGCACCATGTTCGAAGGCTGGCCAGTATGGTGATCGTGGCGACCGTGGTAAGTGTTTTTCTGGCGACATTACCACGTGTGGCTGTTTATGAGTTGCAGTATGCATACCCCCAAACCCGCATCAGCCCGGAAAGTGCGATAGTCATGTCCGCGGCTGTGCTTTACCTGCTGTCACTCGCGGTACGCCGAGTGCGTCGTCGATAGTTCTTGCTTTTTGTTGTATTCAATACAGTCACCCCATCATCAAGACGTGGCACACAGCAAGCACTCACCTATCATGGGGATGAAGTTTTGTAAGTTTTTGGATCGGTTATGTCTGA
>CAZJJN010000053.1:0-17134 GCA_964546335.1 uncultured Phycisphaeraceae bacterium
GGAATCTCCTGACTGGAAAATGTAAATTACGCGACACACCACCATTGTCAAGGCTTTTTCATGCATTGTGGAAAAATGAGGTGAGAAAGTGATGGGTGGCGTCCAGTCCATGCGCGAATAAACACCCAAAAAAGCGATGTTTTAACGGGATTCCTCCGAAACGCTTATCGAATCATCGCCTTGTTCCAGTTCGGCTCAGGTAATTCAGCTTTTGGCGTATCCTCGATGCACAGTCGATCAAGACGGTCAGCCAGGCTCTGAAGTCGGCCAGCCTGCCCCAGCTTGAACCCAGCCGATCCGGATGCATGACCCAAAGCACCGGCTGCGGACAATGCATGCTGCCAATCCACATCCGTCGATCGCGCGACCAGTTCATTTCGCTGATCTTCGCGCAATCCCTCCAGCCGACCTGTTGCACCCGGAATGTAGGCCAGGTCCATCGTCGGATGGGTCGGGCCTGCGTCCCGGCTGTAAACGCGTTCAAAATCTTCGACGACAAAATGTTTCATGCGTGAGTGCAGTTGCAGCAGGCCGCCGTTCATATTGTTCGTCTTCCAGATCCGAAACCGTTCCAGGCGGATGTTCTCCAGCCAGCCGCAGCCTTGGGCGAAAGCGGGGTCGTCTATTTCAAACAAAGGGGAGCGGCAGAAGCGCAGCGCATCGGCATTGATGGCCACATCAATGCACCCGCCTCGCACATCGCTGACATCAATATCCTCAATCGTTGACCAGACCGAAGCGAAGCGCATGAAGGCATGGCAATCTTCCGCATCCAGATGCCGCACCACGATTCGGCGGATCGGCCCAGCGAGTTTGGCGCGTGTTTCCGAGCGATCCAATGCGTCGTCAGCATTGAGTGCAACCATGTCATCGCCGGGGCAGTATCGGCCACGTGCTGTGATGTTGCGGATGACGCCATCCTCGCATTGCCCCGCGCAGTGGATGCCATCCTGATTGCGCGTGTGATGACGGATTTCAAAGCGGATGTCTTCGACCAGAAACCGGCGTACCGCACTCAGGCAGACAAAGTATGAAGAAGGATCCACCAGTTTCATATCCTTGAGTACGAGGTGCTTCACATTGCGGAAGATGATGAGGTTGCCGGTGTAACCGGTGCGTTCATCCTCTTCAGCCCGGCGGACATGTTGATTGTTGCCATCCCATTGCCCGCCTGAGACTTCGATGTTGTGGTCGCCTTGCTCCCAGTCGGCATTGGTGATCAGGGCATCGTGCACTGTGAACGGAGCGCCGTCCGCTATGCGCAGATGTGCCGCGGGATGTGCCAGCAGACGGGTGCGCGACCGCAAACGGATCGGCCGGGACAGAGAGTAGGTGCCGGGCGGGACAACGATGAACGATGAGCCAGTTTCAATGGCTGTTTCAAAGGCAGGGCTGGCATCGGACGTGCCATCGCTGGCTGCGCCAAGGGTACAGACGTTGGTGCCAAAGGTGGGGAGATCGGACATGGGTGGGCAAGCTCCGGTCGCGTTTTATGGGTGGGGTCAATCTTTGGCTTCATCAGATGCCAACGCGGGGCATGATACCAATGCGGCAAGACAGCATGGCGCGCAAGCAGGTCACCGCCCTATCATTTCGGTATGGCTTACGACGTCGCGATCATTGGAGCAGGCCCGATTGGCTTGGAGTTGGCAGCAGCCTTGAAATCATGTGGCCAGTCAATCATCCATTATGATGCCGGGCCGGTTGGCGCCACCATCAACTGGTACCCAAAGCAGGTGCATTTCTTCTCCTCGCCGCAACGTATTGCGATCTGTGGCGTGCCCCTGCAAACCACTGACCAGACCAAAGCCACCCGCGAGCAATACCTGACCTATCTGCGCAGCGTGGCCACGATGCACCACCTGAAAGTCGAAACCTACACCCGAGTCGAACACATCGACCAGGATGCCAACGATTTTGTGTTGAAGGTCAATGCAAAGGGAAAGAGGTGGCAGTCACGGGCGCGAAACGTGGTATTGGCGATCGGGGATATGCACAATCCTCGGCTGGTGAATGTGCCCGGTGAAGATTTGCCTCATGTGAGTCATTACTTTGAAGATCCCCATCTGCACTTTGGCAGACGGGTATTGATCGTCGGGGGCAGGAACAGTGCGGTCGAGGCAGCAATCCGTTGTCACCAGGCTGGGGCAAGTGTGACGTTGTGCTGCCGCGGTACGGAACTGGATAAGGAAGGGATCAAGTATTGGCTGCTGCCTGAGATTGAAATGCTGATAAGAACCGGACAGGTTGAATTCCTGCCTGGTTTGCGGGTTGTTGAAATTACCCCCGAGCATGTCTGCCTTCAGGGGGAAGAAAAAGAAGAAGCGGAAAAGGTTGTGGCCGATGATGTATTGCTGTTGACAGGTTACGTGCAGGACAAGTCTTTGTTTCAGCAGTTGGGGGTGAAACTGGTTGGTGAGAACCAGGCTCCACAAGTAGATGAGAACACGATGCAGACGAATGTGCGGGGAGTTTATATCGCGGGGACGGCTGCTGCGGGGACTCAGAATACGTTCTCATTGTTCATAGAAAATTGCCATGTTCATGTCGAGGCAATCTGCCAATCCATTGCAGGGCGCAAGCCTCCGTTTGATTGCCGCAACAAAACGAACGATGCTTTCCATCAGGCAATGAAATCGCTGCCTGAAAGCTAATGTTGGATTGGCGTACCTTCTGAAGAAGCTGCATATTCTGCGCTTTCAACGTCCGAATAAGTCCCTGCAAAAATTATCTATCTTACCAGAGTTGCGCAGATGGACGTTGTTCATGATTTTTCTGTCTTGTTTTATTGACTTCGACCCGACCGCCGGTAGCCTTACAGATAGAGAGATTTATTGATTGTCAGCAAAGG
Organism: uncultured Phycisphaeraceae bacterium; assembly: GCA_964546335.1. Classification (GTDB taxonomy): domain Bacteria; phylum Planctomycetota; class Phycisphaerae; order Phycisphaerales; family Phycisphaeraceae; genus CAZJJN01. The sequence continues at coordinate 2,852 of CAZJJN010000053.1, forward strand.
CATGAAGCATATCTGTATCGTTGCTGGCAATGGAAGGTAAGAGGTGAGACATGTTCAGGAAGCTGACCCTTGTCGCATGCCTGGTTATCGGTCCGTCACCGGTCTATGCAGGTATCGTCACCAACATTTTCATGACGGATGTTCTGGACTTGCAGATTGCAGACCGCAGCAGCGATCCAAACGCGGCTTTGAATCCGCTGTCGCATACGCTGTCGGTTCCAGTTCATGGCATGATTACCGATGCCAATTTCATCTATGCCCTGGACTCCAACCCCGAAGCGATTCTCCACGCGGCCATTGGTGATTATGTCATCATGTTGACGGCTCCAAGTGGTGAAACGGTGACGCTGGTGGATCAGCCGGGTACGAATGCGGTGCTTGGTCAAGGCATTGGCGCCAGTGCCGGGATCACGAGTGTGACCTACAGCCGGGACTATGCGGTCACGATTGATGATGAGCACAATCTGGGTGCCCCATCCGTGCTGGATCAGGCAGAAGCCATGGGCGTTGGCATCCCAGCCAAGGCTGATCCGTGGGCCGTGGGTGAGCCGGGATCGCCTAACACACGCGACACATTCAGGCCTGACCCGGACCAACTCAGCGAACTCTATTCCCTGCCCGGAGGTGGCACGCTCGATATCCAGGGCGACTGGACGATCACGATCTATGACAATTTCCATGGCCACACCGGGCAGCTTGCCTACTGGGGCCTGGAACTGACCTATGACGAGGATGTCATTCCCGAGCCAGCCAGCATGGGTTTGGTTGGGTTGGGTGCACTGTGCCTGATTCATCGTCGCCGACGTCGAGGATAAGGCCTGTGGATGGCACCATGCTGGTGCACACAAGCATGAAAAAACAGGATATAACTTATCGGGCCTTAGGCAAACGTGGAGCAATTCAGGTACATTCTTTATAAGCAATCGTGTGGAAACGAGGCTTTGACAGTTTGGTATTTTTAAGTGTCGTGCTGCTGGCCGATACAGTTTCCATAAGATTGAAGTGTTGAGACAAAGGGGCTTCGATGACCTGTCAACTATTGCGCCACATTTGCTTCGCGATTATCGCGATATTTCTTTTTTCATTGAATTCTGCTCAAGCTCAGAATTTGACCGGGCCTGGCCCCGACGCGCCGCAACCGGACGCCAAGGTCGAGCCTAAAGAAACCGACCAGGCATTACCCGAGCAAGTCAATGACGGGCCTGTGTATGTGATCAGCAGTTTTGAGTTGTCCTATTTCAAGGACAAACAGGGGTTGCCTTCCATTGAGAACCTGAAGAAAACGGAAGTTGGTCTGGTGAAGCTGGACACCGGCTGGGGAGCGCCAAGAGCAGGCCAGCCTGTGGTGGCCAGGACTCTGGGAGACTGGTCGAAAGTTGAGGATGCAAAGTTTCATGCGTCAGCGATACAGGCCATCCTCGTCGGCATCCGTGATGAACTGATCAATCGCAAGCTGATGGGCATCTATGTCGGGCCTGACCCACGCGACATCGATCAGTCCGGCCAGGACTTACGCAGTGAAGGCACGACAACGCTTCGCCTTGTCATCACGTTGGGCGAAGTGACACAGGTCAATACCGAGGCGTTTGGGGCACGCATCAAACCAGAAGATCGGCTCAACAACCCCAAGCATGCAAGGATCGCGAGCAACTCGCCGGTGCAGCCTGCGGGAGCGGTGGGAAGTGATGGCCTGATCCATCGCGATGCGTTGGATCGCTATGCCTTGCGGTTAAGTCGGCATCCGGGTCGACGGGTGGACGTGGCTTTGGCCCCATCACCTGAGATTGGTGGCGTCGAACTCAACTACCAGATCTTTGAAGTCAAACCCTGGCTTGTCTATGGCGAAATCTCCAACACCGGCACACGCAATACCAACAAACTCCGCGAGCAGTTCGGCTTTCGGCATTACAACCTGACGAATCATGATGACATCCTCGGCCTGGATTATTCCACCGCGGGTTTTCAAGACACACACTCCGTTTTCGGCTTTTATGAAACACGCGTTGGCGGAATGGACCGCGTCCGCGTCCGCCTGTTTGGCAGTTGGAGCACTTACAGCGCGTCAGATGTAGGCATCTTCAGCGATACGTTTGAGGGCGACTCCTGGCAGGCTGGGGCAGAGTTGATTGTCAATGCTTATCAGTACGATGCCTTCTTCCTGGATGTGGTGGTCGGGGCACGCTATCAGGACATCGAAACCAATGACACGCTGCCCGGCACGGTGCCCGGCGATGAGAGCTTCTTCATCCCGCGTGTCGAGCTGCGTGCGGAACATCAGACAGACTGGACGACCTTCTTCGCTTCGGTCGGGCTGGAATATCAGAATGGCGATATCACAGATGCCACGAGTGCCAGTTTGGTGAACCTGGGTCGGCCTTCGGTTGAGGAGGATTGGTTGCTGTTGACATGGGATGCGAGTTTCGCGTTCTATCTTGAGCCTGTGTTGATGGGCGATGCCTGGCGCGATCCTTCCACGCCTCGCAGCAGCACGCTGGCACACGAGTTGTACTTTTCCGCTCGCGGCCAGCACACGTTTGGCGATCGCGTGCCGCCTCAGTTCCAGGGGGTGATCGGCGGGTTGTACAGCGTGCGTGGTTACGAGCAGTCGATTGCTTCGGGCGATACGACTTACGTGGGGACGATGGAATACCGCTTCCACGTGCCGAAGTTCTTGCCTTTACAGCCTGAGCCAAGGCAAGTTTTTGGCAGGCCTTTCCGCACAGCACCGCAGTATGTGTATGGCCCGACGGACTGGGACTTGATTTTGAAGGCCTTCGTCGATGCGGGACACGTTATAAACCATTCAGGCAGTGGAGGCATTACAACTGATGCAACCACACTACTTGGTACAGGGGTCGGTTTGGAACTCCAGATCAAGAGGAATATTACGGCAAGAGTGGACTGGGCATTTGCCTTGAATGAAATCGATGGTCTAGTTAGATCAGGTTCTTCGCAGGTCTATTTCCAGGTACGTATCCTGTATTAGTTGACTGCGAACATTTGAACAAACTCGGTCAGGAAGAGAGAAGAGAGATGAATTCACAGACGCTGACTTGGGAATCGTTCTTTAATGGCTGGTCGATGTCGATGCTGGCAGCGGTTGGCGCTTTTTATGTTGCTCAGCCTTTGCAGGCAGCCCCGCAGGGGGCCGAGGTCGTGCAGGGCAGTGCAGCCATCACCCGCAATGGAGCGCACACGCGCATCGACGCGGCCAACAACACCATCATCAACTACCAGCAGTTTGATGTGGCGGCCCACGAATCCGTGCGGTTCGTGCAGCCAAACAGCCAGTCGCGCGTGCTGAACCGCGTGGTGGGGGGCAATGCCTCAACCATTGCCGGTCGAATCGACGCCAATGGCATCGTGTACATCGCCAACCCCAACGGCATTTACTTCGCCAACGGGGCCCAGATCAATGCCAACAGTTTGTACGCCATTGCCGGCCATCTGAGCGATGCGGACTTTTTGAGTGGCATCGACCGCTTCGATCTGACCGGTTCAATCACCAACGAAGGTGTGATTGTCGCTGAAAACATTCACCTGATCGGCAACAGCGTGGCCAACTTCGGCACACTCGAAGCCAACGGCGGCATCATCACCATGGTGGCTGGCGATGAAGTCATCCTCAAGCAACAAGGCGGTCGCTTCAGTGTGACCGTCGATGGTACCAACCTGTCGGACGCAACCTCTCCTGCGGCTGGCCAATCCCAAGCTTCCACAACAGGCAATGCTCTGGTGACCAACGAAGGCACTGCCCGTAGCGCGGGTGGCAGCATTTTCCTCGGTGCCGGTGACATGGCTTCGCTGGCAATCGCCAACCGTGGCCAACTGACGGCTGCCGGCGGCAAGGTGGACATGGTGGCCCGTGATGGTGCAATCGTGAACGAAGGCACCGTGGATGTGTCAGTCGATCAGGGTCAGGCTGGCAGCGTTCGTGTCAGTGGCCCATCGCTGGTCAATTTTGGTGCCATCCACGCAGACAGCAATAGCGGCCAGGCTGGCGAGATTGTCTTTGTCAGCCAGAACCACACCTTCCTGATGAATGGCAGCACGATTTCCGCAGCAGGTGGCAGTGGTGCTGCTGATGGCGGTTATGTGCTGATCCACAGTTACAACGGACAGACCCGCGTCGAGCCGGGCGCTTTGATTGACCTGACCAGCGGCGCTTTGGGCGGTAACGGCGGGTTTGTTGAAGTCTCAGGCAAATACCTTGGTGTCCAAGGTGATGTGCTGGTCAGCGGCATTGAAAGCAATGGCACGTTCTATCTTGACCCGTTGGACATCATCATTCGGGCTGGAGGCCCGGGTGTTGGTGAGGTCGATGGCAATGCCTTGGCCGCGGATGGTGTCATCAATCTGGCGGATGCCCCCGGCGACATTCTCGTGGTTGATCCGGCTGTGCTTGAAGCGGCTGGTGGTGCGATCATCCTTGAAGCTGACCGCGACATCATTGTTGAAGATCAGCTCATGCCTTTGTTTGAAGATGTCACACTGACCGCAGCCAACGATGTCATCTTCAATGCACCGATCCTGGCCGCGGGCAGCATTACCGTCAACGCCGGTGGCGAAATCATCTTCGACTACGGCTTCCTGCCCATGCAGGCGCTTGGCCCACAGCAATACAACGGCAATGTCTTCCTTGCGAATCACTCTTCACTGGAAGGCACCGTGATCGAGTTCAACGGCACGGTTGAAACCGCTTCCACCTCTGCCGTCGCTCGCATCCTGACCATCATCGGCTCGGCTGATTTCCGTGGCCAGGTCGGGGGAGCGATCGGCAGCCCGACGGACTCGATTCTGTCATCAGTCAGTGTCAGTGGCGCGACCAATATCTGGGGCGGCAGTGTTCGCACCCAGTTCCAACAGACTTATACCGGCGATGTCACGCTGAACGACCACACCACCTTCCAGGCATTGAACGACGAGATCGTCTTCAGCAGCCTGATTCAAGATGGCCGAGTCAATCAAGGCTTCGCTGATCCAGCAGACATGGTGGTCGATGCCAACGTCGTCTTTGGTTACCGCATTACATCGCAGGCGTTGGCCTTCGACCCCCCTGCCATTCCCACGGCCCCGGGCGCTCGCCCCGTACGATTGGTTGGCAGCCTGCTGGTCACCGGAGATACTGAAATTCAAGGTGACTTCCTAACGACGTTGGGTGACCAGACGTATCAAGGCCGCGTTTTCCTGCGTGATGATGACAATCCTGCGACGCCTTCCGACCCGGTGGTCATCACCAGCTATCTCGGTGACATCACCTTTGAGAACTTCGTGGATTCCTATGGCTTCCCGCCCCCTGCGGTTGGGCCGTTTGAAGCACGCGGTCTGGTGGTCGTGGCGGAAACCGGCGATGTGAACTTCAACGCCAACGTCGGTGTCAACGGCGGTGTCGTGCCTCTGGACTTCCTTGATGTCTATGCAGGCGTGGACTTGGGCGGCGTCATCACCTTTGGCGGTGATACCGTCACCGTCAACGACCGCATCACCTTCAACCGACTCGGTGCGACGGTCATCCCCGAAGTGGCTTCCATCGCTGCGACGAATCCTGGCGGCATCACATTTGTGGCGCAAAGCTTGAATGGTGAATTCTTCGTCGGTGAAAACAACAAACTCACGGCTTTGGGCCCGCTCAATATCGTGGCTGGGCCACTTGGTGGCCGAGTGACTTTGGGTGACACCAATGCCAACGGCTTGATAACCGTATTCGCCCCCAACATCGACTTGTGGGCTCGCGTGGCTGACGACCTGCGTAACAGCAGCAACGCTCTGATCAGCGACAACGGCCCGGAAATCATCTCGCCGACCGGCTTTGATTTCCTTGTCACACCTGTAGTCGTCGGGGCAGGCAATGCCCCGGTCTTCGGCACCAATGCCCCCGCAGCAGTGGCTGATGTGAACGGCACGATTGACGGCTACTTCACCATCTTCGATGACATCCTGCCTATCACCGCAGGTGACTTCACCCGACCTCAATCACCCAGCACGCTTGACCTGACCTTGCGATATCCCGGTGCAGGTGGCGGTGGCGGTGGTGCAGTTGCCGGTGCTGGCGGCGCATCCGCAGCCTTACTTGGCATCGGCGCGGACATCGCGGATGAGATTCCTGATAATCCCGAGCAGTTCGAGGACCGCCTGGCTCGTGAACCGATCGTCGGGCCTGAGCAGCAGCAAGCCCTGCGTGAACTGCTGGCAGTCGATGTTGAAGGCTTGAACAGCGAAGAGTTTGCCGCCCATCGTGATGTACACAAAATGTACATGGACATGGTGCTGGTCACGGATCAGCAGGATGAGGCCCGAGTGACAGTCAACCGACTCAAGCGTGACCTGGCGCTCAGTGCGCTCAACCGCGTCGATGGTGTGCTGCGTAAATCAACGACGGATGACCAGACCGGCCAGACTCGTTTGGTCGATCAGAAGCCAGTCCTGGCTGATGCCTTGGCCGCTGCTTATCAAGCCTATACCGAAGGCGAAGCTAATCCATCACCAGAAGGCTTTGTGCGATACCTCAGTGCAACGCCAGCCCATGCCACATTGCTGGCAGACATGAGCAAGTTGCAGATGGGTCTGGCTGAGTTGAAACTGGCTGGCCTGACTGATGCTGAACTGACCGCCGCGGTGAATGCAGTGTTCGGCCCGATGATGCCACAGGGCATGACCGCAGCCGACTTTTACCAGGCCTTGGGCGGTTCGCAACTGGCCATGAAATAACAACCAATCCACACATCCCACTTAAGAGCGTGCTTCAGGGCACGCTCTTTTTTCGTGCAAGGCAAACGGATGTGGCTGATCACATAATTTTAAAACATGTTCGAGCCTGAAACTGACGGTGTCATTTGTAAACGAGCCAAAATTGGGGTGCCACGGCTTGACCGAATCCGCGAGGCAAACTGTGCTGTTGATTGAAAGCTGAAACGCGTCGGGTGGCTGTGTAAACTCTTGATCGCAGGGAGAGAGTTAACACAGATATTCTCAAAACTTACACGTATCGTGGTGCTTTCTTACCTTTGCGTCCTTCACGTCGGTGCGCCTTGGCGTGAAACTCTTTCTTCCCATCTCGCCGAATATCATGGCCATGCTGAAGCGATGGCCACGCCACCCAGCCGCGCGAAGATAAAGCCATATCTGTGGTTACGCTTGGTCGCTCGTTCCTCACTCCCGTCCGTATCCACAGCCACCCCACCTTACGTGCTCCACACAACCTGTGTCGCTCTCGCAATGCCCTTCTACTGCGATCAGGACTTCGCTCGTGTGTCGTCAAGATGTGGCACCCGGGCTGACTAATCCCAGAACTTTCTTGAATCCGCCATATGCGTTCGCCCTGTGGTTTTTATCCCTTCACCGCGATGGAACTTCAAGCATTTCCTACAATGTCGGCTACATGAAGTATGTCATCATCATCCCGGACGGGGCAGCCGACGCACCCCTCGAAGAGTTGGAAGGCAAGACGCCTTTCGAGGCTGCCAACAAGCCACACACCAACCGCTTGAGCATCGAAGGCAGGCAGGGCACTGTCGCCACGACTCCGGCCAGCATGAGCTGTGGCAGTGACATCTGCTGCATGAATCTGTTGGGCTACGATCCGCTGGAGTACCACACAGGCCGGGCTCCACTCGAAGCCGCCGCTCTGGGCATTGAGCTAGATGACCGGGACTGGATCTTTCGCGTCAACTGTATCACCGTGATTGATGGGCTGATGCAGGATCACTCCGCAGGCCACATCACCAGCGAAGAAGCCACAACCTTACTCCGTGACTTTTCCGATCAGGCGGAATTGCCCGGCATGCTGCTGTATCCGGGCGTGAGCTATCGGCACATCATGGTCGATACGTCAGGTCGGGAGGGAACCGGGCGCGATTGGCAGAAGCTGCAAACCACCCCCCCTCACGATGTGCCCGGCGAGCCGATGCGAAAGGTGCTGCCCAAGGGAGGCAAGGAAGCGGAATTGCTTCAGTCGATGGTGGCACAGAGTGAAGTCTGCTTCCTGGAGCATGAAGTCAACCAGACCCGACGGGAACTGGGCGAACTGCCTGCGACGCACCTTTGGCCCTGGGGGCAGGGAACCAAGCCGAACATGCCCAGCTTTAAGCAGGTGTATGGTTTGAATGGGGCCATGATCACCGCAGTTGACCTGCTGGCAGGCATCGCCTCGTTCATCGGCTGGGATCGTCTGGAAGTGCCCGGCCAGACCAGCTACCACGATACGGACTACGTCGCAGCAGGCCAGCATGCCGTGGCTGCCCTGGAGCAGTACGACATCGTCTGTGTCCATGTCGAAGCACCAGACGAAGCAGGCCACGCAGCCGACCCCAAGACGAAGGTGGCATCAGTCGAGGCCATCGACCAGCACATCGTCGCCCCGCTGCTGGCTTATCTTGAATCGCAACATGGCGATGATTGGCGCATGCTTTACCTGCCTGACCATTACACCCTTTGCAATACACGCAAACACAACCCGACGCCGGTGCCTTTCGCGCTGATGGGCAAGCGGATTCGCAGTGTGTTGCAGAAGCCTTTCAACGAAGCGAATGCCGCAGACAGTGATCTGCACATCGAGTTCGGCCATGAGTTGATGGAGTATTTCCTCCGTGCGGGGATGTAGTATCCAATTTTTCATCAGACAGTGAACAAACCAATTGACGTTGTAAAAAACGCGAGTGCCTTTCGACACTCGCGCTTGTGTTTATTCAGTTGTCTGATCGCTGTTCGAGCATGTCCGTGTCATCTGGTGACTAGGAACTCATGCGTCACCGATTTCAGCGATGGCGGACTTGTTCGCCATAGCTTCAGCGACGGCGGATCAAAGCCAAGCCACCCAAAGCCAGCAGCGCCAGGCTGGCGGGCTCGGGAATCGGGGTCGCTGACGGGAAGGATGAGCCGAAGTTCGTCGCCAGGATACTCAGGTCAAGAACGTCAATGACGCCATCGCCGTTGTAATCGCCCTCGGTGATGAAGCCCTTACCGCCGAAGTTCGTCGCCAGGATACTCAGGTCAAGCACGTCAACGTTATCGTCGCCGTTGGCATCGCCACCCAGGTAATCGCTGCGGAACAGACGCTGGGTCGTTGCGCCACCCAAGCCGGAACTGTCGAGTTCAATGACGAAGCCAACCTGATTACCAGTCAGCGCCAGACTCACTGCATCCAGACCAGCGTTGGTCACGCCGTTGGCCACGATGGTCATCTTGCCGTTGACTTCGTCCACTTCAACGTCAGTCACATCGGTGATGTAGCTGCCGCCTGCCAGGTTGAACTGGCTTTGGCCGTATTCGTTGGCCAGCACATCGTTGATGTTACGCATGCCGTTGAATTCGTCCCAGATGAAGCCTGAGAAAATGTTCTCTTCGATGATCAGGAAGCCAAGGTCGAACTCGGCCTTCTGCTTGGCCCGACCGAACATCGTGAAGCCATCATCTGCCACAGCCTTGGCATCGGAGAAGCCGCCGTTGGGCGTGCCGCCGCCGGGGCCTGTGTTCACGAAAACCTGATCCAGGAAACCGACGTACTGCGTACCTGCTGTCTCGGTGTGTCGGTAAGCCTGCGAGTTCGAGTCCACAGCAGCGGCTTTACTACCCCATGCCCGACCACCGACATACTTGCCATCAGCAGATACATCAGACGTCCAGACGCGGGGACCCAAAGTGCCAGGAATTTGAACGATTGTTCCTGTGGATCTTGTGTACTTAATCGCGTTGTAGCCAGGGCCATTTTGATCAAGCCCAACGACCACATCGCCATCATCGCTCACAGCAAAAGCCTGGAACGGTTGGTAACGCGTGGGGTAAGGTTCATAGCCAAATGGCACGTAACTTGGGTTCAATTCAATTTCGTTGCTGTGAGTCGTGCCAGCGTTGTCCCAGATGGCAGGGGTGCGATGCTGGTCATTCACCCAGCCCACAGGTTGAACGTCCGTCGCCAGGTAAGTCGAAGCCGTCGCACTACCGACCATAACATCAGCGTTGTCAGCCACGTCCATCACCTTGGAATAAGCCGTGCCGCCATCAATGGTCGGATCAGCCACCTGCACCACGCCACCACCACTGGTGTAACGGAAGCCGGAGGTGTCATCCACATTGTTGGCACCGGCATCAAGCAATGACGCCATCGTGCCGCTGAAACCACCCACGACGGAGCCGTCAGCGTTTGTGCCAGTTGCCACGCTCAGCGTGTCACCAGCCAGACCACCGATGGCCGTCTGCGTGCTGTAGCTCGCACCGGCCCACTTGGCAGCAGAAATGCCTGTGGGGAAATCATTGATGCGGCCATCATTGCTCAACGTGTTGCCGTTCAGATCTGCACCCACCACTGTGCTGCCATCCTGCGACAAGTCGTAAAGATACGCATCCGTGATTGTGTTGACCGTCACCGCATGGGCGCTGGCCACGATCGCCACTGTACCGATACCGGCTGCTAGAGCCTTAAGAGAACTTTCCAAACCTCTCATGATGTTTCCTTCCTTCCGTTAGATTACATGAGACAAAAAAAGAGAACCACAAACTGATCGAAATGAGTTAAGTAAAAACAAATTCAGACACATCTATCAGACACGAAACAGGGAGAGACACAGCGAAAGCTGTCGATTCATTCTCCCTTACTAACGAAATTATTATGACTCAAATCTTCGCAAGAGTCAAGAGAGAACAGGCTGTTTTTCAAAAAGAAAACAGGGAAGCCTATCTAGGCTTCCCTGTTCTGGATTTTCTGGGTGCGTTACATCAACGATGCAACACGTTGTCTTCGTCGATTAGCGACGACGGATCAGAGCCAGACCACCGAGACCGAGCAGCGCCAGGCTGGCAGGCTCGGGAATGGGATCATAGAAGTTCACACCAACGGAAGTGCGACGACCGTTGCTGTCTGAACCGATCAGGCCGTAGGTCACCTTGACTGTATCGCCAGCACCGATGTTCAGGCTGGAGAGATCGTAGCTCAGGTCGATTTCGGTACCATCACCGCTACCGTAAGCGCCTGTGCTGGCCAGATTCTGCTCGTACGTTGCACCTGTACCAACGGCACCGAATGATTCGGTGAAGCTCAGGCTGCCACCATCAGTCACATTCTCGAAAGTGATACGGAAGACGCTCGGGCCGCCGCTGGCGGCGCGTTCGATGATCTTCTTGTAGGAAACGCCCTGGTCATCAATGTCGCCACTTGCAGTGGTGGTGTAAGTCACGGTCACGGTGTCGCCACCGGCACCACGATACACGCCCATCCAGCCTTCGGTACCTGCAGTATCAGGGGCAACGCCACCGGCAGCACCTACGCCAGCGAAGTCTTTCCACAGGCCACCACCGTTGTAACCGAGAAAAGCATCAGCATTGTTGATGATGTTACTGCGGAAAACGCCCTGCCACAGACCAACACCGGTGTTCACGGCGGTGGCGTTGGCAGCGAAGTTTGAGATGCCGCTCATGTCATCGACGATCGCAGCATTCGCAGCACCAGCAAACAAAGAAGCAGCGGCTGCACCAATAATAACCTTCTTAAACATCTTTTTTCCTCCTTCACTCAAGAGATGAGTGGAACCAAAGAAAACAGTGAGAGAACATCAGTTGAACGTCAACTGAATTTAAAACAATCTTTCAATCCTTCTCAATCAATTTGTCTTGACCTTCGATTTAGACTGACTGAGTTGAACCTTCTCGCCAAGACGCAAACCAAGCCGTAGACAGGATGCGTAGATGATTCCGCGACTTTCCTGAAACTGTCGCAAAACCTTGCCTTGACTGACAGAAATATAACACAATGAGACGTTGCGTCAAGTGTGTGCAAACGTTTTTGACAAAATTTCTGTGAGAAGCGATGATCTGCTTCTGTAAACACCCTTGGCGGAGGGCAATCTGGCCTTTTCGCCGGCTCTTTCATAAAAGTATTCATCTAAGAGAATTACAAAAATGGCTGGAATTCGCGACACTCTGAATAACCCGAAGATCGGCGTCCCCGTTGCGGGTGGCATGATCCTGGTTGCCTTGATCGTCTTTGTCATCTGGCTTTTTTCAGGATCAGACGGTTCTGACCTGACTGGCAAACAATGGTACTACGATCTCAAGACTGAAACACGTTTTGTAGGGGAGCCAGCCCAGACTCCCCCCATTCAAGCCCCATCAGGGGGACAGACCGGCGTGATTGTGTTTGTCAAAAGCTGTGATGGCTGTGACACCCTAGTCGATACGTACGTGCAGACGTTGTCCGAACCAGCCCAGGAAGCCAGGAAGAAACTGGATGCCATGCTGGATAGCGGGAACATCACAGGTGAAGAACTTACGCTTCGCGAGACCATCAGCAACGGCACGTTGGTCAAGCGCCCGGGTGATAATAACTGGGTGCCCTTCTCATCATCGGAAGGCCAGAAAATCGTTGAGGAATCCATGCAAATATGCGGGCCTGGCAAGATACCAGCGGATTGCCTGCCTGACTGATCACCGCGAATGGCTGTGCTGCCTACCCCATTTGTCCAGATATCGTGTACTCATTCTGTCAGAGCCAGCTTTGTCATCCTGCTGGTGATTCGATAGCCACACATTGCCCGGTGAACGCGATCCATCAATTCTCATGGGCACCGTTGGAATATCTTTATTACCTACTATGACATACGCATCACTGCGGCTCTCTTTTTCAATCGGATCATGTCACTCTGCCTGAGGATGAAGGACATGGCGAACGCATGTAGCTTGTAGGATGGGTTAGGCGAGTCTTCGAGCCGTAACCCATCACCGCGTATGTTTGGTCCAGGGTACATTGATGGGTTACGCTCCGCCCAGAGGCTTCGCTAACCCATCCTACCTTCGATGCTCTTCGCGATTTGTGCTCCTGAATCCCGTACATGCGTTTGCCTTGGGATTAAGTAATAAATCGAGAATTGCGAGCAATTTCCTGGGTAAACGCCCAATGCCATGGTGTGTATCTGCCGCATCATTCGACAACCAAACGCGACGCTTGCGATGACGGCGGCCGACTCCATGCGTCAGCATTTCCCCGACAGCTTTGTGTTGCCGAAAGTTAAGCGGTAAAAAAACCACCCACAGGGGTGTGGGTGGTGCGTAAGCTTCAGTTCGATTTTTAAACGGCGGCTTTATTTCGTCAGACCACCATAGCGGATGCTTTCGTCCGTGATGGCTTCCATGTATTCATTGAACTTGACTGCTTCGACGTGACCATCCGCCATCGCGAAGTTGGCCCGGCCACCGCCTCGGCGGAGGAAGACGGTTTCTCCATCTTTCCATGGAATTGTGAAGGCTGTGAAGGCTTTTTCCATATCTTCAACAATGGTTGGCGGGGTTGTCGTGACGAAATGGCGGAACATGGGAGGGTGATATTGATCATTAGCATAGGCTGAACTGCCATCGCCGATGCCATCCAAAACAACCCCCAAGGAAGCGATACCAATACCATTGCCGTCGCCATGTATTGGCGTGATTGTCGGACGAACTTTATCACTCAAGTAATAGTAGCCTGAATTGACAAGTTTCTGATTCAGCAGGGCTGATGGCGAGATGGAATTGGCCCAGAGAATGCGGTCGCCAGTGGTCAGTTCTTTGACATAATCAGGCTGGACTGGACAAGCCAGCTTGGCAGCCCAAAGTTCATCACGAACGTCCGTTCGGGCACCCAAGGTGGGAGTAATGTTCGTTCCCTCAACGTAATCAAGCATATTGTAATGCCAGTTTTTCCCAACAAAATAGCGACCACCGGGAGCGACAGGGTCATTGAGCGATTGCAGAGGCAAGCCATTATTCTCGGCGCCAAAGCTGGCGCTGCCCAGTGCCATCTGCCGGTTCATGTTCTGGCAGGCAAGGTTGATCGCGGTTTCCTGAGCAGCGCCCAGTGCAGGCAGCAGCAGGGCGATCAGCAGCGCGATGATGGAGATCACGACCAAGAGTTCGATGAGGGTGAAACCTTGACGGCGGGACATATTACGCCTTCCTTCCAGAACTGAATTTGCGCAGCCGAACTAGGAAATCCGGCCAGAATACGGGCTGGGGCCTTGCGGTGAACACCGCGAAACACAAACCTGCCAGCCCTTTCAGACAACCTCATCCTATACGAAAAGGGAATGGAGTTCAATCTGGTGGGTGCCGGTTGATTAACGATTTTTCAGATTCTTCGACATTCTCAGACTGAGGGCATGCTCGCGCCTGGGTCAATTGGGATTTGTCAATGTATCGGGGCTTGAGGGTGAAGTTACCCGGGCAAGCGAGGACTATGTAAATTGCGCAAATTTTGCATTCTCAGGCAGGGTGAAGACATTTACCTTCCTATCACGGTTGGCGTTTATCGCACTGACAGGC
>CAZJJN010000054.1:0-16747 GCA_964546335.1 uncultured Phycisphaeraceae bacterium
GGTCTGCCGATGTGGCTACCTTGATTAACGAAAGCTTAGAGCGGGATGCGTATGAGTCGCCGGTTGCATCAAGCCGGGCTGGACCTGGAAATCGATCTGCCTGATGCGTTGGCGGTGCACGAACTATGCACCGATCCCACAGCGGTGGAGCAGATACTGTTTAACCTGGTGGACAATGCAGCCAAGTATGCAGCCGGGGCTGAACCCGCGATGGTTCAGTTGAATGTGCGAGCCGAGGCGAATGAACTGCTCTTCGCGGTGCGCGATTTCGGCCCCGGCGTGCCAGCCAACGTGCAGCGGAAGCTATTCAAACCATTCTCACGGTCTTCCGAAGAGGCGGCTGGAGCGGCACCGGGGGTCGGGCTCGGGCTGGCGCTCTCGCGTCGATTGGCACGATCTTTGGGGGGCAACCTGACCTATCTTCAAGTAACAGGACCGGGTTGCTGCTTTGTTCTTTGCTTACCCAGTCAATGAGAGTGGATTTTCAACTTGAATCAGCCGAATGAGGGTAATAGGATTTAAGTGATGTTAATTGTGCACCACAGCTTGGTTTTTGCCCTGACGGCATTGCTGGCTTTCAGCCCGGAGTTGATGAGCCGCGTCTTTCAAGTGGGTGCTTCTCACAGTTGTTGTGGCATGAAAACGAGTCAGGTTGTTGATCGTGCAACTTCCACCCCGGTTCGAGATACTGCCTCCAGTTGTTGTCAGTCGATGCGGACGCAGTTGACTGCGGACTTGGAAAACACACAAGACACGCCGCAGGATCAACCGGAAGATCCGAAGCCTTGCCCACACTGCCAGATCAACTGTTGCTGCCTGGTGGTCTCACCAGTGGTGTTAGCTGAAGCAACCCGGTTGTCATCCCCACTTTTAACCGGGCTGAGTCAAGTTATTCACGAGAACGCCGGGGAGTTTGCCCCCCAGCCTTTGGCTCCCCCTCCGCGCCCATCACAACATTCCTGATCCAGACGATTTTTTTCATAGCCCGGGGAAAAGATGACTGCTGTTTCAGTCATCGCATGAATGTTTGATTGATCAATTTACTTAACAACAGAAGCCCGTTACAGGGCAAGGAGTTTGATATGAATTGGCTTACGATTGGATTGTTTTCGCTTGCAGTTGGCTTTATGGGCATTGCACCAGCTTCGTCGGCAGTGCAGAGCACGTCCCAGTCAAAGACAGCTTGTAGCTGTTGCAGTTGTGACTCATGCAGTTGTGATGATTGCTCATGCTGCAGTTGCACCGCCTGCAAGTGCGACTGATAGATTGCTTTCAAGCAATTGAACAAAACCCCGAGGCCATCGTCTCGGGGTTTTTCTTTGTCCGCGTCATGTGGGCAATTCATCAGCCAGCCGCTTTGGCGTCCTTACTTTCCCGCGTCACCACCACGCGCAGCCGTTCCGCGTTGGCCAGAGCATCAATCACACGGTGCATGTCGTCCGGCTTAATCTTGCCGACCCGGGAGCGGGAGTGGCCGGTCTCCAACACGACCGCCACCTCGTTGTCTCCCTTGCGCAAGTAAAGCGTGGCCGGTTCATTGAAGCGCACTTCGCCGTTGCGATGGTGCTTGTGGAAGACCAGTCGGCGGTCGGTGATGACAAGTCCAGCCAGTCCTGCATCGCGCTTGCTGAAGTCTGAGTCGGCCACATACGTGATGAAGCGTTCGCGTGGCTCAAAGTCGCACCAGACAGCGATACGCTGGCGGGTTACTTCTTCCATTTCGCGCCAGCCACAGCTTTCAGTCAGCAGAACATCCTGCTCAAGTCTTTCATATTCAGGTCCGCACACGCCATTGACGCGCCCCAGCCAATCCAGCGCGACACGCAAATTCGGCATGGCCACGTCACACATCAGCCGTCCGTCTGGGCCCATGGATGCGCTGCAGCGGATCGACTCATGGCGATGGCCGACACTCACGTAATAAGGCATGGCCAGGTTCACCGGGTGGGGCAAGTCCATCAGCATACCCATCGCCTGCACGATGTCGGCAGGTACGAGCACCTCGTTGACCGTCTGCTCATGACGAGCTTCGACCGGTTCAACGGAGGTGATCTTGCCACGCGACTGGTCGCCAAAGACCAAAGGCCTGGCCAGCAGCTTGGTGCGATTGGCTTCGCCTGAAATGACGCAGCACATCGGCAAGGAAGCTCGGAAACGTTCGCACTCCAGCCAACGGGCTTCAAATCGCAGGATGACCCCGTTGGTGTGTACCTGACACACCAGCAGGTAAGGCCTGTCCGCATCGACTGGCATGTTAGTGGGATAGTCTGGCAGAGACTGGGCCGGCCTGGCGGTGCGTTGGTTGGATAAGGCGGGGTTTGTGGCCGAGGGTGTCGGCTGTTCGATCTGTTCTTCTATGGGCTTGGGGGCGGCGTCAGAAAATGCCGCTTTGCTTGTTTCCGCCTCTTCTGCGCTTTCGATAAAGTTGGCCACCTCTTCGGGGGTCAGTTCAAGCGCGTCGTCCATATCGGGCGAATTTTCATCGCGCGGTGCAGATGCTTTCGGGGCGGGTTTGTCAGGTGCGACCGGTTCTGTGGCATCGGCAGTGTGCTTGCCAGGAAAGACGGTTTTTTCCAGTTCCATCTCGTGCTCGGCGCGTTCGCTGTCGCGTTTCTTTTCCTCAGCCAGGACCAGTTCTTCGATCCAGCAGCAGGCCGTTTCTTCCAGCAACTCCTCCGACAGGGGGATCGTGGTCATGCATTTACAGTTGGGGCAGCGAACCGTTTTGCCTCCCCATGTTTCATCGACGCGAAGGGCCACGCCGCAACCACGACAGTGAATCAACATTTCCATGATCAGCCCCTTTCAGACATGCCCCGGCCAATAACCTGTACATCGGCTGCATGAAGCAACCTTCTGGAAATGACACTTCTAACTTAAAACAGAGACCGGGTTTCGACAAGGATTTTCTTTGTAAATCGCGCGAAATACCCAACTCAAATCGATATTGAAAGCGTTATTCAGACACCGCTTTGACCACCCGCCGAAGCGAACGGATTTCACTTTCGGTCAGGATGCGCCATTGCCCCAGGGCGACGCCTTTCAACTTCAACGGCCCGATCGCTTCCCGATGCAGCCGCTGCACCTTGTAACCCAATGCCGCGACCAGTCGGCGAATTTCCCGGTTCTGGCCTTCGGTCAGGGTCATGCGCAAGGCCGTGCGGTCGCCTCGCGTTCGATCCCGCTGCACGCCAAGTTTGACCACCTTCGCCGCCGAAGCTTTCTTGGGAACCACGCCCTTGCGGGTGCGGGTCTGGTGGGTCAGGTACATGCCGTCGCGCAGCTTTTGAACATCGTCATCGCTGAGGCTGCCCTTGATGGTGACGCGATATGTCTTGGGCACTTCACTGGCCGGGTGAGTCAGCGCCTTGGTCAGTTGGCCGTCGTTGGTTAGCAGGATCAGCCCGGTGGACTCAGCATCGAGCCTGCCGACGGGGTACAGCCGACTGGCGTTCATGGGCAGGTGACCTTCGACTTTCACCAGGTCAAGCACCGTCCGCCGATCCTGATCATCATCCACGGTGCTGATGGTTCGTCGGGGCTTGTGAAGCATGATGTACACATGGCGCTTAGGCCCGCGCTTGCCGCGGCCTCTGGGGGAGCTGATGGTTTCACCATCAAATTCAATACGGTCGCGAGCCAGATCCACCCAGGCGGGTAAACCCGTGATGGCAACGCCATCCACCTTGACGCGCCCCTGTTGTATGAATTCTTCACAGTCCCGGCGGGAAGCCACACCCAACTCTGCCAATACTTTCTGCAGGCGTTCGCCACGTTCTTTGTCGTTGTAGGGTTCGGGAACATGGCCAGCATGGTCATAAGCGCGACGGACACTCTTTGGCCTTTGCTGTTGAGTCTCGGAGCGCATCGGCATGCCGGGCTTCTTGCGGCTGGCTTTCTTCTTAGTTTTCTTTTTGGGGGAGCGCTTGGCCATTTCAGGTGGTATTCATGAAAAGGGGAAAGATCGCGCGGCAACTTGCGGCACGAAATAAAAATGAATCAATCAAACTCATCGCCACGGAAGGTTGAGCCTAAGTACAACCGGCGGACATCATCGTTATTGATGATTTCCTTGGGCGTGCCATGGGCAAACACCTTGCCTTCGAAGATGACATAAGCCCTGTCCACAATCTCCAGCGTCCGCTGCACGTTATGATCCGTAACGAGCATGGCAATATGGCGATGGTCACGCAGCGAACGAATCTCCTGCTGCAACTCTTCGACGGCCACAGGATCAACCCCGCTGAAAGGTTCGTCCAGCAGGATCAGGGACGGATCGCTGATCAGCGCGCGGGCGATCTCCAGCTTGCGACGCTCGCCGCCTGACAGGGTGCGCGCCAATTGCTTGCGGTTCTTGGTCAGGCTGAATTGGCTGAGTAATTCCTCCGCACGGGCTTTACGTTCCTTGCGGGTGAGGGGCCGTGTTTCGAGGATGGCCATCAGATTCTGCCAGACGGTCAGGCGTTGAAAGACACTGGGTTCCTGGGCGAGGTAACCCATGCCGCGTTGGGCCCGTTGGTACATGGGCAGCTTGCTGACGTCCTGGCCGTTGAAGATGACCTGTCCCCCGTCGGGGGTGATCATGCCGATGGTCATGCGGAAGCTGGTGGTCTTGCCCGCGCCATTTCGACCGAGCAGGCCGACGATCTCACCTTCAGCAACGTCAAAAGAAACCTCGTTGACGACGTTTCTTCCGCTATAGCGCTTGATCAGTTTGTTGGACTTGAGGATGTACACGGCAGTATTGTAGCGGTTGCAGGGCACTTAAGAGCCGGGGCCGAACGTTCGCCGGTGATCCGTTATGATGCTTGGCCTATGACCGCCATTTACCGTTGGCTTTGGTATCTCGTTCCCGCCAACCCGATCATGCTCCGGGTGATAAAAGGTGGCAGCCGGCGCATGCAACACATGTGGGCGCGCACGGCCTATCTGGGTGGTCTGATTCTGCTGCTGCTGATCGCGCTGTTTTCCAGCAGTGGTGTGGCAGGTCAGGTCTCGCTGACGGAGCTGGCTAAGAGCGGGGCGTGGGTGTTTTTGGTCGTGGCTTACGGGCAGATCATTCTGATTTCTTTGCTGGCACCGCTTTTCATGGCCGGGGCCATCAACCAGGAACAGTCCGGCGAGACGATGGACATCCTGCTGACCACCCCCTTGAGTAACTTGCAGATTGTGCTCGGGTCGTTGTTTGGTCGCTTGTTTTTCGTGTTGGGGTTGTTGGCCAGCGGGTTGCCGTTGTTCGCCGTGCTGCTGATCTTTGGCGGTGTGCCGATTGCATCGGTCTTCGTCGCGTTTGCCGTGGCGGCGGCTTCGGCATTTTTTGTCGGGGCGGTGGCGATCATGCTGGGCGTGCTTCGGCTGGGCGGGCGCAAGAGTGTGTTCGTTTTCATCATTGTCATCGCCGGTTACCTGATCGTGACGTGGTCAGCCGACCAGGTGCTGCGGCTGGTGCAGCAGTCGTTTGGCATCGGCGTACAGAACGTGGTGGAAGTGACGCGCGACGAACAGGCCACCTTCGAAGGCCCACTATTCGATGCCTGGGGTGACCCCGTACCGAAAGAGGATTGGCAGTACTCGAC
The DNA here is from genome assembly GCA_964546335.1 of uncultured Phycisphaeraceae bacterium. Taxonomy (GTDB): domain Bacteria; phylum Planctomycetota; class Phycisphaerae; order Phycisphaerales; family Phycisphaeraceae; genus CAZJJN01. The sequence goes on from CAZJJN010000054.1 coordinate 5,577, forward strand.
GCAACTGTTTGATGCCAACGGCAACATGATTCCCATGGATGAGATGGGTAACCCGATTCTGCCAAGTCAGGCCGCGACAGTCACCGCCAACAATCAATCGGGCGGGACAACGACATTGTTAACGCCCTTGCATCCGCTGCTGGTGCTCGAAGCTTACACCAACAATGAGGACTATCAGATCACGCCTGAGGAAGAATTGGTCGGCGTACCCCAGCCGATCCGTTTCTATATCGCCAACCCCTTGGGCACGTTTGCCATCATCACGGTGGGGGGCAGCCTGGTGATGCTGGTGTTCTGTTCGACGCAGTTGCGCGCGGTCGGCCAGGGGGAAGGTTGGCTGCACACGGTCGGCTCGTTCTTTAACTTCTTCAAAATGGTCGGCGTCAGCCGTACCGCCCGAACGGTCTGGCATAATCCCATTGCCTGGCGTGAAGCGAACGCGCGGGGGAATCGGTTCATCAGTGGCATCGCGCGATGGGGCTTTCTCGTGGTCGGGGTTGGGGCGGGCTTTGTTTTGCTGCTCATGTATCACGCCGGGGCACTTGGCAACTTCCAGACAGCGCAAGGCACACTGGATGACCACGATGCGCTGCATCGCGCGTTGGGGGGATTGCTTACTCTTGAACTGGCGATCATTGTGCTCGCGGCCATCTATGTCAGCGCGGGTTCCGTGAGCAAGGAGCGCGAGGATGGCACACTCGACTTGCTGCTTGCCACGCCCATCACACCCAAGCAATACATCTGGGGCAAGTTGCGGGGCCTGGTCAGTTACCTGGGCTTGATGTTGCTCGTGCCCATTCTGACCGTTGGGTTGTATGCGGGTTACACCCTCATTTGGGGGTTGGCCGGTTCTTCAAAGGCGACGGTGCGCTATGTTGCTGCGGGGACGAGTTCGAGTTACTCGGTCATGTCATTTGATGGGCCTTTGGTGCCTCCTGAAGCCTTGGTGACGGTGCCTTTGTTGCTGGTGCCATTCGTGGCGTTGTGCGTGGCGGTGGGCATGACCTGGTCGATCCGCGCCAAGGGGGTTTTCAGCGCGGTGGTGCCTTCTGTGCTGTTGATCGGCGTGGTGATGCTGATGGCCGGGATGTGCGGCTTCGAGCTGGTCGGGGTGATTCCCGTCCTTGGCGCTTTCTTCAACGGCCTGTCCCCCGCGACCGGGCTATGGATGCTTGTCAGTCCGTTCCAAAAAGTGGTCAACCTGGGTGGGGCGAACGCGGCCATGTCCATCCGCGTGGTGGTCTTTATCAGTGCCTGTATCGCAGCGGCGGTTTACTCGGGCATCGTCTGGGCCAGCGTGCACAGCATGGTGGGTAAGTTTGACAAGACTGTCCGCAAACTGAGCGGGACAGGATGAGGGTGCAGAGGCTCTTTTCTTCCCGGAACAATCCGGCGGTGTCGATCAGCAAACTACATAGTTTGCTTTGAACGATCAGATCATCTGGCCAGGCGATATACACAACATATAGAAAGAACCCCGCGCGCAGCGAGCGCGTGGGTGAAGCGAAGAATGAAGGCAAGATTTACTGGTGTCGGCTGCAGCGTGGCGGGGCGTCGATCATGCTCCAGCAACATGAAACAGTAGACGGTTCGCTCGAAGGGCTTGGGCATGGCGTGAGTTTCTACTATGTCTGTGACGATGCAGATGCGATCTATCACGAGTTGACTGCGAAAGGCTTGTCGCTGAATCCACCTGCCACTGCTGACTACGGCATGTGTCAGCTCTTTGTGGCCGAACCGGATGGCTACACAATCTGCTTTGAAAGTCAGGTCGAATCATGAACTGACACAGTCCATCCCAAGTAAACAGGAATTTCTCATGGATGTACCCAGAAGATTCAGCGATATCCTTATTTCGGCTTGACACTGACACAAGGATGATCGCGCAGGGTAAACCGCAATGGTTTATTCACCCATTCCTCCGCGTAAGCGATGCCGACACGTGGCGAAGCGACGATCTCATCTTCACGAATAGGCATCTCAGCGCTTTCAATCCACAAAGCCTTGTCCGTGGTCAGGTCGCGCGCGTTGCTTTCGCGATCAATCCCCAAGGCCTGGCAGAGCTTTGCAGGTCCGTTGCATAAGTCGCGCTCGCGTCTGGCCGCGGCCCGATGGGTTTGCATGCTCGTGATGCCTTCGGTGGGTTCCAGTGCACGGAGCAACACCGCTGTTGGCTGGTTCTCCTCTTGCGTGACTACGTTGAAGCAGTGGTGCATGCCATAGGTGAAGAAGACGTAACTCGTTCCGCCGTCGGCATACATCGGTTCGACCCGTGCTGTGCGCCTGCCCCCATAAGAATGGGCTGCTTTGTCTTCGACGCCGAGGTAGGCTTCAGTCTCAACTATCCGCCCAGCCAACCGTTGACCATCCACGATGTGAACCAGTGTGCAGCCAAGTAATTTTCGCGCGACGGTGACAGGATCCTGTTGATAGAACGAACGCGCCAGCCGATTATGCTGTTTCTTCCTCGCAGCCATGCTCCAAAGTGTAGATGTTTATGCTCATCGAACACGGCCAGGCCCGCGCTTCCCTACAATTAGGGCGTACCCAAATCATTCGTAGTGGGGGGCCACAGTTTGACCGAGTCCGCGAGTTAAACTGTGCTCTCGATGGAAAGCCTTAACGAAGTATCATCCACACACCTTGCGCCCTTCTCGCTTCGCTCGATTGGCGTCAAGGTGTGGCACCCAAGACGCTATGATTGGACTCATCCTGATCTAATCTGCCAGTTCATGCCAACGAAGCAACAAGGAGCCATCCATGACCACTGTCCATGCCTATGCAGCCAATGAACCGGGCGGCAAGCTCGAACCTTATGAATATGAACTCGGGCCATTGGGGGATCACGAAATCGACATCGACGTGGAAACCTGTGGCATCTGTCACAGTGACCTGTCCATGCTCAAGAATGACTGGGGCATGACGACTTATCCCTTCGTGCCTGGCCATGAGGTGACGGGCAAGGTCAAAGCGGTCGGCTCACATATCTCGCATGTCAAGGTAGGGGACTGCGTTGGCCTGGGTTGGCATGCTGGGTATTGCATGCACTGTGCGCAGTGTCTTGATGGGCATCACAATCTTTGTCGTGACTCGGTGCAGACCATCGTCGGACATCATGGCGGGTTTGCGGATGTGGTGCGTGCCTCCGGGCCCAGCGTCATCAAGCTGCCTGATGGATTGGCCTCGGCTGAGGCGGGACCATTGTTCTGCGGGGGGATTACGGTTTTCAATCCGCTGGTGCAGTTTGATGTGAGGCCAACCGACAGCGTCGCGGTGATCGGCATCGGTGGGCTGGGGCACCTGGCTTTGCAGTTTGCCAATGCCTGGGGTTGTCAGGTGACGGCCTTCACCTCCAGCGAAAGCAAGATTGACGAGGCGAAGAAGATGGGGGCCCATACGACGATCAACTCGCGCGATCCGGAAGCGATCCAAGCTGCGGCTGGGAGCTTTGATGCGATCCTTTGCACGGTGAATGTGAAGCTGGACTGGAACGCGTATCTGTCCACGTTGAAGCCGACCGGCCGACTTCATTTTCTTGGCGCCCAACTTGAGCCGATCGAGTTTGCCTTGTTCCCGTTACTGGCCAATCAACTGTCGGTTTCATCTTCTCCGGTGGGCAGTCCTGCGACGATAGCGAAGATGCTGGCCTTCTGTGCAAGGCACAACATCGCCCCGGTGACTGAACATTTTCCGATGGATCAGGTCAACGATGCGATTGAACATCTGGAAAATGGCAAGGCACGATATCGGATTGTGCTGGATCGAAAGTGATGAAACGCTTTTTTCAAACACCCTCATCAAAAGTCAACACAGGCACCAACTGCATCTTTTGGATGGCAGAATCAAAGCTGGCCACACCTCGCTTTGACACCTCAGCCTGAGCGATCAGGTAGGCATCGACCAAATGCAGTGAGGTGTTGTTGGCAAATAGTTCCAGACAACGGGAGAGTTGCGATGCCTCTGCGACTTTCAGGCCGGGCAAGTCAATGACTTGGTGAATAGCCTTGGCAACTCGATTGCGAGGCAGGCCGTAGAAAGAGGTCAGGACATAAACCGACTCCGCGACGACCATCGCGGTCAGGTGCAGCGTGATGTCTCCGCCAGCGGCGCGCTCGAATACTCGCTGGGCAACTTGGGCTAAGTCGGGTGGATCGCCAGTTACCAGCCGGACGATGAGATTGGTATCCACGTAGAAATCAGTTGGGCCATCGGCTGGCATCACTTCTCACCCGGCTTCAAGCCTTGACTTCCATCCCGGCCCCATTGTTTGTGGGCTACGCTGCGTTCGGCATCAAATTCGCCGGTGGATTGTCGCTTCAAGTCGTCACGGAGCATCCCGGCAACGGCAGTCACCCCCGGGTGCGGGCGGAGGATGATCTCCCCATCGCGCTCGTCATAAACCAAGCGGTCGCCTGGCTTTAGACCAAGCCTGCGGCGGATACTCATGGGTATGGTCGTCTGCCCCTTGCTGGTGATCGTCGAATGTTCCATACTCATACATTACACTCAGATCGAGTAAGGAGTCAACAAAAATCCTTACTTTTTGTCGTTATCGACATAAAAAACCCAGGCAATCATGCCTGGGCTTTGTGAATTTTCACATCAATTGCGATTGAACCAAGCGCGGGTCAATGTCGCATCAGTTTGCCAGCCTTAACCCTTGGCTGCCTTGTATAGCTCATCGACCTTGGCCCAGTTGATTACATTGAAGAAGGCTTCGATGTAGTCCGGGCGTTTGTTCTGGTACTTGAGGTAGTAGGCATGTTCCCAGACGTCCAGACCAAGGATCGGCGTGCCAGTGCAATCGACCAGACCCTTCATCAGTGGGTTGTCCTGATTGGGGGTGGAGCAGACACACAGCTTGCCCTCGGCGTTCACGCAAAGCCAGGCCCAGCCTGAGCCGAAGCGGCCGGCAGCAGCGGTGGCGAAATCATCCTTGAACTTGGCATAACCACCCAGTTCGCTGGCAATGGCCTTGCCAACATCGCCGGTCGGTTCGCCGCCCGCGTTCGGGGCCATGACCTGCCAGAACAGGCTGTGGTTGCAGTGGCCACCGCCGTTGTTGCGCACGGCTGTGCGAATGTCCTCGGGCACGGACATGATGTCGGCGCAGAGTTGTTCGACGGATTTGCTGGCCAGGTCGGCTTTGCCTTCGATGGCTGCGTTGAGCTTGGTGACGTAGCCGTTGTGATGCTTGCCGTGGTGAATTTCCATGGTCTTGGCATCGATGTTGGGCTCAAGTGCGTCGTGAGCGTAGGGGAGATCTGGGAGTGTGAAAGCCATGTTTGTCATCCTTCCGAATGGGGTTCGTGTTTCTTTTCCCCAAGCCCGTGCCTGAGGAAGTTGCGTGTAAGGGCGTAAAAAGACGGAAACCTGATACGCGAATGGACCGCGTGATTAATCTACGGCACAGGCTCGGATCGCTTGTCAAACGTCTTTAAGGAAGCCCTGACACTGCAAGATCGTAGGCTGGCGCGGGTTAGGGTCAAATAAGGCAGGAATCAGGATATTTCACGGCTTTGAGCGCTTTTGGCTTTTTTACACATCGGCACAAATTTTTGTTGTGAAACTTTGCAATTTGGGGAACAATTAAGGGTTGCAGGGGTACTACTATTGGTAGTGGATGGTGCGGCTGACAGTCGTGCCTCCCCTGTGGGGGTAGAAAGCGGAATTGGGCTTGCCGCCCTGTCACAGATGTGATGTGACAACACGAAAGGCAGGTGTTTATGTCCCGCTCCTCAGTAGAAACCCGTTCCCCGAAGCAGACAACCCAATCAGCCGGGTTTGGTCCTCAGCACGCGGTGCTGAAAAAGTTCTCGCTGGTGGATCGCGCGATTGTCTTGGCCATCCTCGATGATGAAGTGGAATATGTGGATCACCCCAGCTTCCATGAGCGCGATGCTGAGCGCAAGCTGTTTGATGACAGCATTGAAATTCCTGTGCCTGATGTGTCGTGGTACCACCCGGTGGTGGCCAGTTCATCTGACCCATCGCGTTACAGCACGAATGGCTCAGTGCGACTGACCGCAGAACAGGAGCGCATTCTTTTCTTGCGTTTCAACTATGTGCGTTTCCAGTTGGCGCAGCTACGCGACAAACTGGTGGGTAAGAAACTCACGGCTGCGAAGGTGCGCGAACTGTTGAGCCTGTATCGACGTGTTGAGATGCTGCGCGAGCAGATTGCCCAAACGAATCTGGCGTTGGTTCTGGCGATGGCCAAGCGATCCCGACAGATGGATATTGACTTCGGCGAGATGGTCAGCGAAGGGAACATGGCTTTGCTTCGCGCGATTGAGAAGTTTGATGCCAGCCGAGGCTTCAAGTTCAGCACGTATGCCTGCCGGGCGATTATCAAGTCGTTCAGTCGCTCAGGTCAGAAGGCCACGCGTTATCGTCAGATGTTCCCGGCAGAGTTTGACCCGAGCATTGAGCAGTCGGACTTCATGGAGCGCAAGCGTGAGCAGGAAGAGGATGATTGCGTGGATGAAATCCGCCACATCCTCACTGAAAACCGGGCGGAGCTTTCGCCGATCGAGCATGATGTGATTGGTTATCGCTTTGGTTTCGAGCCTGAAGAAGAACAGGAAGAAGCCGAAGCCAAGCCCATGACGCTGGAACAGGTTGGACAGATCATTGGCGTGACCAAGGAACGCGTCCGCCAGATTCAGAATAAGGCATTGAAAAAGATTCGTGAGACCATGGAGCACGGCTATCTGGCCTGACTCCAGGCTGACATGACAGATTTCCTTCTCCTCCTCCTCCTCCTTCTGATAGTGACATCAGGCTGTGTGGCGCAGCCTGATGTCATCGACAGGCGACTACCGCCGGTCGTTATCATGCCTGTATGACCATGACTCCTCCCCGCCCGAACGTGCTTTGGCTGATGTGTGATCAATTGCGCTATCACGCGCTGGGATGCTCGGGCGATCCGAACCTGCAAGGGTTGACCCCCAACATCGACAGGCTCGCAGCCGAGGGCGTGCGCTTTACCACTGCCGTGTCGCAGTATCCGATCTGCACGCCTTTTCGAGGCAGCCTGGTGACCGCGCGGATGAACCATCGCAACGGTGTGCGTGTGCATGGCGACATGCTGCCGACCGATCAACGCTGCGCCGGCCACGTCTTTGCAGACGCTGGCTATCGCACCTCCTGGGTGGGCAAGTGGCACCTGGCTAGCCAGATCAGCCCGATGGGTTACAACGCAGGCAGCGACTACTGGGTACACCCGTACCTTCGTGGCGGGTTTCAGGATTGGTTTGGCTTCGACTGCTCCAATCATTTCTACGAAACGCGTTACTGCAAGGGGGATCGCATCTATCCGGCTGAAAAACTGGTCGGCTTTCAAACCGATGCCTTGACCGACCTTTCGCTGGATTACCTTGAAGAAAACGCAGTGAAGTTGAACGAGCAAGGCACCCCCTGGTTTCACTGTCTATCTGTCGAAGCGCCTCATCCGGGTAAGTTCAAGGATCAAAGCTGGGGACACCCGGCCCCGCCTGAGTACATTGATCAGTTTGCTGATCGCGAGATTGAGCTGCGCGAGAATGTGCCTTTGGAGTGGCGCGATCGCGCGACCAGCCAACTGCGGGAGTACTACGCTCAGATCGTCAATCTGGATGACAATGTCGGGCGCATCCTCGATTGGCTGGATGAATCAGGGCAGGCAGAGAATACGCTTGTCGTTTTCTTCAGCGATCATGGCGAATGTGCAGGATCGCATGGGCGAACCAGTAAGGAGTACCCCATCGATGAATCGGCTCGTATCCCTTTGCTGATGCGCTTGCCGGGCAAACTGGATGCAGGGCAGGTGGTCGCTGCTCCGATCTCAGGTGTTGATCTGTATCCCACCTGTGCAGGACTGGCTGGGGTGAAGCCTGACGATGACATCGATGGCATCGACCAATCCGCGTGGTTACTCGCTGAAGTGACTCAACCGCCTCGCGAAGGGGCGATGATCCAATGGCTTGGGCCTGCGTTGTATGGCTTCGCAGATTACCACTACCGCGCGATTCGCACGACACGCTATCTCTATGCTGTGGGCACTCCCAATGGCGAACACGAGCCTTTCAATTTGCTGATTGATTACGAGACGGATCCTTATGGGCTGGACAATTTGTTTGGCAAGCTCAGTCACGCCGAGTTGCAGACACAGTTGCATGAATTGCTGAAAGCGGAGTTGATCCGCTGTCAGGATGATGCAGCCGACATGCCTGCCGGGATGATTTGAACTACTGTGTACCGTCCGCTTGATCGTCATCGATGAGGCAGAGAACTCAAAGCCGCCTGTTGTCTCGCCCGTTTCTCAATATACGCAGATGCTTCCTCACGTGGCTCCCGGCGACTCGGTGACTGTCGAATGGTCTTACTATCCGGACGGCAAGGGATTGTTTGGCGGGTGGCGGCTCAGTGAATCGGCGTATTCGCTGCCAATGGATACCCTCATCAGCCTCCGCTATGGTCTATGATTGCCCACAGCGAAAGGAAGGCCGATGCCTGTGATGGAAACGAACCGACAGACCGAACTGAGCTTTGACATCGACCCCGTCGTCGAGGGGCAGGCCCGTTTGACGCCCGTGCAAGCGATGGAGCTTTACCATCACGCCAGTCTGCATGACCTTGGTCGATGGGCTTCGGCTGTGTGCGAGCGGATTCATGGCAGTGACGTGCGCACCTACGTCATCGACCGCAACATCAACTACACCAATGTCTGCACAGCCCGGTGCACCTTCTGCGCGTTCTATCGCAAACTCGGTGACGAAGAAAGCTACGTGCTCAGTGATCAGCAATTGCACGACAAGGTACAGGCGTTGACGGACATCGGCGGAACGCAAGTGCTGCTGCAAGGCGGGATGCACCCGGAGCTGAATCTGAGTTGGTATGAGCAGATGCTTCGGGCGATGAAGCAGGCCTTCCCGACGGTACATGTGCATGGCTTTTCGCCGCCTGAGTTTGTGGAGTTTGTCGCGGTGATGGAAGTTGACGGATTCCCGACGCCCGGTGTGGGCAAAAGCCACGACCTGCCGCGCGAAGTCTGGCTGGCCAAGCTGGAAGCGATCATGCGCAGGCTCATGGAGGCGGGGTTGGATTCGATCCCCGGCGGGGGGGGTGAGATCTTCGTCGAACATGTCCGCCGGCGCATCGGCCTGGGCAAGGCAACCGCGCAGCAGTGGTTGGATGTCATGGCGATGGCGCATCGGCTGGGGATGTTCACCAGTGCGACGATGATGTTCGGCCACGTCGAGGGCGTTGCAGACCGCATCGCACACATGGCCATGGTGCGCGACAGGCAGGACGAGGCGATCTCCAACGATTGGCCGGGACGGTACGTGAGTTTTATTGCTTGGCCGTTCCAGCGCGAGAACACGCCGTTGGGTCGGCTAAAAGAATTTGATCGTGAAACGGGTGAGCCTTTCCCCGGTGATGTGCTGGCAGATCGCATGTTCGAGCGGGAAGACATGACGGAACAGCAGGCAGTGGCGCAAGGTGGCGGCGCGGAACACGCGGGCAAGGTGCTGCGTATGGCCGGGGCCAGCGAATACCTGCGGATGCAGGCGATCAGTCGGTTGTTTCTGGACAACATCCACTCCATCGGTTCGTCGTGGGTGACGATGGGGCCTCAGATCGGCCAACTTGCTTTGTATTACGGGGCCAACGACATGGGTTCGGTCATGATGGAGGAAAATGTCGTCAGCGCTGCAGGGACGACTTACGCGTTGAACGAACAGTTGCTGTGCCACCTGATTCGTGATGCTGGTTACACCCCAGCCCAGCGCGATAATCAGTACAACTTCCTCAAGGTGCATGACGGGGCAGAATCGCCTGACTTGCAGGTGACGGATTGGTCCACCATGCGGGCGGCCAAGCTGCACATCGAAGAGGGTGGCAAGGGGGATGAAGGCCGGGCTGGTGTGCAACTGACGATCAATGCGGATCAGGCGCAAGAGTAGCGCGACAGGCAGATGTCAATCGTGAGATGGCTTTAATCGCGCAGCACAGTTGCCAGTCGTGGAGTGAAGTGAAACACTCTTGACATCATGAATCAGTCCATCGCCCCGTTTACAGACAATCCCCGTTACTGGCAGGTTTTTGGCAAGCCCACGTTACTCCTCGGAGGCAGTGTTGAAGACAACCTGTTTCAGATTGATGGTCTGGAGAATCACTTGAAGCAACTGGCTGCGTGCGGGGGGAATTACATCCGCTGCACCATGTCCAGCCGGGACGAGGGGGACGTTTGGCCGTTCGAGCGGGAAGGTGAATCCGGACTGTATGACCTGACCAAGCCGGGCCATGAGTATTGGTCGCGTTTTGAGCGTTTGCTGGAACTTTGTGAGTCGCTTCAGATCGTGTTGCAGATTGAGTTGTGGGATCGTTTCGACTTTGCCCGTGATCCCTGGCAGTTGAACCCGTTCAACCCGAAGAACAACGTGAACTACACATCTGAGCAGGCAGGGCTGATGACCGAGATCGACCGCCATCCTGCCAAGCGTGACAACGCTTTCTTTCGAGCGGTGCCTGAACTCGAGAACAATCAGGTGTTGTTGCCATACCAGCACAGCTTTGCGGATGAATTGCTCAAGCGCACGCTGGCGAGGCCTAACGTGCTTTACTGCATGGATAACGAGACGAATGAAGACCCCGCCTGGCCTGCGTATTGGTCGAGTTATATCAAAGCGCGCGCCAGCGAGGCCGGCGTCACGGCCATGACGACGGAGATGTGGGATGCCCATGACATCACCAGCGACATGCACCGAGCTACGTGGGAAAACCCGCAGCAGTATGATTTCTGCGATGTCAGCCAGAACAATCATCAGCAGGGATACACGCATTATGTGAACCTGACGGAGTTTCGCGCGACGATTGAAGCAACCGGCAAGCTTCGGCCTTTGAACAGCGTGAAAGTTTACGGGGCCAATACCGGATTCTATGGCAGCAATCGTGATGCCCAGGAACGCTTCTGGCGTTGCCTGTTTGGCGGATTGGCTTCGGTCAGGTTTCATCGTCCGCCAACGGGCTTGGGTTTGAGTGATCTTGCGCAGAAACATTTGCGCGCTGCGCGATCTTTCGCGGACAGATTTGATTTTTTCAGCAGCGCGCCCACCCCGCAGTTGCTGACATATCATACGCATCCCGCTCTAAGCTTTCGTTAATCAAGGTAGCCACATCGGCAGACC
>CAZJJN010000055.1:0-16340 GCA_964546335.1 uncultured Phycisphaeraceae bacterium
AGGGCGAACGCACGTGTAGGGTTCATACGCACAAATCGCGCAGGGCATCGAGGTATCGCGCAGGGCATCGAGGTAGGATGGGTTAGCGCAGCCACTTGGCGGAGCGTAACCCATCAATAAGGCCTATGACCAAGCGTCGTCAGGTGATGGGTTACGGCTCGAAGACTCGCCTAACCCATCCTACAAACCACATGCGTTTGCCCTGACCACGACGGTGAGTGAGTGGATTCTTCAGTAAGGAAGTTGGTGGTATTCAGCAATGACCTCATTGTTGGCGCTCGCAATACCCCTGTGCAGGTACTGGGGCGATGAGGATGTATTCTTCGTTTTGCTGCCTGTGGAGTCAGTCTCTATCTTGTTGCGATGAATCGAATTGATGCCATCTTCAAGGAGTTGCGAGGCAATGGGCGCAAGGCGTTGATGCCTTATGTCACAGCAGGCGATCCCGATCTTGCGACCACGCGGGACCTGCTGCCACTGCTCGAAGCCAGGGGGGCCAGCATCTGCGAGTTAGGCATCCCGTTTTCCGATCCGATTGCCGACGGCCCCGTGATTCAGGAAGCCATGACCCGCGCCCTGAACGCAGGTGTCACCTGCAAGCAGATCATGCAGATGGTGACAGAGCAGCGCTCCAAGCTGAACCTCGGCGTCGTGGCGATGGTCAGTTACTCCATTGTCCATCGCGTCGGCCTGAACGCGTTCTGCACCGATGCAACGAAGCAAGGCATCGACGGCCTGATCGTGCCTGACCTGGCCATCGAAGAAGCGGAAGAAATGCAGTCGGCTGCGACGGGGGCCGGGCTGATCTTGAGCTTTCTGATCTCGCCTTCGACGCCGATCGATCGCGCAAAACGCATCGCGGAAGCTTCCACTGGCTTTATCTATCTGCTCTCGCGTGCGGGGATCACAGGCGAGCAGAAGTCGATGCCCACTGACCTGCCCAAGCGCATCGAGGCTTTGCGACAGGTGACGGACTTGCCCATCGCGGTGGGCTTTGGCATCAGCGAAGCCAGTCACGTACGCGAAGTGGTATCTGTCGCGGATGCGGCGATTGTGGGGTCGGCCATCGTTCGGCGGATGGCAGAGAAAATTGATTCTGGCCGGGAGGCCGTGGTCAATGCCGCGGGTGATTTCGTTGGCGAACTGGCTGGCGGGTTGTAAATCGCGCGACTGATTCAAACGTGATTATGAATCGGCACCTGGGTGGGTGGCATGGTCATCGCGAAGCATGGCCATGATGTGAGCAAGCTTTGAGAATATCTGTGTGAACTCTCTCCCAAATTCCTTCGACAAGCTCAGGATTCGTCAAGAGTTTACACAGCCACCCGATGCGTTTCGGTTTTTCCGTCAGCACAGCTTGCCGCGTTTTCTTCGCTTTGCTCAGAAGAACTCGGTCAAGCCGTGGCACCCCCATTATGACTCGGTTTCATTCGATACTGTCGGGGCAGATTCGAACTTGGCTTCAAATTATGAGGTGGGGAGCATGCCTGTGTCCTGCTATCCATCACCACCTGGCGCGAGCATGCGACATGCTTTAGGCAGAATGCTCATTTTCACGGGCAGGTGATTGAAGTCGTCGCCATCCATTTCAACGGGTGTATCGGTCGGGCCGATGAGTTCAACTTCATGCACCGCGAGTGTTTGGATACTGCCTCGATCCCTGGCCGGGTTCAAACGTGTGCGCACCAGGTCGCTGGCGAAGCGAATGAGATCCGCCTTCTGGTAGATGCAAAGATGCAATCGGCCCGATTCAGGCGAGGCATCCGGGCAGGCATAAAAGGGCCCCGCATAATGGCGGATGTTGCTGACGATGATCAGTTCCCCGCGATACGCCTGGCCGTCCGCGACAATCTCGATGCTGCGGTGGGCATACTCGCGCAGGGTTTTCAGCACTGGCCCGATGTAACCCAGAAAGCCTAATGGGCCGGCCCGGTTGGCGTGGACAGTGTGGATCACCGCGGCGTCGTAGCCCGCACTGACTACCGCGACAAAGCGACGATCGTTGGCCAGCCCGACATCAATCCTCCGCGTTTGATTCTGATCGACCAGATCAGCGAGACCTTCGACGGACCAGGGCAGTTTGAGTTCGCGGGCAAGAATGTTGGCTGTACCCATCGGCAGCAGGCCCAGTGCGACGGAAGCGGGGTCAGCCAGGCCGTTGAGGATTTCGTTGAGCGTGCCATCACCTCCGATGGCGAGGATGGCGTCGGCATCTGTCTCGGCTTGCTGGGAAAAGCGACCGGCATCACCCGCGGCCGTCGTCATACTCAAGCGGACCTGGTGCCCACGGGCACTGAGGCTGGATTGCAAGGCACGGGCGGCTTCGCGTCCTTTACCTCCGCCAGCAATCGGGTTGGCGATAATGGTGATGTTGGGCATCGGTTTCTGTGCCTGTTTGCCTTTTTTCGCAGCCTGAGGCGGTCGGGCTTTATAATGTGTTGTGGATAGGCCGTCCAATACAGGAGCCTGAGATGAAAAGTCCGTTGTCCCCGCGTGTCTGGCTGTTAACCTTGCTGGCTGGTTTTGTGCTTTGGCTGGGTAAGCGTTACGTCCTGCCTGCCTTGGTCTTGGCCGAGATGTGGTGGTCAGGGGTTGAGAAGCAACGGGCTGACGAGAGGACAGGCAAAAGCGAATGATCTGGCCAGGCAAATATGATGTTTTTCGGATTGGATGGGTGATGAAACAAGATGTGGGGCGGATGAAGTTCACCGGTGGCGCGTGGTTTGGAAGGCTGGCTGTCTTGCTGGCTTTCTCACTCAGTGGATTCGCTTGGGCTGAACCAGCGGAGCCAGAGTCAAAAGCGGTTTATGAATCCACTTTCAGTGAAGAAAAGCTGCCCAGATGGTCGAGTGATATCGCGACGAAATCGCCGGACGGCAAAGTGCGTGTACATGGCCCATTTCGAACTGAAGGCACGTTTCTGACATTGGACGATCTGCCTGAGCATGCTTATGTCGTGCTGGAGGCAGACGTGGTGGTGATGGGGCCTTGGAATGTGGACGGCCAGGGCGGGCAGTTCAGTGTGACTGATGACGACGGCCGGGTCATCGCTGAGACCGCTTTCAGCACAGCTTCGCCTTATGTGACGATTCCTCTTCAATCTTTCCCGCAGCATCTGAATGTGCTGGCCCATCGTCCCGGCTTCAGTGCGTTGGATCGCGGGTCGGTTGGTTGGACGATCAACGACTACGCCGATGCCACCTTTGCGATGAAGGTGGCATTTCGACATTCGGGTGAATCTTTGAAGTTACGCTTCAACGCGGATCGCTTGCATAACAAAGCCGCTTGGGCGTTGGATCGCGTGAAGGTCAGCGTCATGAGCGAGAGCGCGGACGTGACGCGCGAAGATTTTGATCAGCAGGTGGAAAGGCTTAAGGCCGAGGACGCACGGAAGTATCAGTCTGCGGTGAATGAGTTGGTCTTGATGGGTGATGCAATCCTGCCCTGGGTGGAAAAGGCGTTGACGTTTGATGTCAATCGCGCAAGGGTGGTGGAACTGGTCGAGGACTTGTCTGCGGATGCGTTTCAGAAGCGCGAGCAGGCGACGGAAAAGCTGATCGCGCTGGGGGCACAGATTCGACCTGTGCTGGAGGACTTGAAAAGGCAGAGTCGGTCACACGAAGCGATTTCGCGGATCGACCAGGTGATCCCCCAGCTGGGTCAACCTGAGTTGGAGCCGATGGATCAGAGGGTGGCATTGAGCTTGCTGCGGGTGCTGGAGATGAATGGCAGCGCGGAGGCCAAGGCATTGCTGGAGCAAACAACGAAAACGGGAAAGCATCCTTCGATTACATATCAGGGCCTGATCTTGACCGATCGTATCGATAAGCCTCGATATGAAGCAAGGCGATTGGCCATAGAAAAGACAATACTCAAGGGGGAGATGCCAGAATCTGGGGATGCAGGTTGGGCTGCGGGGGATTTACACATCGGGGGGTTGGATCATCGTTCGCAAGTCCATAAGGTGTTTGGCCAGATGATGACCGAGTTACAGCAGAAGCCTTGGCTGAAAGAAACCTGGCTGGCCCAGCCGGAACAACCGCTGGGTGAAGAGCAGAAAATGGTACGGCAGCAATCTTTAGTCCTCTGGGCTTTGATTGATGAATCTGCAACAGCAGAAGCAGACAAGGTTGCACAAGCGCTGCCTGACAAGCGTTGGGGCACGCTAGTCGAGATTATCAAGTCAAAGCAGGCCGAGGAAGCGGATCGCCTATCGGTTGGTCAATTGATTTATCAATCCAGCACCGGCCAACCTGCGTTGCTGCGTCGGGCAGCGTTACGTCAGGTTGAAAGCTGGGCTGAGCAGATCATGCTGGCCCATCGTGAGGATGATGCGACACGCAGGCAGGCTGTGCAGTTGCTCACCGAGGTGCGCACCGCCATCAGGCAGATGGATGGCGAAGATGTCGGCGCGATCGACCTGCTTTACCTGGCCAATGTGAAACAGCTGAACCCGCGGGGCGAGTGGTCAAGCAAGCATGGCAAGTTGATTCTTAAGAAAAGTGACTTTGGTGTCATCACGCTGCCGGGCAAGATCAGCAAGGATGCTCAGTATGAACTGACGATCCACTTTACCCGCACGGAAGGGAACGATGGCGTTTACATCGGCTTCCCCGTGGGTGAACACTCGGCCAACCTGAACCTGGGCGGCTGGGGCGGCACGGTGGATGGCCTGGAGTGGATCGACAACCAGCAGGCCAACAGCAACGACACCACGCGCAATCCATCGAAGATCAAGACCGGCCAGTTGAACCGCATGGTCATTCGCGTCACCGAGCAGGCCGGCCAGCACACGGTCAGTGTCAAACTCAACGATGCCAACTACATCCGCTGGACGGGTGAATCCAAACGGCTGAACCGTGCGCCACAATGGCAAGCTGCGGATGTTCCATCGATCGCCATTGGTGCTCATGTCAGCGGTCTGGAAGTCCAGCAGGTTCGCTTACGCCTGATCAAAGGCAGGCTTGAGAAGGAATGAGTCGCGAACATTTTTTTCGTGAACCTGTCACGTGATGTTTACGAGCCGAGGTTTCTTCCCTTGACACAGGCTTCCAGGTCGGCTGTCAGGATTGCTATTTCATGGTTTTTTTGTGCAGCGGTGAACACTGAAAAAGTCTTTCATGTCAGTGCTTCGGCAATCAAAAAGTCAGACACACTCGGTTGGTAAGCCTTGCTCAATTTTCACTGAGAGCAATGTTCAAGTCGGTTGTTTCACGAGCACGCTGGCAACTTACTTTCTCTACAATTGCGGCATGGATGAATCCACGCGAGATGCCTGGCTTTCGTTGACCCTGGTGTCGGGTTTGTCGCCTAAGGTGACGAATCGGCTGGTGGCTGCTTTGGGGCAACCTCTTGCCGTACTGCAAGCCGGGGTGGAAGAACTGGCTGAAGCAGGGGAGTTAACCAGCCGGCGTGCAACAACGATTCGCAGGAAGATGGATGATGTGCTGGCTGGTGATGCGCTCGAACAGGAGCGCGAGTTGATGCAACAGCACGACGTCGAACTCCTGACGATTGCGGATTCGGGTTATCCGAGGTTACTGAAGTTGATTGAAGATTCCCCGCCGGTGCTTTATCTGCGTGGGCAGCTTTTGGCAGAGGACGCGATCGCCTTGGCGGTGGTGGGTTCGCGGAAATGTACGCACTACGGCAGGGAGCAGGCTGCAAGGTTCGGCGGGCTTTTGGCCAGCGGTGGGGTGACGGTCGTGTCGGGCGGGGCGTTTGGCGTTGATGCAGCAGCTCATCGCGGGGCCTTGCAAGCAGGCGGGCGCACGCTGGCAGTGGTGGGCTCGGGTTTGGCCAATCCTTATCCAGATAAGCACGCGGATTTGTTTGAGCAGATTGTCACCAAGGGGCAGGGGGCAGTGATGAGCGAACTGCCGATGTCGGCTCCACCTCGGCCAGCCAATTTCCCAGCGAGGAATCGGATCATCTCCGGCCTGTCACTGGGGGTATTGGTGATCGAAGCAGCATTGCGATCCGGGGCTTTGATTACTGCCCGGCTGGCGGCTGAGGAGCATGGCAGGGAGGTGCTGGCTGTGCCCGGGCGGGTGGATCAGCCTCAGTCAGCAGGTTGTCACAAGATGATCCGCGAGGGTTGGGCAGGGCTGGTGACGAACATGCAGGATGTGGTGCAGGCATTGGGTGAGGCTGGGCAGTCACTGCAGGCAGATGGTCCTGTCTTTGGAAAGGTGGAGAGTGGGACTGGCGGACGTGAGCGAGTCAATCAGCCTTCGCTGTTTGATCAGGGATTGAGCGAGTCGCAGAAACAGTTGATCGCGGCATTGGGTCAGGCGCGCAGTGTCGATGAGTTGGCGATGGAGACGGGGTTGATCGTGCCGGTGATTCAGGCGGATTTGACGATGTTGCAGGTACGGGGGCTGGTCAGTAACGAGTCCGGGCGGTATCGCAGACAGGGATGAATGGTGCTGGCCGAGGGTGCGGGAAGTGCGGGTGGAGATGATTCTGATGGATAATTTTCCGGGTTTGGTGATAAAAATTCAGAAATTCA
This sequence comes from uncultured Phycisphaeraceae bacterium, assembly GCA_964546335.1. GTDB lineage: Bacteria > Planctomycetota > Phycisphaerae > Phycisphaerales > Phycisphaeraceae > CAZJJN01. Next base: position 6,512 of record CAZJJN010000055.1, read on the forward strand.
CATCATTTGATTGCCATTAGGGTGGTGACCCGTTAAAACGTAAAAGTCTTGAACAATGTTCTATTTGGTGAATTAGGAGGCGGTCGTTGCCGATGAAGAGTTTGTCGGGAATGACCGTAAGGACCTTGAGGTGAGAGAACCCTCAACGGAGGCAGGGTAGAAAGCTGTGAAAGAAAGCCGAAAACTCGGGCTTCATTATCGGGCAGCGCGTACGCCGGACGAAGTGGCAGACGCCTGGAATCTGGTGCATGATGCGTATGTCCGGGCTGGTCTGATTGAGGGAAACCCTTACCAGATACACACTTACCCGCGCGTTCTGGATGATGAATTCGTGGTCATCATCGGTGAAATTCAGGGGGTGATCGTCAGCACCCTATCTGCTTATGTGGGGGATTGTCTGGATTCGCTTCCTTTGGAAAGCATTTTTGGCTATGAGATTCAGAGTCTGCGGCAGGAAGGTCGAAGGCTGCTGGAACTTGGGCTTTTCGCGGATCGCAGGCAGCATATTTTCCGGTCTTTTGATTCACTGCTGGAGTTGATGCGTTACACCACATATTTTGGATTAACTCAGGGATGCACCGATGCGGTAATCGGAGTCCATCCGGAACATGTCGGTTTTTACAAGCGAATTCTGGGTTTTGAACATCGAGGCGAGATCAAGCCTCACCCCGGCGTGCAGGGCAATCCTGCAGTATTGATGCACCTGGACTGGCAGAAACAGGTTTCTCGGGAAACATTGCCTCGTGGGATTCAGTATTTTGTGGATCATCCGCTGGATCATACGGCCTATGCAGATCGCTGTCTGGATGTGAAACTGGCTCCCGAGGTGCTGGAAGCCATCGGAGATCAGGCTTGCACAATGATTCTGGGTGAAACCCGACGTGAAGCTGGGTAATCTACGAATCCATTTTCTCAATTCTGCAACACTCACTCATAAATTCTCACAATATTTCAGCTTTTGGGCTTGACTGATCCCCGATCATGGGTTAATTTGTGTATGACAAGAGAGACCGTATCCCTTACCATCTTGGGAGATGGGGCAGGAGTGAGTGAGACTTTTTACATTAGAAGGAGCAGAGAGAGGTCATGAAAAATCTTTCGACGCAATTATTGGGGTTGGGTGCTGCTGCAATGTTTGCTGCCCCGACCATGGCTGGTGTCGTCAACGACACCCTTCTTGGCTTAGTGCCTAACGGTGTGGATTCACAAAAGATCGTCCTTGAGGACGTCAGCTACAGTGTGGATCCCTCCGGTACCGGCTTGGCCAGCAACCTGTTCATTGGTGCGCCCGTGAAAGCCTACGTCAACATCTCGAATGTTGGCCGTGGTTCTGGGACATTGGATCCTGCCAACATTGCCAGTGGCACGATTTCAACCTTTGGCGAAGATATCTCCATCGAAGGTATTCTTGAGGCTCAGGTTGTCGGTATCACCTTTGTGCCTGGCACGCAGATCATCTCCGAGCTCAATCTCGGCCCTGCTGGCCTGGCTCCGCTGGTGAGCATCTACACCATGGATAATGCTGATGCAGACTTCCTGGATGAGACTGACAACCTTGGTACCGCCGATGCCAAGTTCAACAACGGCGGTGCAACCCCCGCAGTGACCTTTGGTCTTGACGGCGTGGATGACTTCTACACCCTGCGTGTGGACACTGATCCCGGCTCCACCACCTTTGGCAAGATTGTTGAGTTTGAACTGGCCATGTCAGTTGTCAGCAACAACAGCTTCCTCGGCATCCTGCCCGGCAGCCTGTCCGATGGCACCATTGCTGATCTGTACGGCCAAGGTGAAATTCAGTACGGCCTGACTGGGAATCCCACCACCACGGGTGATGCTGACCAGTTCGTTCTGGGCGATGGCAAGTTCTCCGTTCTGGTTCCTGAGCCTGCTTCCCTCGCCCTGCTGGGTCTGGGTGGTCTGGCCATGATTCGCCGTCGCTAAAAGCTATGGCGAACACGTCCGCCGTCGCTAATCCGGCACGGTTGACGCACAATTGAATAACTCGGAAGCCTCGGCAATTGCCGGGGCTTCTTCTTTTTCGTTTCGTCCGCATTAGGTTACCGCCACAGGTGGGCATCCACTCAACCGATAACCAGTGCATGCGGACGATGACCATCGGAGAACGTGCAGTGGCCAGTGGCGCAACTGATCAAGCTTGGCTGGAGAAGTTGGGGCAGGCTGTCGGTCAATCTTCGGTCCGGCAGTTGCAACCCGATGATCCCCTGGCCAAGGTCAGTACGACAGAACCCGCCGGCCGATGTCGAATCGTCGTTTCACCCACTGACCGCGAGATGCTGCCAGGCATCCTTGAAATCGCCCGGACGCATCACCTGACGATTTATCCGATCTCGCGCGGCCGCAACTGGGGGTATGGCAGCGCCACCCCAACCGCTGATTGCGACATCCTGCTTGATCTCTCCAGTCTGAATCAAATCCGCTTCATCAACAAAGAACTTGGGCTGGTCAGCATTGAGCCCGGCGTGAGTCAACAGGATTTATATGACTTTCTGCAGCGACAAAGCAGCCCCTACATGGTACCTACATCGGGGGCGGGGCCTTTGGCTTCGGTACTGGGTAATGCCTTGGAGCGTGGGTATGGCATCACCCCCATCGCGGACCACTTCCATGCCTTGACACATCTCAAAGCCTATCTGCCGGATGGCACACTCTACGAATCACCTTTGAAAGGGATTGGGGCAGGCATTGCAGCGGATGCATTCAAGTGGGGGATTGGGCCTTACCTGGATGGGCTGTTTACACAGTCGAATCTCGGCATCGTGGTGGAAGGGACAATTCAACTGGCCCCACGCCCGGCGCAGGTGGCTGGCTTCTTTTTCTCTTTGCGGGATGAGCAGCAGCTTGAGCCAGCGGTCAATGCGGTGCGCACGATTCTGCATGAATTGGCTGGACAGGTCGGGTCGATCAATCTGATGAATGCCCGGCGGGTCATGGCCATGACCGCACCGTACCCATTCGATCAACTTGGCGCCGATGGTGTGATTGATGACGAAGCGTTGCGCAAGATGTGCAAGGATTATCAGGTCATGCCTTGGATGGGGGCTGGGGCCATTTACTCGACAGGTGAATTGGCGCGTGGCATCCGCAAAGTCATCCGCAAGCACCTTGGGCCTTATTGCCGTCGTCTGGTGTTTATGAATGAAGGTGGAGCGCGCAAGCTGAAGCATATCACTTCGCGTTTGCCTCGTTGGCTGGTGGGTCGGATTCCACAAGCCTTGGAGACCGTCGAGCAGGCTCTGGTGAATTTTTCAGGTCAGCCATCTGAAGTGGCTTTGCCCTTGGTCTATTGGAAGCAAGGCGGTTGCGAGGATAAGCCGCGCCCGCTTGACCCGGCCCGGGATAACTGTGGCCTGACGTGGTATTCCCCGCTGGTGCCCACGTTGCCGGGCAAGGTCCGGGCCTATGTGGAGCAAGTTGAGAAAGTCTGCCGTCAACATGCCATCGAGCCTTTGATCACGTTGACTTCGGTTTCCCCCAACTGTTTCGACAGCACGGTTCCGCTATTGTTTGACCGACAAAATGAGGTGGAAGTGCGACAGGCTCATGATTGTTATCGCGCGTTACTCAATGAGGGCAAGGCACTTGGGTTGGTGCCTTATCGGTTGCCGACGCATGCTATGGCCGACCTTCAGAGTGAGCATCCCCAAGCCTGGGCGTTGGCTGGTCGAATGAAGCAGGCAATTGATCCGCAGGGGTTGCTGGCTCCGGGTCGATATATCCCACCCCAACAGTAACTTGTCGCAGTTTTGCCGGAATCTCACAGGAATGTGCAACACTGCAACGCTTTATTGCGTACACTCATCATCAATGATTCCAGGCCGGGGTGTGAATTGTCTCATCAACCTGTTTCGTGGCAGCGTGATGAGATGAACTTCGGGTGATTTTTCGCTTACGAGGAAAGGGGACTTTCTTTGAATGGTCGATGTATTTTATCGCTTTTGTCAGGGCTGATTGGAGCTGCACTGGTGACGACACCAGCCGTGGCTGAGAAACCGGCTGCGTCGGAGAAAACAGGATTTCAGGGTTGGCCTGCGATGCGGCTGGTCAACGACACCGCCACGACGGATAACTTCGCCATTGGTGATGTGAATGGAGATGGCACAGATGAGATCATCTTTGCGGACACCCAGCGTAGTCGTCTGCTGGTGTTCCGCTGGTTGCCCAAGGATCAGCGTAAGCCGGTGACCACGGAAGAGGAAAACCCGAATGTGCTGCCCTTGTCGCCTGAGATTTCCCGTCAGCCGGTGCCTTTGGATGATCTGCCTTTCCAGTTGATGATTCACGATCTGGATGGGGATGGCCAATCTGAACTGCTGGTGTTGACACTCAACCCCAATCGTTTGCAGATCATGAAAGCCACGGTTGGTGAGGATGGCGAATGGTCATGGGAAGTGACGCAGAAGCATGACCTGCTGGATGGCAATTTCGCGACTGCCTCCAAGCCGATGCTGGTACGAAAGGGGAAAGAGAACAAGACTGAACTGCTCATCAGCATGGCCAACGGCATCCAGGTGCTGGACTTGGGCGATAAGGAAGCCCGAGGCGACTGGCTGACCCCACGCGATGAAGTGAGTCGCATGGACTGGTGGCTGGTCGATCTGGATCAGGATGGTGACAAAGACCTGGTCGAGTTTCGCAGCCCGGGCAGTCAGGCATTGTGGTGGATGGAAAACATCGATGGCAGACTCGGTGTGTCACACCTGCTGACCGATGTCAGTTTGAACAGGGCGGCTATCGTGAAGCAGGCGGAAGGGGCAGGCCAGGTTGTGGCCTTACCCACGACACCTCAAGGCCAACTCAGGCGATACACGCTGGGGGTTGGTGAGCAGAGTCCGCTGGGCAGCCGACGCACATTGCCCATGCCTGGCGCGACCGGAAAACAATGGGCAGGCCTGCTGGTCGATGGCAAGCCTTGCGTTGTCTATGTCGATCCCAATCAGCCTCGCCTGGTGATGCACGAACTGACCAAAGATGGCTGGGGCGAAGAAAAATCATACCCCGGCATCAATGAAGTCCAGACCGTCATTGCCCCGGCTGCGAAGCCCGGCTTGCTGCTGATGCACGCCCGTGATGAAGCCACGCTGCACTCAAGTGAGTGGGACGGCAAACGATTGAGTTACCCCAAGCCCTGGCAGCCGAAGGATGTTTCACTCGATGCAGGCAAGATTCTCACATTGCAGCAGGTGGGCCAGGTCACATGGTGGGCTCAGAAGAATAAGGATGAAAATGCCTTGTTCCTTTACGTCTGGAAGCCGGGTGACGATCAACCTTCGATCAGCGTTTTCAGTGATGTAGGCAACATCGACAAAGTGCAATGGCTCGGTGGCCAGCGACTGTTGGTCATGGAGCAATATGCCCGCAACGGGAAGATCCTTTCGCTGAATGATGGCAAGGTGGTCACGTCCGAGCCGACGCATCTGGAACGGCTGAGCATTGATGAATACATGCTGTTGGACGTGGCTGGCGAATTGAAACTGGCTCGGAAAACCAGCGGCGTGTTGCAATGGCTTGATGAAAATCTGCAAGCGACCGATCAGGTGATGCTGGATGGTGGGTCGGCCATGGCCAGCTTTCTACCCATCGACAAGAATTCTGCCTGGGCCTTGCAGGTCGGAGGCAAGCGGGTGCACCTGCTTGTTGCGGGAGACGATGGCCTGATGCGCATGAAGAAGATTTATGAGATCGACTCGGTGGCTGCACTGAAGCATGATCCGGTACTGGGCAAACTGCTCATCGAAGGCCGGTCCATTTCAGCCGTCGCCCCCGGCAAGCCGGTTGAATTGACGTTGCAGGATTCACTCGATGCGGTGCCTGAGCGACGCACCAATCTCGATCAGGTTTCGGTCAACCGATTCTTTGCCACCGATGTGACTGGCGATGGCAACGAAGATGTGCTGCTTGTCGATGATCAGAAGAACTACCTCACGTTGGTCGAACTGAACGACAAGGAAATGGCCAAGGGCATGAGTTGGCAGGTGTTTGAAACCTCCAGCTATCCGTATGGCGGGGGATATGCGAGCTACGGCCCACAGGGACCAAGTGATCCGCGGGAAGTGGTGGCCTTGGATTTTGATGGCGACAAGAAGCAGGATTTGCTTTTGCTGTCGCAGAATCGCCTGTTGTTTTATCTGGGAGGTAAGCCATGAAAGATTGTGTGATGACGAAAATGAAATTGACCGCAGGCCTGATTCTTCTGGCTGGTGCCGTTCTTGGTTCGAGTTTTCTGTGGTTGCCTTCCTCGCAGGCAGTAGCCCAGGCGGTGGATGCCCCGACAGCGGAACGCGCGCCTGTTGACACGACAGAAGCTGCTGTGGAACAGGTTGAAGAATCGGCTGACGAGGCACCACAGGCGCCGCTGAAAACGATTTATCTGGCAGGTGGCGCGCGCGTCACCGCCCCGATCCTGCGCGAGAATGATGATGGCGTCATCATCGACCTCGGCCACACTGCAGTGACCATTCCCGCCGGCCGAATCCTGAGCATTTCTGAAGAAGGCAATCAGGATGAAGATGGGGATACCAAGCAGGAAGACATCTACCAGACTGGTACGCTCCAGCCAGCCAGCGTTCGGGCACAGGTCAACACCTGGGGCGACTCGGTCATCATGGTGAAAACGACCAGTGGCCTGGGTAGTGGCTTTTTCATCAGCAAGCAGGGACACATCGTCACCAACTATCACGTGGTGGAGCAGGAAACGCGCATCTCCGTCACGATTTACAAGAAGAAAGACAAGGGATACGAAAAACGCGAGTTCAAGAACGTGAAACTGCTGGCGATCCATCCTCTGCGTGACCTGGCGTTGTTGAAATTATCTGACGAGGATATGAAGGACTTTACGCCCAAGCCTGTCGTGCTGAATGCCAAGAACGATCTCAAGCAGGGCGACTTGGCCTTTGCCATCGGCAACCCACTTGGGCTGGAACGCAGCGTGACGCAAGGCATTGTCAGTTCAACGACGCGCACGCTCGGGCATCTGCGATTCATTCAAACGGATGCCGCGATCAATCCCGGCAACAGTGGTGGGCCTTTGTTCAACAGTCGAGGTGAGGTGGTCGGCGTCTGCAGTGCAGGTTTCAGTTACTTTGAAGGCCTGGCGTTTGGCATCCCATCGACGGATGTGATTGATTTTCTCAATAATCGCAACGCTTATTTGTACGATCCCTCGCAGCCCAACACGGGAGTCAAGTATCTGGAGCCACCATACCTGCCCGAAGGCGTGGCTGAGGAAAAACAGAAGGAAAAGGAATAACCTGCCGGTCGGAACCGGCAACCTGAAATGTCATTAAAATGTATTCATCTGTCAGGTGATACACAGTCAAACATGTTTGGAAAGGTCAAAGTTATGAAACGCATGAAGGTCTGGTCAATGCTCGCCGCGAGTGCAGCATTTGTCTGTGCCACGGTCTCACAGGCGGCAATGTCCACCTGGCAGGCTCTGGACGAAGAATCCACCGTCGCAGCCGTGCAGGTCGAGAGTGGCAAGGAAATCCTTGATTACCTGCGCAATCACACCAAGTTCGGGGCTGAAATTCTCACCGAAAAACGCTTCACGGATGTATTGGCTGAGATTCAGAAGCAAGCGCCGGATGAGTGGAAGGAAATGGAATCCAACCTGGCAAAGGTTGGCCTGAAGGTGGAAGATTTCTATGCCCTGCACGATGGGCCGGGTGGTTTTGCGGTGAGTATGGAAGACCGTGATGGCAAACTGCCACGCTTTTATGTGACCGCCTGGATTGAGCCGGGCGAGCAGACGGCCGAGAAGTTCTACCAGGCCATCCTCAAGGGTCGCGACATCGCTGAGGAAGAAGCTCCTGAGGGTGCAGATATTCCCAAGCGCGTGGACACCACCATCGCTGGCCAGAAGGTCGTGCACTTCATCACCACACAAGGTGAGAAGATCGAACCAGCCGACTTCTGGGATGTCCCGGAAGAAATCTGGGAAAAGACTCAGGAAGAGCGCGATGCATACTTCAAGAAGCGTCAGGAAGAATACAACAAGCTGCCAGAGGTGGTCATCGACCAGGTGCATACTTACCTGACCCGTATGGATGGCCGACTGCTCATGGTGACGACCGTGCCTCAATTCAGCATGGAAATCACGGGGATGCGGATGGAGAACGAGAACGCCAAGATTGATGTCGAAGGCATCACCGGCGCGAAGGAAGCCGCGGCTCACATGGCTCGCCTGATCCAGTCACTCAAGGCTGGCAAGCAGGGCGGCTTCGTCGCCAAGGCGATGAATGTGCCGGGCATGGATGCAGCCATCTCCAAGGATCAGGCCTGGATCACCGCTTTTGTGAATACCGATCCTCTGACCGACATGATCGAAATGATCCCTGACCCTACAGCCAAGAAGTTTGTCGAAAGCATGGGCTTTGATGGCATGGGTTTCATCGGCATGCAATATGCCTTCGACCGCAACATCGTGAAGACCGGCATGTTTGTTCAGGCTCCCGCTGCTCAACGCAAGGGCCTGATGACCTTACTGAACCAGAAGCATGTCAAGCCCAGCGTTCCCGCGTGGGTGCCCGGCGATGTGGCTCAGTATGCCTACATTAATTTCGACTTGGCCCAGGCTTTTGAAGTGGGCAAGAAACTGGCAGAAGATGCCTTCGGCCAGCAGGCCACACAGGTGTTGGCAATGATGGAAATGCAGATGCAGGGCACAGTTGGCACCGGAGTCAAAGGCCTGCTCAGTTCGGTCGGCACGGATCACCACATGATTCAGTATCCCATGACGCTCAAGACAGGATGGGATGACGAAGACTTCTATGGCAACCCCATCGAGCAGAAACTGGCCGTGGTCTGGAAACTCCAGGACCAGAAGCCTTGGGACAACATTGTGAAGATGGCCCATCAGCAGATTCAGATGATGGGTGGCCAAGGCCCGATGACTGTCCTCACAGGCCAGGGGTTTGACGGGGTCAACATCGACGCCGACGGCCAGCAGATGGCCTATTTCAAAGGCAACGGCTATCTCTCCATGACCATTGGCGATGGCATCGCGCCGATCGTCATGTCCTCGCTGAACAAGGGTAACCTCGGAGCGGACAGCTTCCAGGCGACCAAGACCTTCAGCAAGGCCATGCAGATGATGAAGCCTCGCGATAGCTGGATGTTCAGTGTGTCAGATACCAACATGGTTTTGAACAAGACGATTGATGCCCTTGAAAAAATGATGCAGAAAGAGTTTGATGACAACAAGGAATTCATGCCTGAACAGCAACGCATGGCGATGGATTCTTTCCTCAAACTCATGCCCAAAGCATCGGAACTGAAGGACATGGGTGGCGTGGCAGTCGGCTACGCTTACACCACCGATGATGGCATGGTCATCACCGGCGTCAGCGAATTGGCCCCGGCTGAATAAAGACTGACCCGTTAAGACAATCTGAAACAAAAGCGCCCCAGTCCCGGGGCGTTTTTTTATGGCAGATTCCACAGTTTTTGATTGACCCAGCCGGGATTCGAGCGAAACTTAAGGTGTCACTTCGATTCGTACCTCACAAATCATGGGAGGTGCCACATGGGAACAAATGCTCAGGAAATCTACGCAACCCAGAAGCTCAATGAGGTGCCGGTGCTTCGGGCGAAACTGGTCTATCACGATGGTCGGGCATGGTGGCGGGTGCGCTGCCCGCATTGCCGAACGGATCACGACCATGCCCCGGTGCCCGGTTGGCATCCCGCCGGCTGCCAGGATTCAGCCAGCAGTTTCCACTGGACAGGCTACCGACTCGTGCTGGCGGACGATTAATACGCATCCCGCTCTAAGCTTTCGTTAATCAAGGTAGCCACATCGGCAGAC
>CAZJJN010000056.1:0-16267 GCA_964546335.1 uncultured Phycisphaeraceae bacterium
TCTGCCGATGTGGCTACCTTGATTAACGAAAGCTTAGAGCGGGATGCGTATTAGAGCGTATGCAAATCATTCATAGCAAGGTGCCAAAGTTTGACCGAGTCCGCGAGGCAAACTGTGCTGTCGATGGAAACCATAACGCAGCAGCATCAACACACCTTGCGCCCTTCTCGCGATGCTCGAGTGGCGTCAAGGTGTGGCACCCAAGACGCGATGATTGAACCCATCCTGCTCTAAAATGTGCAATACCAAGTTGCACTCTTAAAGAAAAAGTCGGTTTCTTGAGTTTCACATATTTCAACAGCGCTTCAAGCAAAGTAATCCTGCAAGGCTTTGACCGACCAGTCACGTTGCCTGAGTGTTTTCAATGCCTGCACAGCAGCGGCTGCAGCAGTCGTGGTAGTAATCATCGGCACCTTGAAACGCTCCGCAGTCGCGCGCAGCTTACCTTCATCCGTCCCGCTGCCCTTGCGCGTTGGCGTGTTGATAATTAACGCCAGCTCGTGATTCTTGATCATGTCGATGGCGTTGGGCCTACCCTCCACAATCTTCTTCAATCGAGTTGTTTGAACACCTGCTGCTGAAAGATATTCGTGCGTCCCGCCTGTGGAGTAGATTTCATAGCCCAAGTCAGAAAGTGCCTTGGCGACTTCCACCGCCTGGGGTTTGTCGCTGTCGCGGACTGAGAGGAATATCCGCCCTTCTGCTGGCAACGAAGTGCCTGCTGCCAGTTCGGCTTTGAAGAATGCAATGGGGAAAGATTCGTCGATGCCCATGACTTCGCCGGTCGAGCGCATCTCCGGGCCGAGGATGACATCCACGCCGGGGAACTTGCTGAACGGGAAGACCGATTCCTTCACGGAAGTGTGCGAAGGGATCACCTCGCCGTTGATACCCAGCGATGCCAACGATTCGCCGGCCATGATCTTGGCTGCGATCCGTGCCCAAGGCACACCTGTCGCTTTGCTGACGAAAGGCACCGTGCGCGAGGCACGCGGATTCACTTCGATCACGTAAATCTCATGCTTCATGTGGCCTTGCTCATCAGGCACACGACGCACAGCCCATTGCACATTCATCAGGCCACGCACTTTCAACTCACGAGCCATCGCCCGGGACTGCTCCTTGATCTGCTCGACCACTTCCGCAGGCAAGGTGTAAGGTGGAATCGCACAGGCACTGTCGCCTGAGTGGATGCCTGCTTCTTCGATGTGCTCCATCACGCCACACACCAGCCCGATGCCTTGGCCGGATGCGTCGTAATCTGCGACGACATCCACATCGCATTCGATGGCCTGGAACAGGAATTTATCCACGAGGATGGGCTGGTCAGCCAGGTCACTGGCGCCGATGGCGATGGCCATGTATTTGCGCAGTTGCTCATCGTCGAAGACGGTTTCCATCGCTCTGCCGCCCAGCACGAAGCTGGGGCGCACCAGCACGGGGTAGCTGATCTTGTTGGCGATGGCGATGGCCTGATCGACGTTGTAGGCGATGCCGTTGTCAGGTTGGCGTACATCCAGCTTACGACACATGTCCGCAAAGCGCTGGCGGTCTTCAGCCAAGTCAATCGAATCCACGCTGGTGCCGATGATGGGCACCCCCGCTGCTTCCAGGCCATGCGCCAAATTGAGCGGCGTCTGCCCGCCAAACTGCACGATGACGCCATGCAGATGGCCCGGCTGACCCAAAGGTGTGCCATTCAATCGCTCGCAGATGTTGAGCACATCTTCCAACGTCAAAGGCTCAAAGAAAAGCAGGTCTGACGTGTCGTAGTCCGTTGAAACCGTTTCCGGATTGGAGTTGACCATGACCGACTCGAAGCCAAGGTCGTCCGCTGCGAAGGCTGCCTGCACGCAGCAGTAGTCGAACTCGATGCCCTGACCGATGCGGTTAGGCCCACCGCCAAGGATGACAATCTTCTTCTTGTCGGTGACGCGTGCTTCATCATCCGCGACCGGGGGATTTCCTCCCACCATTTCGCAGCCAGACTCATAGGTCGAGTAGTAATAAGGCGTCGCGGCTTCAAACTCCGCGGCACAGGTATCCACCAGCTTGTAAACCGGCTTAATCCCCAGTTCCACGCGCTTGCTGCGCACCGTAAGAATATTTTTCGTGTTGATTGCACCCAACAGCAGATTGGCTAACTGAGGATCGGAATATCCCCAGCGCTTGGCCTGCTCCATCAGCTCGCGGGACAGTTCCTCCAAGGCATCATACGCAAGCAATTCCTGTTCAAACTCGATAAGCTGCGCGATCTGGTCGAGAAACCAGGGATCAATCTTTGTCGCTGCATAAACATCATCGATTGACCACCCCATCTTGAGCGCGTAACGCACGTAATACAGCCGACCCTGCGAAGGCACATTCAACTTGCGCTGCAACTTGTCCGGATGGATCGGCCATTCCGTATCCACCATCTGCAACGTGCCGGGCACATCCTTGGTCGGGCGGAAAGGCGAGTCTTCGGTGATGCCGATGCCTGACAGACTGATCTTCACCATCGCACGCAGTTCATCATCAACCTTCGACTGGATGGCCGGGTCATGCTGCAACAGGGCTGCTGCCTGCAAACACGAGCATCGGCCCCATTTCGCAGCAGCCGAGTCACGCACTTTCGTGAGCAGTTGCGGATGTTCCGCTTCAAACCAGTGCAGTGTCGCGCGCAAGCTGTTCAACCATTTATCCTGCGCATCCAGCCCCAGGCCAAAGCGCTTCACCTCCATGGAACGGATGCCCTTCTGCAGACTCTCCTTGAAAGTGCGCCCAATACTCATCGCTTCGCCCACACTTTTCATCTGCGTGGTCAGTGTCTCATCCGCCTCGGGAAACTTTTCAAAAGTCCAGCGCGGAATCTTCGTGACCACGTAATCAATGGTCGGCTCAAAGCAAGCCGCAGTCTGCCCGGTGATGTCGTTTTTCAGTTCCCACAGCGCGTAACCGACTGCCAACTTCGCAGCCAACTTGGCGATGGGGAAGCCTGTCGCTTTCGAAGCCAGCGCGGATGAGCGCGACACGCGCGGGTTCATTTCAATCACCACCATCTCCCCATCTTCCGGGTTGATGGCAAACTGAATGTTCGACCCCCCTGTCTCGACACCCACCGCGCGGATGATCGCCAAGGCCCCATCGCGCATGTACTGGTATTCCTTATCCGTCAGCGTTTGAGCAGGCGCGACAGTAATCGAATCCCCCGTATGCACCCCCATCGGATCAATGTTCTCAATCGCGCAGATGATGACCACGTTGTCTTCATGGTCACGCATGACTTCCAGTTCATATTCCTTCCAGCCGATGAGTGAACGGTCAATCAACACCTGGTTGGTCATCGAGGCATCAATGCCCCGACGGACGATGTCTTCAAACTCCTCGTGGTTGTATGCGACCCCCCCGCCGGTTCCTCCCAACGTGAAGGCTGGCCTGATGATCGCAGGCAGCCCAACCCGCTCCAGTACCGCCCAGGCTTCCTCCATCGTCTGAGCGATGCCCGAAGGTGGGCAATGCAGACCAACACTTTCGACCACTTCATTAAACTCTCGGCGATCTTCCGCGCGGTAAATCACTTTCCGATTCGCGCCGATCATTTCCACGCCAAACTTATCCAGCACCCCCTCATCAAACAACGCACAGGCACAGTTGAGGGCAGTCTGCCCACCCAGCGTCGGTAGCAAGGCGTCGATGTGGAAGGAACCGCCTTGTTCCTTGGCGATGATGCGGGCGACGGCCTCGGGCGTGATCGGCTCGATGTAGGTGCGGTCTGCCATCTCCGGATCAGTCATGATCGTGGCCGGGTTGGAATTAACCAACACGACCTGGTAGCCCTCTTCTTTCAAGGATTTGCAGGCCTGCGTGCCGGAGTAGTCGAACTCGCAGCCCTGGCCGATGACGATCGGGCCGGAGCCGATGATAAGGATGGTCTTGATATCAGTGCGTTTAGGCATAGGCGGTGCAATCGCAAGGTCGGGTTAAATTGGTCGAATCCTACCGACGCCTGCCCCCTGTCACAAGCAGGCAAAGCATCAGGGTCATGGACAGGCAAATTTCACCAGTCGGGTAGATCGTAACAAACCCTGTGCGATGGCTGTATCGCGGTATCATCCAGACTGTGTCAACCTTTGAAGTCACCGCCATTCTGATCGTTCTGGCTGCGTTGCTGGCCTTCCTGAATCATCAGGTATTCAAGCTGCCTGCATCCATCGGCCTGATGATCGCCTCGTTGATTTTCGCTGGGGTCACCATCCTCGTCGGGCAGTTCGTGCCCGGCGTCTCAGACCTGGCCCGTGAAATCCTCGACAAGGTCGAGTTCGACGAGGCCCTGATGAATGTGCTGCTCGGGTTTCTACTCTTTGCCGGGGCTTTGCACGTCAATTTCACTTCACTTTGGCAGCAGAAGTGGACGGTGCTGCTATTAGCCACTGTCGGCACACTGATCATGACGTTCACCGTCGCGGGACTGACGTATGGCATCTTCCTGCTGTTGGGTATCCATGCCCCGTTCATGCATTGCATGATTTTCGGCGCCTTGATCGCGCCGACCGATCCTGTCGCTGTGCTGGCGATCATTTCCAATCTTGGGGCTCCAAAAAAACTTGAAACCAAGATTGCTGGCGAGTCCCTGTTCAACGATGGCATCGGTTACGTGGTGTTTCTCGCGGTGGTCAGCATCGCTGGCCTGTCTTCGGGCCATGGCTCAGAAGAATCGCTCAGTGCCATGGGCGTACTCTGGCTGTTCATTCAGGAAGCGTTTGGTGGCTTGCTTCTTGGCGGTGTGCTGGGGGTAATTGCGTGGTATGCGCTCAAATCCATCAACGATGAGGAAACAGATGTGCTGGTGACCTTGGCCATCGTGGCTGGGGGCTATGCGTTGGCGACAGCCTGGCATTTGTCCGGGCCTTTGGCGATGGTGGTGGCCGGCCTGATGGTGGGCAATGAAGGGCGAAAACTTGAGAAAGAGACGCGATCCTGGCGACATGTCTTTGTCTTCTGGACAGTCGTGGACGAAGTGCTCAACGCGGTACTCTTTGTTTTGATCGGCTTGGAGGTGTTGATCCTCACCTTCGACGAGCTTTACATCGAGGCAGGTCTGCTGGCGATCCCGGCTGTGCTGCTGGCTCGGTTTATTGCGGTCGCTGTCCCGATGCGGGTTTTCAAGCCTTTGCGTGATCCCCAGCCACATGCCATCAAGGTGCTTTGGTGGAGTGGTTTGCGCGGTGCTATCAGCGTGGCTCTGGCCTTGTCTCTGCAGGAATCACTCGGCCAGCATCACAAAGAAAGCTACAACACCATTCTGTTCATGACCTACGCGGTGGTCACCTTCAGCATCATCGGCCAGGGGTTGACCATCGGCCCGCTGCTGAAAAGGCTTGGACTCAAAGACCAGGCATCCTCGACATCCAGTCATGGTCATTAAGCAGAGCATTCAGAGTCAACCACAGAGGCACCAAGACATATAGAAAACGATGGTGCGTAAACAACTTCATTGAACACCTGCTTTACGCCAGAGGGGCACATTTGTAATTTTGAGACAATGCTCCATACCAATTGACGTCCCAACGACGTATACAAGTGCGTATATTTCAACCTTGATGCGAAGAAGGGGTCGGCAAAGTTCTTTCCAGGCTGTTCTGTTCTTTTCCGAGACAATTTGACAGATAGCCCGTGATTGGATTCCAGTTCCCATCTCTCTTGTAAGCCATTTGATAAATTTCTCTGAGCCTCTGTGACTCAGTGGTGAATCATTCTGGTTTTTAGCAAGAGCTTGGTTTCAACTACCTGGCCAGCATCCCTGTCTGCCGGGCGTACTCAAAGACGCCACCTGCTTCGATGATGGGCTTCACATCGCCAAGGGGTTTCAAGTCATACTGCTTGCCCGTGGTCTTGTTGGTGAGTTTGCCAGCGTCGATATCGACTTCCACCTCATCATCCGTGCGGATCTCGCTGATGAGTTGTTGCGTGGCCTCGCAAGGCAGCAAGTATCCGCCGTTCACACAATTTCGGAAAAAGATGCGAGCATAGAACTCAGCCACGACCACTTGCACGCCAGCTTCAGCTAAGGCCAACGGTGCGTGCTCACGCGAGCTGCCACAGCCAAAGTTTTTCCCGCCGATCACCACAGCGTAATCACAGGTGAACTGCCCCTCAGGCACGAGTCGGCGAGCCCCATCAGGCAGGCCTGACTGGGCATCAGGCACACCACTGCACGCATACATGCCGAAGTATTTGCGTTCTTCAGGGTCGGCTGGGTTATAGGAAAGGTACTCAGCCGGGATGATCTGGTCGGTATCGATGTCATCACCAAGGACGAATGCTTTGCCAGTGATTTTGCTCTGCATCGCGGGGGCTCCCTACGTGTCGTAGTTGAAAAGGACGGAAAGTATAGCGTGGGAATCGCTGCTGGACGATCTATTCCTCGGCTGGCTGACGGGCTTCCCAATCCTCGCGAGCCTTGGCGACATCTTCCAGCAGTGTTTTGATGGCTGTCTGGATCGACTCCGTTGCCTGATCGCCACCCCAAGCTTGTTGAAGCGACTGCAAATAGGCCGAGGCATCATCAAACCGATGGGCCGACTTCATCGTCTCAATCCATGTCTTCGTGACTGACAGCGTCTGCTCGGTCAGAGGTTTCTGCTGCTCCTCTGGCAGTTCACCGATGCTCTTCACCACGGCCAACGCTTCTGCAGTATCTCCTTTAGCCAAAGCGACGCGATAGCGCAGACTTTGCTGTCGCACCCCGGCTTTGGGAACTGCCTCCAGATGTTGCTGCGCCAGGTCAAGGTCTGCCGAGGCTTCAACCAACTCACCTGCAGCCAGACGAATCTCACTGCGCGATTGCGCCAACTCAACCATGCTTGTCGCATCCGGTGTTGATAGCTTGCCTTCCGCCTGCTTGGCCTTGGCTTCGAGCCGGTTGATGGCAATGGTCAGTAAGTCATGCCTCAACGACCGATCCAACTCGACATCGCTCAACACATTCTGAATCACCCTTGGCTCGCTTCGTTCAGCGATGGCAATTAACGCTCCGCGCCAGGCTGGCACAAACGCTTCCTGCTCAGGTGACTGCTGGGCCAGGGCTTTCATGACTTTTGCTCCACTGCCTCGCTTCAACGCTGCTGCATAGAGAGCTGGTTGAATGGCAGCATCACCAGCCTTATCTGCCAAGGCATCGATCGGTTGATCCGAGTTACCCCATGCCTTGGCTGCGGCTGCGCGCACCGCTTCCTGCTTCGACTCCAGCCACGACTTGATCAGTTGCCAGTCCGTGTCATCCTGCGCGACGCGACCAAGTAACTCGACAAAAATCGGTGACACCTTGCCATCATCCACCTGTGCCCGAACCGTCGCAGCCAGCGTTTTTCTGGTCGTTTCCTCAAGCAACCCCGCATCAAGCACACTCACCAGTACCCGTGCCGCGGCATCACGATGAGTCGGCGACTCCAGCAGACGCAAAGCAGGCTGCACGCCTTGCGCAATCGGCACCCGAGCCAGGAGTGACAAACCGGCATCGATGGCCGTTGGCGCATCTTCCAAAGCTTCATCCAATCTTTGGGCGACGATTTCAGCCGCAGGCCTGTCCGCCAGATCCTTCAAAAGCGTGGTGGCTGTGGTTCGCACAGCCGGGGCAGGATCGTTCAGCCTCTCACGCAAGGCGACACGCAAAGGCTCAGGCAAGCCACCCTCGGACAACCGGCGTGCAGCCAATTCAACACCAAGCTGACGCGTCGGTTCAACGGGACTGGCCAGGTAACGCACAAGCAAACTGTCGCGCGACTCTGCTGCGGCTGAGCGATAAGCTGACCGCTGCTCCTCGATCAATCGCACTTCAAGCTGACGATTCACTTCTCGCAGGCGTTCAGCCTTTTGCGCATGGTTGGCCAACAACCGCCGTTGCCAGACTGCTTCATTGACATCTTTCTGTCGGGCGAACCATCGCTTCCATCGGGTCAGGTCGCGCTGGTACAGATCAATGCCCGTCAATTCCGCCAAGGCATCAAAGGCTGCCGACTTGATCGTGGGTTCGCTGGCTTTCTCCGCGACTTGCAGGAGCGTGGCCACGTTCGCGCGCTGGCGATCCTGCGCCAACGCAATGATCGAGCCGATTCTCAGATTCGTCGCGGTGTCTCGGCTGGTTGCCCATGACCGCAACTGGCCTGTGAGTTGATCAGACTCCACCCGGCCCAGTGCCCGGGCAGCAGTGGTATGCAACGATGACCCTACCTCGCCTTCCTCAAGAATCGTTTGCAAAGGGGACACAAACAAGCTGGGTGTATGATCCACCCGACGGGCCAGTGCCTGCGCGATGGCCAGCCTGTTGCCCTGTACCTCATCTCGGGCCAGCCTGGAAGCAAGCTGGCGATGAGCAAAGTTCCAGTCCCGGTCCAGAATCGCTTCCACCGTCTGCCTTTTGCGATCCACCGGCAGCGAAGGCTCATCCAGCAAATCAAAAAACAGGCGATATTCGCGCTGCTCACGTTCGTTCAGTTCGTCCACATTCTGGGCTGCCTGAACGCAGCCAAACAGTAGTAAACTGAGCAGCACAGCCTGCCAGATGCCATGGCAAACCCGGTCGGCATCAAGCCTTATGTGAGTCATTCTTGAATTGGCCATACTCCAAATCCTGTCCATGGCACGCCATTGTAGCTTCACAAATTCCTCGGCTGCCCAAGTATAAAAGACCGAATCATGTGTTTCGCGACAAACACCTGCCATGCATGGGTTTACACGATACGAATTGACCGCGAACATCGTTTCTGATATGTTAGCAAGACTATGCCTGCCTCATCAAAATCAAAGAAAACAAAAACGAAGAGTAAACGATCGACAAGCCGGACCAAGGCCTCAAAAACTTCCAAAGCCTCGGCCAGTACCGCTCGATCCATCACCAACTACACCACTGCCATCCGTTGGTTGGCTTCGCGCACCAACTTCGAGAAGTTGCGACTCGTGTCATATGACACCGAGAGTTTTAATCTCGCGCGGATGAAGAAACTGCTCAACAAACTGGGTAATCCCCATGAGCAGTTGCAGTATGTTCACATCGCAGGCACCAAAGGCAAGGGATCAACCATTGCCATGCTCGGGGCCATGCTCGAAAACTGTGGCTACACCGTCGGGTCTTATACCAGCCCGCATTTGGTGGACTTGCGCGAACGCATCACCATCAACGGCCAGATGATCAGCCATGCTGACTTTGCCAACCTCACGGAGAAAGTCGCCAAAGCCTGCGAAGCGATCACAGGCAGCGATCCAACCTATTTTGAAATTCTCACCGCCATCGGCTTCATGTATTTCGCTGAAGAAGCAGTTGATCTGGTGCTGCTCGAAACGGGATTGGGCGGTCGATTGGATGCGACCAATGTGGTGACGCCTTTGGTCGTCGGCCTGACGCATATCAGCTACGACCATATGAACATCCTTGGCAAAGAGCTGACTCAGATCGCCGGTGAAAAAGCAGGCATCATGAAAAAAGATGTCCCCGCCATCAGCGTGATCCAGGAACCGGAAGTCGTTGAGGTATTCAAGAAAAAGGCCGAGGAAGTCGGCTGCCCATTGCACTTCACGGGTGAAGACATCGACTTCTCCTACCGCTTCGAAGCCAACAAGGAACTGGGTAGGCACTCGCGCGTCAGCATCACCACCAGTACCAGCCGATTCGAACACCTCGCTGTCCCCCTGCAAGGTGAACATCAGGCACATAACTGCGGCCTGGCGCTGTCGCTGCTGGATGTCCTTCGATCCAACGGCTTCCACCTCAAGGAAGACAAGGTCATCGAAGGATTGGCTAAAACGGAACTGCCCGGTCGCATGGAAGTCGTCTGGCGCGAACCTCGCGTGGTGATTGATGGAGCGCACAATGCGCTGTCAATTCAAACATTGATCCGCGCGCTCGGTGCTCACATCACCTATGACTCACTGGTCATGATCTTCGGCTGCGGACAGGACAAAGATGTGAACGGCATGCTCAAGCAGGTCGGCCTGGGCGCGGACAAGGTCATTTTCACCAAAGCCAAATCCAACACACGCGCGATGGAACCTGAGGATTTGCAGACTCGGTTCAACGATGTGTCAGGCAAGATGAGCCAGACCGCGCCGAATCTGGATGCCGCCATCACATTGGCCGGCCGGGCTGTCAGTCGGGATGACTTGATCATCATCACCGGCAGCTTCTATTTAGCAGGTGAAGCACGTAAGCACTTTGCTGAGCGCAGTGCTGCGAAGGGGTGAAGATGCGTCACTGACCATTGACCCGCGATCATCGCTAATAAAAGCGCGACGTTTTAGTGCAACCATAACCTACGTAATTGACGACAAGGGTTCGTTGCCAAACCTATCAGTGCATACAGTACCTTAAGAAGGAGGAACCTAAAGACGTACACAACCTATGCAATATTCGAAAACGATTGACTCTTGATTATGCCCCTGGCGGATAAGGCACTTCCAAGCACCGACATATCTTTCGTGCCAATGCATCTTTAATCTCTGTGTGACGTGGCACAGCTTCAATATGACCATTGGAAGGATTCACCCATAACGAATGTGCACTTCCCTCACGTTTAAGGAAACATCCATGCCTGCGAAGATGTTTGAGTAATGCTCGACGCTTCACTATACCGCCACCGAATCCCGGATCGCATCATCAGGCAGGCCTCGCAAGCTATCTTCAAGTCGATCTTCCAGAATTAATTTGATTGCAGATGATAAACTGGCCTTAGCTTCATCGATGGTTTCGCCTTGGCCATTAGCACCAGCAACTTCAGGGCAGTAAGCGATGTATCCGCCTTCCTCAGCTGTTTCAATTATTGCAGTAAATTCGCCATTCATAAATATAGCTTATCTTTAGTCATACGAGATGGCAATGAAAATGTGCGCGATGGCGTATTGACCTCAATTCATTATCCCCACTGTCGAGCATACGTGTTTCTCAACATTTATCCCACAAAAAAGCCCGCCGGGCATTCACCAAGCGGGCAAAGAAGTCGTGTCTGGGCTGAACTTAACAACCCGTCGGAGTGTTAGAGGCTCAGCCCCTTGATACAGTCACTCACTGGATCACCTCCTTTCAAAACGGCCATGTCCGACCGTCGCGACCCACCAACCAGGCTCGACACAGGAGTCCCAGGCAAGTGCTCGCCGCCGAACTCTTCTGCCCTGAAGACGTCCTCCAGAGCCCGTTTCAGACGCAGCCGGAGGTACCGGGCAACGTCTGGCAAGAGCCTTTCGGCTTGCCTTGCACCGGTATTATCGGCCCATGACCCGATCGGTCAATACAAAAGTCCCTCAACAAAGCGATTTTTTTGATTTTTATCTGCCACTGTCGAAATAGGCAGTTTTCGTGTATTTTGTGAAACCGCAAGGCGCTTTGATGCGTCCAACCTAAGCAGCTTCAAACTCACAATCAATTTCGGCGAACTCAGGTGGAGATCAATTATGCAGGGATTACGACGAGTACTGGCGGGACTGACAATGCTTCTGGTTTGTATCGCGGTGGTGGACGCGCAGCTTGGTCCTCAGCAGTCGCAGGCTCGCCAAGTTGAGATGATCGGTGAGAGACTCATGCCTGCCCCCGCCCCCGATGCACCGGCCGAAGAAACCACTGACGAATCGCAGTCCACGGAAGACATCGAGCTGGCCGAACCGGCTGAACCGAAAGGGCCAGCCCAGCATCGTATCCATCTCGACGATGGCTCAATCATCACAGGTAAGCTGGCTGTCCCCGCTTTCACCGTGAAAACTGAATATGGCCTGCTGACCGTGCCCGTCGAGGATGTCAATTCCATCATCCCCGGCCTGGAAACACGCGAAAGCTACACCCGCGAAGTCAAGATGCTGGTCAAATCACTCGGTGCTGCCAGCTACGGCGAGCGCGAAGCAGCTCAGAAACGACTCTTGGACATGGGCCCAAGCGTCATCCCCCTGGTAGATCGTTATGGCAAAACGACGGAAGCCGAAGTGCAGAAGCGTGTCGAAGAACTGCTGCTCAATCTCGAATCGCAGGCTTCGCTGATGTCTGACGAAGACCGCGAGTTTTACTCCGTGCGCGATGAAGACAGCCTGGTCACGCCACACTTCAAAGTCGTCGGCAAGGTTCAGCCCTCCCAGATTCAAGTGGACAGTAAATATGGCAAGCTGACGGTCAAGCTGGAAGATGTGAAGCAGATCTTACAGGTCGGACAGGATGGGCCAACCATCACCAAACAATACAGCGTGAGTGGCGAGCATCGGGCCATGACGAATTGGCTGGACACCGGCCTGAAATTGGAGCGTGGCGCGGAAGTCATGATCACCGCGCGTGGCCAGATCACCATGTCGCCTTGGGGTGGTGGCTACATTTCCACACCCGATGGAGCCATGGGCATCGGCTGGTACAGCCAGAACCAGATTCCCTTTGGAGCACTGGTTGGCAGGATCGGGGATAACGGCGAAACCTTCATGATCGGCAAATCGTCTCGCTTCAAAGCGGAACGGTCAGGCAAGCTTTACCTCGGTTTTGCCATGAACCAGAACTATGGGAACAACCAGTTCCCCGGCAATTACGACGTGATGGTGCGCATCAACAAGCCCAATAAGTGATTCAGGCTGCTAGCCTGGGGCAATCCAAACAGGCAACTTTTCAAACCGCCTTGCAGTTTGACTGCATGCGGTGCTGCTTGTCCTGTTATGATGGACTCATACAATTGCTTGAAGTCAACCATCAGGGAGATGACCGATGCTTCATATCCGACTTACTTTGATCACGTTACTTTCAACCACGCTCTTGTTGGCTGGGCCAACCCTTGGCCAATCTGACAGTGACAGTTTTGAAGCGCAGGTCATCGTGGACTCTGTTGAAGTTACCAGTGGTGGCGTGCGTAACTACGCAGTGGGTAACTTGAGCAAGGATGACAAAGTCACCGTGCTGGGGCCGGTCCGGCTGGAGGATAAAGACCTGTATAAGATCAAGCCCCCGGCTGATATTTATTGCTACATTCCCAAGGCTGTGGTCGATCTGAAAGGTGGCGGTACGGAGGGCGTCGTGAACCAGCGTTTCGCCAAGGTGTACCTGGCCTCTCAAGCTGGCGCGAACGATAGCGACCATGTCGCCATCGCTGTTACGCGCGACAAAGTGCTGGAAGTCGTCGGAGAAACCCCAAGCCTTTATAAGATCAAGCCCCCTGCTGGGACGGTGGTTTTCATTCCCAAGTCAAGCGTGAAGCCTGTGTCGGCTGTGGAGCAAGCCGGAGCAGAAGGCAACAAGCCCAAGGAAATCGTCATCAAGGTGCTATCCAAAGATGAGTATGAATTGGACGGCAAAAATTCGCCGATCAGTAATCTCGACACGCTGTTCTCACTTTACGAGGGGCGCAAAGATGAGGTGTTTGTCATCAAAGCCCCGGCTGACCTGCCCATGTCCGTGATGCAGGAGATTATTGATTCAGCCCAGGAAAACGAGGTGCTGGTTCGTGTGAATCATGTGATTAACAATGTTGTCGAGAACGTTGAAACGACCGAAAACACGACCAACACTGGCAACGAAGTTCAGAACAACACAGGCGAAGAGAACGCAACCAATGAGAACACCGGCGGGGAGGAGTTGGTTGATCCGACCGGCGATCTGGAAAAAATCGACGCCCAGGTGAAGGAAGCTGAAAAACTGTTTGCCGAAGCGATGAAACTGCCCGTCGAGAAGCAGCCTTTGGCTGATCTGCTGGCAACCTATCAAATCCTGTCTGAAGATGAGATGCTCAGCGAGATGGATCGCTACCTGGTAGAACGTCGCATCGCACAGATCAAGCGCAACCAGGCAGCCAACGAAGCGCTCAAAGCCATCGAAGAAGCCGAGCAAACCTTGCAAACTGATGTCAAACCTGCAACGGACTTCCAGCCGGGCGAAACCAAAGCGACCCCCAATCTGAAAGGGAAACTCCTGGCCAGTGCGGTGTTCGATGGCAAGCGCCTGCCTCACATGCTGCGACTGGTGGACTTGGATACAGGCCGAACTCTGGGCTACCTCGACCCGCAATCGGTGCCCAAGGCCACAGACATGATCGGCAAGCAGGTCGAGATCGTCGGCAGCATGAGTTACGACCAGCAGTACAACATTGAGCGCATCTCAGCGAGCGAAATCTCGGCTGTGGAATAAGGCTTTAGCATTCTGCGCTACCTGTCGAATAAATCCACATAATCCTGACGCGCCAGTCGCGCTACGCGACAGTGTTGGCAGGTTCCTCGCGATACTCAGCAAATCAAAAACTCTCTATCGGACACAGCCGAAAAACTGCATCGATCCTCTGCGCTGACCGATCATGTAAGTGGGACAACAAGGGAATCCTTCTACATGAGTGCCACACAGCAAATCAAAATCGGTCAAATTCTTGTTGAGCAAGGCATCCTGTCTGAGCAACAGGTTTTTGAAATACTGGAAGCACAGAAACGCTCCGGCGTGCCCTTCGGCGTACTGGCTGAGCGCATGTTCGATGTCACTGTCGAGAGCATTGAGCACGCCTGGGTCGAGCAATATGCCCGGTTCACCGGCACGATTGATCTCGATCAGTTGGAGTTCGAAAAAGAAGCGCTCAAACTGATCAACCGCAGACAGGCCTGGCAGTTCGAGATTCTGCCCCTGCGGATCGAGCCGCACGGCGAGGTGGTCATCGCCGCTTCACGCGAGAGACTGGCCCGCGCGGTCACTTTCGTCGCCCGTCGCATTGAACCTGTGGCCTACTTCCGCATCGCTGAGTCCAGCCAATTGCGCGAGTTCCTCCGTGAGCATTACCCCATGCCTGAGATCGCCAGCGAAATCTTCGACCGGGCACGCAGACTGGCTGGCTGATCCCGACTTTCATCCATCATGAAACCAACCCGCGACCATTCGCGGGTTTTTTTGTGGTTGTCTGGCATGTCAGCGCACACAATGACAATAAAAAAAGCCGACGCGATCAAAGCGTCGGCTAGGGGTTATTCGTGATTTGCTTGATCGCGTCTTACTGATCGTGACCGATCAGTTCAGGCATCGCGTGGCCAGCATCGCGCAAGGTCTTCTCACGGGCGGCCAGTTCCATATCCGCGTCGACCATCATCCTGGCCAGCTCTTCAAACTTCACCTTCGGCTCCCAGTCAAGCTGCTTCTTGCACTTGGCTGGATCGCCCAGCAGCAGATCAACCTCAGCCGGACGGAAGTAACGCGGGTCCACCTCATAAAAATCCTTGTAGTCCAACCCGACATGGCTGAAAGCCACCTCCATGAACTCACGCACGGAGTGAGTCTCGCCTGTCGCAACGACATAATCGTCCGGGTTATCCTGCTGAAGCATCAGCCACATCGCTTCGACATAATCGCCAGCAAAGCCCCAGTCGCGCTTGGCATCAATGTTGCCCATGTATAGCTTCTTCTGCATGCCCAGCTTGATCCGGCCCACGGCCCGGGTCACCTTGCGCGTCACAAATGTCTCGCCGCGGCGAGGTGACTCATGGTTAAACAAAATGCCGTTGCTGGCATGCATGCCATACGACTCGCGATAATTCACCGTGATCCAATAGCCAAACACTTTCGCGCAGGCATAAGGACTTCGTGGATAGAAAGGCGTCGTTTCCGTCTGAGGCGTTTCAATGACCTTACCATACATCTCACTGCTGGAAGCCTGGTAGAACTTCACCCGCCGACGCGTGTAATCTTCAAACTCGCGGATGGCTTCAAGGATGCGCAGCGTGCCCGTGCCGTCCACATCGGCGGTGTACAAAGGCATATCAAAACTCACGCGGACGTGGCTTTGCGCGCCAAGGTTATAGACCTCGTCCGGCTGTACTTCGTCAAGTACTCGTCGAATGTTGTTGGCATCGGACAGATCGCCGTAGTGCAGTTTCATCTGAACGCCTGACTTATGCGGATCTTCGTAAATATGATCCAGCCGTTCAGTGTTGAAGTTGCTGGCTCGTCGGATGATGCCATGCACTTCATAACCCTTGCCGATGAGAAACTCGGTGAGATAACTGCCATCCTGTCCGGTAATACCGGTGATCAATGCTTTCTTTTTAGCCACGGTTGATCCTCACTAGGTAATAAATCCACATCCACCCCTGACAGATGCAAAGCTGACAGGAGATAGTCCTACGTCACTGAAGGTATATCGGTTCATACCATGTACTTCTTTTCTAACCGAAAAGGAATATGCTATATAAAGACATTGACATTTTGTTAAAGACTGCTATTTTGAGGCTGGTTCTGGTTCAGGAGATCGTTAAATTTTGGTCCTTCCGGGTTTTCTATGGGTAAGTGATGGGGTACAACGGCACACAA
>CAZJJN010000057.1:0-15527 GCA_964546335.1 uncultured Phycisphaeraceae bacterium
TGTGTGCCGTTGTACCCCATCACTTACCCATAGAAAACCCGGAAGGACCCAAAATTTGAGCAGGATGACATGAGTTTCTCTACTGCCTGTTAGTCGACAACAGAAGTTGAAATATCAATAATTGTTTGGTTAGCTCTTTAATTTTCGTCGGATTAATTTGGCTAGATCATTTCGATCGTCCCTGCCAAGAACCATGATCGAAAGTAATAGATAGGCTGCAAGTGTGATGATGCTGCCAATCAGAGTGGCTTCGATGCTTCCATATTCTGGCAATGGACTTTGTATAAATAAAACAGCGTCAGCTAGATTATCCCAAGGCATCTGAGATGCCAGCCATTGTCCTTGATTGATCAGATTGTATAAATAGCCCAAAAAGCTCGAAACAAAAAAGGGAAGGACGCCTGGTAACAGTGCTTTCTTGAGGAAAGACCTGAAGTCCGTATTTACTAATTTTAGCATAATTGGCCACATGATTGGGGGATAAAGAATTGCATATGTAAAGAGTGTTGCTACTGCGGCACCCAGTGCTCCCCATTGCAATACTACGATTGCATAAATTGCCAATAAGACATTGGTGACTTGAAGCATGAAAGATCTTCGATTGATGACTGCGACGTCACCTTTTGCCAATGCCAATCGAGGACCCAGTTCGGATGCGAAGTGAAAAATCCAGGCCAAAAGCAACAAGCCCATGACGTCGGCTGCTTCCTGTATGGCATCGGGTTTGCTATCGGAGAGATAGAGAGACATCACTTGCTCACGAAAGACGATCAGGGGAGTGGCGATTGCCATGGAAAGCCACAAAACCCAACGTGTGGCACGAAGAAAAAGCGATTGCAATCGGTTGGCCTGCTCGCTTGTATGCATTGCTGTCATGACTGGCATGAGAGGAAGCATCATTTGAGAGAGAATGCCTCTGAATTGGCGGTCCACCATACCCCCGATGAAGAAGTTGCTTGTGTGCGAAGATGCATTCACAGGGGAAAGGCTGGAGAGCAGGGCGGGACCTGATTGATCTCGAAGACTCCCGCTGATCGACCCCAATGAACCCCAGAATCCGAAGATTGCCTGTTCTTTCATCTCTTGCCATGAGCATAAGCGCCAATGAGGCCAAAGTTCTGGAATGCTTCTTAAGGAAAAAATAGTCAATAGCATGACGCGCGTTGTGTTGGCGGCAAGCATGGCAACGACAACCCAGATCACTTGGGGCCCAATACCAAGAACCAAACCAATCGTCAGGCCGATTCGGATAAGAATTCCGATCAGCCAAATAAAGTTTGCTAGAACGTACTTTTGTTTAACTTCAATGCCTGCTCTTAAAGGAGACGTAATGATAAACAAGCTGGATAAACCCATCATGAGTCCCAGACTCAATCGAGCTTCGAATAAATTGGATGGGGGATCCTGAAGCAGTGAATCAACAAAAAATGCCAATGAGGATGTTGCTGCCGCCAGAACGATACCGATGATTAAACAGGCAAAAAATAGCGAAGAGCTAATTTGTCGAAGTTTATGAATATCCCCTTGCGCATAAGCTGCTGTGATATTTCGAGATAGCCCGGTTGTCAATAGTCCAGCCAGCATATGAACAAACGTCTGAACTGTAATTGCAAGTGCCAGTATCTGGAAATCCTGGCTTGGAATTCTTTTATGTAAGTGGCCTATGACCCAGATCAGAACAGCAATATTCAGAAGACTGGCAACTAGAAAACTCGCAGAGTTTGCAAGCAGCAGCTTCTTACTGATGATGACTCGCTGATTCATGGGTATGATGTATGATTTCTATAATTCAATAATATCCACATGCATGAGCAAATGGAAATTAAGATTACTTTTTGTATGTTTTACCTATAATAGTGTCCAGGCATTCCGGGTTACCCCTGAAGCGTCGATAAGACATTAACAGGCGAAACAAAGGGTGGAAAATGCCAGGGAAATAACCTTGGGCCCCATCAAACTCGAAAAATGCTAGATCTGGGGATGACAGGTGGGCGGAGTCGCATACTTTTGTGAGAGCGTCGCGGGTGTTGCATCTGGCCACAACAGGATAATGCTCATGTGGATCTCGTTCCCCAGGTCGGATGAATTTAAGCACGAATCCGTCGGCCTTGAGATATCCCAGAATTCTGCTGACTTTCCCGATTAATGCCCTCGTATTGGGTGTTATAAAAACAAAAACACCTCCAGGTTTGAGAATGCGATTGATGGTCTGGAAAAATTCTGTCGGGGTCTGAATATGTTCAAGCACATAAACGGCATAAACCACATCAAAGTAATCAGACGGGAGATTTGCATTCTCAAGAATAGTGTTCTGATAATTCGTAAACAGGTTCTGATGATCCGGAAGAGTGTCGTCAGGATCAAGCCCCCACAATTCATTCGAATGTTCCTTCACTAACTCAGTGTACTGCCACACATTACCAATTCCTTTACCGCAACCGATATCCAGAATCTTTGGATCGGTATGCTTTGAGATTTCATTGATAAGTAACTTGGTGAAAACATATTGAAACGATGTATTTAGCAAGATGTTCTGCTGATCCAGAATCCTGGCATACTCGATTTTCTGCAAGGCAGAATCTTCTGCCTTCAATCTACCAGCAACCGGAACTTCGATATCCTCAGTATGTATATTCATTGTAATCAAGCTCTGTGTGTACCCCACCATGGGATACAGTTGTGGAAATAATGATGAATAAAATATTCATTTACGTTTTGCAGTATATTTTTTATGAACATACATCATTGAGATCATATATTCATAGCTTGCCATCAACATTGCCAAATGCCAACCTGCTTTTCCATCCAGGAAACCCATACGAAAGACATACATGTGCAAAAAGCGGATCAAGGGGCGGAAAGGTGTGCGAGGCCAGACATAACGCCTGATCCACTGCCTGTAACGCAACATATCCTTAAAGAGCGCATCGACTTTAGCGCCGCTATTTTTGCCTTGCCAGATATTAATCCACTCATCACTTTCCAGGTCTGCATAGTAAATGTGCTTTTCAATGTACTGAGTCATATTCTCACGTCGTATGTGGATCATGTGTTCGTTGAGATAATCTCTTTCACCATCCACAATCATATGTTCATGAACTAGACGATCTTCATAACGGGCTTTGCCCAATTTGAAAAAGCGAAGATTCCATTGCGGATAAAGTGCCCCGTGTTTGATCGCATGGCCCATGAAAATCAAAAGTCTGTTGACATAGAATCCGGCAGTACTTGGATTACTCTCTGCTACACGAATCATTTCCTCACGCAATGGGCGGGGGATTCGTTCGTCAGCATCCAGGATGAATATCCAACTACCCGTCCAAGGCAAATTGTCCAACCCCCAGTTTTTCTGAGCTGCATAGCCTTCCCAAGCGTGTTCAACGACAGTAGCCCCAGCTTTGCGAGCAAGTTCCTGTGTGCCATCCGTACTAAGCGAATCCAACACAAAAACGTGGCCAACCTTGGAAGCATTCTCGACTGCTTCGGTTATGTGATGGGCCTCGTTAAGAGTGGGAATCATGATGTTAATCAGATCGCTGGGCACGTTCAGCCTCCTCAAGTAGTCGTGCGGCCAGTTGATCGTTGGCGTCATGCCAATTTCGATTCTGCTCCATGATCTTTAATTCAGTCCAATATACAGACATGGCTTGATTAATGGACAGGTAAAATCCCGCCAAGCCATCTACAAAGCCACATCGCAATAAATAAAATTTAATAAAAGTAGTCAGAACAGATAAGATCACGAATGGTTGGTGGGATGGTCCCTGCCCTTGGTGAGAAACGGCCATTTGATTTGATTTGGCGTTCATTTGTCGAAACACATCGGCCAGTCCATCCGCAGTGACATGGGTGACGAGCGGGTATAGCAATGTGTCACTATTTAATCCATGTTCATTTGAATCAGGGGCAGTCGCATCATTGGCCATTGAACCCGTTGTGCGAAAAAAACGTTTCTTAGTGGGTCTTGGAGGCATTGCAAAACGTAATTTACGATTGAATAATTCAAAATGGTGGCGAAGGCTGTAAGTGCAATGCGCGATCATGGGTTTCTCCAGGCCGGTGCTACCAACCAGTTCTGAAACTAAATCTGGGTGAATGTATTCATCGGCATAGATATGCAATTGCCACGGACATCTCACTTTGATATTTGACCGAAACCAATCACTTCGTTCCTGAAAATCGACAGAATCGCATTGGTGGAAGTTAGCGGAAGCAGCTTTAAGAACTTCCAGGCCAGTGCTGTCAAGACTTGTGACTATGTGTATGTCATTACACCAGCTCAGTCTCTTTAAGCATGAGGCAAGTTCATAAACTGAATTCCAATGCAATATCACAACCGAAATATCAGCATAGTCGGTCTTTGAAGGTGACTTGGTCACTTCTTGTATTGACGATTCGCAGTTAGCCACCACTACTATCCGTGCTTTCCTTGTTATTGTTACGGTGAAGACCAGTTTCAGCTTTTTTCGCTGAAGTTTGTTCTAATTCAATCTCCTTGATGCGTGTGTAAATATGTGAGAAGTATGAAGCCTTAAGAATGGCCCATGCAAGTCCTCTGCCACCATCAAGAAAGCCTCCCATTCCAATATAACAGGACAGGAAGAACATCGGGGCGAGAATTGCTCTGTCGAGAAGCTTGTACTTGATACGTTGTGCCAAGGTGAAAGGTAAATTTCGCGTGTTGCTATTCTTTCGCGCCAGGAATCGATATGCTTCCCAGGATGCGTATTCTGAATGTTTAGCCACCCAGTTGTCGATGCCACGAAAATCACGATGATCAATCCGGCTATGGATTTTACCAATCGGCTGTGGTAAAACCGGATGCTCATGTATTTCCATGTCAAAATTGCTCCACCTGCTTTCTTCGATTCGCTCGTATTCGCCCATGCCGACACGAAACAGTGCGAGTTTGCGTAGTGGATATCCACCTCGGAGCGGCTGCCCGAGGAAGTAAATCGTGTAATTCAACCAATAACCGTTGCAGCGGGATTTGGGTAATTTTGCTGTCAGCTCTTCCTTGAATTTCTTTGTTAAAATTTCATCCGCATCTAAAAACAAAACCCAAGTTGTCGTTGGTTGGTGGTTTCTTAAAAACCAGTTGCGCTTCTTAGGAAAATTACCATCCCAGCAGAAGGGGATAAACTCAACATCATACTCACTGGCGATATGCTGTGTGTTATCTGTGCTGCCAGAATCAATGATCACAACGCGTTTGGCAAAATCAGGACCGATACTCTCAAGGCAGGCTCTGAGATTCGCTTCCTCGTTTAAGGTTGGGATTGCGATGGTAAGATCAAGTGGTAACATTACAATATACTAACAAAAAAGCGTATTACATATAGTGGGTTAAAGAAAAATGATTCAAAACGATAAAATATGTAAAACTAACATAACCTTTCAATCATAGTGCAATATTATAATTACATTATAACAAGCAGAGTTCCTCTTACAAAGCCTGTAAAGTCAGTATGGAGGAATACATTGGGCAAGTCCGATAAAATACGCCCCGTATTGTCGTACCCGTGTCGAGAACATGGACATCTTTGCTCCAGTGACAGCTTTGCAGGCATTCACGGACGTTGTCGGCTTCATTGAAAGTCAGGACGACGATTGACACCTTCGGCACCGGGCCATGGTGAGTCTTACAAGCGAGATTCTTTTCGCAATACTTCATCAAAAATCTGTTGCCCAGGCTATACACGTTCAATGATCGGCAAGGATTCTATCGAATTTGCCAAAGATCACGAGTCGTTTTGTTCACTTTTCGTTAATGCCGTTATCGGTCATATCGGCATGATGCTCACGCTTCTTCAACACTCGACCCTATGTTTCGCTTCTGATTTGTACTGGCCTGATCTGTTCTGAGTTCACTTAAAGTGATTACTGATGAATCACAAGTCTATGTGGTCTGGTGAAGGTCTACCTAGCCGCGCCAGCTTCAATGGCAGAAACGCTGGATATCCTGCTACATCTTGGCCCGAGCATAGCTCAGCGCATCATCAAGATTTTCAAAGACATGCTCCGTGCCGATCTTGTCCAGCAAGCCTGACCTGGTCAGTTCAAACAGCGGCTGAACGTGAACACCCCCCAGCAGCAGAATTGTGCCCTGACGTCGGCACTTGTGGCAGAATTCGTCCAAGGCATGCATGGCTGTGGCGTCGATATGGGGCACGTATCGCATCCGCAGAATGAAAAACCTGGGCGGACGTTCGAATTGCTGTTCAATGTCCTTGAGTTTGTCCGCGATGCCAAAGAAGAAAGGCCCATTGATTTCGAAGACTTCGACGCCGGGCGGGATGGCTTTATCGGTGAGTGTGCCCGGGTCTTTGGGATCCTCGGCTGTGGGTTCGTCTTCATCCAGCACCGCAGAGGCGACTGGGCCGAAGCGGGAGACGTCGGCCATGCGTTTCATGAACAGGAATGATGCCAGCACCATGCCGACGCCGACTCCGATTGTCAGGTCGGTAAAAACGGTCAGGCCGAAGGTGGTCAGCAACACCAGCACATCCTGTCGTGGTGCTTTGAGCAGCGTGCGGAAGTGATCCAGTTCAGCGATGTTCCAGGCCACCATGATGAGGATCGCAGCCAGCGTTGCCAGGGGAATGAGCTTGGCTGCGGGTGCGAGCAAGACCATGGCTGCGAGTATGCCCAGCGCATGAACGATGCCTGCGACAGGGGTTCTCCCGCCGCTCTTGATGTTGGCAGTGGTCCGGGCGATGGCTCCCGTGGCAGGCAGTCCGAAGAACATGGCGCTGACGATGTTGGCTGTGCCTTGAGCGACCAGTTCCTGATCGGAGCGATGTCGGTAGCCAGTCATGCCGTCGGCTACCACGGCACTGAGCAGGCTTTCGATGGCACAGAGCAGGGCAATGGTGGTGGCTGCGGGAACCAGTTCAACAATCAGGCTGAAGGAAAAGTGGGGGATGCTTGGTTCGGGAATCGAGTTGGGGATGCCACCAAAACGGGTGCCGATGGTTTCCACGAGTGGCCGCGTGTGCTGGCCGTCGAATGTGACAGCCTGGTCAGCCCAGCCAGCCAGCCAGACGATGGCGGAGGTGAGAATGACTGCGACGATGGCCGACGGGATGCGTGGCGCGAATCGGCGAAGCAACGCCAGAAGAAGAAGCGATCCGACACCGATACCTGTCGCATGCCAGTTGATGGCATCAAGATGGGTAACCAGGAGTTGGAGCTTGGGGATCAGGTCAGCGGGGATGGTGGCCTTGGTGCCATCGGGGTTGAGGATGGTCAGGCCGGTAAAATCCTTGAGCTGCGAAACCATGAGAACCACAGCGATGCCTGCGGTAAATCCGGTTACAACGGGGTAGGGGATGTACTTGATCAGCGTGCCGAAGCGAAACAGGCCCATGAGGATGACGATGGTGCCAGCCATGATGGTCGCCAGCGCCAGGCCGAAGTAGCCATGCTCCAAAGCGACCGCAAAGACGATGGGCACGAACGCAGCGGTCGGCCCGCCGATCTGGATTCGTGAGCCGCCAAGAAAGGAAATGATCAGACCTGCGATGACCGCGGTGTAAAGACCCATTGCGGGTGGTGTCAGCCAGGGGTGGATGGCTTGCAACTCGTTGGCGACATTTTGAGGAATGCTGGCGATTCCCAGCGCCATCGCCAACGGCAAGGCGATGACGGCGACGGTCAGGCCAGCGATCAGGTCAGCGTAGAATTGCCTGGCGGTGTAGCCTTCGCGCAGACATGTGAACAGCTTGGGGACATACCGAACAGGGACCACACTCATCTTTGCCACAGCTTTCTTGATTCAGGTTTCACCCCATGCCTGCCAAAGGTGAGTTGGCAGGAAGAAGCCAGTTGAAAGCCATCGCTCACTGGCAGCTTGGGAGGGTGGTCATTATACAAAAGGGTGTCAAGCGTGAGGCTACGCGTCAGTGCTATCGTATGTTGCCGATTCCAGAAAGAGCACGGATAAATCGGACTGGGTGCCGTGGTTATTGCCTAGTCCTGAGCGTAGCCAAAGGGCCAAAGGCGTGACCACGAACGAAAGCTGCTGCGGGCGGTGGCCGAACGGCGGACGGGATGTCCACCCCACCGAATATCATGGCCATGCTTCGCGATGGCCATGGCACCCGCCTCATTTTCACTTGACCTCTATCTCTGGTGTGCGATTCCTGCAAAAATGCAAATGGCCAAATCAATCGACTTGGCAACCCATGGCAAACAGTGAATGATTACTCAGCAGTTGCCCATCATTCGGTTTTCCCTGATAGTTGACCGCATCGGCAGTCGGGATGAACTGTGTGACCTGAGTGATAAAGCATGGCCAAAACCTCGGCGAATAATCTCCATGACCGCGTGATCGCCAAACTGGCGGAATTGGCTGACCAATTCGACCAGCTTGAGCGCGATCTTTCTGACCCAGCCGTGGCATCTCACCCGGAAAAACTGAAAACTCTGAGCATCAAACGAGCTTCGTTGCAGCCTTTGGTCGAACGCTACCGAAACTGGCAAAGCCTCAATGAGGAAATTCAGGGGCATGAGCAGATCGTCGCGGAAGGTGGCGATGAAGAGTTGATCGCGATGGCTCAGGAAGAGTTGCCCGAACTGCGACAGCAGGCAGACGCATTGCTTGAAGATGCTGCGGGGGAGATGGTGACTGCCAACGATGCAGCCATCGGCTCGGTGATCCTCGAAGTGCGTGCGGCGTCTGGCGGAGCCGAGGCAGCTTTATTCGCCGGCGAGTTGTTGGAGATGTATCAACGTTTCGCTGCCAGCAATCGTTGGAAGTTTGACCTGATGCAGATGTCGCCCGGCGAAGCGGGGGGCATCCGTCATGCCGTCGCTTCCATCAACGGGCAGGGGGCTTGGCAGGGGTTGGGGTATGAGGGAGGGGTGCACTGTGTCAAGCGCGTCCCCGCGACGGAAGCGCAAGGCCGGGTGCATACTTCGACTGCTACGGTCGCAGTCTTACCCGAGCCTGAGGAAGTGGAACTGGACCTGAACGAAGATGATGTCGAAGTGCATGTCACCACTGCCCAAGGCCCGGGCGGTCAGAATGTGAACAAGGTGGCCACCGCGGTTCACCTGATCCACAAACCGAGTGGCATCGAAGTGCGCATGCAGGAAAGCAAAAGCCAGCACCAGAACCGCCAGAAGGCCTGGCAGTTGCTGCGGGCGCGATTGTTTGAACATCAGAAGCGTGAAGTCGAAAAGGAGCGGGCTGAGGAACGATCCTCCATGATCGGCTCGGGTGGCCGCAGCGAGCGCATTCGCACCTATCGCTTCAAGGACAACATTGCTGTCGATAGCCGACTGAGTGAGAACCTGGCCTTGCAGCCGTTGCTTGCCGGGCAGATGCAGCCGTTGGTTGAAAAATTGATCGCAGCTGACCGGGCGCAAAGGCTGGCGAATTTGTAAAAAATGTGCCGGGATTCACCAAATCGCAGATTGCTCTTTCGCTTACACTGGCCGGGATGAAAACCACTGAAAACATGATTTCAATATCTCCCTCAGCCGGTCTTGGCTGGGCCCAGACCAATATCAACGGCACGATCTTTCGGCATGATCCGATCAGCTCATTCGGGGATCGGCAGGTGATTTCTTATTACGACCCCGATGGCCGGGTCATCCTGGCGGAGCGATCACGATCGGCCACCTGTGGGAATGATTGGCAAGTTCATGTGACGCCTTACTCAGGCAAGATCAGTGATGCTCACAACGTCATCAGCATCATGTTTGATGGCAGCGGTCGGTTGCATGTTTCGTTCGATCATCATGGCCATGCATTGCATTATGCCGTCGCCGAACAGGGCACACTTGAATTGTCTGAGCTTCAACCGATGTTGGGCAGAGATGAGGATCGCGTAACATATCCCGAGTTTTACCCAGCCAGCAACGGCGACATCTTCTGCTTCTATCGTACGGGAGGATCAGGCAATGGCGATCTGGTGATGAATCGACTTGATCATCAAAGTGGAAGCTGGCATCGCGTGCAGGATGTTCTGCTGGCTGGTGAAGGCAATTGCAATGCCTACTGGCAGGCGCATCTGGATCAGTCAGGAACATTACACATCAGTTGGTGCTGGCGGATTCATTCCGGAGCCGATGGCAACATGAACATCTGTTATGCCCGATCGCGCGACGGAGGCAAGACCTGGCAACGCAGTGATGGGTCGCCCCAGCCTGTCCCCATCACACAAGACAATGCGGAGGTTTTGCACGACATTCCCACTGGGCATGATCTGATCAATACAGGCACGATGTCCGCTGACTCGTCAGGCATGCCTTTGATCGCAACGTATTGGCGACCGGCCGGTGCGGATCGGCCTTGCTACATGCTGTTGCAACAGCACAAAGAGGGTTGGCAGACCGAAGTCGTCAAGCCTTCTTCACAAGACTTTTGGCTTGGGGGTGGGGGATCGCGTGCGATTGCCATCGCCCGGCCGTTGGTGGTATCTCGGCAAGGAAAGATCGCTTACATCACGCGAGATCTGGCAGATGGCGGTCGATTACGTCTGGCTGTGCGTGATGAAAAAGGCTCCGCAAAAGATTGGGTCTGGCATGATCTGACGGAAGACACGGTCGGATATCTGGAGCCCAGCTTCGATCAACGCAGTTTCACCGAGACCGGCGAGTTGCATCTTTATCTCCAACAGACAGATCAACGCGATGGTGAACAGGCAGGCTCACTTAAGCCACAACCGGTCCGAGTCCTGACCTATCGCGGCCTGTGCAGTTGATTCACACACACTCGCGATCAAGATGATGGGTGAAACTAATTAGCCAACAAAGCCTGGCGATACTCCGCAGTGAGTTTCTCGATTTGCTCGCTCGTTTCGCTAGTCAAAGGCCCAAAGTTACGTGCGCCAGCCAATTCACGCACTTGTTGTTCCGACTTGAAGCCGGGCAGGGGGATCACGTGTTCACCCAATGACCAAAGATAAGCCAAAGCCCCTTGCACCGGGGTGCGCCCGTCAGTTGTAAGTAAATCCCTTGCTGCTTGAAGTGCTTTGAGAATATGTGCGTCCCGGCCATGCTTGAGATCGACCCAGGGCTGACGGACATCATCATCCGCAAATTTTGAGTTTTCATCGTACTTGCCCGAGAGGATGCCCTTACCCAAAGGCGTTCGACAAAGTGCGAGCAAACTTTTCTCTGCGGCCAAGTCAGTCGTCTCAGTATTCCCTTCAACAACATTGCGCCGATGTTGGATGGCCACGCATGATGGATATTGGGCTGCGAAGGCAACGCGCTGCGGATCATCGGTGCTCCAGCCGGACGCAAGAATTTTCCCTTGCGCTTTCAGCTTCTCGCAGGTCGCGAAGAATTGTTCAGCATCCTCGTAAGCAGCATTGCTGGCATGCAGTTGATAAAGGTCGATCACATCGGTGTTCAATCGGGCAAGGCTTTCCTCCATCGCATTGGTTACTTCACTCACTGGCCGCCTGCCATCCAGATGGATCCCGCGTTCCTCATCAATTGGCGCGCTGAACTTGGTCGCGAGGATGGCCTGCTCACGTTTACCAGTCAGGGCGCGAGCGAGGATGCGCTCGCTGTGTCCGCAGCCATAGATCGGGGCAGTGTCGAACAAGGTGACACCCAGATCAAGGGCCACTTCAATCGCGCGGATGGACTGCTCATCATCCACTTGGCCGTACCCGCAGGGCAAACCTTTCTCGTTAACATAGTGCCCCCCGATAGGCCAGCAGCCCAGGCCCAGCACAGGCCAGGATGCTCCAAGCTTGGTTTTTCGAGGCTGGAGTGTGGAAATCATGACGGCATCGTAACACCAGCCAACAGCCATGTGCCGCATGTTATGATCTTGGCATGCGGCAAGGAGGCACGCTCAAACAATATCGTTGGAAACTGCGGCCAGCAGTGGATGAGGCCGGGCCTCAGGCTCTCGCTCAAAGTCTGGGGGTGTCGCCTATCGTGGCTCAGCTTTTATGTCAGCGGGGGTTTGGCGAGATTGATTCCGCCCTCGCGTTCCTCGAGCCTCGCATGTCTTCGCTTCACGATCCCGCAGTGTTGCATGATTGCGAACGGGCGGCGAAAGAAGTTGTCCAGGCCATGGATGCCAGCCGTCCCATCGTCATCTATGGCGATTATGACGTAGATGGCATCACCGCGGCCAGCATCCTCTGGCATATGATCCGCGCCTGTGGCGGCAACGTCACCACC
The DNA here is from genome assembly GCA_964546335.1 of uncultured Phycisphaeraceae bacterium. Classification (GTDB taxonomy): domain Bacteria; phylum Planctomycetota; class Phycisphaerae; order Phycisphaerales; family Phycisphaeraceae; genus CAZJJN01. The sequence continues at coordinate 12,154 of CAZJJN010000057.1, forward strand.
TACGTGCCACACCGCATTGATGAAGGGTACGGCCTGAACTGCGAAGCACTCACGCAACTGGCCAGCGACTTTGACCATCCGCTGGTCATTTCCGTGGACTGTGGCGTGACGGCTTTGGAACCGGCACGCACCGCGCGCGATCTGGCTATGGACCTGATCATCACCGACCACCATCACATTGATGATGCAGGCCTGCCTGATGTCGATTGGCTGGTGCATCCGGGACATCCGCAAGGCAAGTATCCCTTCAAGGAACTGTGCGGGGCGGGTGTGGCCTTCAAGTTGGCCTGGCAGATTGCGCGGGAGAAGTGTGGCAGCGAGCGCGTGAGTGATAGCCTGCGCGCCTTGCTGCTTGATCTGATGAGCCTGGCAGCGCTGGGAACGATTGCAGACATCGTGCCTTTGGTGGATGAAAACCGCGTCATCGCCCGGCATGGGTTGGGGCAGATCAAACGCACGACAAACGTCGGCCTGAATGCCTTGATCGACGCCAGCCGACTGCGCGAGGAGCGCGTGGACAGTTACCACGTGGGCTTTGTGCTTGGGCCTCGCTTGAATGCGTGTGGCCGAATGGGCCACGCGCGCGAAGCCGTGGAATTGCTCACGCTTGCGGACAGTCAACGCGCGATGGAGATCGCGACGATGCTGACGCGCGAGAATGATCGGCGCCGGCGCGTGGAGAAGGATATCTTCAAGCAGGCGGAAGCATGCGTCATTGAGCAGGGGTTTGATCAGCCTGACTGTCGGGCGATTGTGCTGGGTGGTGAGCAATGGCACCCGGGCGTCATCGGCATCGTGGCGTCGCGCCTGGTGGATCGCTTTGCCCGGCCGGTCGTATTGTTGAATCTGGAGAACGGCTGCGCGCAGGGTTCCGCCCGCAGTGTGCCCGGCGTGTCTATTTATGAAGCGTTGAGCCAGGCACATGATCTGTTTGATTCCTTCGGCGGACATGAGATGGCTGCGGGGATGAAGCTGGCTTCCTCGAAGGTTGAACTGTTGCGCGAGCGGGTGGTGAGTTATGTCAACGAGCAGTTAAGCGCGGATGATTTATCGACGACGCTGGAGGTCGATGCCGAGGTGGCGTTGGATGATCTGCCTGTGCGCGTGTTTGAAGAGATCGATCAGCTTGCACCGTTTGGCCGGGCCAATGAATTGCCTTTGCTTTGCGTCCGAGGGGCGCGACTGCCAAGGCCTGCGGAAGTGGTGGGGCAGCAGGGAAGGCACTTGCGATTGCCTTTATCGCAGGGCAGACGGGTGATGACCGCGATAGCGTTTGGCATGGGCGAGCATCGGGAGATTTTGCCTGCAGGTTGCGAGGTGGATGTGGTCTTTCAGCCGAAGCTTGGGAGTTATCGAGGCAGGCCTCAGGCGGAGCTGCATGTGAAGGATATTCGCAGGCGGTAGGGGTGCTCATAGATGGCGCTCACGGTGTCCCTTAATCCCAAGGGCACGGAGATCGTCATCTGGGACGTGGCCATCAAAGTCGAATGTCTGAAGGTTGGGAAGTATGCTAGCACCAGAGACAGTAATTTTACCTCCCAAATCTGGATGCTCTCAAAACAGTGGAGGAGATGATCGATTGAATAAATCCACAGCAATACAGACTGCAAGGCAAGTGGCAGATCATTGTCTCGAAGTCGCACGTACCGATCCTGCAAAGTATTGTAACATTCAGTATGCAGATAGACTCCTAGAACTGATGTCATTTGTGAGTGGGTTAGACAATAAACCGGATGCGGTAAAGATTGAGGAGTTGCTGAATCGGGATTTCAAGAGCCTTGGCATGATTTTTACAGATATTGGACATTATGATAATCCAGGGCCGCTTTGGAATGATTTTTTATGGTCGAAGCATTGTTACAAATGTGTAGTGATGCAGAATAACTCCAAGGGAAATATGACCGCTTTATCAAGGAATACGGGCGGGTTCGTTCGCAGCCGCATTTTCGATTAGCTACTGAGTTAATTGCTTGCCTCAATTCAAATGAATGGGACCTATCTAAAATACGCATCTTGAGTAGTGGACTATATGATCTACTTCCTGATCTAAGTGAGGACTTGGGAGATGACGTACGTCCTCTAGTCGATAGTGTGTTTGCTGTTAAGGTTGCGTCTAAAATACTTATAGAGGGCGGCGCAGAAAAAGGGGATAAGTACATTAAAACGAATTGGTGCTGGCCGTTCTAAATTCCACCTGTATCCGCTTAGCGCAACATGCCTGCCAGATCATTCAACTCACTGAAAGCTTTCTGATCACCAGCAGCCTGGGCTTTATCGATGCCTTCTTTTACGACGGATCGCGCCAGCTCGGACTGGCCCAGGCCATGCAACACCTTGGCCTTCTGAAAGTAGGCATAGAGATAGGAAGCATCGACATCGAGTGTCTTGTCCAGCCAGTCGAGTGCCTGCTCGTGCTGTTCGTTGTTGATCAGTTCCATCGCGATGCCATAGGTCACGAAAGCATCGTTCGGGTCCATCTCATAGAGTTTCTGCAGCTTTTCCAGTCGTTCGCTCATAACCATCTCCGCGAAATCCTGCGGGTTCATTGATTGCGTTATCTTAACGATTTCCAGTTTGCTGCCGATAACTGCTTCAGGCCGGTCGAAGTTTGGCCGATACATGGTGTATGTCCGCAATTTCCGCCAACTCGAGCTTGTCGCAGATACAGTTGATGAATCAGATCAACACCGCGGTCATGCGCAAGGCTTTCGATGCGATGGAACAGCAGGGCGAGGTGGCTTTATCTTTGCTCCAGGATGCCGCTGAGATTCAGAATCGCGCCAGCGAATCTGCAGATGGCAAGGGACAACTCGTCGATTACCTCGCCTGATCTTCCCGAAAAATTACCAAAATAAGGTGAGTTGATGCTGGTCAGGCCCGTTGCAGGCAGAGTGCAATGAGTTGACGTTGCTGCATGACTGCCAGCGTAATGCCAGTCGCGACTCCAAGACCTAATAGCGCACTGAGGATGAAATCCATCGGTTCGCCGGTATGGATGAACAGCCAAAGTTGGCCTACGGAGAAGATGAAAGCCAGAATCGTGAGCGGGAAAAGAATTGCCCGAGAGATCAGATGACTCAGTCCTTGATTTTGCATAACCATCACCTCTTATTGTATCGGACCAGCCCGTCGAGTCGATGGCTGTACTACAAGAAGTTGAGAAAAAACTGACTGAGGAGCTGACGCTTTCGATCGGCTGTAACGGATGCGACGCGCGACCGATGTGTCTTGCATCGTCTATACATCTGGCATACAACATGTTACGATTTTGAACGATGTGGGGTTCCTGTGTCGGCTGTTTCCCGTCCTGTGGAGTCACAACATGAAAATAGGTGTCATCAGCGATACCCATGATCGGCTGCCCACATTCCGGA
>CAZJJN010000058.1:0-15115 GCA_964546335.1 uncultured Phycisphaeraceae bacterium
CGCAGCGGTTCACCTTGAAAAACAAAGGGGGAAAGGGTTATTCAGGGAGGACTAAATTCACCTTTTCGTAAAATATTTTTCATTTTCTTTTCTTGGCCTAAAATCGGCGATGGCGGCGCGCAAATGGCGTTTTTAAGCGCCGGTCATAGCATAGAGTCCATCATTCTGGCATCGCGGAATAAGATTATGGCATGGTTGTTCTAAAGTCCAAACAACTTCTGATATAATCGAACTATGGCCTATATATAACAAGGTCATGACGCTGCGAGCACCTGTTCAGGGATGAACTTTAACTCCCCACGGTGCAAGCAGTCCCCCATATTGATCAGAAAGTTCTGATCAAGAATTCATATTGTTTTGGCGCGAGCAAGCGCGCCAGTTAACGCGGCCAGGCCGCGAAAGGTTATCTTATGTCGGAATTTATTGACCATACTCTCACCCGTTCCTTCCTCCAGCAGGTCACCGCGACCTGGCCTTTGTCTGACTCCCCGGTCGAAGTCCGTGCCATCAACGTGCAGGCACGCGATCACCAGCCCTTGTCGTCCGGTCGCCTGCCCATCTACACCGGGCTGTATGCCGATGTGGATGAGTTAACCAACGCCTTGGCACAGTTCGACCAGCAGTTCATCGCCAGTGGCACCCACTTCACCATCAACCCCCGCAAGCGTTCCTTTGGCGTGGTCACCAATCGCCCGCTGGAATCTGCTCACAGCACCACCAGCGATGCGGACATCGACAGCCTGCGTACCGTGGTGATTGACATTGATCCCAAACGACCCAGCAAGTGCAGCAGCACCGAAGAAGAACGTGAGCGCGCGTTGGACTGCGCCCTGACGATTGCCACCGAGCTTGGGGAGTTCAGCTTCCCTGAGCCTTTGCGGGTGATGAGTGGCAATGGCTATCACCTGTATTACGGGATCAATCTGCCCATCGATCAGAAGTCAATGGTGCAATCCTTCCTGCAGGCCGTCTCACAGCGATTCTCCAGCGACTTGATCGATATCGATACCACGGTGGGCAATCCTTCACGCATCATGAAGCTGCCCGGCACATGGGCGCGTAAGGGCGAGAACACCGAGGAGAGACCCCACCGTATGGCCGTATGGGAGAACACCGACATCCAACTCGGTCATGTCACGCAGGATCAGGTTCAAACCGTCATTGAGAAGTGGCACAAGTCGCCGGAGAGGAGAACGGCAAGCCATATCTCATCGGGTGGCTACACGCTCGCAAGCCTGCAAGCCAGTGCGTTGCATGATCTGGAAGCCATTGAATCCAACTGCAGCTTCATGGCTTACTGTCGTGATCATCCCGCCGATCTTGCCGAACCGCAATGGTTCAGCCAGATGTCAATCATCGCCCACTGTGAAGACTCGCAGCAGTTGGCTTTGGATCGTTCCAGCGGTCATCCGGGGTTTGACCCTGACGATACCGAGCGCAAGCGTCTGCATGTCCTCAACAACGGCGGACCACATACCTGCCAGCATATCGAAGACAGTCATGGCCACGAGGGCTGCGCTTCGTGTCCTTTGCGGGGTGTGATTAAATCACCGATCAATGCCGACCGAGATCAGAGACAGGATCGACAGGCCAGACCACCGGGCGATGAGGAAGACTTACCACTCTATCGGGTGGATGAGCATGGCATTCATCTGCGGGTTGGTCGCAATGACAATCTCAGCTACGAACGGATCGCCAACTTCTCCGGCAAGCTCATCAAGCAGATTGAATACGTGGATGACGATGCGCAGGGACGCGGTTATGAACTGGACATCCAGCTCAAGGGTCAGACCAGACAGGTCACGGTTCCTGCTGGCGAGTTCGAGAAGCTGGATTGGGTGCCTGAGCAGTTGGGCGCCGATGCGTGGATGACGGCTTCACCTTCCAAACGCCGAGAGATTCCTTCCATCATTCAACAGCAATCGCTGGGCAGCGTGGAAGATGAACGGGTCTATACCAGCACCGGCTGGGTGAAGCATGAGGGTGAGGATGTGTTCGTGCATGCGGATGGTGGACTGACCCGTGATGGCTTAAGACCTGACCTGCGCGTCCAACTGCCCACCCAACTGGACAAAGTCTGCCTGGAGTCACCGGGGGGTGATCAGCATGACCAGTTGCACCAGGCTTTAACGAATCTCTTCCAGGGCTTGCCCGAGGAATTGCTGTATCCCCTCTTGGGCAGCATTGCGGCGGCACCGTTGAGCATTCACTTCTCCATGCACATCAGTGGTCAGACCGGATCATTCAAAAGTGAAGTGAGCGCCCTGGCCATGAGCTTCTTCGGCAGAAAGTTCCGCCGACAGTCACTGCCTGAGAGTTGGAGTTCCACGGCCAATGCGCTGGTCAGGTGTGCCCATCATGCCCGCGACATCCTGATGGTGATTGATGACTTCAAGCCGGCCACCGGAAGGTATGCCAGGCAGCAGCAGAGCGACATCTTCGATCGGGTCATTCGTTCCACGGCCAACCAGAGTGACCGCAGTCGATTGAGTCGAACCAGTCAGCTCCAGCAGCAATACTTCCCGCGCGGCTTTGTGCTCAGCACCGGTGAAGAGTTGCCAGCCGGCCAGTCCATGAACGCACGCCTGTGGGAAGGGAGACTGAAGCCGGGATTGATCAGTGGCGAGGACCTGACCCGCATGCAGGAAGCCGCTCATGCCGGTTATTACTGCCAGTTGATGTCCGGCTTCATTCAATGGCTGGCTCACGATTTAGAGGGCGCACGTGAACGTATGCATCAGCAGATGACCGCGTACCGTCAGCAACTCCAGCAGGTTCCGGGCCATCCTCAATCCAAGGAGGTGGCTGCCAGTCTGCTGGCGGCGCTGGAGACCTTCCTGCAGTACCTGGTCAATGCACAATTCATAAACACGGCTGATCTGACCCAGCATCTTGAGAAGGCTCATCAGGTCTTCGCGCAGGGCATGCAGCGCATGGCGGCGCAGGTGGCCGAAGAAGATCCCGTGCAGTTGTTCCAGCAACTGCTGGTCGGTGGCTTGTTGTCACAGAGCATCATGCTGGGGTATGCCGATCAACGCAGAGATTCACAGGATTCGGATGACGAGACCATCCATGCCAGACTCGTCGACTCTCAATCTCGTGCATTGAGTCGCGCCCAGATGATCGGCTATGACACGAAGCAAGACGTCATTTACCTGCTGCCTGACCAGACCATGAAAGCCGTGCAGGAGATGCTGCCCGATGGCCAGACGTTGCCAGGCAAGAATGAACTGGTTCGTCGCCTGTATGAGAAAGGTTTTCTGGCTGAGCATGACATGGACAGCCCACGCAGCACCCATGCCGTGCGGCGCACGATTGCTGACAAGCGCATTACGGTGTGGGCCATCAGGCGAGAGTTCATCGCTGACACGCAGGCGAAGCAGGAGAAAGGGGTTGACCAGCGAAGATTGCAATTCAGACAAAGCGCCTGAGCGACTTGACCAGCTGATGATGCGAAGACGCGGCATGACCGCGTCTTTTTTTGTGGTTGGTGGGCAGCGGCAGGAGAATGGTCAGGTGACTTGACCAATTGGTCAGGTGGTTCCAGCTACCTGACCACGCGTAAGTTCTTTAAAGCGCGCGCTTTACATCATCATTGGTCAGGTGGTCAAGTAAATGAAGTATAACTCTTATATTTTAATCATGAACCCCCGCGACACATAAGATTCGACGCAATATAAAAAACTACCCCCTGCTGTATAGACCTGACCACCTGACCACCTGACCAATTCACTGTCGTGACGGGGATGCGAGAGGTGTATTCGGCTGAGCCGCTGCTCATGGTTGCGTGGCGTGACCGGTATCGCAGCTTCACCCGATCAATCTCATTCTGCCCCTTGCGCTGCTTCGCTACGGCCGAAGCAAAACCCCCGGCCGATGCGAACACCAGCGCGGGGGCTTCCGGGGGCAAACTCTGCAAACTTGGACTACCTCATTGTCTCAGATTCGCGTCGCTGAACAAGTCTGAAATGCTTGGGGACATTGATCTTCGTGAACCCTCTTTTACGCCTGGCCCACGTCCATGCGATAGGCGTATTCCTACGCCCAAAGCACCGTTTTACGCCGTTTTTAACATTGTTAGGATGTAGGGAGCGTATGTGTAAGTCGTTTTATGTCGGCCACTTGCGATAATATTGAAAATTCGCATTTTGCTCTCCTCCGGCATTCACCTCAACGCTTGCATCACGCAAGCGTTTGCTTTTTAGAGGGTCTTAGGAAGCTGAGGGGCTGCTAAAGTGTCTTTGGCCCCATGAAACACAGCAAAAACAAGTACTACCGCCGTTCCCGAATATCGACCAAGACTTTTCGCAGGATTATTCACGCCTTCGCGATGGATTTAACCGCGACCGACGCCGCCGAACTGACAGGCCTGAGTGTCCGCGCCACCAACACCATCTACCTCAAGGTTCGCCAACGCATTGCCCAGGATTGTGAAGCCCAGAATCCCTTCCGGGGAGAAGTTGAAATCGATGAGTCTTACTTCGGCCCCAAACGCATCCGTGGCAAGCGTGGCCGGGTTGACCTGCAAAGCACCGTGCATTCCGATGGCTGGCGCGGCTACGATGGATATCGGTTTGGATATCCAAGAGTCGTAAGATGTTTGATTCACCCATGTTATTCGTCAGTGGCACCATTGTCAGTGGTACTTGCCCCCTCCAAAACAGCCAAAAGCTGCTTCCATCGAATGATCTCAAAAGTGTCTTGCTGTTGTTGTGCACTGTTAAAATAACCCCGTACAATGTCTGCTGCGGTCTCCCCTTTATCATTTTGGGCGTTTGGATCAGCACCATATTCTAAAAGAATTGCAACGAGACTATATTGAGAAGCCACACTGATCAACAAGGGATTATCTGTTGGCTCACTGCGAGCATTCGGGTCTGCGCCGCGGTCCAACAGTGCGACCAAAGCCACTTGGGCTTTTTCTACATCTTGATCTTTGACGGCCCCAACAACATCTCTTGTGACCGGAGTCCCCAGAAACTCACTGTTCGGGTCAGCTCCATGTTCGAGCAGGATCACCAAAATCTCATATCGCTCTTTGAGTGCGGCGAGAGCCAGCCCATTGATATCCTCAAACTCGTCATTAGGATCGTCTTGGCTGATGCGATAGTTGGCAAGCGATGGATTTTGCTTAAGCTGTTCTTCAACAGCTTCAACATCACCAGCCACAATCATGTTGAAGAACCGACCGCCCACAGTATCTGGATACACAATTTCGGATTCATTGCCACCAAAGCATCCCGAGAGGATCAACGTAAGAATTAGCAGTGTGACGCATTTCATCGGCGCACCTCGAAATAAACAAGAATTCAATTGACCAGCCGTCAGTTTACAGCCTGATGTCAAAATTTCTGCGTAGATTGCAGTTTGCAGTTTGCACAAACTACTGCTGAACAACAGGCGGAGACATCCAAATCACTTTTCGAACGCGGATTGCTCTCTGCTCGCTGTTCCCCCGAAGACTTCCTCTACTGTCATGCGACTTATCGCCGCTTGTTGCGTTTACCACCCTTGGCTGGTTTTTGCCTTTCCTGAAGCATCTTCTGGCGTTCTTCCGCGGCTTTCATCAGACGCGACATGAAGCCGTTCTTCTTAGGCTCTTTCTTCTGCAGGAGTGTGCCTGCTTCTTCCTGAGCCTTGATGTGTTTGCGGACGAGGTAGCCATCGGCAATACCTGCCAGAGTCGAAGCCATGATGTACAACGTCAGACCACTTGGCGCGGTGTAGAAGAACAGGGGGAAGAACAGCATGACGATGCGCATCATGCGCTGCTGCGACTTCTGCTCATCTGTCGCTGCGGGGGGCGACATGTAGTGTTGCTGGATGATGAAGGTGACGGCCATGAGAATCGGCAGGATATTGATGGACTTGGTCAGGTGAATCGGGAAGAGCCAATCAATGATGGGGATGGTGAATTGCCCATCGCCGAACTTGATGAAGTAATCAGGTGCGGACAAGTCAGCCAGGAAAACCCAGCCGCCCATGCTTTGGAAGATGCCGTAGAACGCTGCCTCATGTCGCAATTCGATGGCGAAGAAGAGCATGGCATAGAGGGCGACCCAGATGGGCATCTGCAGGAACATGGGCAGGCAACCCATCGCAAAGCTGCCCGGATTGATCCCTGCTTCTTTCCACAGCTTCATCTGCTCCTGCTGAAGCTTCTTGGAGTCGTTTTTGTATTTCTCTTTCAGCTTGTTCAGTTCAGGTTGCAAGGCCTGCATCTGCTTGCTGAACTTGGTCATGTTGATCTGTGACTTCTTCGTGATCGGGTGCAGCAGCAAACGCACGACCAGCACCAGCAGGATGATGGCGATGCCCCAGTCGAACACCAGGTAATCATGGAAGAAACTGAGCATGGCTCGCAGAAACTTAGCCAGCCATTGGAAAGTGAAAAAGGTGCAGAAGCCACCGATGTTGTAGCGGCGCAGCTCATCAAAATTGAAAAACGCGTAAGGTTCTGCAGTGAAGACATCTTTCTCACGTGGGCCGGCAAAAAACTGCAGGTTGAGTTCGGTGGCCTGGCCGGGCTCCAATTCATTCGGCTGAGACACCAGCATCAGCCAAAGGCGATCCGTGGCGTCATCATTGTCATTCAGATTGTCAGCATAAAGACCGAGCTTAAATTCACTTTCGATTCCACGGACGCCGTTGGTATTCGCGTTGGGAGCATCTTTCTTGACTGGTAGATGCGTGACCACTGCAAAGTAGCGATTGGTCAATGCTGCCCAGACCGGTTCAATATTGTCCCCGCCCCCGATGTTTTTGTTGGCCCAGACAGGGCGGCCGTCCATGCGCGCCAGCCAGCCGTCGGCCTTGCCCAATTGCTCCAGTTTTTGCTTGGCCACTTCCGTGCGCGACAACCAACTGGCTGAGACATAAACAGTCTCACGTAGCGGGTCAGCTTCGGTATCGAAGTAACCCGTGGCGATTTCGCGTTTGCCCCCGAGATAATCCGTATCCTGGATCATGTCGCCTTGGCCGTTCTGAATCAGGCGGACAGTCAGTTTCTTGCCTTGGCCTTCTGCCTGGTCGGTGATGTTGACCACGCGCTGGTCGATGCTGACTTCGTACAGGCCTTTCTTGAGGACATACGTGCGCTCGATGCGCACCAGTGGTTGGCCCTGAGCATCCTTGACAACGCGGGTCAGACGCACGCCAGTCGATTCTTCGCTGTCGAAGGAGTCATCCACTTGCCAGGCCCCATCGGTTTGACTGAGCCAGCGTTGGAATTCTCCGTCTTCCGTGGTGTAGGCCACGCCGATGATGGCATAGGAATAGGCTGCGGGTTTGTCGTCTTTGGGATTGACCATCAGTTGGTAATGGTCTTTACCTGCAACCTCGGTCATGTAGTCGGTCAGGTAGATCTGCTTGATACCGGCCGAGGCGGTGGATATTTCCAGCTTCAACTTATAGGGCGAACCTTCATCCACCGAGCCGAGAGTGAGCAAGGCTTGTGCTTTGGAGGCGGAGGGGACAATCTGTTCGCTGGTGAGAACTTCACCCGGCTGATTGGTTTCTTCCGCGTTTTCCGCATCTTGGGGGTTCGTGATCTCAGCAGGTGCTTCGATTGCGGGTTCAGCAGCGACAGGTTGATCGTTTTCCGGTGCGTCAGCCAGGGTCTGCGCAACGGGCAGGAAACTGCCAGCCAAAGCCAACATGAGAAGCAAAGCCAGGATCGGGCGGTAAGCCCGGCGGGGAATGATGTTTTTCATGAGCGGGATATCTGTCATTTTAGAAAATATGTTGTCTGGTGCAGTGAATATTTGCCTTGCCGCGTCGGCACGGAAGCTGCCAGTATAGTGCTGGCTTGTACTCGGGGCGAGTGAGGGATTGGGGGTTGCAAGGGCAAACGCATGTGTCTTGTAGGATGGGTTAGGCGAGTCTTCGAGCCGTAACCCATCAACAGACGACGATTGGCCATGTGTCTCATTGATGGGTTACGCTCCACCAAGAGGCTTCGCTAACCCATCCTACCTTTCGTACTCGGGGCGAGTGAGGGATGGGGTTGGATGCGAGAGTGTGCAAGACACTTGCGAGCATTCTCGCAAGCTATCCATTGACCGCATCAATGAATTGGTGGATCAGATCCATGTCTTTTTCACCCTTGTTTCGCTCAACGCCTGAGGAAACGTCCACCGCATAGGGGCGGACGGTTTGGATCGCCTGGGCCACGTTGGTTGGCGTCAGGCCACCAGCCAGGATGATCGGAGGCAAGCCAGCGAGTTCGCCCCGTTGCTGCATGTCGGCCAGTCCTTGCCAATCGAAGGTTCGCCCGTGGCCGCCGGTCTGCAGGGGTGGTGTGGCGTCTTTGATATCTGTCGTGGTGACATCAGGGGCTTGGGGTGGTGGCGCATCAATGAGCAGGCCGACCACATTGGCGGGGGCATGTCTCCATTGCGAGAGTTGGCCAGCGGTTTCAGGTCCACTGAAGCCCACGGCTTTGATGACCCGCAAGGGTGCCAGGTCGGCTGCGTAAGCTGGGCCTTCCCGGCCATGCAGTTGAACCGTGGTCAGACCGGTCGCGGCTGCGGTTTCCCGCACCAATTTGTCAGGAGCATCAACGAAAAGTCCGACAGGGGTGCAAAACGGGGGCAAGGCCGCCAGAATTTCCCGGGCTTGGGCTGTGGAGGGCACATATCGCGGCGTTTCGGGCACAAAGACCAGACCGATCGCATCCGCCCCGGCCAAGGCGGTTTGTCTGGCGATGGCGGCATCCCGGATGCCACAGATTTTGATGCGAATGCGGGGCATGGCTGGCATTGTACTGTTCCCCCGCATCGACAGGGCGGGTGACAGACGATTTGATCATGATCAATGTTTGACGGTTTGGCCCCCCTGCGGTATCGTCCATTTAACGAGTCATCCCTCCAGCGACTCGCGATTCGCCCCCAATTTGGAGTCCATTCTCATGTCCATGTTGCGTCCTGTTCGACTGGCGATGCTGTTGATCCTAACCGGTCTGGTTCTTTTCTCCCTCCCGGATCAGGTGCTGGCTCAAGCCGACAAGCCTGAGGTGAACGAAAAGCATCTCGAATTGTGGGATGATTTTAATTACTACGTTCGCATAGCAAGGCCTGAGATGGCTCAGACTTCCTGGGAATCTCTCAGCCGACAGGTCAACGACAGCCAACTGCTGGACATCGTGGAAGCCAGCAAGAGCTACCGTAACAACTGGCAGGCGACGATCACGCGTGCCCGTGGCATGGACGCGCTAGAAGATGTCGCAGATCAGGTAGCCAAGCGCGTTGAGTCAGCTTTGTTGGCCCGGGCGCGGAATGCTGACCGCATCGCGACGGCTATTGATCAACTGGATGATGGCAGTCGGCCAAACTTCAACGCCCGCAAGATGCTGAAAGAGGCTGGCCAGTTTGCTGTGCCACAGATGCTTGAAGCCATTAAGGATCGTGACCGGGCTGCGTTGCATCCTTACCTGATGCAGGCCTTTCAGGATGTCGGGCGAGATGCGGTTTACCCGTTGTCTGTCGCGCTGCCTGAGTTGGAAACTTTGCCTCAGGGCACGGTCGCTCAGATTCTGGCTGAGTTGGGGTACCCCTCAGCATTGCCTTATCTGAAGAAAGTGATTGAAGCTGAAGACACGGCTGTGGATGCTCGCGCCCGTGCCCAGGTCGCGTATGACCTGCTGGCCAAGCAGGTGCGGCTCGGTGAAGAAGTGTCGGCTGCTCAACTATTCCTTATGGCTGGCCAGCAGCACTACCGTTTCGGCACACAAGATAAGCGTCTGTTGGGATACGACCAAGAGTTGGATCGTGGCATCGTCTGGCAGTATGACCGCAACGTCGGCCTGATTCCGCTACCTGTGCCCAGTGAGATACATGCTGACGTCCGAGCGATGGAGGCAGCCCGTCATTCATTGATTCTGGATGCTTCACTTGACCAGGCTTTGGCTTTGCATCTGATGGCCAACGTCCGTCGCGAGCAACGCCTGCCAGAGGGGGAAAAAGATGAAAGCTATCGTCTGGCACGCAATGCACACTTCTACTTGAAGATGGCCGGTGCCGAGCGACAGGAAGATGTTCTGGAGCAGGGACTGGTTGATGGCGACATTGAACTGGCCCGGGCAGCCTTGGCTGCATTGGCGGATACCGGCGGCATCGAAGTTCTGCTGGGCACGGCTGAAGGCAATCGCCCGGTGATCAAGTCACTGATGCACCCGAATCGTCGTCTGCGAATTGAAGCAGCTTTTGCTTTTTCGAATGCCCGACCTCAGGAAAGCTTTGCTGGCGATCGTCGCGTTGTCCCGGTGCTGGCAGAAGCCGTCCGGCAGGGGGGTAAGCCCAATGCCATCGTGCTGGCAGCAGATGCAGATCGGTTGAACGAACTGGCTGGTGCCGTCGATCAGGCGGGTTTGAATGTCCTGCGGGGCAATCGATTCGCGGATGTGCTCTCCAAGGTTGAAGATTTATCCGGTGTGGATGTCGTGATCGTGGACGGGCCTGTGTCGAACGTGGCGGCTGCTTTTGATGTGACGATCAGCGATTACCGTCTGGCTGCGGTGCCTGTGATCGGCATGCTGGGCAGTGTTGATGCGGCAGAGATTCGCAAACTCTATCTGGAGAACAGTCGATTGCTGACCGCAGGCTCAATGGAGGACTTGGCCAAGCGATTGAATGATGCCTTGGCGATGGATGCGACCGGCAAGCTTGAAGACGCTGAAGCAGAGGCTTATGCCTTGCGGGCACTTGGCATTCTGCATGACATGGCTGCCAACGGCGCGACGGTCTTCAATGTCAAGGAAACTCAGGCCACATTGATCCAGACTATCCTGCTCGATGACCGTGAAGAAGTGGTCAAGGCAGCGGCTGGTGTCCTGGCTTTGCTGCCTGAAGCAGAAGCTCAGCAGGCGATTGCCAGCGCGGCAGTGGCTGGGGAGCGTAAAGCACGCAGCAGTATCGGCCTGCAAGCAGCACTGCTGAACAGCCTGGCGGATTCAGCCAACTATCACGGCGTGCAACTGACGGACATGCAACTCAAGAAAGCCTTGGATGTACTTCGCAACAACAGCGACCGACGGGCCAGCAATGAACTTGCCCAAGCTGCTTCTCGGGCAGCAGGTGCTCTGCTTCGGCCGACGGAAGAACTGGTCGATCAGATTGTGAAGTGAGTATTCTGCTTTTTCATACTTCCTTCTAAGAAAATCACTTCATGTTGATGAAGTTCCTGTAGATATTTGCCGATTTGGTACGTACAATAGACGTACGTATCAATGTTTTAATCACGCAATACCGTGCAATACAAGGAGACTTGGCTTGATTAAGAAATTATCCAAACAAGGCAATTCTTCCACTCTGATTATCAATCGATCAATCATGGAACTACTAAACCTTGATGAAAACTCCGAGGTTCGATTGACAGTCGAGGGGCAACGTCTCATTGTTGAACCATTGACGGAGAAGGAGCGTCAAGCACGCTTTAAGGAAGTCGTGGAGAAAACCGGCAAGAAAAATGAAAAACTGTTTCGGCGACTAGCTGAGTAGAAGTGATGTCACAGTTTGAAAAGTTTGACGAGCCGGTTTTCCTTAGGCTTGAGGAAGTCCTTGAGATTCATGCTTATCAGGTTGACCATTTTGGTGGTGATCCGGCAGTGCTGAACATGGGATTGGTTGAGTCTGCCATTGCACAGCCAAGGCAGATGTTTGCTGGCAATTATCTTCATCCTGATCTGGCATCCATGGCAGCAGCTTATCTTTATCATCTAACGCTCAACCATGGCTTCGCCGATGGCAACAAGCGTACAGGGGTGCATGCTGCGTTAGTTTTCCTGGGATTGAATGGTATAGACGAGATTGATTGGGACATGAATGAAGTCGAAGCCTTGAGTTTGGGGGTCGCTTCGGGGCAGATCCGTAAAGAGCAGGTCATCGCCTTCTTTCAAAAGCTTCTTGAAGATTATCAAATTTAACTTCAATCAAAACAACGTCTCCGGTTCCTTCGGCTTCATGCACTGAGGCGAGTCCACGCCACGCTGATTCACCAGCGTACTGACGGAATACATCGTCAGCGTCTGCTCTTCAGCCGGGCGCATCAGATCAGCGACATGTGAAACATCCTGCACGTCAGGATCAAGCCAGCGGTCGTAATCCTCCGACTCAAGAATGACAGGCATGCGGTCATGCACTTGAGCCATCATGTCATTCGCCTCGCAGGTCAAGATGGCTGTGGTTTCCAATTCGCTGCCGTCCGGTGATTGCCAATGTTCCCAGAGCGCAGCCAAGGCCAGAGGCTGCTTGTCCTGTCGATGGATGAAGAAAGGCTGGCGGTGTTTGCCCGTCTTGCGCCACTCGTAAAACCCCGTAGCCGGGATGATGCACCGTCGGTACTTCATGGCCGACTTGAAAGCTGGTTTCTCCGCTGCAGATTCGCAGCGAGCATTCAGTATCTTCCTGCCGATGGCGGGGTCATCTGCCCACGCAGGCACCAGGCCCCACAGCACATGCGTAAACTCCTTCATGCTCGATGCATGTTTGCGGACGATGATACCGATCGGCTGCGAAGGAACGATCTTGTACCGGGCGACATACTCGGGCACGACCTCCAGCCCGAAGTGCCAGGCAATCAATGCAGGTTCCACTTCAAAGCTGTAGCAGCAGCACATGAGCTTTATCGTTCCTTATAAACAAAGTCGATACACATGATGGCCGCGAGAATCAGGCAGCGCATCGGATGATCGTAGGGCACATTGTCATGAATCTGGAGGATGTAATTATCTGCGGAGGTGAACATTTCCTTGCCAAGACCGGCCCATTTCTTGCTGACCTTGGCAAACTCAGTATCCCCATCCGCATCCAGAAAACGAAACTCCCAGCCGGTCCATTTCCCTTTAAGACGACACATCGTCTGCCCCTGATCGTCGAGAATCATGAATGCCCCGCCGATGGAGATCATCTTCTGACGGAAAGTACCAAGATAAGCCCCCTCATCATCAAGTACTTCGATGTTGGAGCGGAAGAAAGCGACGCCACGTTTCACTTGAGTGACCAGATTGCCTGCGGTGTCAGTGACCTGCACATCGAACGGCGTCATGGTCTTGTAATCCGTGAAACGGAATAGCTTGGTGACGAACCCAATGTTAGGCTCTCGGCATTCCATGATTTTCTCACCCGAGTCAGGATCGAAAATATCGAACTGGTTCGAGGCTTTGAACATGCCGACATGTTCCTTGACGAGGAAGAGTTCTCGGTTCAGGACGCTGCTCATATTGAATCCCTTGACTGCGAAGTTTTGAGAGAATGTGAGTTGGTTTCAGTGGATCACGCGCATCTGGCCGAAGTTCGGAATGAAACCGAACGACTGATCGTTCAGGCCATACGGCGCCGGGTAGTACACAAAGAACGCTCTGCCGATCAACAGTTCCTCGGGCACGACCCCCATGAATTGTTTCTTGTCATGCAGATACATCTGGTGAATCCATGGGTTCACATGCTGCCACATTCGTCCATCACTGGATAACGGGCTGTTGTCACCCATGGCGAAGTACGTACCCGGATCAAGTGTGACGGGGTTGGCTTCGATATAAACCTTGTCATCGCGCACGTCCTTGGCGATGCAGCCACGATACGGATTGAGATTCTGATTCTCAGCAAAACGCCGGCCATCCGGTGCCACCTGATTTGAAAGATAATAAATGTCACGATCCACGCGGATGTTGAACAGTTCAGCCTGCCCTTCTACTTCGATAGCCAGCTTGGGCACCTTGTTGTTGGGCAGCGGCACTCGGTTCCAGACCGAACCCTTTTCCTTAGCGCCAGGACTGTCCGGATGGACAGGTAAGTCAATCGCCTGACGCAGAACGACGCGGCCATTCATCCACACCAGCACTACCTGATCGACCACCCATAACTCGACTTCGACGGCCTTGCCTTGTTGCCAATCTGTCACATCCGCCGAGGTGGAAATACCCGCATCTTCGATGGTCAGTTGGGCTTTGCCTTGGCTGATGGTAAGGTCGAGTGGGGAGAGTTTGGGCTGGTTGGTGGCGCGAATACTGCCATGCAAAACAAGCGAAAAGTTGTCATTCGCAGGCCTGGCCACCAGAGCCAACCGGTAATCCGAGATCGGGTGCAGTTCCTGAGCTGGGACAGGATTCAAATAGACTTGGTTGTAGGTGTACCAAGGCAATGCCCATCGTTGATAGCGGGAGAAGTCGAAGAAGATTTTCCCCTTTCCATCAGACTCATGGCGGTAGCCTCGCCCGCCATCGAAAGTCCAACTGCCAACCGGGGGAAGAGATCGGCTGTTCCAAGGCACATGCGGGTCAGTGTCATACACCGGCAGGTAGTCGCTGTCGTGGATCGGCTGCCAAAGGGCACGCTGGATCTTCTCCCAGTTCGGGTTCGTCGAGGGGTCTGTCTTGCGCGCGATCTGCCACGCGTTGTCATCTGCAGGTTTGACGTAAAGATCACCTTCGATGATGGCCAGCGTTTCACCGGGCAGGCCCGTCAGGCGCTTGATGAAGTTCTGGTAGGGTTCGGTCGGATTCTTGAAGACGATGACGTCCCACCGTCGCGGCGAAGCGATACCGCCGGGCAGTGAGTAGATGTACTTGTGTACAAGGATGCGGTCGCCACCTCGTATGCGTTGCGGCTTGTTGGGAGCGACATCCTGCATGGACATCGGGCTGTAGATACGCAGTTTTTCTGAGAGTGCCGGCACTGCGCCGACGTTGTCAGGCTGGGCTGAATCAATCGGGAACCGGTAGCCTGTTTCGACATCAACGATTTCGAGGTGTCGGCCGAGGAGCGTCGGGGCCATCGACCCGCTGGGAATCTGAAACGCTTCCACGACGAACGCGCGAAACACGAACGCCAGGATGAAGGCGATGATGATCGACTCGAACGTCTCTTTGATGGTCTGATCGACCGGCTTGTCTGCCTGCTGGGCGGATGCATTCATGTTGTTCAGTGTATCGTTTCAGGCCGAAAGGTGGGGCTTGTCCCCGATGGGGCGGGTGTCAAAGCCTGCCTGGTAGCCTTGGTGCCTGCACCAAGTTCTTCTCCCCCGGTGGGGCTGGCATCTCGCCTGCCATTTGCCCACGAGCCGCGACCGTGAGGGAGCGGACTCCCCTCTGTCCCCACGAGCCGCGACCGTGAGGGAGCGG
>CAZJJN010000059.1:0-15014 GCA_964546335.1 uncultured Phycisphaeraceae bacterium
CTACCTCGTCCGCACCCTCACCGGCGGCGATGAACAGTAAATGTCTTCACCCTGAGCGAAACCCTATCAAGTGAAGCAAGTGCGTGGTATCATTACAAAGTACAAACTGGACTTACCTGAATGAAGTATGAGGTCATCATTTATTGGAGTGAAGACGACCAGGCATTTATCGCAGAGGTGCCTGAATTGCCGGGATGCGCTGCGGATGGGCCGACCAAGCAAGATGCGTTGAAAGCGGTGGAAGTCATTGCTGCTGAATGGATTGAGACTGCCAAGGCGCTGGGCCGGCCGATTCCTTCGCCGAAAGGTCGTCTGTCTTTTGCCTGAATGGGTTTGCTGCAGAGAACACGGGACCTTTGGAATCAATCTTTTCATGTGATTGATATTGCGACTGGTGTCTGAACACGATTGTCGCAAGACGATGATTGGGTAAGAGAAATTTCCGTGATTTCGGGTTTTTATTCTTGCAATCACTGTAGTTTAGCGGTATGCTTTGGACCTTGAGAAGAGTGAATCGGCCTCCTTTCTTTTTCAGGTCGATTCTGGCAATTTTGACACGATAGATATAAGGAGATGCGAAAAATGCGTAAGTTCAGTGTTTTAGCGGCTTTAGCTGCAAGTGGTTTGGCTGTTCCTGCTTTTGCGGGAATTGTGGTCAGTTATGACTCGGACATTCAAAACGGCGGTAACTTCAGTGATGGCACGCCAGACAACGTTGTCAATCTGGACGGCGACGGCTTGGATGATGATGTGTCCGGCTTCCTCGCCGGGCACCCGTTTGAAACTGCCAACCCGATGCCGACGCCTGGCGATTACACCGGCCCGACGATTTATGGCGGGGTTCGGGTTCAGGAGTTGAACTCCACGGACGCGAACTTGAGCTCGGAGGATTCCAATCCCTTGAATTTCCGTGTTCAGACGAATGTTGACAGCCCGGCCCGAATGCATGGCCTGTTATTTTTCAAGACCGTGAGTTCAGTCACTTTCAATCTCGACAGTGTGACCGATGACAATGCCAACTTCATGGGCATCGGTTCACTGGAAGATGGCCTCGAAGGGGGAGTCTGGTCAGGTAATGAGCGCGTGACCGTACGCTGGGCTATCTTCGGTGCCGATGGCAACATGTACTTATCACAAAGCACCATTAGTAACAGTCCTGATGGACGGATATTGGATACGGCGGAACTCGCAGCTGAAACCTGGCAACAACATGACGCTGCGACTGAGATCAACTTCGATCAGGATACCGCGACTTATGCCACGACCACGGCTGCGTTAAACGGCATCGGCATGGATGGTTTCGGCATCTATTGGGAGAATGACGACTTCACTGGCGACCGTATGTGGATGCGAAAGCTTGAAGACTTTACGGTTGAGGCGGTGATCCCCGAGCCAGCCTCGATCGCGCTGCTTGGTTTGTGTGGCTTGGTGATGGTTCGCCGTTGTCGCGGATGAACGTCTGAAAATGATTCTGCAGTGAAAGCCTGATTTAGAAGCAAACGAGCCCGGTCTTTGGCCGGGCTTTTTTTCGGTGGTCATGCCATGAAAAAAGCCGGGTGCCATGGTCACTGGCGCAGCTATGACCATGAATCATCGATTCGTGCTCTTAATCACTTGGTGGGGCAGGCAGTCATCCTGAGCATTGTCGAAGGACTCGCCTGTCATTACGAGTGAATTTAATCACGGACGGGACGCCCGCGCCACCAAAGATCGTTCACCTCATCAGAACAAAATCGAATAAACTCTTGCCATGCCTGACCAAGCTGTCCGCCAACAACTGCTGCCCAAAGTCAAACGTGTCGTGGTGAAACTCGGCACGCAACTGATCACACGCGCCGATGGCAGCATCGACATCGACTATCTCAACAGCATGGCCGACCAGGTGCAGGTGTTGCGCGAGCGCAACATCGAAGTCACACTGGTCAGCAGCGGCGCCATCGGCGCAGGGCTGGCACAGATGGGTTACACCACCCGGCCAACCGATATCGCGGAGTTGCAGGCGGCTGCCGCCGTCGGCCAGCGCGGACTCATGATGGCGATGCATGCCGCGTTCATTCGCCACGGCGTCGAAGTCGGGCAACTGCTGCTCACCCAAAGCGACATCGACGACCGCCAGCGTTTTTTGAATATACGCAACTGCATCGCTTGCTTGCACGCAGCCCACTGCATGCCTGTCATCAACGAGAACGATTCCGTGGCGGTCGATGAAATCCGCTTCGGCGATAATGATGTGCTGGCTTCGCTGGTCACGAACCTGCTGCGGGCCGACTTGCTCATCCTGCTCAGTGTCGTGGATGGGGTGATGGATGAAACGGGCAAGGTGGTCGATGGTTTTCAATCCCCGGCTGATGCCCTGAAGCTGGACAAGCAGGAGAAATCCGCACGCGGGACGGGTGGCCTGCAAAGTAAAGTTGAAGCTGCTCGTCGCGTGACCGAGGCGGGGGAGATCGCGGTCATCGCCAACGGGCGCACGCCCGATGTTTTGCAGCACATTCTGACGGGTGAACGCATCGGCAGCTTGTTTCTGCCTGCGGAAAAGAAATTGGACAGCCGACAGCGATGGATCGGCATGAGCGCCCGGCCTGCGGGAAAGATCACGGTCGATGACGGGGCGGCCCGCGCGCTGACGAGCAAAGGCAGCAGTCTGTTGGCGATCGGTGTCACGGCATGCTCAGGCAACTTCATCGCGGGGGATATCGTGGCGGTCGTGAAAACCAACGGTGAGGAGATCGGGCGAGGCCTGGTGAATCTATCCTGCGATGAACTTTCCCGTGTCAAGGGGTTACACAGCGACCGCTTTAGCGAAGTAGTCGGGCCTGTCAGTTACCACGAAGTGATCCATCGCGATCATCTGGTGCTGAGACAGGGCGAACGGTAGTCAACCCTACGGGGTTTTCTTGCAGGGCGAACGCATGTACGGGATTCAGGAGCAAAATTGCGCTTAGCGTCGGAGGTAGGATGGGTTAGCGAAGCCTCTTGGCGGAGCGTAACCCATCAATGAAGCCCTTGACCAAACATACGCCGGTGATGGGTTACGGCTCGAAGACTCGCCTAACCCATCCTACAGGCCACATGCGTTTGCCCTGGGTTTTCTTGTTGGGACTTGCAACATCGCGTCACCCATACTCGACAACTCTCTCTTTTTCCTTGAAGATGCACGCAATTCACTCTTTTCCATTTGGGTTATGAAGATGACACGTTCATTCCGCTGCAATTCATTGCGCTGCCTTGGCACGTTTTTCATGCTTTTCATGTTTCTGTTGGTGGCCGCGTGTGGCAAACAAGCACCAAGCGATGACAACACTGGTTCCGAATCTCAGGACGCAACGCAAGATCAATCAGCAGAACAACCAAGCGAGTCTGAGATAATTCTCAAGGAGTGGGAGCCACTGTCTGCGTGGCGCGGGGAAGAGCCGCATGTGTACTACGGCAAGAATCTGGCAGAGCTCGGGCCGGAGGCTTTGGCGGATATCGCTGAGCGTGTGGGCTACAGAGATCAATACAGCAGCCTGTGGCAAACCAAGAATGGCTTGTCTGTTTTAACCAGAGCTTATGTGCAAGCATCTGATGCAGAAACATTGATTGAAGAAGCGGATCGTATATTGAAGCATTCTGCTTACGATCCTCAACTGAAAAACGGCGTTCTTAATATCATTGCTGCACTAGAGGTGGATGCGAGAAGCCTGGCCCCTACCTTGATCCAGATTTTGCGGGAGGGTGACTTGGCGATTCAAGGTCGGTCACTCTCGCTGCTTGAACAGATGGTCGAGGATCAATCCATTACTGAGTTGCATGACAGAATCTATCCTGTTGCTCGCGATTTGGCGATGGGCCAGATCACTGTAAGATCCAACACCGTAAGCGAGGCTGCGATTCGAGTAATGACCCATACGACCGCTCCCGACGATCAAGAGCAGTTGGTGCGAAATCTGGTCCAACTATTGGACACTCTTATCTACGATGATGATACTGCAAGGATTATTGCAGACAACAATTTTGAAGCATCGGCATTGGCTGATGCGGTCATGGCCAAACTCGCCAATGAGTTTGACAAGCTTGAAGCTAATCCTAATGAGAGGGTGTCCGACACCGCGAAGCACCTTCTTATAGCAATCCGTCAGTGGGGACCTGAGGTTCGCCGGGTCCACCCACAGTTGTTGGAACTGTGGAAGCAAAGACCGACACCTGATCTTTTGCAAGCTATCACGGCCACAGCTGCTGAGAAAGATATTCTCCCATTCCTTAAGAGCGTGGAATCGAACTCTAAAGCGATGAAGTGGACAGCAGTAACCTCCTTGGCGGCATATGGTGAGTACGGGCCGTTCTTTGATTTGCTGGGGGTGACGAAGGATGATGAAACCTCTTATTATCGTAGGACAGCATTATCGCAGTTCAGTGATATGATGCCCCACTCCAAGGCCGCATGTCGGGCTGCAATGAATTGGTTGCAAGGACAAGAAGATGTAAGTAGCGGGACTGTGAGTAAGTTTGCGGCAGGTCTGACCAAAGCTCCTCAGCACGTGAGAGCCGCGCTACTACCGGACGTCATTGCGTTAACAAAGCCAGGCACACCTGGGGGTAGTCGGTCAGGCAAGCTCTTCACAGACTACTTTGTTGCTACCGGTGAACCGGCGATTGAGCCTGTCTTACGCATGGCGATAGATTCTCACCGTCAAAACTCTAATACTCTGCACTTCGTATGGATGCCGATTGTGCGAAAAATGCCCCTTCAGCAGGAGCATTGGCATCAACTCATCAATACTGATGAAGTGAAAGCGTTGGAGGTGGCTTTTCTTTGTATGGAAAGCTGGGCTCGGGAGAATTCAGTCGATTCGCCTGCTTTCTCAGATGAGACCATCCCCTTGCTGAACGAAAAAATACTTCTTTGCCAAGGCTCCGAACACCGACATCTGGCGATTAAGCACTTTCTGTGTCAAGGGGCAAGAGTAAAGCCTTACCTGCCTCAGATTATTGCTTTGTATGCGACACCTGATCCAAAAAAACGATCAAAGTGGAGTTTCGTAGATGACAGAGCAATTCTTCAGCACATCGATAAGGTTGGACAGAGTCCTTATCCACTCATCGCGGATAAGATTGCACCGCTGCTGAAGCAGGACAACATTCTAAGCGGGGACCAGCGCACGTTGTGGGGGCTTGTTGAACTATACACCAACAGGCATCCAGAAAACGTGATGGCCGCGCTTGAATGGGTTCAGACTGCGGAGCAAGGGCCTGCGACTATTGTTTATCGGAGTTTGGCAGGTGGCGATGCTTTAAGTGTGGGGGGTCGTGAGCCATCGGAGCAACAAATTCAAGCAGCCAGAGTCCTTTTGGATGTTATTGATTCGCCCATAGGGCTGGCAAACAAAAGCGCGTCTATTGAGTTACTTTTGGATATGAAATGGATGGGCCCCCCGATTCTGCCCGTCTTGCAAAAATATCTTGAGGCTGACTATCGTGATGCCTATAAAGCACTGAATGAATTTGATCGTGACGCTGAACAGTTGCTGCCTTTCTTTCGGGAGAAATTACGCGAGCGAGAGTATCCTGACCGATTCATGATCATTGCCACGATTGGTCGAATTGGCCCATCGGCGCAGAGTGCGGAGCCTGAGTTGATTTCGGTGATACGCAATGATTCTTCGGTCAGTGTTCGGCGGAAAGCTGTATGGGCTTTGGGGATGATTGGATCGAGTTCACCGCAAGCGGTGGGAGTCGTCCTTGCTTATCTTGACGGTCGAACCTCTCAGGACCAGAAGGAGGTAATTCAGGCGCTGGACCGTATGGCCAGTTCATCGGCTCTTGTGTCGCAAAAAGTGAGTGCATTGCTCGCATCTGAAGATCTGAACGTGAGAAAGTTAGCAGCAAAGTTCCTAGGCGAGCACGGCTTGGCCGATGCGTCATCTGTGCAGATTGTCAAGCACCGCATTTTGCAGGATCTAAGAAATGGCGCTCGCTATAACCAAACTTATGCTGATTACGCGCTGCTCGCCAATTTGGGTGATCCTGGGGCAGAAGCTTTGGTTGAAGTTGCATTGGAGTATCCATCACAGACGGACGTCATCACTTCGATATTGACAGACATGGGGCTGCAGGCTTACTCGGCTGTGAACAAGTATCGCTCCCGTATGCAGACGATGGGCGGTGATCAGGAACTCACTCCGGATGAGTTACGTGCCAAGAACAGATGGGAGATTTTAATAGACGATCTTGAGAAGATACATGAAACCCAGAAAGCATATGACGCTTGGCTGAATAAAGTTAACAGTGAAGGCAAAGTCAGCGATCCTGATGCTCCACAAAAGTAATGAGTAATGGTTCATCCATTTAGTCACAGCGGCTGCATCACTCTTCATCCAGCAATTCACGATAACGCTTGTAAGCTACTCGCCAACCCTTTTCCAGCGCGGCCTCATCATCGAACATGCGAGTCAGACTGTCCTTGCCCTTGGTGCGCACCACGGTGATTCGCCCATCCGCATCAAAGGTAAATTCATACGCGGCTTTGTTCTGATCCTGCAACTCACGAATTTGCTTTTTCGTCGTCTCCAACTCAAGTTTCAACTGGTCGATACTCTTGCCCGTGATGGCGGCCTGCCTTTGAATTTCCAACTGTCCCATCGCCCGTCGCAGTAGCGCCTGCAACTTCGGGTCGGCTTTCCCCGAGGCAGATAAATCGTTGAGGTGATTCTGTAATTGCCTGAGTTGAGCCTCAAAATCTTTGGCCTGCTCGGGTGTCAACCCCGCTGGCTGAGAAACCTGAACATCAAACCGCCGGCTGCTGAGCAGTTCATACGCTGATGGATCTGCTTCTTTCAGCGCCTCAGCGTCTTCATAAACTTCGCGCACCTGTTTGCCGGGCTTCTCCCCTGCTTGACGCGTGCGGATGACTTCATACTGGCCTGTCTCTGTCGGGCCGACTTCCGTGCGCTGCCCGTCCGCTTCATGAATCACGCGGAAGGAAGCCACGCCTGTCGCCCCGACCCAGACCTGCGTATGCGTATGTCCCTCGGCCACGTTCTGCGCGTTGATGACTTGTTCAGCCTGACTGACTTCGGACAAAGGCTTCAGCGACCACTTGCCATCTTCATCCTGAACATAAACGCCGCGCACGTTAGGCGATTGCCAGGCAAGCTTTGATTTGGCAGGTCTTGCGCGCAGGGTCATGTCCAACGTCTGCACTTTGCCAAGCCTGAGTGATTCGACCTGCACAGATTGGCCGGGCGAGGCATCAGTCAGGACATCGCGCAGGTCATCGAGCGAAGACAAGGCCGAGTCATTCCAACGCAGGAGAATGTCACCGGCTTGCAGGCCAGCTTTCTCGGAGGGGCTGTCCTTGGCGACGTTGCGCACGAGCAGGCCTTGGCTGGGAATGTTGTCTTTCGGGTCATCGTTCAGGCCATGCTTTTTCGCCAACTCCCCATCGATGGCAGCAAGGCGAAGCCCCAGCCAGATCGGTCGCGCTTTTTCTTCCTGCTCTTCCTGCTTGGTGTCTGATGAAGATGCCTCGCTGGATTTTTTCGTCGCTTGTGTATCAGGCTTTTGAGGTTGGGTTACGTCTGCCTGCTCTGCGATCTGTTCAGGCGCTTCATCAGCCAGGCATGGGTTGGTCATCGTGAATAGAAACAGACACACCAGCAAACTTGCGATGACGCCAAACCTGAAGCGCGATGGCCGAAAGTTGAAGTTGTATCGGTTCGCTTGAGGCATGGCGAAGTTCAGGCCGGGGATAAATCTTCTTGCGATCAGATTGATAGGGTCTGCATGATTTTTCATGCTAGAACTCTTCAACGACCAACGGCTCCTGTGAATCGTCAGGGGAATCCGCGATCAGGAAAAGCGTGTTGCTCTGCGAATCGAGTATGCCGATATAGGCTGGCTCATCCACATCCGTTGAAGCTGAGACCCGGCTGGAGGTAAGGCTTGATTCATCACCCGAGGCAGCCAGGGCCATCACGTTGGATGGGTCAGATGTTGTCTTGCGCGAAGTCAACGACGAATCCGGGGTGATCTTGTCAGGCGTGGTCTGATCCGCCAGAGACTGGCCGGGGTTGGTTTGCGTGGCCAGGTTCTGATTGAGAGTGACAATCGCCACGGCACCCACGACCAATGCGGCACATGCCACGGCTGCGACTTCCGCCACTCGCTTGAATGACCAGAGCACATCGCGACTCACAGGGCGCGTCGCGCCAACAGCCGAAGCTGATTGCCGGGCAACTTGAGACGAAGGATTCCCAAACAGACTGGCCTGCAAAGCTTCACGGGCAAGCTCATCGTTGCGGCGGTAATCCGACATGATGGCGTGGGCCTGAGGATCACGCAGAACTTCACGCAACAGCGAAGCTTCCTCATCCTTGCTCAGCTCGTTGTCGAGCATGCGGACGATCTCGCGTTCAAGTTGTTCCTGTGACTGCGGTATCATGTCCATTTCCTGTGTCGGGCGATGCTTCTGAACATCACCAACATGGCTAAGACGTCAGCCATCCTTCAAGTGCTTCAAAGACTGACGTAACAATCGTCGGGCCCGGACCAGCCGAGTTTCCACGGTGTCAACGGGCAATCCCATCATTTCAGCGATCTCGCGATAGCTCAAATCCTGCAAATGCCGCAGCACAAAAGGCTCGCGGTAAATCTCAGGCAGGCCAGCGATGGCGTCCATCACCTGCCCCTGCTGCTCGTTCAGCATCATCTGCTGCTCGGCTTGTGCAGGGAGTGTGCCTGCCTGTGGGCCGGTCAAACGCACCAGGCGTTTCCAGGCAGAGCGACGGCGGGTTTTCTTGCGGCCGGCATCGATCGCAGCATTCTTAGCCATGCGATAAAGCCAATACCGCCAGCGGCTTACATCGTCAAGCGTGTCTTTCCGCTGCCAGACGCGCAGCCAGACCTGCTGCACCACATCATCAATCTCGTCAGGCTTGCCCAGCACGGAGAATACCGCTGACCTCACCCAGGCATCATGAAGCTGCATCAACTCGTTGAGCGCACCTTCATCCCCAGCGAGCAAGGCCTCGACCAAGGCTTCTTCCTGGTCCTGTGGGTTCTTCAGACGTAACTCCATCCAAGTAAAGACGTTGGAGGCATCAGCCTCCTGTCAGATTTGCGGTATATCCAGATTCTACCTGCTGTAGGCTGAAAATCCGAGCGCGAAGCCTCAAAATCACCGATAGGGGAACTAAAGACTTTTTATTTGCTTTTCGAGATGGAATAGGTACACTTTCAAGAGTTAAATATGAAATGATCGTCAGTGGTGATTGGGTGATCTGCTGAGCGACATTTCCTTGAACCCAAACATAAGACGGACGAACCATGATCTACTCCAATGCCTGTGCCTATGCAATTCGTGCCATGAGCCGCTTGACCATGATGAGGCCGGAAGGCTACGTGCTGCTGGATGAACTCTGTGAAGGGACTGATCTGCCCCGCCATTTTGTCGCCAAGATCTTTCAGGACCTGGTGCGCAAGGGACTATTGATCAGTGCCAAGGGACGTGGTGGTGGCTTCGCGCTGGCTAAGCCTGCCGACCAGACCACCATCTATGACATCGTCGAAGCGATTGACGGCGTGACACGCCTGGACCAATGCGTCATCGGCATGGCTCAATGTGACAGCACCCAGCCTTGCCCGCAGCATGATGAATGGGAACCCTTGCGCGGCCAACTCAAGCAGTTCCTCCAGGAAACCACGCTGGCGCAGATGAGCGACACACTCAGCAAGAAGCTGGAACTGCTGGGCCAACCCATCCCCGAAGCCACCAGCCGAAGCAAGCCGATCCAAGGGTAAGCTATTTCGTGCAGCCACTTGATTAAGAAGGAACGAAGGCGGCCTGAGTGGTCGCCTTTTATTCATAAAACACGATAAACTATTCTTTACCTGCGAACATATATCACCATACATATGACAATGTACCGAACTTCACCAGCCGAATTGGGATTGAGTTTGCAAGTTTAGAAGCTCATACTTCGATTCAGGATGTAAGATTGCATCTCTTGCCTCGCGAGGCCAATGCTTCAAGGGCATGGGATAAAGTTGCAGCGTTTCTTCAACGACATAACTGGTCAGGTGCAGCGGGTACCGTCGCTCCTGTTCAGCGACAGCTTCACTGAATCGTGACTCCTCAACCCATTCGAGATGAATGGTGATGCGATATAAATTATATCCTCCGATATATGCATCCCAATAACCCTCAATTCCACCAAGCCTTTCAATTTTGTTTGTTGCGATATCCCAATACGAAACTTCGTAGACAGGTGGCCACGTGGGAGCATTACCGTATCCGTATGGCAACGTGGAAGCCTGACCGTACGTGCTGGGGGAAGTTGACCATACTACTAACCGTGACAGGAGTAGGCGGCCCTCTCGAACCGTATTATGACCATTGATATAGTAACTTCGCGGAATTCTGCGTAACTTTGCAGGTTCTTCGGGATGGAGCATAAGAAGATGGCATGCTTGAGCGTTGGTGGCAAAGGGGCGTGTGGCTCGTGCATCGACAATAATAAAGTATATCGTTTCTTGGTCCATGCCGATCGGACGGACGATCAAAGAAAGCGATGGCTGCATTGTTCCCTCATAAAAATGCAACTGTGGCCTATCGGACATGCGCCAGAGTTCTTCAAGCTGCCTGGTTCGCGGATTGATCGTGGAAATGATCGACGAACCCTGAGCATCTTCGATGATGAGATATCGTGGAGTTTTGCCCACGGGAAATGATTTTCCGGACAAGGGGTGATGACGTTTAGATTGCGCATCCCACAAGATCAGGTCACCCTCGCGACCAAACTGCGAACCAACGACGTAAAGGTCATCCCCAGCTTGAAACACAGTTGGCTCGTACTTTTCCCATCTCAAGCTGGTCACCACACCAGAAATCGCCAACTTGCCATCGCGTTCTGCGAAAGCCAAGCCATGGTTTTGCACTTGCGTAAGCAAATTAAAATGCTCTGTTGCCACTGGCTTCGCTGCATCAGCGATGACTCGGGCAGAACCGCTGTTGTGCTGATTCATGTCAGAGAATTCTGTTTCCCTTACATTGTCTTTGCAGCCAAAAGTGACAGCAATACTTACAAGACTGAATCCCAGCAGAAGGATGTATCTCATGGCTAGTCCAATGTGTTTGAATGTGGCCACCGCAATGAAAGAATTGTACCAGCGCGTTTTCTATTCGAACCCATATTAAGCTGGTCGTTACCTTCCTGTTACAAACCACAATTCATCAAGATGCTTCTTATAGGCTTAATGGTTTCTTATGCCTCTTCGCCAGAAGTGATTTATACTCAGCATATGCCTCGCAAAACCCCTGACATCAAACTCATCAGCCGTGGCTTGTACACGCCTTTCCATCGCGCAGGGGAAGACTTGCCAAGACTGATTGAAGCGACGCGTTCCGTCCCGGCATCACTTGACAGTGAGTTCGGCTGTATCATTGAAGTACGTGGCGGTCGAGGGCTGACCCTTGCCTTCACCATCGAACATCCATCCTTCGTTGATGAAAAGGGCGAGACTGTTCCTACCTTTGAAGGTGAGTTTTTCATTGATGCCAATGAATATCGCATGTTTGTCGGCGACACCCTCTGGGAACCACTGGCAGACAAGGTCGGTCGATGGACGATTCGCGTCTTCATTGAAAAGCAGGCTGTCATCGAGGAATGGTTCGACGTGGTCATGGAAGATGAACCACCTGTGTTTGAAGGGTAGAGCACATTCATCATGCCTGTCGCGCTTGCTACTGCGCTACGACATCACGCAGCGTCACAGTTATGGGCAAGCAAGGGGTATGGTTTCAGATATTTTTTCAGGATCAACGTATTGCCTGTGCAGATAGGCATCAAAATACGAAAGGCAATGAAAGGAACGGCCCACTCACACCGCAGCCTGTTTTCTCACGGCCTGGTGATCTATCGCGTTTTGAATGATCTTTGCCCCGGCAGTTGCTTCACCATCATCAGATCGTCGCGTCCAGGCAGGATGTTGAGTACGGACGATGAAGCGTTCAGGATGAGGCATCAGGCCGAACACCTGCCCGGTCGGGTCGCAGATGCCAGCGATATCAGCGACGGAGCCGTTGGGGTTGTCACTGGGGTGATACTGCAAAGCAATCTGCCCCTGTTCGTCGAGCTTGGCGAGGATGCCACCATCACGTGTGACAAATCTTCCTTCGCCATGCGCGATGGGCAGTTCGAGGTCAGTCAGGCCTTGCGTCCAGACACAGCAGGTATCGTTTGGCACGCGGAGTCTGACCCAGCGGTCGATGAATCGGCCTGAGTGATTGTGTGCCAGTGTGCAGCTTTGCTCGCCCAGTGTTTCGGGGGTGATGGCCGGGAGCAGGCCCATCTTGACCAGCACCTGAAAGCCGTTGCAGATGCCGATGACCAGGACGCCGTTGCTGATGGCCTGGCGGAAAGTTTCGAGCAAGTGGCTTTTCATGCGGTTGGCGAAGATGCGGCCGGCGGCAATGTCATCCCCATAACTGAACCCGCCGGGCAAGGCGATGATGTCCGCCAGCAGCAGCTTGTCTGGCTCGCGTACCAAGGCATCGACATGCACCAGTTCCGTCACACTGCCTGCCTGCTCGAAGGCGAAGGCCAGCTCACGGTCGCAATTCGTGCCAGCAGTTCGGATTAGCAAAGTTCTTACACTCATACGGGCTTATCATACCGGCAGGACAAAGCCTTGCGCAGAAAGGTGTAAAACACGGGGCCGCGATATTCGCGGCTGGCAAAGCAATCATGGAGCAACCAACCAACATCACGACGCGTGACCTGCCGATCATCGAGCCGCGACGGTTTGATCCCGGGACAACAGCAAAGGCCAGTCCGACGGCGGGGCAATCCATTGTTGCATGGGGGGCTTGGTCGGTGATTGCTGCCCTTGTGCTGCTGGTCGTGGCGATGGTGTTTATTCGCTGGCTTAATGAGCTTGATTCGAATGATGATGCCGGGTTGAAGCAGGTGATGCAGATGCAACTTCGCTTGCAGGTGCAGATGAATCTGATGATGGAGTACCTGTCCGGCCAAGGCAAATTGACCATGCATGGCCAGGGCAACCTGAGCATGTTTGCACCCCCCTTGACTCGCGACGGGGTTTACATCATCGCGGTGGCTGAAGTGGAGGGTATCGGCTCGGGCAGGGCTGAACTGCAGGATGCCACTTGGCGCCTGCAACACGACATGGCTGAGATCAGCCAGAAAGAACTCAACCTGCTTGAACGCACGTTCATGCTCATTGAAAATGATGCTGCGATTCCAAAGGATTTGCAGACGGATTTGCAGGATGAGTTCGGCTGGTTCGGCAAGCTGCTGCTCAGCCAATCTTCACAGTCCGGGCAAGGTGTCCGCGATGCACTCTATGTCGCTGCCATGCTCAAGTTCGTCGTTTTATTTGCTTTGGGCATCGCGATTCTGCTCGGGTTTGTTGCGGGGCTTGTTTTGCTGATCTTTTTCATCATTCGATTATCGAGGCAGAAGATCAAGCTGCATCCCCGGCAAAGTCACGCGAGATTTCAAACACTTGGGCTGGAAGCTTTCGCGGGTTTCATGCTGCTTTTCATCGGGTTTTCAGTGCTGCAAGGTTGGCTGGTCGCCCAGGATTGGCTTAGCGAAATCGGGGCGATGCCTTTGGCCTGGCTGTGTCTGCTGGCAGCGGGTTGGCCTTTGCTGCGCGGCATGAGCTGGCAGGAAATGAAAAAACAGTTGGGCTTGCAGCGCGGGGAGAAGATCATCTCCAACCTGTTCGTTTCGTTGGGCTATTACCTGGCCATGCTCCCCATCCTTGCAGTCGTGGTGGTCGTCTGCGTGATGATTTTCACGTGGGTGACATTCGTCCTCACGCAAGGGCAAGGCGGCGGAGGCCCGGCTCACCCCATACTCGAGTCTTTCGACTCAGACAGCACGTTCAACCTGCTGATCTTCTTCTCCATGCTCTGCCTGTGGGCGCCGATCGTGGAAGAGATCTTCTTCCGAGGGTTTTTGCTTTCATACTTGCGTCAACGTTCGCGTTTCCTGGCCTCGGGCGTATTGACTGCACTCATCTTTGCTGTGATCCACCCGCAAGGCTTGTTCTTCGTGCCTGTGCTGATGGTCATCGGCTTCACGCTGGCGTTCATTCGCGAACAGCGTGGCAGCCTGTATCCCGCCATCGCCATTCACAGCCTGCACAACGGCGTGATCTTCCTGTGCTTCTGGGTGGGGTTGATATGACCTCGACTAGCTAGGTCATTTGATCTTTAGCTGAGGTGGCTGTGATCAGGTTGATGACTGCTTTGTGTCAGAATGACCACAGATAGTTGCTTGTCAGAAACAGATTCAACGTGCCTTTGGAAATCTGTGTTATCACTATCCCGTTAAATGAATTATTTGGTCATCTTACGACTTACCAACACCTGATCCAAGTGAACAACAATGCGCCAACCGTCGCCGAAGAACTTCTCACAAGATGCGAGAAGCGAAGCTTTTGTTGGCCAGCCAGATTGTGTACCAAACTGCCGAAAGTCATCAACGATAAAACCTGCCAGTTTGTCACGATACCGGGCAAGGGTTTCAATTTCCTCACAAGCAGGCTCAGCCATATCGCCGTGAGCTGTTTCACCACCGGAGAAATGGCCGTCAAGGAAGACCAGTGCATCCCTAAGATCATCACGTTGCATGACCTTGACCAACTCCTTACTTGCGTCGCCGTGTATACATTCGACATTGGATCGATTCTTAAGATATGTAGCCGACTTGCGATACAATTCGTCATCAAGTTCGATTGTAATCACACGATCAAAGACACGGCTGCAACGCATCGTGGTATTCCCCAGATAGGTGCCCGTCTCAACGAACATGCGAGCTCTGCAACGTCGAGCCATGGCTTTGATCTGACGAAATTTTGAATAGCTATACGGATTGCGCGGGTCGAAAGCAATCAATCGCTTCAAGTCGACAAGATGACCGATCAAAGGCTTAATCAAAGCGCCTTGTTGTTTGGTCCTTCCGGGTTTTCTATGGGTAAGTGATGGGGTACAACGGCACACAAAG
>CAZJJN010000060.1:0-14370 GCA_964546335.1 uncultured Phycisphaeraceae bacterium
CTACTTCTTCTGCGGCGGACTCAACCTCTACCCACAATAATTCCGGAAGGACCTGTTGTTTATTCATACCACAACACTTCCTATGACTTTCTATGACATCAATTGTCTTTCTTTTAGAGCTTACCGTACTGTATCCTAGGCACACTTTTCAGGCCTTGGACTGGAGGGGAGTATAACAGATAGTTTTGTTATGAATATGTAAATTTATAGGAATTGCTTAATAAGGCCCCACCCCCACCAGGAATATTACTCTCTGATCTTTGTGATCTCTGTGCTTCATCTTTATCTACTGCGAGCAGGTTCTTCGACATGGCTCAGGACACACTTCGCAGGCTAAGGACATAATTCTTCCCCTTCTGCCTCATACCTGAGCAAACTCATCCAGTTTCGCGGCTTCGCGAAGATGCCGCATACACGGATTAATTCCGCGTGGCTCAGCCACCAGTTGCCCATCTCTCACAAAGCCTTCTTCGCGATCGGTAAGGGATTCAATCAGTCGGCTGCGCCAGACACTCAACTCATCATCATGGCCGCCAGCAATCACCAGGTCATGCTTCTCGCCGGGGTCGCTGGTCAGATCGAACAGTTGCTCGTGGCCATCCTTCGACCACCAGATGTATTTCATCTTGCCATCGGTGATGTACTGCAGGCTTTGGCCAAGGGTCAGGTGCTCGCCATGCAGCCATGCCCGGCAGTTATCGCCCGGCTTGGCTTCCTCACCTTGCAGGAAAGGTGCGAGGCTTTGCCCATCGACCGTCTCAGGAATGTCCACCTCCGCCAGGTCAAGCAACGTGGGCATGACATCCATCAGTTCCGCGCAGACATCACTGGTCAAGCCTTTATCCATGCGTTCTTCGCCACGCCTGCCGGACCAGAAAATCAAAGGCACGTTGGCTGAACCTTCATAAGGCACGCTTTTACGGAACAGCGTGTGATCGCCCAGCATTTCGCCATGGTCGGACACGAAGCAGAAGATGGTGTTCTCATATTCCTTGTACCAGCGCAATGTTTCAATGAAGCGATACATCTGTTGTTCGATGTGCGTGCAATGGCCGTAGTACCCCGCCCTTGCACGTTGCAACATGTCGTTGGGCGCGGTGGCAGCAGTATCGGGGTCGGCGGCATCTTCCTTGCGATAAGGCTCAAGGTAGTGCTCCCAGTTGCCCATCGCAGGCGAGGGCATTTCCGCGCCAAGGTATTGATCGAACGCCCACTGCGGTGGGTCGTAAGGCGGGTGCGGCGCGTTGAAACTCATGAACAGAAAGAAAGGCCGGGTCGGATCGCGCCGACGCAGAAAATCAATGCACTGCGTGCTTACAAAGTTGGTGTAATGCAGTCGCTCGGGTTTGTCCCACGGGCGTGCGAGGATGGAGTTGCCTTGAATGCCATGCTCGAAGAAGTCGGCTTCGTAGCGGCCGGTCTGCTGTTTCAGCCAGACGTTGTAGTCATCGACCAGGCCGGGGTCACCCAGTTCCTGCTTGCCTCGGCGGATGATGCCCAGCGCGCCGTGAAGGATGACGTTGTCGAAGCCGACGTGATGGCGTTCGGGATAGACATGCATTTTGCCGATGGCCTGGGTTTGGTAACCGGCGTCACCAAAGGACTTGGCGATGGTGTTGGGGTAAGTCCAGTGGATGCCGTCGCGGTAGCCGATCCGGCCATGCTGACGATGGGACATGCCTGTGTACAAGCCGGCGCGGGCGGGGACACAGGTCGGCGTGGCGGTGTAGGCGCGCGTGAAGCGCACGCCTTGGGAAGCGAACTGGTCGAGATACTTGGTGCGGACAGTGGGATGGCCTGCGCAGGAGAGGCAGTCGCCTCGCCATTGGTCGGCCATGATGAGAACAACGTTGGGTCTGGAGTGAGGCATGAGCAATCCACGAGTGAGAGGGATGTTGTTGTCGGGTCATCTTAACGGATACAAGAAAAAAGCCCGGCGATGTACCGGGCTTCACGAAATCTTTCTCCTCTCTATCCGCGTCTTACCCTTACCTCTGCCGTTTCACGAGCAGAAGTATGCCGCCTGAGGCAAGGAGTATGGCACTGGCTGGCTCAGGTGTGATCACGAAAGCCAGATCCAGCGACTGCATGGTTTCTGGGTCGATGATCTCATGCCAACGCAGCAATGGGTCTTGCTCTGTCCAGTCATACCAGACTGCATCATCCATAAAGTGTTGGCCGACGAATTGATCGGGGTAGCGATCAAGGTCGGCTGTCTTCCAACCTGCTGGATTCTGAGTCCCAACCCAGTCAACCCAAAGCACCAACCAATAGACTTCCCCCTCCTGCTGTGTGAAAGGCATATCAATGTCAAAGATGTTGATTTGCTCATACAAATCATGGTCGGGGCGATTCCAGGCAAATCCCGGCTGCAGACCGAGTTGAGGCGAGTACCAGCCTTGCGGGCCTTGGCCTGCTGGCCTTCTTGTCACGTTGGGTTGGGTGGTATCAAACACGCGATCCCACAACAGGTTGCCCGGCCGGCTGAAAGGTAGCAGCGCGTCCGGCTCGACGTTGTCGTAGATTTCGACGCCGATGCTGTTGATCAGGCCCGGCCAACCGAAAGGCTCGTTGTCTCCCTGCCAGGACATCCAGAAGTGAATGTCGGTCACGGGCCCGGTTTGCGAGCACACCCAGTCGTCGCCAATCTTATTGGTGTTGGACACGAACTCGACATCCCAGCCATCAGCATCAGGCAACTGAGGGAAGTGCATCTTGTGGCCATCACCCAGATCCCAGTCAGCTTGTAAGGGACAGGTCAGGACGCCAGTGAGAAGAAGAATGGAAACCGTCATGATCCCTGAGTAACGCGTCATAGCTAATCTCCTTTCCTAGATATGAACTGAGTTCATTATGAGACGCACCCTTGCGGATGTAAATATCTAAATTACTGTTTCACAATATTTTAGATAGCATCAAGATCGTACTTATTGCTTCACCTTGACAGATGAAGCTGAGAAAATCTGAGTCTGAGTAGATCAGCGCCATGCTGATGCGCCATAAGCAAATTCAAGCAATATTGAAGAAAACTTTGGCTAAAGAAAAAGGGTGAGGGCCTGTTTGGGTCCCCACCCAGCTTCCTCGTTCCGGGAATCGGAACAGAGAAGGATAAGGGCTAGATCGCGTGCCATCTCGCCTGAAGCTTGATCGCGTGGAAACCTTCGAAAAACCACGCAACTACACATCTCAGCCCTTGGCGTTTCCTGTCTCAGATATCGCTAACTTGTCTTTCCTGCATGAACGATCTGTTCAATCGAAATCCACGATGGAGCAGCAAGCAGAATACTTGCCACTCTCCTACTGACACAGTTTACCCCAGCGAACCGCTCAGACAAGCTGAAGCGGAAGAAAATCTCAAAACTGACCCGTCCGGCAGGATTCCAGTCTGGAGACGCCCCCCAAGCCCGGCGAACAAGACTCACTGCCTGCAATTCTGGTGATCCAGCCTGATTTTGGCCGATGCCTAAAGTCGATGACCGCGTCGATGACCCGCTTTTGGAATCGATGCAAAACCATGGACGTAAAGGGTTAATCGCATGAGTTGGTTTCTGTCTGCCAACAGCAAAGCCTCCACGAAGAAGAGCAAGAAGAAGGCCGACCAGCGTTCATTCCTTGCCGACACGAAGCCTTTGCACAGGCCCGCCGCCATTCTCCTGACGCTTGCAATCGTCGCGGTGGGCTGGTTTTTCGTTGAAAGCGCTCTGGAAAAGGCTGTGCTGAGCCCGGAAGAATTGGCCAAGATCACGCCCGAGCAGGTGGTGATCGAATCCCCCCCGGCATTTCTCTCAGCCGACGCACCGGAACTGGCTGAACTGCAGCAAATTGCCGCCAACGCCCTGGCAGAGACTGACCCCAACAAGCCGATCTCGCATGAAGCTTTGCAATCGGTCTCGCAAACGGTTCTCACGCACCCCTGGGTGGCTGCGGTGAACCAGATCGAACGCCGCAAAGGTGAGTTGCGCATCGCGGCAACGTTCCGCACACCCATCGCCCTGATCGAGGATGTCCAAGGCAAGTTCGACCTGACCGACAGCGCAGGCGTCGTCCTCAGGCATGGCTACGAACTGGCCGACGCCAAGGCAATGCGCCATAGCCACGGGCTGGCGGTGATTCTCAAGACCCGTAAGCCTTCGCCAGGCCTGGGTGGACAATGGAAACTCTCCGCGGTGCAGCAGGCCATCGCTTTGCATCAGTACCTGCAGGAAAACTGGCCGCTGGCGGAACAGGTGATGGCGATTGATTTGCGACCCATCGAGGATGAGGCAGTCGATTGGCGCGACGAACCTCGTTTGAAGCTACGCACCAGCTTCGAAGATGCTTACGCGGGAGTGATGTGGGGGTCGGCCCCGGGCAAGGAACGCCCATTGGAAAGCCCTGCCGATTTGAAATTGAAATGGCTGACCACCAATGCCTTGAGCTATCAGGGCCAGATCGACGGGCATGGCCAATGTTTCGCGGTGGACAAAGGCCAATTCCAACGTGTGCAATACACGTCGGGCGGGTGAGGTTTACTTTTCGTTTAATTCTCTTGAAGCGTGATGTCTTTTTGGAGAGGGAGATATTGCCTACGAGTTTATGGCAATTGTTATGTGTGCCTTGCAGCAGCGATTAAAATTAGCTGCTTCGAATGCTCATGTTGTATTCTCATATGTGATTTCACTGCAAACAGAAAAAGCCGGCCATATGGGTGACCGGCTTTGATGGTTTGTGTTGACGAATGTGTTTAGCGTCGTCGCACACGTTCGCTATAGCTTCAACGCCGTCGTAACAACGCCAATCCGCCAACCGCCAGCAAACTCAGGCTTGCAGGTTCAGGAACCTCGGAGACACGGAACCCGATGTCGTCGTTCTCGAGCGTCGGGTTGTAGTCGGAGCGGCCCGAGGCGTGCAGGACGCCGCCGTAGAAGTAGAACGACCCGCCCCGCAGGCCGCGATACGAACCGTACAGGATCGCTTCGTTCCATTCCCAGACGTTGCCGCCCTGGTCGAACGTGCCGTACGGGCTGTCGGAGTTCTCGTGCTCGCCGACCTCGGTCCGGTAGTACGGGCTGCCGATCCCATCGGTGCCGCCGTCACCGTCGTACGTCGCGTAATTGCCCGGGTCGGTCCCGCCCTCGACGAACGGGTTGCCCGTGGTGCTCAGGTTGCCGCTGTTGTTCACGTATCCGGGGGCGGTGTCGCTGCTCGTCGGGTAGTCGAAGTAGTTGCCCGTCGCGCCGTCGTTCTTGTGATACGCCGCCTTGTACCACTCATCCTCGCTGGTGATCGCCCACTTCCAGTCAGCTTCCCGGCTGACCGCCAGCAGGGCGGCGTTGCTGGTCGCCCCGTTGAGGTAGTACGCCCCGTCCTCGGTGGTGCTCAGGCCCTGCGAGCCGTTCGGCTGGCCGTTGTGCAACCAGTTGGCGAAACGGGCCGCGTCGCCCCAGGACACGTAGTTCACCGGGCGGTTCGCCCAGTCGCCCGCCACGCTGTACGTGTAGCCGCCTGACGTGCCGTTCCGCTGAATCTTGCACCCGAGGC
Source organism: uncultured Phycisphaeraceae bacterium (assembly GCA_964546335.1). Taxonomy (GTDB): domain Bacteria; phylum Planctomycetota; class Phycisphaerae; order Phycisphaerales; family Phycisphaeraceae; genus CAZJJN01. The sequence continues at coordinate 5,521 of CAZJJN010000060.1, forward strand.
TCGACGACCACATGTTGGAGTTGTACAGCCCGTAGGTGTCCGTGTCGGCCACGGCGTTGAGGAACTCTGTGTACTGACCGGCCGTGACTTCGTACTTGCCGATGTTGTACTCGTAGGCCACCGCGCCGTACCCGTCGCCGTGGGTATCGGCCGCGTTGCCCGGATTGCCCACGGGGACGGTCTCGATATTCACCGCCGACGCCGTCCCAATCCAAGACACCGACACGATGGCCGCACAGATCGCGGCGTGGAAAAAAACAAAGCGAGTCATGATAAATCTCCTTCTTCCCTATCAACATCTTCCCCCCGCTTCATCCCCGTTCACCCCCAAGCAACACTGCTTGATAGAAAGGCCTCGGAATCGGCGGTTAAATAATAAGATAGTCTTGAATTCTCTTTGGTCAACCCCAAAATGCAAGTGTTTTGCGAAAATTGTGTTACCCACTTACTTCATTGATGACCCAAACTGACAAGAACGGCCAGCCAAGGCAAACGCATGTGGCTTGTAGGATGGGTTAGGCGAGTCTTCGAGCCGTAACCTATCACCGGCGCATGCTTGGTCAAAGGCCTCATTGATGGGTTACGCTCCGCCAAGTGGCTCCGCTAACCCATCCTACCTCCGATGCTCAGCGCGATCTGCGCTCCTGAATTCCGTACATGCGTTCGCCCTGTACGGAATCTTGCTAGAAATTTGCCCCGACTCCGACTTGTGGTAAACTACTCGGCTCGCTGCAAAGCGACCCAAACAACCGCCCAGGAGCCAGATCATGCCTCGTGTCTGTGAATTTACCGGCAAGCGTACCACCTCAGGCCGCACCTACACCACCCGTGGTAAAGCCAAATACCTCGGCGGTGTCGGTACCAAGGTGACCGGCAAGACCAAGCGTAAGTTCAAGCCCAATCTGCAGAAAGTCACCACGGTGACCGCAGATGGCTCGGTCAAAAGGGTGCTGGCCTCGACCAAGGCGATCAAGTCAGGCCTAGTCGTCAAGCCCCTGAAGCGCAAGTATGCCTACAAGCCGGAAGCTGCCGAAGCCTGATTCTTTTCCCGGCAGGCTGAAACTGCCAAATGACCCATTTCTTGCAATAAAGCTGGAATCTATGCCCCTGCTGCAGGAAAATGGTTGACATATGCCTAAAGTGAGGTAATGGTTAAAGACTGAGCGGCTGAGCCGCGTCGGCGACTGGTCAACCAGATGAGGCCCAACCCAAGGAATGGCGGGTTCACTGGCAGCAGCGACTGGTCAATCCCGATCAACAAACCTCAACGGGTCAGGGAGAAAGCGCGTTTTGCCGTGCTTCGCTGCCACATACCGCAGCCGTCGGCTACGAGGGCTATGCGTTGAATGATGATCTGAAAAACAAGGTCCAGCAGGCAACCGACATCGTCGAGTTGATCGGCGAGCATGTCACCCTGCACAACAAAGGTCGCGAATACGCCTGCGTGTGCCCATTCCACGACGACCACAATCCTTCCATGAGCATTGTCCCGCACAAACAGATCTTCTACTGCTTCGTCTGCCACGCGGGAGGCGACGTTTTCAGCTTTGTGCAGAAATACCATCACCTGACCTTCCCCGAGGCCTTGAAATTCCTGGCTGAGAGGGTGGGCATCGAATATCAACCTGCCCCCGGCCGGTCCAACGACCGACCTTCGCAAAGGCAGGCCATCCTTGACGCCAACATGCGGGCAGCGTCCTTCTTCCAACTGGCTCTGGAAAGTGAGTCGGGCAAGGTCGCGGCTGAGTACTTGCAGAAGCGAGGCATCAGCCGGGAGATGATCCTCGAATTCGCCATCGGCTACGCGCCGGACGACTGGTCCAACCTGATGGATGAAGCACGCAAACGAAGCTGGCCTGCCGATGGACTGGATGCTGCGGGACTGCTTAGCCATTCTTCCAAGAGTGATCGCACGTACGACCGCTTCCGCCATCGCCTGATGTTTCCAATCTGCGACGAGGTGGGCAAGGTGATTGCCTTTGGCGGGCGTAAGCTGCGCGATGAAGATGACCCGAAGTACCTGAACAGCCCGGAGCACGAGGCTTTTAACAAGTCGCGCACGCTCTACGGCCTGCACCTGGCCAAGCAAGCTATAGCCAAAGAGGAACGGGCCATCATCGTTGAAGGCTACACCGATGTCATCGCCTGCCATCAAGCCGGGATTCGAAACGTGGTGGCGACGCTGGGCACGGCGTTTACCTCACAGCATGTGTCGATGCTTCGGCGGTTTGCCCCGGAAGTGGTGTTGATCTTCGATTCGGATGATGCCGGTCGCAAGGCCGCGGATCGCGCGGTCGAACTGTTCCTCAGTGAGCCGATTGATGTGTCAGTCGCGGCCATGCCTGACGGGCTTGACCCAGCCGACCTGCTGCAACAGGAAGATGGTAAGCCACGCTGGGAGCAGGCGTTGGCGGCTCGTACCCCGGCATTGGAGTATCAACTGGCCCGGTTGCGCGATGCGATCAACAATCAGTCCACGATGACCGGCAGAGAGCAGTTGATTCAAAATTACCTTGGCAGACTGACGGAACTGGGCTTGGGTAAAGGTACGCAACTCCGCCGGGCCATGGTCATGCAAAGGTTGGCGGAAATCACCGGCCTGCCTGAGAGTGACATCCGAGAGCAGTTGCGCAAGCTGACCGATGATGCCTCACGCAGGCAACGAGTTCGTCAATCTCAACCGGAGCAGGATGATCCATTCGGCGATGTGCCGATCGAGCAGGCAGAGACTGTGTCGCTGGCCCCGGCTCAGCGTCGAGCGGAGCGGATGATCATCGGTGCCCTGCTTTGCCAACCGAGCCTGTTTCATGATGTGCAGATTGAAGGTCGCGGCCTGGACGAGACAGTTGCCCCGGCTGACTTTGTTTCTGCTGCCCCTGCCCGCCTGTACGAAGTGATTTACGACATGCTCAGTGAAGATGAGCCGATGGTACTCAGTCAGCTCACGGCTGACTTGAACGAGAAAGGCAAGTCGGATCTGGCAGACTTGGCCATCGCCTTGTCGCAGGAAATGGAACGCATGGTGGGTGAGGAAACGGACAGGCTTAATAAGATCGCAGCGGATGCAGCAGCGGTGCTGGGTGGCCATGACAAAGAACTGCCTGCACCTGCTAATCAGCCCCAGGCGGAAATCGAAGAAGACCAACTGGCTGTGCTCTCGCGTCGCATGCGTGAAAGAGCAGCCCGGCCTGACCGGTTGCGGATGCCCAACCCGAACTAATACCGAATAAAACACAAGGAGAAACAAGATCAAAAGACTATATAAAGTGAAGAACGCTGCAAAAACGCACAATTCCGTGATGATCAGCACAAACTAGTTAAGAAATGTGCTCTGAATCGGTCAAGAGGCTTGCAGCAACTGGAAAAACGTGGCAGAGTTACAAGGTTTAAGGGTTTACGAGCTACCTGATTGACCACCTCAATCAGGATATGGAGAGAATGAATTGATTGCTTCACAGGATTTACACCCGGCATTGGCCGAGTTGATTGCAGACGGCCAAAAGCGTGGCTGGATTACATACGAACAGATGAACACCTGTCTTCCCGACGACCTGGTCGATCCGGAAAGAATTGATGAGCTTCTGGTCGTGCTGGATCGGCTGGCTATCGAATTGGTTGAAACCGGACGCATGCCTCGCTTCGTCCCTCAGCCAGTCCCCGACATCATCGCCGCTGTGGCAGCCGCCCGCGCTGAAGAGGCCGCGGAACTTGCCGCAGAAGAGGAAGGCGAACTCGAAGATGACGACGAACCGACCAAGAGCGGCAAGAAAGTGCTGACCGAGGACGGCGAAGTCATCGACGAGGAAGAACTCAAGGCCGACCTCGCCCAGGCTCTTCAGGAGGCTAACAGTCGGCGAATTGATGACCCGGTGCGCATGTATCTGACCCAGATGGGCGAGATCAGTCTGCTGACGCGCGATGAGGAAATCCGTCTGGCCAAGAAGATCGAAACCACCCGCATGATCTTCCGCCGTAAGGTGCTTGAAAATGATTACAGCATCCAGCAGACAGTCGAAATTCTCGAACTGGTGCATGAAGGCGACCTGCCCTTCGACCGGACGATGAAGATTTCCACGGCTGAGGATGATGCCAAGAACAAGATTGCCCAGCGCATTCCCAACAACCTCAAGACGATCAGGCGCCTGCTTGATTTGAACCGAAGGGATTGGGAAGAGTTGCAGGCCCCCGGCCGCAAGGCAAAAGCGCTGATCGAGGAAATTGAAGGCCGCATCGCCAACCGTCGTCGCAAGATGGCGCAGCTCATTGAAGAATGCTCGCTGCGAACCAGCAAGATTCAGCCTTTGCTTAAGAAGCTGCGCAGCATTCGTGACAAGATGCTGCAACTGCAGCGCGATCTGGCCACGGCTGAGAAGTACCCGGACAAGTTCGATCCTGAAGATGTGATGGTCATGACCGAAGAGTTGTCAGGCCTGCGCGACCTGATCATGCTTGATCCGGAGGACCTGAAGGAAATGGTGCGCAAGGTCACCGTCGTCTTCGATGAATACGAGCAGGCCAAGCGCGATCTGTCCGGCGGCAACCTGCGACTGGTCGTGTCTATCGCCAAGAAGTACCGCAACCGAGGCTTGTCCTTCCTCGACATCATTCAGGAAGGTAACACCGGCCTGATGCGCGCGGTCGATAAATACGAGTACAAACGTGGTTACAAGTTCTCGACTTATGCCACGTGGTGGATTCGCCAGGCGATCACCCGCGCGATTGCCGACCATGCCCGCACGATCCGCATCCCGGTGCACATGATCGAGACCATGAGCAAACTGCGCAACATCGCCAAGGTGCTGCTGCAAGACTTCGGTCGCGAGCCAACGATGGATGAAATTGCCGAGCAGGCCAAGATGCCTATCGCGGAGGTTCGTCGCGTGATGAAAATCTCCCGGCATCCGATCAGTCTGGATCGCCCGGTCGGTGAAAGCGAAGACTCCTACTTCGGCGACTTCATCGAAGATGAAGGCGCTGAGAACCCGACCGACAGTGCGACGCAGGAAATGCTGCGGTCACGCATCGAGCAGGTGCTCAAGACGCTGACCTACCGCGAGCGCGAAATCATCAAGCTGCGGTATGGCATTGGTGATGGCTACACCTATACGCTCGAAGAAGTCGGCCGCATCTTCAAGGTGACGCGCGAACGTGTGCGACAGGTCGAAGCCAAGGCTCTGCGCAAGCTGCAACACCCGGTTCGGTCCCGCAAGTTGCAGGGCTTTATCGACGGCGTTGAGGAAGAAGATTACATCAGCAACTGAAACTGATGTGATAACCAAGTGGTTCCACAGGCTCGTGCCAATCGGTGCGAGCCTGTTTTATTGATGACATCATTTCATTCCTGACAAAGCACGAAATGCATTCAAATTCCCTGAAATAACTGCGCACCATCAGGACAGATGCACCATGATCAAAGTCAATGTTCAAGCAAGTTAATCACCGCTTGCAATAGATTGCTACCTCGCACCAACGACACACCCGCTTGCTCTATCAAGGCATCCACCTGTTCGCGTTGTTCCTCGCCGTGGCCGGTCAGGACATGAACTGGTTGCACGCCACCCGCGATGGCGCACTGGATATCGCTGGCCCGGTCGCCGACCATGAAACTGCGCGACAGGTCGATATTACGCTCGCACAAGGCCTGCTGAATATGGTGCGGACTTGGCTTGGCTTTGCTGTGATCCGCATAGTCTGGGTGGATCACGCGCTCAGCTTTGCCATCACTGGTCGAGTAATAAATCACGTCAATGGCCCGGCCTGCTCCCGGACATTCTTCCTCAAGCAGTCGACACATTCGATCATGCGTCATGTCCACCACTTCACGCGGGTAGTACCCCCGCCCGACGGCATTCTGGCTGGTGATAATCACGACGGCATAGCCAGCCTCCGCCAAAAGTTTGATTGCCTCAGCCGAACCTTCGATCAGTTCAAACGCTCCAGGCCCATCGCGATACGATCCCAGCGAACCGATGACACCATCACGATCCAGAAACGCGCATGGCCGCGCCGGCAGTGCATCCGCGCCTAGCTCAAACTGCTGCATTGCCACGTGCCCCGTCGTGAGATCAAAGTCATACAACCGCCAGGGAAAAGGGGACACGCAAAACGCCGGGCAGGTGGAGAATGTCACTTGCTTCTGCGTAATCAACTCCGTTCCCTTGTGATAATGCCCGGAGAGTGACAGCGTTGGTTTACCCATTGCTACCAGTCGCTCACGCAGATGCTCCGCTTCGTAATAACTGTGCGGGTAGCCTTCGTTGAGTACAGGCTCAATGACATAATGCTGTAGGTGTATCTGTGCTTTCGCATCTTCGCGGGTACTCAGGTCATTCCACAGTATTCGCGCCGGATCAAACCGCCGGGGCACGTGGCCGACGTATTCACGATCGATAAATCGCGCGATGACCACATCATCCAACTCAACAACATCCGCCCCGCGGTCAAACACATCCCAGAAAGGCGTTTCCCAATCATGATTGCCCGGCAGCACCATCCAAGGCAGGCCGGTGCTGTTCAGCATCGCACGAATCTTCTGGTAATCCGCCGTCGCAGCCCCACGCCAAAGATCACGATCATCACACTCAAAGTCTGGCAGGTCATGCAGTAACATACTGGGCACATCGCACAGGTCGCCTGTCACCGCGATGAATTCTGCTCCAGCCGCGACGATCTTCTCCAAGGCAATAGGCAACAGTTTCGCCATGTCACGGGACTGCCTGTTCGTGGCTGGGGAAGTACCCCACAAGGCATCGCGAAAGTGTAAATCTGTAATCTGAGCGATTTTCATGGGAACAATCTAGCGGGTAAGAATGTTGACTGCTTAAACAGGCCAATCCTCCCCCGGCTCCATAACAAGGCTACAGTTCACGCATGAGCAGTACGACAACCAAACAATCACACACGACCACGGACAGCGAAGCACGGATTGACATGTTGCTGGCCATGGTCCGTGAACTGAGCCGAGCCAATGATCCACAGGAGGTGCTGCTGACTTTTCGCGAAGGCATGCGCTCGTTGGGAGGGGCACATGATTACATGGCCTTGTCCACGCGTAACCTGCCTCACGGCCAATTCAAGATCACTCGCTTCGTGCCTTGGGAAGATCCGGGAGGCTTCGCTGTGGGAATCAATCCCTGGCATAACTGGGAGAAGATGCCGACGTATTCAGGCGGCTTGCTGGGTGAAATTGTGCTACGGGATCGGCCTGTCTATATCCCCGACCTGAATGTTCCTGAAGATGACGCGTTAGGTGACAAACTCGCGGGTTATCGCACGCTGTTGGCCACGCCATTGTTTGATGATGGCCGGGCTTTGAACTGGGCGCTGGCTTTCGTGAAAGAACCGGATGCCTACTCTCCGGAAGACATCGAAGAGATTTTGTTGCGCGCCAATCTCGTTGGCGGGACGGTGCGACATGTGCGTGTCGCTCAGGAACTGCGCGAAGCCAACGCTTACATTCTGCGCGAAATGAACCGCATTGGTGATATTCAACGCGCCCTGCTGCCGGAGAGTCTGCCTGAAATTGAAGGCCTGAGTATCGCGGCGGACTATCAGACGTTCGACACAGCAGGCGGCGATATCTATGGCTTCTACCCGCTTTGCAAGTCACCAAGTTGTGAAGACCATGACCCGCGCTGGGCGATCCTCATGGGCGACGTCGCAGGGCATGGGCCCAGTGCTGCGGTCGTCATGGCGATGCTTCACTCGATCCTGAGCACATTTCCCTCCAACCCCAAAGACCCCGGCGACATCATGGAATACGCCAACCGTCATTTGGCGGAGAAGCAGATTGAAAGCGCGTTCGTGACCGCTTTTCTTAGCTTTTACAACCCGATGGATCACACGCTGGAATATGCGCGCGCAGGTCATCCGCCAGCGTTGGTCTTTGATGCAAAAACACACAGTGTTTTTCAGTTGGATGATGTCGGCAATGTGCCTTTGGGCATCATTGATCAGGTGCAGTTTGAAGTGACCACGTATCAACTTCAGCCCGGCCAGACTGTGATCCTTTATACCGATGGCATCACCGAGGCGAAGAATCCCGATGGCGACATGTTTGGCGTCGAAGGCATTCAAGATTCGCTGGATGATTGCTCCGGTGCCCCGGACTGCGCGATCAACCACATCAAGACCAGTCTGGTTGAGTTTGAAGCGGGAGTCAGGCCTAAGGATGACCAGGCGTTGCTGGTGTTCCGCCGGGAAGAGTGAACCAAATTCGGATTGCAATTGTGAAAATCTTGCCAGTTATATGTGGCAAATATTGACTGTTAACGTCATAAACTCGATAATAGATATGTAGTATCTTGCATAGGGAGGTAGCATGTCACGTTCGCTTAATTTGTCGCTGACTGATGAACTTCGGTCCTACATCGACAGCCGCTGTGGCGATGGCACGACCTTTGCCACCCCTAGCGAATTTGTTCGGGCGGTGCTGCGTGAAAAAAAGGACCGCGAGGAATCTGCTGCGGTTCGCTCGGGGGTCCTGGCAGGATATCGTGATGTATTAGATGGTCGCATCGTTGAATACCAAGGCGGGCTGGACAGACTGCTTGCTGGCTCAAGTGCAAGCGGTGAAAGCAAGTAGTCATGGCGCAACTCTACTTGACCGAACGTGCCATCGATGATCTTAAAGCAATCAAATCTCACTCGATAGACACATTTGGTAAGTCTGTTGCTGACCGTTATTTCAAACAGTTTGAAACCGCTCTTGATCTCATTCGTGCATCACCCAATCTCTTGCGCGAGAAGGAAAATATCGCGGGACACCTGCGATTTTACCGAGTCGAGAAACACTGGTTAGCCCGGATTATTCACTGTTGGGTTGAAAAAGCAGCCTCCATGTGTTCTAAC
>CAZJJN010000061.1:0-12907 GCA_964546335.1 uncultured Phycisphaeraceae bacterium
ACCATGAAAGGTGTGTTGTATATCATGGCCATGCTTCGCGATGGCCATGCCACCCATCGAAGGATATCGGGAGATAAGTAGGATGTGTTAGAGCGCGTCCGAAATCTTAGTAGCGATTCAAACCCCTCCACCTTTAAGGGGGAGGCTGGGAGGGGGTATATGGCGAATTGTGGGAAAGGACATGGGCAAAAACTGAATTGACACCCTCCCATAATCCCTCCCTACAAGGGAGGGAAATTCCATACACGCTAAAACGATAGGCGAAGCGTAACCCATCAATTGAATTGGTGACCTAACTTGAACAGGTGATGGGTTACGGCTCGAAGACTCACCTAACCCATCCTACGCGCGACAGGCGGGACGCCTGCCCCACCGGGGGAGAAGAGCTTGGTGCAGGCACCAAGGCTAAGGGGCGGGGTTAGCTTCGTCTTTGTGCCTTTGCGCCTTAGCGCGAAATATCTTTTTTCTTGCTCTGCGTCCTTCGTGTTCTTCGTGCTTTATCTCTGTCTTTCGCCGGGGTTGGTGGGTGGCATGGTTATCGCCGCAGGCATAACCATGAAAGGTGTGTTGTATATCATGGCCATGCTTCGCGATGGCCATGCCACCCGGCTCAGCATCTTGCTGGCTAGTGAAGATGGAAAGAGCTTGGTGCAGGCACCAAGGCTAAGGGGCGCGCCGATCTTACATCGCGACAAAGGCCTTGAGCATTTTCAAGCCCACAGCCTGTGATTTTTCCGGGTGGAACTGCGTGGCTGAGATATTGTCTTGCCATGCGGCTGCGCAGAATTTCCCGCCGTGGTCAGCGGACGCCGCCACGATGGAAGCATCGCTGGGTTTGGCGTAGTAGCCATGCACAAAATACACGGCCTCGCCTGTTTGGATGTTGGCGAAGATCGGGCAGTTACACGTCACATCCAGCAGAGCGTTCCAACCCATGTGCGGAATTTTCAGTTTGCCCGGGCCGAACTGCGAACCGGTGAACGCGACGACCTGGCCGGGCAGTAACCCCAAGCCGGGAATGGGCTTTTCAGGCGACGGAGCATCTTCCTGTGATGACTCAAAGAACAGTTGCATGCCAAGGCAGATACCCAGCAAAGGCTTGCCTGACCTGGCGAAGTCCTTGAGTGGTTCAGTCAGACTCCGCTCGTGCAGATGCTTCATGCCATCAGCAAAAGCACCGACGCCGGGCAGCACAAGTTTGTGGCAAGCGGTGAGTTGCTCGGGCTGTGCGACAACGTGTGCTTGCGCACCGACTTTTTCCAGCGCCTTTTGCACACTGCGCAGGTTACCCATGCCGTAGTCAATGATGCCGATCATGATTGATGAATCCCGCGCGGCGGTGACACGCGATGTTGTCTGGTCAGTTCAGTCAGCGTGTGGTTTCCACGATGATTTCAACGCGGCGGTTCTTGGCTTTGCCATCGCGCGTGGCATTGCTGGCGACCGGTTTGTCCGCACCGTGGCCGATGACTCTGAGTGTGGAGCGGGGAACGCCTTGATCGGCCAGGTAATCGCGTACGGACTCGGCCCGAGCTTCGGACAGATGTTCGTTGTCACGCCAATTGCTTTTGCGGATCGGGTCGCTGTCGGTATGGCCTTCCACGCGGACAGTCTCACCACGATAGCGCGACTTGAGCACGCCTGCGACCTGTTGCAAGGTGCGGCGGGAAGATGTGGTGAGTGTCGCCTGGCCTGGGCCGAAGAGGATGTCACTCTCGACGGTGACCGTGATGGTGTCTTTGCCACGTACAGCATCGACGCCTGCGATGTTTTCAAAGCCTGTGCCTGTGTTTGCCGTGGTGGTACTCGTTTGTGTCTGGGGCACGACGGGTGGCTGCTGCGGAGCGACTCGGCGGGAGAGTTGGTCGCGTAAGCTGGCCAACTGCATCATGAGTTCATCGCGTTCGCGTTTGATTGCTTCGAGTTCTGAGGAAGCGACGCTGAGCCTGGTCTGCAGTTCCTGGTTCTGCTGCCAGAGTGCATCGCGCTCGGTCTGCATGGTGCTGTTGCAGCCGGTGGCTGCGAAGCCTGCGATAAGGATTAAGAACAGAGCGCCCGTCCGTGTGATTCGATTCATCATGGCTCACCTTCCATTGTGATCAGGATAGTTGTCGAGCAGTAGTTTATCACAAGTTGCGATGAGCCGGGAAAGTGCAAAAAAACAAGGCGGCCCATTTGAGCCGCCCTGTAGGATTGCATCTGGTTTTAAGATCAGTTTTTGCCTTCGATGATGTCCTTGGCGACATTGTTAGGCACGGGACGATAGTCCAACGGCTCCATCGAGTAGCTGGCGCGGCCCTGGCTCATGCCTCGCACGCTGGTCGAGTAGCCAAACATTTCAGACAGCGGAGCTTCTGCCGTCACGATACGCGTGTTGGCACGTTGCTCAGTATCAGAAATCATGGCACGCCGGCGGTTCAGGTCGCCCGTCACGTTGCCAAGGAATTCGTCAGGCGTCGTGACTGTGACCTTCATGACTGGTTCAAGCAGTTCCAGGCCAGCCTTCTTGGTGGCTTCGCGGAAGGCGAGGATGCCAGCCTGTTCAAAGGCGACCTGCGAGGAGTCCACTTCGTGGTAGCTGCCGTCGATGAGAGTGACTTTGACGCCGATCATCGGGTAGCCGGCAAGCACACCACTGCGAGCTGAGGCCCGGCAGCCGACGGCCACGGAGGGGATGAATTCCTTGGGGATCGATCCGCCGACAATCTTATTCTCGAATACCACGCCATCCTGCATGGGCAGGCCGGCTTCCTTGGCTTGTTCCTCGGTGAATGGTTCGACGGTGATGATACAGTCGCCGAACTGACCACGACCACCGGACTGCTTCTTGTGGGTGCCGCGGGCCTCGGCCTTGCCCTTGATGGTTTCCTTGTAAGCCACGCGGGGCTTGCCGATTTCCACGTCGATTTTCATTTCACGTGTGAGTCGGTGCGTGATGATTTCCAGGTGGAGTTCACCCATGCCGGCGATGATGGTCTGGCCGGTCTCTTCGTCATAGTGCGACTGGAAGGAAGGGTCTTCGCGGCGGATGGTGGTCAGGGCGTTGCCCAGTTTGTCCTTGTCGCCCTGGCTCTTGGGTTCGATGGACATGGAGATCACAGGATCCGGGAAGTCCATGCGTTCGAGGACGATGGGGTTGTCCGGATCGCAAAGCGTGTCACCGGTGACGGAGTTCTTCAAGCCGATGAGAGCAACGATTTCACCAGCCTTGACATCATCGCGTGCGATGCGGTCTTTGGCGTGCATTTCGAAGATACGACTGATGTTTTCACGCTTGCCGTTGTTCGGGTTGAGCACGCGGCTGCCTTTTTCGAGTACGCCTGAGTAAACGCGGGCGTAGGTCAGGTCGCCGTGGGCATCGTTGACGATTTTGAAGACCAGGGCGGAGAAAGGTGCTTCTTCACTGTTGGGTCGCTTGAGTTTCTTTTCGGGATCCTTGACGTCGGTACCTTCGATCTCCGGCACCTGCGTTGGGTTGGGCAGGTAATCGATGACGCCGTCGATCAGACGTTGCACGCCGATGTACTTGAGGGCTGAGCCGCAGAATGTCGGGTGAATCTCGCGGGAGAGCGTACCTTTACGCAGAGCGCTGCGAATTTCATCTGGCGTGATGGTGTGCTCATCTTCGAGATATTTTTCCATCAGGTCGTCATCAAGCTCGACGGCTGCTTCGACCATCATGTGGTGCCACTGCTCGGCTTCTTTCTTCATTTCATCGGGGATGTCGCGCTCTTCGACTTTGGCGCCGAGTTCTTCAGCGGAGAAGTAGTAGGCCTTCATGGAAAGCAGGTCGATGATGCCTTGCAGGTCGTTGCCGGCACCGATGGGAATCTGCACGGGGATGGCACGAGCACCGAGTCGTTCTTTGATGGTGCCAAAGGAAAAGTTGAAGTCAGCACCCATCTTGTCCATCTTGTTGATGAAGCAGATGCTGGGGACGCGATAGCGGTCGGCCTGTCGCCAGACTGTTTCAGACTGGGCTTCAACGCCCTCCTTGCCATCGAACACAACGACGGCCCCGTCGAGCACGCGCATGGAGCGTTCGACTTCGATGGTGAAGTCGACGTGTCCGGGTGTGTCGATCAGGTTGAGCGTGTATTCATTGCCATCTTTCTGCCAGGGGCAGGTGGTGGCAGCAGACTGGATGGTGATGCCACGCTGTTGTTCTTCTTCCATGAAGTCCATGGTGGCAGTACCTTCGTGCACCTCACCCATTTTATGGGTCTTGCCGGTGTAGTAGAGGATGCGCTCGGTGACGGTGGTCTTACCCGCGTCGATGTGGGCGCAAATGCCGAAGTTACGGGTCGCCTGGAGGCGGGTCAGTTTGGTTGTGGCCGGAGTGGCTGCTGTCATGGTGCACCTCGGTTGTGCTGCTGGGCAAGCGTCAGGCGTGGACTATCCAGCCAGTCGGCATGCTTTGATTTCTGATATCTGCCAAGACCATCATCTTGGCGATGTAACGTTAACCTTCCGTAAGAAGCTTCACTTACTGGGTTTAGGCACAAACAGGCCGGGCAAATCACCTTGACACCCGCTTGGGCCCAACATCCGGGGGAGCGAAAAGCATAACGTCCCGCTTCCATCAGTCAAGCTAAATATCGACCAAATGAGTCCGAAGAAGGTTAACTATTCTGCCCGAACCCGATAATTGTTGCATTCATCAGGGAAATTGTATGCCACTAACTGCGGCCAAACTGCTTTTCCAACTCTTTGATCGTCAGCCGAAGCGTCGTCGGCCGACCGTGCGGACAGTTACTCGACCGCTCGATCTCCTTCCGCTTGGCCAGCAGTTCTTCCAATTCCGTTTCCGTGAGCTGGTCACCTGCCTTGACTGCCGCCTTGCAGGCCATCATGTCCAGCACCTTATGCAGCGCAGCCTCCTCAAGCGTGTCGCCCTGCGCCTGGATGGAGCCATCCTCAATGTGGTCCAGCAGTTCACTGACAAACTCAACCGGATCGACATGACGGTCGAACAGGAACGTCGGGAAGGCCTGCACCGCTGCGGTGCGCGGGCCCATCGCGTTGACTTCCATGCCCAACCGCTCCAGCAATGGGCCGATCTCTTCCAACAGCCCCTGCCGCGTGGCATCACACTCAAACGTCGCAGGCATGAGCAAATGTTGCGACTCAAGCGACTTGCCTTCCGCGAGAATGCGCTGCCTGAGCTGCTCGAACATCACACGTTCGTGCAAAGCATGCTGATCGACAATGACGATGCCCTCCTCATCCTGCGTCACGACATAGCTTTTATGCACTTGCAGAATGTTGATCGAGCGTGGCTGAATGCGCGAAGCTTCGCCATGGGTTTGCCCATCTGCTGACAGTGTCGTCTGGTCGCCTTCCATTTCGCGTTTCAGGTCTTGATAGACCATGCCGCGTTGCGACGGGGCCATGCTTTTGAAGTAATTCACAAACGCACGCAGATTCTCGCCTTGCACATGAGCGGGTGATTGATTTGATGCAGGTGAAGATTCACCAGCGTTCTTTGCCGCTGCCTGTTCGCTACCTGCAACTCCATCTTGTTCTTGATCCGTCGTGCCCTGCTGATTCTCACGTGATGGATACCCCAATGTCCCCTGCTCATTCTCACTCTCGCGGGACAAAGCCCAGGGCGGCGGCGCAGCCGGTGCGCCCACTTTTGCCTCTGGCACCAGGTCCGCTTCAAACAGTCGTCTCCGAATCGCATTCAACACCAGGCTGTGCAACCGCCCACCCTCACGGAAGCGCACCTCGGCCTTGGTCGGGTGAACATTCACATCCACCGCTCGCGGGTCCGTCTCAATAAATATCACCAGCACCGGTTGGCGATCCGCAGGCAGCAACCCGCGATAAGCCTCGCGCATGGCGTGACTGATCTGGCGATCCCGAATGATCCGCCCATTGACAGCCAGATATTGAAACTTGGCTGTCGCCCGCGCGATCGAAGGCAACCCAGCCAATCCCCAAAGCGACACCGGCGTGCCGGGCGCGCCGGGCAAAGGCAAATCTTCCGACTCAAACGTCAGCAACGCTTCATCCAGATCGCGCCCCAGCAAGTCCACGCAGCGCTGGCGCAAGTCCATCGTGGCTGCAAGATCAAGCACCTGGCGTGAGCCATGCGTCAGTTGAAAGCCGATCTGCGGATGCGTCATCGCCAATCGCTGCACGGTTTCGTTGATGTGGCCAAACTCCGTTGACGCTGCCTTCATGAAGCGGAAGCGAGCAGGCGTATTAAAAAACAGGTCGCGCACCTCAATCGTCATGCCCGGCCTGGCTGCGGTCGGCTGCGGTTCATCGACACGATCCCCCTCGGCTTCGATCATCCACCCCGCATCATCCTCTGCCTCGGTTGATGGATCATTGGACTCACCCGTTGCCCCGCTTCGTGGTCGCGTGACAATTCTCATGCGACTGACGCTGGCGATGCTGGCCAAGGCTTCGCCACGGAATCCCATGGTGCTGATGGCTGCCAGGTCATCCGCCTCGCGCAGCTTGCTGGTCGCATGCGGCGCGACAGCCAAGGGCAAATCCTCGCGTGAAATCCCCAAGCCATCATCACTGACGCGAATCAGCACCCGGCCCCCTTCTTCGATATTGATCTGAATCTGCCTGGCCCCGGCATCAATGGAATTCTCAACCAGTTCCTTGACCACACTGGCCGGCCTATCGATGACTTCGCCGGCTGCGATCTGGTTGATTAGAAGTGTGGGGAGTTTGCGAATCGCCATGCTGTGATTGTAGCCGGGCGTGTGATTCACTGCCGTGGTGAGTGTCGGCAACGTGCTGCGGCATGGTTATGCGTGTGGCATCACGAGTTCCCCACGAGCCAACAAGGTCCTGAGCAGCGTCGAAGGACGACCGTGAGGGAGTGGATTCCTAATTCATTAAAAGTGTGGATCAATACAAAGAGTTTCTCGCCAAGTCGCCAAGGCGCAAAGGCCGCCAAGAAAATGAGTCAATGGTTTGATTGCTTTCTGTGTCCATTGTGCTTCATCTCTATCTTTCTTCGGGGTTGGTGGGTGGCATGGTTATCGCCGCAGGCATAACCATGAAAGGTGTGTGGTATATCATGGCCATGCTTCGCGATGGCCATGCCACCCTCAAAGGGCCACGTCATCGATCTTTCCTGCATGCCTCGCCGTCTGAATTCCCCTGATAAGATGGGGCCGATCCATCTGCATAAGGAGCCAAGTCTTGCACCGTCCCCACATTGTTTACATCCACTCCCACGATACCGGGCGATACGTTTCGCCCTACGGCCACGCCATCCCGACCCCGAATCTCCAAGCCTTCGCAGAGCAAGGCATCACGTTTCGTAACGCCTTCTGCGCCGGGCCGACCTGTTCCCCATCACGGGCTGCCCTTCTGACCGGGCAATCACCGCATTCCGCAGGCATGCTGGGCCTGGCTCATCGCGGTTTCCAGCTCAATGATTACAACCAACACCTTTGCCATACCCTCAAAGCCAACGGCTACCGCACGGTGCTGGCAGGCTTCCAACACGTAGGGGACTTCAAGGAAGATGGCACAGGCAACCCCAAACGCGAGCAAGGCTACGACGAGGTGCATGATTGGCAGAATGATTCTTCTCGCACCGTCGCGTTTTCTCGTGAACAAATTGCCCGGGCAGCGAAAGACGAGCAGCCGATGTTCCTGGATGTCGGCTTCACTGCGACGCATCGCAAAGGCGAGGGCTTTGACAAAGCCCCCGGCCTGCTGCGCACAGACCCGCGTTATGTCGCGCTGCCTGCGGTGTTGCCTGATACACCTGACACACGTCAAGACATGGCCGAGTATATCGACGCGGCCAGACATCTGGACACCACCATCGGCCAGGTGCTGGGCACGCTCGAAGAGTTCGGCCTGGCTGACAAGTGCATGGTCATCATCACCACCGATCACGGCATCGCCTTCCCGTTGATGAAATGTAATTGCACAGTGCATGGCGCTGGCGTCATGCTCATGATGCGCGGGCCTGAAGGTGCCTGCTGCAACGGAGGCAAGGTCAGTGATGCCTTGGTCTCACACGTCGATATCTTCCCAACGCTTTGCGACATGTTGGAGATTGACAAGCCTGCATGGTTGCAAGGCAACAGCTTGCGACCCATCTTTCGGGGTGAAGCGGAACAGATCAACGAGCAGATTTTTCATGAGGTGACTTATCATGCATCATATGAACCGATGCGAGCCGTGCGCACGCAACGGCATTGCTACATCAAGCGGTTTGGTGATAAGCACACGCCGACGCTACCGAACATTGATAACAGCCTGAGTAAAACCGAATTTTACAAGCAGGGATTGAAGGATCACACGCTCGCTGCTGAGCAGCTATACGACTGCTTCTATGACCCGCAGGAAATAAACAACGTGGCAGACGATCCTGCCTATGCAAGTGTGTTGAATGACCTGCGAAACAGGCTGGATCGGTGGATGCAGGCAACCGACGACCCACTGTTTTCAGGTGAGCAACCCATCGTGGCGGGTATGGAAGTCAGCGACAGTGAAGGGTACGCGCCCAACGACGGTGTCAAGCGATATTGAGTGATAGAATAGATTGAGTGAATCAGGGGTACTGCCATGCCGCAAGACTTATACAAACGACGCGCTCATGATCTGTTGAACTGGCTGATGGATCATTCGCATGAAGCCCAGCCGACGATCTGGGGTCACGCCCGACATTTTGATGGCCACGCCTTGGCTTACTTTGCCCAGGAGCGCGACACGGAACAAGCCCAGCAACTGGTCAGTGAGACGCTGGACATGATCGCGCAGAACATGAAGGATGAAGCTGCGGGTGGCACGAAATGGCATCTGGCGGACTTCGCGCTGCACCCGCTGATTCGCATGGAGACGCAACACAGCGAGGCATTTGGCAAAGCCAATCTGGGACGGTTAAAGGAAGCCTGCCGAACCTACCTTTGGCATTGGGATGACCTGACCGAAAATCACAATCTGCTTAATCATGCTGCGCTGTACCTGGCGACCCAGGATTGGCCTGAGTTGAAATATGACGCGGGTGAAGCAGCAGAACTTCACGCGCGCTGTCGCAAACTGATTCTCCAGTGGTATGACCGCTGGATCACGCAAGGCAGCACTGAATGGGGCGCAGACATTTACTACAACGTCAATCTGCTGTCTCTTTTTAATCTTTTTGATTTCGCGACTGATGAGCAAATCTCCAAGGGGGCGCAGGCGGTGATTGACTTGTTCCTGCTGGATGAAGCGCTGGATTGCTACGAGAAGGCCATGTCCGGTGCGGCCCGCCGCGGGTATGGCTGTTACCGCATGGACACGCACATCAGCCCATCGCGGCCACTCTGCTATTTAATGTTCGGCGACGATGACCCACTCGGGCATTGGCTCCCCATGGCGCCGCATTTCATCGGCGGTGTTCTTTGTGCTGCAACCAGTCGCTATCGACCGCCTGAGGCGATTGTGCAGATCGCACGCGATCGTAAGCGGACATTTATCCATCAAGCTGCACATCGTGTCGGCCTTTGGCCTGAGCAAGGCAAACCCAGTGATGCGGTGGTTGAAGAAGATCGCATCAGCAAACACAGTTTTCGTTCGCCGGGTGGGTTGCTGTCTGTGATGAACAGCGTGCCCAGCAACAGCCGCTACACCGAGGTGGTCGCCTCCTTGACGATGGGTGCCCACGCGTTGTGTTTTATCAATCAGCCTTCGCTTATTTACAATTGGTCGCCTGTTGATTCTGATACTTTCGATGCTGTGCTTGAGCGTTATGCATCGGGCGAGCAAGGCCAGCCTCATTGGACCTGGGTGCCGGGCAATCAGCCGCCGGGCTGCCTGGAAAGCGACTATCGGCCGGGCTATTGGCAGGGACATCAGTCGGGCCCGAGGAGCTTCGGGCACGGGGCCTTGGCGGCGATGGTGTACCGTCTTGATCCTGCTGACCAGTTCCAGTTCATTCATGCCTGGCTGCCTCGCCAACGTTTTGATGAGGTGGATCAGACGGAAGACAACTGGCTGATTCTTCGCGTCGGTGAGCATTGGGCGGGTCTCTGGGCCAGTTCGCCGTGGCAGTGGACGCGCGAAGGCATCTGGAAAGATCACGAAGTTCGGGCCGAGGGCGAGCGCATCGCTGTGGTGATGACGTTGGCTGATCGGGGTGGGTATGACGCGGACACCTGGCGCGGGAAGCTGGCTGACATCAATCCTGACTTCAATGAGCAGCGACTCGAACTTCACGCCAGCGACTGGTACACGCAGCAGGCCTTGCATCTGAGCTGGGCCAAGGGGGCGCGGCTTGATGAGCATCCTGCCCCGGCTTTACCCAATCGCTTTGATACGCCTTTTGGCAAGATGCCTTTGGGGGCACGGAGTCTGTCTTTGAAGGTGGATGATTTGTCGCACAAGGTGGATGCGTTCTGGTTGGCCAGTGCGACGTCCTGAGTGAATGAGATGATCCCATGCAATATTGCGCGGGCTTTGTCAGACAATTCAACGAAGAGTGGTGAAGCATACGGAAATGTTCTTCTTTGGCGACTCGCCTCAATCCTCAGCCGATTTCGATATGATGCCTGACTCGAAACGGAGGCTGCCATGATTGACATTCGGGATTTGCGTGACAACCCGGAAAAGTACCGCGTCGGTGCGCGGAACAAGAACTATGACGCCGGGCTGGTGGATGAACTATTGGCTGTGGATGCTGAGCTGCGCGAGTTGATCCAGCAGCGGGAATCGCTGGTGGCTGAGAAGAACCAGATCGGCAAGCAGATCGGCCAGATCGCAGGCAAGCTGAAGAAGGCTGAGGGAGATGAGAAGGCTGCGCTGCAACAGGAGATGGCCCGGCTGCAGGAGAGGCCCAACGCGATGAAGACCGAGCAGACGATGCTCGATAATCGCATATGCAAGCTTGAGCCTAAGCGCGATGCGATTCTGCTGGAGCTGCCTTTGCCTGCGGATGAAGATGTGCCGGTGGGCAAGTCGGCTGACGACAATGTGGAAATCCGCCAATGGCTGCCCGACGGGTTCGACCCGGCAAAGCCTTTCGCGAAGAACAAAGGCTTCGCGCCCAAGTCGCACATTGATCTGATGGCCAAGCATGGCATGGTGGACTTCGAACGCGGCGTGAAGATGGCTGGCTCGCGCAGCTATGTGCTGACCGGCGCGGGCATGCTGCTGCATAACGCGGTGCTGCAATATGCCTTCAACTTCATGACGACGAAGAACGGCTTCCAGGCGATGAGCGTGCCTGTGCTGGTGCGCGAGCAGTGCATGCAAGGCACCGGCTTCTTCCCGCACGGGCGTGAGCAGGCCTACGCGGTTGGTGATGTTGAAAGGTTGACCGCCAAGTTACGTGACCATACCGACGACACTTTGGTCACGGAAGAAGACTTGGCAACAAAGAACGATGGTTACCTGACGGGCACGGGTGAAGTGGGCCTGATGGGTTATCACGCTGATGAAATTCTTGATGCGGAAACGCTGCCCCGCTGTTACACGACGGTCAGCACATGCTTTCGGCGGGAAGCAGGCGCTGCGGGTAAAGACACGGCTGGCCTGTACCGCATTCATCAGTTCGACAAGGTCGAGCAGGTGGTGATCTGCAAAGCGGACGAACAGGAAAGCCGGGCCTGGCATCAGAAGATGATTGGTTTTGTCGAGCAGTTGCTGCAGGGGTTGGGCTTGCCTTACCGGTTGTTGCAATGTTGCACGGGTGATTTGGGACCCAAGAACGCGGACATGATTGATATCGAGTGCTGGATGCCTTCACGTGGTGAGGAAGGTGCGGATGGCTTACCCACCGGCGACTGGGGCGAGACGCACTCAGCCAGCCGATTGTATGACTTCCAGACTCGGCGATTGAACCTGCGCTACAAAGACCCGGACACGGGCAAGAATGTCTTCTGCCACAGCTTAAACAACACGGTGGCTGCGAGCCCGCGCTTGCTGATCCCAATCGTCGAGATGTATCAGAACGAGGATGGCAGCATCACGGTGCCAGAGGCACTCAGGCCTTGGATGGGCGGGATGGAGAGGATTGGGTAGGTCTGAAATATGGCAAGAATCAAATGGAGCCGATGGGGATTGAACCCATAGAACAATACGGCCTCACGTCTCATAAAGGCCGTTTTTCGGCTCCAGCATCACAAACAGCATCACACAAACACGTCACTCATCGTGAGTTGGCGGAAATCATCATGACCACGCGCAGGCTTCGGCAACCTGTCCGCGATGCCTTGGCATTGGTCTTACTCGCCGATGGGAAAAATAATCATGACGTTACAAGAATGCATCCGTAAAGCAGGCGGTCCCTGCTGGGTACGAAAAGCCACATGGAAGCGATATAAAGCTCGCTTATTTGCCAGTGGTGAATTGCAAGAGGATGGCAAGGCAAGGGTTTACTTTGTCGATCCTCAAACAAGGAAAGTCAAGGGCGTGCGTCGTCTCAAGCCTGGCGACGATTTCGAGCTCGTCGAAGGTGAGCCGCAAGAGAACTTCACCGTGTACTACCGAGACATGGTCGAAGTCCTGGAACATGGCATGCGTGATATGTTCTTCGATCCTCAGGAATTGGCGGCATGACAATGAAAGAACCTGCTGTGGAAATGGCGGGGCTTGAACCGTCGAGGACGTCGGTCACTTTGCAAGCGAGCGAAGGCATTGTTGTCTGCGTGAGCCGGAATGACAGAGCGACCAGCGGGAGCGATGGCACGAGGCTTCACGCAGACCATGCCGAGAGCGAGTTGCCGACGTCTGAGGCGGGAAAGCTTCGCCAGGCGGGGCTTAACCTGAGAGGTTCAGAGGTTCTCTGCGTGTGTCTGAGACTCCACGAAAGACGCGTCCAGACTGTTTATCGTTGTCGGTTAGTCGATCCGGCCTTGGCGTCGTCAGATGAAACCCGCGGGCTTCCGGACTGTGTATGTCAACCCGGTGACGGTTCGGTGGTGGGTGTGCGGTGTTC
>CAZJJN010000062.1:0-12867 GCA_964546335.1 uncultured Phycisphaeraceae bacterium
TTGCTGACCATACCCCCAGACCAGAGAAAGACTCCCGACCCCTTTTCCGCCCCCACGCGACGACGCGTCGGGCTTACTCTTTTAGGGCTACGCCCTGTTGAAGCCGTCCCAAAAAGTCCAACGCGCTTTGAAGAATGTCCTTGTCCAGATGAGCATCCGCCAGCAGCTTCTTCAACCGGGCGTTCTCCTGCTCCAGTTCCTTCAGCCGCTTAGCCTCCTGCGCTTTCATCCCGCCATACTGGTTCCGCCAGCGGTGATACGTCGCCTCACTGATACCCAAAGCTTGCAGCACCTGCCCGAGAGTTTACCCTGCGTTGAGCAGACGGTCTGCTTCCTGCAACTTCTCGACGATCTGTTGTGGACTGTGACGCTTACGCTTCTTGCCTGACATTCAAGTCTCCTTCGGCCAACTTGGCCAGTAGAGACTCTCATTCATCTTGGATCAAGTTTCCCAAGGCAGGCCACTCCCATTCAGTCGATTATTATGCAGCTACTTGTGTAGAAGCAGAAGCGAGAGGTTACCGAAGAGCATTTCGCTGGCACGGACATGCTTGAACAACAGTAAATTATTGTAGCAAGTAACTAACCACTGCCATGGTCACTACCGAAGGCATGACCATGAATTTGGTGATGAGCAATATCATGGCCATGCTTCGCGATGGCCACGCCACCCCATCCAAGAGCTTCCTCGCACAGCGCGCTGAATTCCGGTTTTCATCCCACGCAAACATTGCGTGGGCATTGCTGCCCCTATTTGTGAAACCATCCCACGCAAACATTGCGTGGGCATTGCTGCTCCGCTGAAGCCGTGGCGTCCCGGTGGTGATGGATGTCGCTTGTCTCACTCAATCGTGATCGCATCGGTCGGGCAGGCATCGACGCAGCCGCCACAATCCAGGCATTCATCCTGATCGACCACGGCTTTGCCTTCTTCGATCTTGATGCACTCGGTCGGGCAGGATTCGACGCAGTCGCCACAACCTTCACATTTTTCAATATCCACTACTGCAGGCATGTTTGAACTCCTTTGACTGAACCAGCCAGGTCACATCGGCTGGTTTAAGCACTTTTCGGGTCAGGATGTCGCATGATAGTACCCGTCGGTCTTTTGTCTATGGGTTCTTGACTTGTTTTGCCAATTGTGACCGAGTCTCAGAGAAAAGGGGTGACAGCAGCCACGACCTGCTCCGCCAGCTTTCTGGAGTTGGCTTCTTCAAAGTGGACACCATCATCTTTGAGCATATTTTCCTTGCCTTGCTGCATGATGAAGGTGAACAGGTTGTTGATGGGAAGTTTGAGTTCGTTTTGAGCCACAGCCAAGGCCATGCGGTTGTAGTTTTCGACGTCGGCTTCCAACCGAGCTGGGGTCATCTTCGCCAGGCTGATGACAGGCGTGGTCGTCGCCCAGATGACTTGAATTCCAGCGTCGAGTATGGCCAGCAGGTTGTGACGGACATTCTCGACATAATCAGGCCCGGGTACGCGGACGGGTTGCTGATAAATATCATCCACGCTTAATGTAGTGTTGGGCACATTCCGGGGTTCCCGCGCCAGGTCGTGCAGGCCTGTGTTGATGTGGACGATGTCGGGTTGCTGGTCGAGCACCCAGGTCTGGAGGTTGTCGCGCGTCTTGGCACTGGTGCCACAGTTTTCTTCCGGGCCTGTGACGCGAGCTTTGCCTTCGAGCAGTTGCTGGACGAAGGGTTGATAGCCCATGCGGATGGAGTCGCCGATGAGGATGAGGTGTTTCATGGCCGGATTTTACTCTGTATGCCTGCTGCGGCGATGCCCCATGATAATACTCTAAGCACGGTGATTAAGTCGCTATGCAACAAATATTGCCCATTATTGACGCATAATATGCGGCGAAAGATTGACTTTGAGGTGAATATGGGCGATAATCACCGCACGCCTTCAAATAATCACTGCTGGACATTGCATGAAATGGATTCATGAGCAACCTGATTGGCCTGACTTTCGCTGGGATGCGTTATCGCTATCTACCGCCTTGGATGAACTTCATCGCCAACAGATGTCGCTTGAAGCCCGGCTGATGGGTCTGGATTTGGCAATACATGGAAGCGAACTGACCGGGGAAGCTGTCTTAGCGAATCTCACGGCTGAGGTGGTACATTCTGCAGCCATTGAGGGTGAAACGCTTAACCGTGAGGAAGTTCGTTCATCATTGGCACGCCAGATGGGTATGGATGTTGGTGAAACGGTTCCGGTCGGTCGGGATGTTGAGGGGATCGTTTCGATGATGCTGGACGCCACCCGTAACTGCCATCAAGGATTAACCGACCAAAGGCTGTTCGACTGGCATGCAGCGTTATTTCCCACCGGCAGAAGTGGCATGAAACCCATCACGGTTGGAGGCTGGCGTCCCGAGACGGACAAACCCATGCAGGTGGTGTCCGGGCCGATTGGCAAGGAACGCGTACATTTTGAAGCGGTACCAGCTATGCGAGTCCCGGAAGAAATGAATCGTTTCCTGGCATGGTTCAACAGCACGCATGATCTTGACCCAGCCATCAAAGCGGGGGTTGCTCATCTATGGTTTGAAACCATTCATCCCTTTTCAGATGGCAACGGCAGAATCGGTCGAGCCATCGCCGACCTAACGCTTGCGCGCGGCCAAGACCACCCCAACTGTTTCTACAGCTTGTCCGCGCAGATCAATGAGGAAAGGCAAGACTATTATCGTGCGCTCGAGTTTCAGCAACGAGGTTCGCTGGAGATCACGGCTTGGCTGCGCTGGTTTATAGATTGTCTGGCGCGCGCCGTTGAAGCGTCGCAGGCAAGACTTGGCCGATTGCAATACAAAGCCAAGGTCTGGCAGCGTGCTGCCCAGCAAGGTATGAATGAACGACAGAAGAACGTCCTGAAACGCATGCTTCAGGACGACTTCAAAGGGTTCATGCAGACTTCGAAATACGCCAAGATGACAAAGGTCTCGACAGACACTGCCTTACGTGACATTCGGGACCTGGTTGAAAAACAATTGCTTATACCAAATGAAGCCGGGGGTAGGAGTACCAGTTATCGGTTGCCTATCTTCTAAGTGTCTTATTCATTGAAGCCATTGTCATTAAAACCGATACCCCACCTTCAGCATCAACGCGGCTGTGGGATCGACTTCATCCGAAAACAGATCGGTGCCTGCGGCATTTTCGATCTCGATTTCCTGATAGACCACAGCCCCAGCCATGGCGGTGATGTCCAGATTGTCGATGGGCGTCCATGTCGCGCCGATGCCCACGGTCACGGTGATGTGTTCCAGCACGCCGCTGGGCACGGTGCTGGTTTCATCCAGTCGGGCCTGTAGTGCACCGCCAGCCGCGAAGACGAAAGCGGCCCACTGTTCGTTGTACCGGTGGGTCAGCCGCAGCTCTGGGCCTGTTGTTTCCAGGCTCAGGTTATCCATGATTTCCCAGTACAGGTTGATGTAGGGGCGGAATTGCGGGTCGTCGTCTTCGATCTGCGAGGTGACAGCGATGCCTGCTGCAATGCGGAACTTGTCGCTATGGGTGTATTGAGCGCCAATGTAACCTCCGCCGATGAAGCCATCGGTAAGGTCGGCTTCCGGATCGCCTGCGAAGGTGAAGATGCCTCCGCCGAGGACAGCCCACTGTTCGTTGATGTGGTAGATCGCGCCCGGCCTGAGCGTGATCGAGATGATGTCGTCCAACGGGTCGGCAGCGAGGCCCATCGCAGTATTCAAGCCTGAAAACTCGTAGTTGCGATACTCGAGTTCGACATTGCCTGTGAAAACCAGTTGCTGGTTGGCAATGTAAGCCACGCCCAGACCTGACCCGACCATGCCGACTGATACATCGGCTGTGGAGGTGGTATCAAAGTCCGCTTCGAAGACATAAGCTCCGCTCGCACGCAGGTTGAACTTCCAGCGATCCTGTTGAACCTCGGCTTGTGCCTGATTGGCAGAGACAAGTGTGAGGGCAGCCAAGAAAGCCAGCGATGCCAACGTGATGTGATTTTTCATCGGTTTCCCTTCGTATTGATTCGTGCAGATGAAGTATCGGGTCAGTTCGGATATTCTGACCCGCAATCAGGCAGACATCAACCTCTTAGGGGGTCGCATTGAGCAGCATCAATCAAAACTCTCTGGTTTGCGTCGGGTGTGGCTACGACCTTTCGGGGACGGCGGTCGGTGGGACTTGTCCTGAGTGTGGCTTGGCGGTGTCGCAGTCCATGGCTGGGGTGTCAGGTGGCCAGGCTGCCAAGGATGCTTCGAACATGGAGGTGCTGACGCTCGTCATGGGCATCCTGAGCATTGTGACCTGCCCATTCATCTGTGGGCCTTTGGGGTTGTTCTTTTACAGCAAGTACAAACGAGCCATTGGGCCTTACGGCGAAGTGTCGGCCATGGCGCGCACGGGCCAGGTACTCAGCATCATCGGCACGTGCTTTATCGTGCTGCAACTTGGATGTTGCGGCCTGTACTGGGGCATCATGCTTTCAACCATCTGAGACAGCAAAGAAAGTTTTGGGATGAGTGATCGTTGGCCATTTGAAGATACACCGGACACACCCGTGCTGACGCTGCGGCGAATCGTCGAGTCAAACCAGCCCATCCTGGTGGTAACACATGATGCCGACGATGGGCTTTGGCAATTCCTCGACCACGAGGATTTTGAAGATGAAGAAGTGGTCAGTGTGGAGCTGAAAGAGTTGGTGCTGCTCGATCCGACGCTTGAGAAGATCGCGGATTTACCCGCAGGTTGGGTGGCGTATCGCGACGGGCGTTTTTCAGATTGGCAGCGCGAAGAAAACCGTTGGGCAGAAGAAGCAGATGAGGATTAAAGTGGGTGAGGATTGAAATGGGTCATTCGCGCGAACATCAACAGCTTGCGTGGCAAAAGTCGATTCCATCTATACTCCCAGCATGACTCCCCGGCCGATTCAGCAAGATGGCTTATTGCATGGCGTTGTGGTGGCTTGTCTGCATCCGCACGACCCATCGCGCTTTCTCTGCATTCGCCGCAGCGCGCATGTCGCAGCGCCGCTCCAGATCTGCTTTCCGGGCGGAGGGGTTGAGATCGGCGAGGATTACGAAACTGCTGCTGTCCGGGAGATGCAGGAAGAACTCGGGGCCGAGATCGACCAACTGCAACGCGTCTGGCAGTGGTCGTGCGATCAACGCCGGTTGCTTTTGTATGGGTATCGCGCCCGGCTACTGACCGAACCCGATCTTCTTGTCCCCGATCCTCAGGAAGTGGCGCAAGTATTCTGGCTGACCGATGAAGAAGCGGCCACGCATCCTCAGGCCATGGCCACGAACCGCGACTTTGTCGAAGCGATTCGCGCCGGAGCGAACCCGTAAATCCTGCTCCACTACAATACCCGGCTATGACCACGCAATCCCCAACCCGTGCCCGTCTGGCACTCGAAGATGGCAGCGTTTACACCGGCCACGCCTTCGGCGATGTTTCCCCCCAGACCGTTGATGGAGAGGTCTGCTTCAACACCTCGCTCATCGGCTACCAGGAAATCCTCACCGACCCTTCCTATGCCGGCCAGATCGTCACCATGACCTATCCGCAGATGGGTAACTATGGCATCAACGAGGACGACCTCGAATCTTCCCGCATTCAGGTGCGCGGCTTCGTCGTGCGCGAACTCTCGCGCATCACCAGCAATTTCCGCTCGACACTCTCCTTAAGCGATTGGCTCAAGCGCGAAGGCATCCCCGCCATCGCAGAGATTGATACCCGGGCGCTGACACGCAAGCTGCGCGTCGATGGCGCGATGAAAGGTGTGCTCAGTTGTGACGATGCGCTCAGCCACGATGATCTGGTGGACAAGGCTCGGGCCTCGATTGGCCTGGTCGGGCGCAACCTTGTCAAGGAAGTCTCGCGCACGGGTGAGGAGCAGTGGTCTGCAGCGCTTGGTCGCTGGCAGCCGTTGCAGGGTGACATTGCCCCGGCAGACAAGCTTTTCAAAGTCGTGGCCATCGACTGTGGCATCAAGCACAACATTCTGCGGAATCTCGTGGCCTCGGGGTGCGATGTGACCGTGCTGCCTTACGACACGACACCGCAACGCATCCGCGAGCTCAAGCCGGACGGCCTGTTCATCAGCAACGGGCCGGGCGACCCGGCAGCGGTGACTGCGACGGTGGAAACCTTGCGGCAAGTCGCAGGCGAGCAACCGACCTTTGGCATCTGTCTTGGACATCAATTGCTGTCGCTGGCGCTCGGGGCCGAGACCTACAAGCTCAAGTTCGGGCATCGCGGCGGCAACCAGCCGGTGCAGAACATCCATACGCAGAAGGTCGAGATCACCAGCCAGAACCATGGCTTCGCCGTCGATCCGCAAAGCCTGGAAAAGACAGGCGGCCAGCCGACGCACATCAACATGAACGACAACACGCTGGAAGGTTTCCGCATCAGCGATCGCCCGATCTTCGCGGTGCAGTACCACCCCGAAGCCAGCCCCGGCCCGCACGACGCCCGTTACCTGTTCGACTGCTTCATCACGATGATGCGCACCGGCGCCAGCCCGACCGGTGAACAGATGGATGAAGCCCAGCAGCAGCGGAATAACGTCGCGACGTATGTGGCAGGGTGAGGAGAAGTAAGAAGTTCACCCGGATGCCATTGCCCTGCAAGCGGTACACGTTATTCTGACGAGCATGGCCAAGAAGCGGACAACCAAAAAAGCTGCGGCTAAGGGTGGCAAATCGCGCACGAAGAAGAAATGTGCATCGGCCAAGCCGCCCGCGTCTTCTTCCAAGGCCAGGCCCTCCGCTCTGCTCGACACGCGCGTCGTCTACTGCGGCGACTGTCTCGAAAAGCTGGCCGACCTTCCCGACAATTGCATCGACCTGATCTATATCGACCCGCCTTTCAACAGCAACCGGAATTACGAAGTCTTCTGGGGCGAGACCAAGGAGAAGCGCGCCTTCGAGGATCGTCACGCCTCCACCCGGGCGTACATCGACTACATGCGGCCGCGCTGCGTGGAACTCGCCCGCGTCCTCAAGAAGACCGGCAGCTTCTACTACCACTGCGACTGGCACGCCTCACACTACGTGAAAGTGATGCTCGATCAGATCTTCGGGCAAATCAACTTTCTCAACGAAATTATCTGGCGGCGGACGACTGCGAAGTCGCAAAGCCATCAGTGCTTTCCGAACAACCACGACGCAATTTTTTTCTACTCAGGCGGTGAGCGAAACACCTTCAACCGGCAGTTCACCGAACACTCCGAAGAAAGAATCAAGAAGCACTATTCGTACGTAGACCCGGAATCCGGTCGCCGTTACTCGCTCAGCGATCTGACTGGCTCGGGCGTTCGGCATGGAGAGACAGGTCAATCATGGCGCGGGTTCGACCCGAACACCATCCAGCGACACTGGGGGAGACCACCGTCGGAATTGGACAAGCTCGACAAGCAAGGACGGATATACTGGCCTGCGAAAGATGGCGCGTGGCCGCGCATGAAGCGATACCTAGACGAAATGGAAGGCGTCCAAATTGACACGATTTGGACCGACATTGCACCAGTAAACTCGCGGGCTCTCGAACGCCTCGGCTACCCCACCCAAAAACCCCTTGCCCTCCTCGAACGCATCATCAATGCGTCCTCCAACGAGAACGACATTGTCCTCGACGCCTTCTGCGGCTGCGGTACCGCACTCGTCGCAGCGCAGAACCTCAACCGTCAGTGGATCGGCATCGACGTTTCGCCCACCGCCTGCCGCGTCATGGCGAAGCGGCTCAAGGATGTCTGCAAACTGCCGGAGAAGGAAGAACTCTGGCGGGTCGGGCGCGGCTTCGTCGTGCGCGATCTACCCTGGAGCGTGGAGAAACTTCGCAAGATTCCCCACTTCGAGTTTGAAAACTGGGCCGTTATCGCGCTCGGCGGCATCCCCAACAAGACGCAGGTCGGCGACATGGGCATCGACGGGCGCCTCTATCCCGTCGGTACCAAACCCGCCGAAGCAGCCAGCAAGGGAAAAAAGGGCGAAACCGATCACATGTTCGCCGAGGACTGGTTCCCCATTCAGGTTAAGCAGGTTGATAAGGTCGGCAGGCCGGATATCGACGCATTCGAAGCGGTCATGGAACGCGAGAACCGCCAGCGTGGCTTTTTCGTTTCGTTCGGCTACACCAGCGATGCCGAGAAGGAATGCGCCGCGTTCTACAAGCGCACAGGCCGATGGATCAAACTGCTGACGGTCCAGGAGATCCTCGACGAAGAGCATGTGCAGAAGATGTGAGCCGGGTGCCATGGTCATAGCCGAAGGCATGACCATGAACATCACATATAAGAATATCATGGTTATCGCTTCGCCCTTCGACTGCGCTCAGGACTTCGCGAGTAACCATGCCACCCGCCATTTCATACTACGCATACCTACTGCACCCCCTCAGGCCTGACCGTGGAAACACCGGTGCTTTTCACAGGCTGGGACTGGCGCGTCGTTTCGCGAGGCCTGCCATCATCGCTTTGGCTTGATCCTGTACGGGGTGTGATGGTGCGCTGGCCGACCTCGGTGCCCAATTGTTGGTGCACGTATGCTGGGGCCGAGATGACCAGCATGCCTCGGAAGTATTTGACGCTCGCTTCGCCGCCTCGCACATCCCAGACGTCAGGCTCAACGGTTTGCTGGATGACATCAATCAATGCCTGGGCGCGTTCCTCATCGGACTGTTGCGCTGTCGTGTCCGCCCCGGTGTTGCCAAGGATGCCAGTTCCGCCACCGCCTCCATGGTTCGCGCCGACTTGTTGCGTGCCTTCCAGGCCGATGTTCTGCGGGGCCGAGAAGTTGGGGATGTCCATGATCAGGTCGCGGACATCGTAAACCTTGGTCACGCGTTTCTTGTCTGCCTCGGTCTTGGTGGTCACGATCACCGCGCAAGGGGTCACTTCATAGATCAACGTCGTCTCGCCCACCGATTGCTCCAGCAGAAGCCCAAGCAGTTTCCCAGCGGGGACAGCCTTCAACTTCAAATCAATCTTCTTCTCAAGGTCGATGCCCTCAGCTTCGAGCGCAGCCCAGTTCACCACCACATCAATCCCTGTGCGTAAGGCATACCACTCGACCGCCTGCTTGACCGTTGTCTCGCGGATGTCTGTGTTCTCAACGACATCACCGAGCTTCTGCTGAATGGTGCGTTCGCCTTCAACCTGTCGCGGGGCGTCGGCGGATGCGTCGGTGTCTGCCTGATCCGCGCGGACTTGCTGGACGAAACCAACAGACCAAGTCATAACCAGCGCGATAAAGAAAAAGACTTTCGCGAAGTGACGCATGACAAATCCTTTCGTGCGGGGCCGGGGTGGACGGAAATACTTCGGGGAGATGTATTTTAACCGGCTTATCTGCTGAGGGAAGCAAAACTTCGTCGGTCGCGCATCAATTCCCGCAGCCGAGTGATCTGGTGGGTCAGTTCCTGAATCTGCTGATCGACGACGTCGCGCTCCTGCCCGGCGGACATCTGGCTGCGGCGTTCGGCTAAGCGCGAAGCCTCGCTGCGCAGGGTTTCGAGCTTCTCCGCCCATCGAGATTCGGGGTTGTAGACATCACTCATGAGACAGTTCCTGTGGGGGCAGGTTTTTTGGGGTCTTTAGATATAGTCTCGCCGGAATGGGCAAGAATCAATCTGACGCCTATGAGAAATCGGCGAAAAGGACGGTTTTCGTCCACTGAGTCCGATAAATAGGGTAGATGGCTGACTATTTGATGCTCTGGACGTACTGTCTCGCGCGCGGCAGGATGACATCGGTGGCCAAAATTTTCAGGCACGCGGCTGTGGGAATCGCCAGAAGCAGGCCGAGGAAACCAGCCAGCGCGCCACCGATCAACACTGCGATCAGCACCGTCACAGGGTCAAGGTCAGTAGCTTGGCCTTGCAGTATAGGTTCGACGACCCAGTTGTCGTTGATCTGAGCGATGACATACACCAACGTTGGGGCGAGGATCAGGTACCACAGGCCGAAGAAGGTGAGCAGGCTGACCTCGCTGTGATGCCCCATGATCATCAAGGCGATGGCGACCGGCCAGATGAGCACGGCAGCGTAGGGGATGAAGTTCAGCGCCCCGCCGATGACCCCCAGCACCAGCCAGGAATCCAACCCGCAGAAATACCAGCCGACGCAGAGGATGACCCCCACGATCAGCGATTGCAGCAATCGGCCACGGAACCAGGCGGCAATCGCCCGATCCATGCGAATGGCAACTTTCGCCACTTCGATCTTATGGCGCGGTGGCACGAACCCGGCCAACCATTGCACCACCGCATCAAACCGCCAACTGAAGTAGAAGAAGCAAAAGAGGACAATGACCAGGGCAAGTCCGATGTAACTGGCCATACCAAACGACCAGCCGATGGTGTTGATCAGCCATTGGCCGATGGCGGAGAGGATCTGTGTGACCAGCGTGTAATCAATATTGCCTAGTTGTTCAGCCGCGGCTTTTCCGTCGGTGCCCAGTGTCTTGATGAATTCATCCGTGGTTTGTCGCAATGAGGTCATGACGTCGGCTATGACTTCATCCCATCGCAGCCCATACTCAGCCGAGACGTTGTCGAACTGGTCAGGCACCCGACTGATCAGATTCCATATCTGGATGATCAGCAGTGGCACGATCACAGCCAGACTTCCCAGCAACAGCACAATGAAAGAAAGCACGATAATCAGGCTGGAGTTGAAGCGGGAGATGCCTTTGCGTTCCAGCCATTTCACCAGCGGGTTCAGCACATAGGCCAGTGCCATCGCCAACACGACAGGCAGCAGCACCGGCCGCGCCTGCCAGAGAATGTAGCCGACGATCACAACCGCAAGAATGATCAGCAGATCGCGCACCCAGCGGTATTCCCACAGATGCATTTCACGCGAAAGCTTGGGGCGGGTTTCGGCAGTCGCGACTGGCGCTGCCGCTTGATTGGCTGGGTTGGATTCGCAAGCGCCATCGCCATCAGATGAAGGCGTCTTGGCAGACTTTGCACCGGCTTGCGTATCCGGTTGATCGCCTGATGGTGGGTCGGCTTCGTTTGCCGGATTCTGGCTTTGATTTTCCTCGGCCATGTGCGTTGCCCCTCAATGTGATGAAACAACATCCGTTGCTGTTAACGGTCTGTCAAGCAAGAAGAAGTATAAGGGTAAGTCCAACAGAATAGACAAGGATGGGCCACATCTCGAAGACTGGCCTAACCATCTCATTAAATATGCACTCATTCAAAGGGAAAGTGTGCAGCCTGTTGCAGCAGGACGTAACCTGTAGCTGATTTACCTGGCAAATGAGGGATGGTGTTATGAACGAGATGACTTCATCGCGCGAAGGTTCGGGCGCTTGGCCCTGGCGTTGGTCTTTGCATTACCAGATTCTGGTCGGCCTGCTGCTGGGAGCCATCATCGGCTTACTCATCGGCATGTGGGCGATCGATCAGGCACGCGTGGCAAAAGCCGCTGGAGAACTTGACGGCTTAACTCTCTCTGCCTTCGCAGGGAAGATGGCCGAAGAATCCATCCCCTATCTCATCCTCGACCTGCTAGGCGACCTGTTCCTCCAAGGCCTGAAACTCATCATCGTGCCTTTGGTTACCAGTTCCATCATCCTCGCGGTGGTGGGCATCGGCACGGGCAGCGGCTTCGGCAGACTCACAGGCAAGACTTTGCTTTACTACGGCTGCACTTCGCTGGTCGCCATCATGGTCGGGCTGGTGCTGATCAATGCTGTCGCGCCCGGTTACACCATCGTCGATGGCAAACAGACAGGCATCCTGGTCGGGCAGGATATCTCCGCCTTTGCGGATGCTCAGCAGGCCGTGGTCGATAAGACTGGCGGGAAACAGGCCAGGGATTTTCTCAACGTCTTCCGCGAGATGGTGCCTCCCAATGTCGTCTCTGCCGCAGCCGACGGCCAACTGCTCGGGCTCATCGTTGTGTCCTTACTCGTCGGCTTCTTTCTGGTTCGGCTGGGAGCGGAGTCTGTGCGCGATACCCTTGTGCGCTTCGCCCAGGGGGTGTATGACATCACGCTCAACATCACCGACCTGGTGTTGAAATTGGCCCCGATCGGGGTGATGGGCCTGTTGGCTGCGACGTTTGCGGTGCAATACGCCAAGCTTGCGCCTGATGATCGTT
Organism: uncultured Phycisphaeraceae bacterium; assembly: GCA_964546335.1. Classification (GTDB taxonomy): domain Bacteria; phylum Planctomycetota; class Phycisphaerae; order Phycisphaerales; family Phycisphaeraceae; genus CAZJJN01. Next base: position 12,109 of record CAZJJN010000062.1, read on the forward strand.
TTGCCACTTTTCTCACGAGCATCGTCTGGTTTGCCGGGACGACGCTGGCTGCGTTGGCGGTGCATTTCTTGATTGTGATGCCTTTGATTCTGATGTTCATCGCACGGGTCAATCCGCTGAAACATTACAAAGCCATGGCCCCGGCGCTGATGACCGCGTTCAGCACGGCCAGCAGTTCGGCCACGCTTCCCGTCACGCTCGACTGCGTCGAAGAACGCGCAGGCGTCTCCAACAAGACCGCCAGCTTCACGCTGCCTTTGGGCGCGACGGTCAACATGGATGGCACAGCTTTGTATGAATGCGTCGCAGCCATTTTCATCTGCCAGGCGTTTGGCATTTTCCTCGGGCCTGTCGAGCAGTTCATGATCGTGGTGATCGCGCTATTGACCAGCATCGGCGTCGCGGGTGTGCCTTCGGCGTCGCTGGTGGCGATCGTCGTCATCCTCGGCGCGGTTGAGAAACAGTTAGGCGCAAACGTCGTCCCTGAGGGCACACTCGTCGCAGGCATGGGCTTGTTGTTTGTGTTTGATCGGCCTTTGGATATGTGCCGCACCGCTGTGAATATTTTCTCTGACTCGGTTGCAGCCGTGACGATTGCCAAGACAGAAGGTGAAGAAGGGGTGTTGGTGGATTAGGGTTAGGTTGGCTGAATAATGCTTGTTTTACTGATGTTTCATCAGGATTGCCGCGACCAACTTTTGATGGGCACATTCAATTCTGAAGCGCAACACCGGGTAAGGCATTAAGCACTTCCAGGGG
>CAZJJN010000063.1:0-12176 GCA_964546335.1 uncultured Phycisphaeraceae bacterium
AACCGCGCACGGTCAACTTAGCCGCGTGATCGAAGACTTATTCAGGGAAGACTGATTGGTGAAAAGGGTGTCCAAGTCTGCTGAGCTGCCGTCAAAATCGACAATCTCCACCCCGGCCAAAGCCGTGCCACAGGCTAAAGCCAAAGTGGCTGAGTAAATGACAGGTTTCGTCCAATTCATTTTATCCTCCTTTAAGTTTTCCTCGTGAACCTTCGTCTTTAATTAAAGTGACTGAACCTTGAAATGACAGAACGCCCAGTCTCTCATTACTGCTAAAGCATACTGGGTGAATGCTCATCACCTTTGATTCCTTGAGTCATAATTTTGACTGTAGGTGTCTTTTGTGGTCTATTTCGGCAATGGACGCCCTTCGTGTCGGTATATGTTTTGATATTCACAAGCCCTGGCTCAGTCGCGCACTGATCGGTTTATCCCGCTTCAGTGAAACCGCAGGTGACTGGGAATTTGTGCGTCCTCCAACCTGTCCAGTCCATGCTGCTCTTAAACCTGCTTACCACATCGATGCCATGATTTACGATGTTCCTGGAACGGGGTACGAGTATTTACTGGATCGCAACATCCCTGCTGTGCAATTAGGTTGGTATCGACGGGAGAACGTGCCACGCGTGACCACGGATACCGCAGCCATGGGTGAACTTGCGGCCCGTTACTTCATTGAACGCGGGTTTCGACAGTTGGTTGTTCTACTCGATGCGAACAAAGAGAAAATTCACAATCATGTGCGCACCGCAAAGTTCCTGAAGACAGGCAGAGATGCGGGTTGTCAGGTCCATGCCTATGCTCGTCCTCGCAGATTGGCGCCCAGTGAGCATTGGACCCTGTCATTACAGATCAGAGAATTCGGGGAACTGGTTCAAAGTTTGCCTGGCCCGGTCGGAGTATTTGGTGCTGATATCGAACATGGCTGGCGCGCCTTGATTGCCTGCAGAGAAGCAGGTTTAAGAATACCTGAAGATGCGGCTGTACTCAGCGCTGGCGAAGATGAGTTACTTTTCGAGGCGACACGGCCACAACTGTCAGGCATCGCTCAAGATACTGAGCAACTTGGGTATCGCGCTGGAGAAATCTTGCACAAGTTGCTGCAAGGTCAGTCTGTGTCTGAACTCACCCTGATCGCGCCGATCGGCATCATTACGCGCAGTAGTACAGACATCTATTGTTATGAAGATGAAATACTCGCACAGGCTTTATCTTATATTCGTCAGCATCTGGCTGAGGATATCTCAACAACAGTGCTGTCGGACTACTGCAAAGTATCTGAAAGCACGCTGCACCGGCGTTTCCAAAGTGCTTTAGGTCGGTCGCCGGGTGCTGAAATACGGCGAGCGCGTATCAATGAAGCCAAGCGATTACTTCGTACCACCAATATCCCGCTGCTGGAGATAGCCCTTCGCTCAGGTTTGAATTCACAGCCACAACTGAACCGTGCGATTCGTGAAGAGACCGGTTTAACACCTGCTCAATACCGCAAACAGCATGGGTTGTAGTTTATCGATGTGACCGACGTACCAGAATCAACCCCGTGAGCAGAAGAGCGATGCTCGCAGGCTCCGGTACGGTGGTGGCTGAAGATGAGGTTACACTGCTGCCATAGTTGGTTGCAAGTATGCTTAAATCCAATACATCAATGACACCATCGCCGTTGTAATCGCCTTGAGACCAGTTACCGGCTGACCCGTAGTTTGTCGCAAGCAAACTCAGGTCAAGGACATCCACCGTCGCGTCAAGATTAGCATCACCACCCAGCGCATCTGCTTCCAGTGTGACCGAGTCGCTGTCAGTCAACACATTCAGCCAAAGGCCAGCCAATCCTGCGACGTTGCTGATCTGTGTTTGATTAAAGCTGCCTGTGATGCTGCTGGCAGTGAGGATGTCAAACGTCTCGCCGGGCAGCGTTGTGAAGCCCTCGTTTAACTCAACAAGAAGATCACCCGCGAGTTTGGCTTCCTCGGTAACCGTCAATGTCGAGGCTCGGTCAGATGCAAGTGTGACGAGGAGCTGTCCCGATGATGTCTGGGTGAAGTTGCCTTCGATCAGCAATCCGGGGTCAGGATCAGGCATGATGATTGGGCCAAGGCGGTAAAGCAGATTGGCATTCTCAGTGTCGATGCGAAAGTCATCAAAGTAAACCGCGCCATTGGTTTGCTGTGCGCCCGTTCCCAGGACAGCGAGTGTTTGCAGGATGCCATCTGGTCCGGTGGTTCTAAACTCAAATCCGGTTCCCAATAAATCGCCTGCGGTGGCATCGCTTGTCCCTGTGTTGATGTAAACATCATAAAGGTTGGTGACATTGTTAAGCACCAGCCAGACGTTGTACCAGGTGTCATCAGCCGGGTTGCCTATGCTCAGGGTGTCGTTGCCGTCTCGTACACCAAAGCCATCGCCACTTGGACGTGCCCCAGCATAAGCGGTCATGTCGTCAAAAGTATTGACTGCTGGTGAAGCGGACAGGCCTGCGAAACTGCGGTCAGAATCAGCGTTGCCATCCAGTCGCAGGCGGTAGAACAGTGTCGCAGCATTGGAGGTCTCAGATATGCCTGTTCCCAATGGCAAAGTAGCCGTAAAACTGGAGTTCGGAGTGCCGCGAGACTGGAGCACATGGTTGGCTGGGTCGGCGGGATCGGCCTGTACCGTGAATGTCAATGAGCCAGATTCGCTCACCGTCCAACCCAGTGTGCTGATGCTGTTGCCGACGACGCCTGATTCAAAATCATCAATCACTGCGACCGTTGACGAGACCGGTTGCTGTGGGCCATTGGAAGATTGAGGCAGACGCACATCCAAGTCACCGGCATTGATGACATCACCCACAATGGTGCCTTCGCCAGACAGTTCACCACCTGAACGGATGTCAACTTCGCGGTTGGTCGAGATCGTGCCATAATCAAGTTCGATGTGACCACCTGCGGCCACACGAATGCCGTTGCGCACCGTCAGCACACGGTCCTGCTCCACTTGGACTGTCATCGTGCCAGTGTCCGCGCTGACTGCGAGTCCCATGGCCTGAGCGTTCGTGTTGATTGTAGCAACCGCGTTGCCCCCAGCAGTGTTATTTATCGTTGCGATGCCCGAGGCCGAGGGGTTGCCACCTGTCCAGTTGTTGCTGTCTGTGAAGCTGCCGGTCGTGCCGTTTGACCAAGTGTGATATGACACCTTGCCTGAATCTTCAAGATTCATCAGTGCGGTCAATTCTGCGACCTTCGCAGCCTGGCTGCCTGCGAGATTGGTGCTTTCGCCGGGATCATTGGCGATGTTGTAAAGTTCATACTGACTGTCAGCGCGCTCAATCAGCTTCCAGTCTCCTTGCCGCAGTGTGCGGCGAGTATCCGGGTTCCCACTACTACTGTCTTCAACTGTCTCAAAATACACAGTCGGTTGCATCGGTGCGTTGGCGTCACCCAGCAGCGACTCCACCATGGAGATGCCATCCAAGCCGACCGGAGCATCGACGCCAGCCAGTTCCGCAGCCGTGGGCAGCAAGTCAGCAAAATTACCGATGTGTGTGGTGTTGGTCTGGCCAGCAGCAATCTGACCCGGCCAGACTGCGACGAACGGTGTGCGCAGGCCACCTTCATAAAGGTCGCGTTTCCAGCCGCGCAATCCTCCTGACGAATCCAGTACCGTTGGGTCATAACCATCCGTGCTGTGCGTGCCGTTATCTGAAGCAAAGATCAGCAGCGTGTCATCCATCACGCTGTCTGAAGTATCACCGTCGTTGTTGGGATCTTCCAGAGCAGCAAGAATGTTGCCGACGGTTTGATCTGCCCGGCTAACCATTGCGGCGTAATCCTGCACGGGGGCAGACCAGCCGTTGCCATCATACTGGTCGTGCAGGGCATCGTTGTCAGGCACCTGATCGAGAATCCTGTGGGGTACAGTGAGACTGACTTGCGCGTAGAAAGGTTGCGATTGCTGAGCGCGAGTGCGCACAAAGCTCTCTGCTTCCTGCGCGATCAAATCATGCGTATAAACCCCACCAGTTGATTCGAGAGAAACCGTGTCTGGTGAGTTGGCATCGTTTCGCCAAAGGGTGGGCACCTGGTAGTTGTGTGCACGGGATTGGCTGAGGTAACCATAAAACTCGTCAAACCCTTGGCGCGTTGGCAATGAATCAGGCAGCGTGATGTAAGTTGAAGTGTCGGCTGGATTGCTTGAGCCATAGGCTCCACCGACTCCCCATTTACCAAACAAGCCTGTGTGGTAACCCGCATCTTGAAGGACTTCGCCGACCGTGATGTCCTCGGGTCGCAGGCCTTGGGTCTTATCTTCTGCGTTGGTGTTGACAGGGGTGTGCCCGCCTTGCAGGCCTGTCATCAAGGAGCTACGCGAGGGCGTGCAGACGGCACCGCCTGCATACATGGAGGTATAGACAGTTCCCATCTGGGCCAGTTGCGTGAGGTAAGGCGTGTTGATGCCCGTCTGCCCGTTGAAGGAGGCGTCACCGAAACCCATGTCATCGGCCAGAATGAAAACGATGTTGGGTTGGGCAGGAAAACTGGCTTGGGCGTGCAATAGCCCCGGTGCAGCGAAAGGCAAAACCAAGCTGCCAACGGCCAGGGCACGGCGAAGATTCAAGCAACGGCGACTCATGATTCTTCCTCAAATCCGGATGAAATAAGGGAGTCGCCGGACCGACGACCCCCTTCGGTTCCACCTCTTTGTATGATGAGATGTCTTTCAGTCCGTGGACACACATCAACACTGACATATTTTTATTCATCAATTGCCGACGGGCGCTGCTCAGTCAAAACAGGTTGACCGTACATTTGCAATCCATCGTCAAGCACATAGGCCCGAGGCTTTGGTTCCGGTGATGACAAACATGTCTGTCATCGTGTTATCCATATCGTGCCTATTTGTCACAGCTTTAGCGACGGCGGACTTGTTCGCCTTAGCTTTAGCGACGGCGAAGCATGGCCAGTCCACCTAGCGCCAGTAACGCAAGGGAGGCTGGTTCGGGGACGAGCTTGTATTGAAGGTTTTCGCCTGTGGCATCCAGCAGGAAGTCATCAAAATACACGGCTCCCGAGTCGCCTTGAGCCCCAGTTCCCAATACGATTAGCTTGTCTTGAACACCTTGATCGGCACCAGAACGAAAAGCGGCATTGCTGGCAAGTTGTGTTCCTGCCAGTGCTCCGTCGGTACCCGTACTGACATAGACGTCGTAAGTGTCAGCGGCATTGTCAATGACAATCCACATATTGACCCATTCATCGTCGTTGATAGTGGGAGAACCTGGGTTGACAGAGCTGCCGCCATCGCGATATCCGAATTGTCCACCGCCGGTACGGGCACCAGCGTAGGCAGCAGCGGAATCGAAGCTGGTTGGGACACTGGCGTCGCCGGTAAATCCTGCGAAAGAGCGGTCGGCGTCAGAGTTGCCATCGAGACGCATGCGGAAGAACATTGTCGCTGCCGATGAGCTATCGGGGATGGTGACAGGCAGATCGACGTAGGTGATAAAGCCAGTGCTCCCAGGCTTGCCCTGAGAACGTAATACTTTGTTGCCGGGGTCGGCAGGATCAGCTTGCACAGTAAAGGTCAGTGTGCCTGAGGTTACCACAGTCCACCCGAGGGTGTCAACGCTGTTGCCAATGGTGCCGGTTTCGAAGTTTTCGATCGAGACCGCGGCGGATGCCTGGGTTGATGCAAGCGCGATTGTTGCCAGAGCACCTAACGCAGGTGCCGTTCTTGAGAATACCTTCATTTTGAAACCTCCTTCGTTGAGTTTCGATGTCTGGAACCACATACCAATTAAAGAGACAGGCCTTTTGACTGAGAGAAGGATACCCAGCCGCATCATTTGAGGCTTAATGCAATACGTCAAAATATTGACAATTTTTGTCTTTCTAGTAGAATCGGACGTAATGAAGCGAATTGCCATGCTTACGGCGGGGTACCAACCTTTTGACCAGTCACTTCTGGCTGGCGTTCGTTCATACAGTCGAGAAAGAGCAGACTGGACGTTGCGGTATGTAAGACTGGATACGATGGGGCCCAGGGGTTTAAAAAACATGGAATCCGATGGCATCCTGATTCGCAGTCGCGAGTGTGCCAACGCTGTTCCGAAAGGGATACCTCATGTTTATACGACGTTTCATGCACCGGAAGATACTTTTGCCGTATCGGGGGACGATGCAGCCAGTGGCCGACTGGTGGCAAAACACTTCAGGGAACTGCATATTCAGCAATGGCTCTTTTTCTGGAACGGTGTGCTGAAACAATCAGAATCTCGTTGGCGAGGATTCAAAGAAGAGGCTGAGAAACAAAAGGTTCCCTGCCAGTTTTTCCTGACTGGCCCGCGAACAGACAAACGTGGGAAATGGATTTTATCCGAGCAATTGGACGATTTGGCAGATGTTTTGAGAGATCTGCCCAAACCGATCGGTCTTTATGCAGCCGACGATGCGCATGGCGACCGTGCCTTGCAAGCGTGTCAACTGGCAGGATTACGCGTACCAGATGATGTGGCCATTGTCTGTCATAGTGTTGACACGATGTTTTGCGAGATGACGGAACCTCCACTTTCCAGTGTCGCCCCAGATCCGGTGCAGATTGGATATGAAGCAGCCAAACGACTGGATCAATTGATAAACGGATATAAACTTGAGCAATTGCATCATTATGTCCCCCCCCAGCCGGTGGTCGTTCGAGCATCCTCCAACTTTGTTTCTGTCAGCGATCCATTGGTGAATCAGGCCTTACGCGTGATTCGCGATGAAATCGAGCATTTATCTGATGTTGACAGTCTCCTTGATCGCGTTCCTGCCAGCCGATCCACACTGGAAAGACATTTTCGTGACAGCCTGGGGAGAACCCCCGCTGCAGAGATTCGTAGAGCGCGCTTGCAGTTGACCAAGCAATTGCTGCGAGAAACGGAAAAACCCTTGACTGAGATTGCCATGGACGCAGGTTTTGGTGGCATCTGGCAGCTTTGTCGGCAATTCAAACCCGAGACAGGCCTGACGCCGACGCAATACCGTAAGCAATTCCAGCAACGTTAAGTCACCCCTTCGATCAAACCGACATTTCTCACATGGGCAGCAGAAAACTCAAATGATGCGCGCAGTGATTGAGCTGCAATTTATCCCACGTCTCGCGGTCAAGCTTGCCAAACAGTGGGCTCGGGTGCAGTGGCTCAGTGTGTTGCTGATAGCGCTGGATGGAAGCAATCAATGCGTTGGCTTCCGTCTGGTCATCCAGATCATCACTAGGCCTCCAGACTTTCAACGTGGGCTGATTCGCGGGAATGGAGCGTTCGCGCAGCGACTTTTCCAGCAACTTGGGTGCGAACAACTTGAAAGGCTTCAAAAACAAAGGCAGGTCCGTCGTGAAGCCATCCATCGCCTGATCAAACAGCAGTCGCAAGTGCCAGCAGTTGCCCGCCAGTGACCAGTTGCCGACTTTCTCATACCCCTTGTCGCGCAGTTGCTCAATGTCAGCAATCACCTGATCAAAGGTATCGAACAACAGCTTTCGGCGGTCAGGCATGGCGAACTCCTTGAGTATTGATAGGCTGGCAATCTTCCTTTGGCTTGACTGCGCAGGCAAATCGCCAGAGTTGGCTGGATTTGCTAGTTTGAAGCCATGAGTCAAACCAACCACCCCAACGTACTTCTGATCTGTACCGACCACTGGCCTGGCGCGCTGCTTGGATCGGCTGGTCATCCTTCCATCTTCACGCCGACGCTGGATCAACTGGCTCGCAACGGCGTGCGCTATCCCAACGCCTATTCCGAATGCCCGGTCTGTGTCCCCGCCAGGCGGACGCTGATGACCAGCCTGAAGCCACACAGCCACGGCCTGCTGGCCAACGGCAGCAAACCCATGCCTGACGTACCAACCATGGCGCAGACTTTTCGCGATGCGGGGTATCACGCCACGGCCGTCGGCAAACTCCATGTCAATCCGCAAAGGCAACGCCTTGGCTTTGATGAAGTCTTGCTGGATGAGGAAGGTCGCGGCCACGAGGGCTGTCGCATGGATGATTATGAACTTTTCCTCGCCGACCAAGGCCACGTGGGTGAACGCTTCGCGGGAGGCATGAACAACAACGAATATGTTTGGCGTCCCTGGCATCTTAATGAACGATTGCACGTCACGAACTGGGCCGCCTGGCAGATGTCCCGCCAGATCGTCCGGCGCGATCCGACCAAGCCTGGTTTCTTTTATCTGTCGTTCAGTCATCCCCATCCGCCGCTCGCGCCGTTGCAGGCTTACCTGGACATGTATCGAGACGTGCCGATTGATGAGCCTTACGTAGGCGATTGGGTGTCTGGGGATCACAACCAGCTTCCGCCAGCCATTCAGCGGGAAGTGCAGCGGATGCTGGATTCAGGGCGTGACTTCAAGCCTGGCGAAATCGCTGCGATCCGCCGGGCGTTTTACGCACTATGCACGCACATCGATCATCAGATTCGCGTAGTGATTGGTACGCTGCGACAGGAAGGCATGATGGATGACACCATCATCTGCTTCACCGCTGACCATGGCGACATGCTGGGGAATCATCGCATGTGGGCCAAGCATTGGATGTATGAAGATTCCGCGCGCGTACCGATGCTGCTCATGGGCACCAAGCAGCAGAGCGATGATGGCACGGTCGGGTATGGGCTGGTTGATGACCGTCTGGTCGCCACCGCTGACATCATGCCGACGTTGCTGACTTTGGCAGGCATCGAGCCACCTTCACATTGCGAAGGCATCAGCATGGTAGGGGATACCAAGCATGAGTATCTTTATGGCGTATGGGGTGCCGGGACCAATGCGGAAGGCGCGGTTTCGACACGTATGATCCGCGACGAGCGATTCAAGCTGGTTTATTATCCGTTCGGCAACACCCTCCAACTTTTTGACATGGCCAACGATCCGGACGAGTTGCATGATCTGGCTGGCGATGAATCTTTCGAGCAGGAACTTGGCCGACTATGCGCGTTGCTGGTTTCGAATCTGCGTGATGATGAATGCGATTGGGTGAAGGATGGCCAACTGGTCGGCGTGCCGGGTGAGCCTGTTGCGCCCGGTGTTAATCGAGGGTTGTCTGGCCAACGCGGGACACAATTGCCCCCTGTGCGCGTGGGTGATTTGAAGTGGTCATAACTTGATGGAAGAAGAGCAGCAGGATCGCGGGTTTGCTTGCAGCAGCGTATGGCTGGCCTACAATATCGGATATCGTTATCCACTTTTGGAGAGGCCATGCCGCACCTGCCCACGTTGAACTTGAATAAAAACCCGATGCTCGTGTTTTATGAAGTCACGCGAGCGTGTGACCTGGTCTGTCGGCATTGTCGGGCTGAAGCTCAAAAACAGTCTCACCCGCACCAGCTTTCGACGGAAATGTCCAAGCAGGTCATTGATGAACTGACACGATTTCCTCAGCCTCCGATGCTGGTTTTCACCGGAGGCGACCCCTTCAAGCGAGCCGATATTTTTGAGCTGGTGGAGCATGCGACTGGCAGGAAATTGACGGTGGCGATGACCCCGAGTGCGACGCCTTTGGTCACGCGCGAAGCGTTGACGCGATTGAAAGACGCCGGCCTGCATCGGTTGGGGCTGAGCCTGGATGGGGCTGATGCACGAACGCACGACCGGTTCCGAGGCTGGAAGGGTAGCTTTGATCGCACCCTGGAGATCGCCCGCGATGCCGGCGAACTTGGTCTGTCATTGCAGGTGAACACCACCATCGTGCCTGGCAACGTGGATCAACTGGAAGATGTCGCCGAGTTGGTCAAGCAGATGGGGGCTGTCATGTGGGCGGCATTTTTCCTCGTTCCCGTTGGCAGAGGATCGCAGCAGGAAACACTGGACCCGGCTGAATACGAACAGGTGTTTGATCGCTTGCTGAATCTGTCGAAGCAGATGCCTTATCGGATTAAAACAACCGAGGCGCATCACTATCGCCGTTACCAGTTGCAGCATCGCCAAGGCGCGCCAGAGCATCACACCAGCGAGAAAACCTTGGCTGCGGATGTGCAGGGAGCACCGGTCGAGTTAGGCGATGCGTTAGCCAACATGCCGACGGTCAGTGATGGCAAAGGGGTGATGTTCATCAGTCACGTGGGCAAGATTTACCCCAGCGGCTTTTTGCCTGTGGAGTGTGGGCGATTTCCGCGCGACCGGATTGTGGATGTCTATCAACGCGACCCACTCATGCAGGCGTTGCGCGAGCCTGAGAACTTTGATGGCAAGTGTGCCGTCTGCGAATTCCGCAAAGTGTGTGGTGGAAGTCGCTCCCGCGCTTATGCAGAGACGGGCAATCCGCTTGCATCTGACCCGGCCTGTACGTATCGACCTCATGTCACACGGGAGGTGTCGCCATGCTGAGTATCAGTAACCTGCTTTGCCAACATGCTGCGGGGAACGAGCGTTTGCGTTACGGGCATCACGCCAAGCACGCACGCGATGCTGACCATCCGCAAAGATTGTCTGCGGCTGATCCTTTTGGTGGTGCACCTCGCCCGGTTGTCGTCTGGGCAGTGACCAAGGCCTGCAACCTGAAATGTGTGCATTGCTATGCCAGTGCCGATGCCAACCCTTCTCCAGATGAACTGACCAACGCTGAGGGCAAGGCACTGTTGGAAGATATCAAGACGTTCGGCTGCCCGGCAGTCTTGTTCTCGGGCGGTGAACCCTTGGTCAGGCCTGACGTGCTGGACTTGATCGCTCATGCCCGGTCGATGGAACTGCCTGTCACACTCTCAACCAACGGCCTGCTGATCGACGAGGCGATGGCTGATAATTTGCTTGATGTCGGCCTGCGGTATGTGGGGATCAGTATTGATGGCATCCGTGAACGACACGACAAACTGCGAGGCATGGAGGGCGCATTCGACCAGACGCTGGCTGCGATTGACCGTTGTGTCGCGCGAGACATCAAGGTGGGTCTGCGGTTTACAGTGCACGGCCTGAACTATCACGACCTTGATGAAATCTTTTCGCTGTGTGTTGATCACGGCATCGCCCGGCTATGCATCTACCACCTGGCTTACTCCGGCAGAGGTGATGGCATGCAGAAGGTGGACCTGGAAGCAGCAAAGACACGCGACATCGTGGACCACATCTTCGCGCGAACGCAGGAGTTGCACGCTGCCAACCTGCCTTTGGAAGTGTTGACGGTGGGCAACCATACCGATGCGGCTTACCTGCTGCTGCAACTGGAAAAGGATGAGCCGCAAAGGGCGGTTGAGGTGCGACAACGATTGGAAGGGACGGGGGGCAACCGCTCCGGCTGCAACATTGCTTCAATCGATCCGACAGGCAACGTGCATTACGACCAGTTCAGTTGGCATTACACATGTGGCAATGTCCGCCAGCGGCCATTCAGCGAGATCTGGTCGCGCGCGGATGACAAAAGGCTGGCTATCCTGCGAGATCGCCAGGCGCATCTGCCAGAGAAATGTCGCGGCTGTCGGTTCCTGAGCATTTGCAATGGCAACCTGCGCACGCGAGCAGAGGCGGCCACGGGCAATTGGCTGGGGATGGACCCAAGTTGCTATCTGACGGATGAAGAAGTGTTGGAGCAAGTGGCAACGCCCGCTCGCGATTCTCTAACACAATCTTCACCACAAACCACCTGATTCAGCCTAGTAATTCACCATGGAAAAGAAGAATGGATTCACACTGATCGAACTTCTGGTGGTAGTTGCCATCATAACGCTGCTGATTGGCTTACTGCTTCCTGCTTTGGGTGCCGCGTCCGAAGCAGCCCGAACCGCTGGTTGTCTGGGCAACCTGCACCAGGCTGCGGTGGCATTCTCAACTTACACCGCAGAGTCAGATGGCTTTCTGCCCGGGCCTAATACAAGTGGCTATCACTTGCTGACGGGTGAGAGCAATCCAAACGCCTCGGCGAGTGAACCGATCCAGCCTGACGACTGGATGAGTCCATTATTCGCAGACAGTCTGGCTCTGCCCAAGAACAAGAATGAGCGACTGATAGACATCTTCAATCACAAATTTCGCTGTCCGTCCAACCCGCATTTTTACGACTACATTTATCCAAACGGTGCAGGTTGGCCTGACCCGAAGACGGTGGCCTTCAACAGTTACTCGATGCCGATCGGATTGCATCAATATTACGACCGCACACACGCGATCTCTGGCGGGCAACCTTATGGCCGTTACTTCGGCAACAGCTATGACCGAGCAGTCGATGT
>CAZJJN010000064.1:0-11883 GCA_964546335.1 uncultured Phycisphaeraceae bacterium
GATCCCGAGTTTACTCGGGGGAGGCTTGCTACATAGATTCACATCTTGACGACACACGAGTAAAGTCCTGAGCAAGTCGAAGGCCGAAGCGATTGCGACGCAAGGTGTGTCTTGACCAGCTCGCTTAACGCGCCGTAACAACTTCAACCAACCCGGCACAGCTTGCCTCGTTGCCTCGGTCAAGCTGTGGCACCCCGACCATACATGAATCCGCCGCAACACGAACCAAGTCATCATCGACATCATCTCAGCCCCCTCCCGCAGTTGAAATGGCAATCGCACTGGCGGTCGCGTGGGTCGAAATGTGGCTGATACTCACCCACCACTGGTCAATGCCCAGTTGATCCGCGATCTCTTTGCACTTGCCATGCAGCACGACCCGAGGTTGGCCGGAAGGCTCACGAATAATCTCCGCATCCGTCCAGAGGATGCCCCCGCGCCAACCGGTGCCCAAGGCCTTGAGGATTGCCTCCTTCGCTGCAAAACGCCCAGCCAGGTGATGAATACGCTTTCGCTTGTCGCCCACGTAGGCCAGCTCTGCTTCGGTGAAGCACCGACTGGTGAAGCGTTCATCGTGCTCATCCAACAGCCGGGCCACTCGTGCCGTATCTACGATATCGATGCCATGCCCAATGATCTGCATGGGGTTAGTGTAACCCCAGCCGGTCGAAGTGGTTAACCCTTCATCGCTTTTCGCAATCGGCGCAGGTCCACCTGCAATTTATTCAGCTCGTTTTCCATATGGGCTAATGTCCGGGCGGTGTCAGCATTGTCAGGCAATGGTTCTGATTTGACCTGCTCGTCGTGGGCTTCCTGCATGCTGTTGATAATCACGCCAATGACAAGATTCAGCATGATCATCGTGCCCAGAATGACGAAGCTGACAAAGTAGAACGCGCCAACGATCGGGAATGCCTGAGGCTTGGGAGCGCTTTCGACAGCCCCTTCAATCGAATAGACATCTGACCCCCACATCTGGATGTACATAATGTCTGTCCAATCTTCCAGCGTCACCACACGAAACAACGAAAGCATCGCCAATTGCAGATTGCCAAAGTGGACAGGATCATTCTCATGGAACAATGCAACCCCCATCACGGCATACATGTAAAACAGCAGCACCAGCAGCAGACACACATACCCCATCGAAGGTAAGCTACGCAGTAACGAGTTCACAAGCAGTTGCAGCTTGGGTAACGCTGACACCATGCGCAAGGCACGCAGCACACGAGCGAGTCGAAGTACAGCCGCATAATGCCCATCCAAAGGCAGCAGGCACACCACGATGATCGTGAAATCGAAAATGTTCCACGGGTCATGGAAATAACGGTACCACCGCTTGCCGTGACGAAGCATTTTCAGCAAAGCTTCAACGATGAACAGGCTGAGGATAGTCCAGTCGATGGCATAGATCGTCGGGCCATATTGATCCATGATGCTGGGGTACGTTTCAACCCCTACAACCACGGCTGCGGCCACGATCAACCAGAGCACTGCATATTGGAAACCAGACGAGGCGACCAGACGATCCACCGCATGGACAAAGGCAGACCGATCGGCTTCGGCCAAGATAGCCGTTGAGGGTGGTGCCGGATTGGCAGGATCAATGCCCTGTGTCGGTTTGTCCAAGGTGGATGTCATGAGTGAGAATATTAGCGTGGAGTCATTCGCTTGGTACTCACCCGTAACAAAACAACAATCTCACGAGCTATTTGGCTAAGGAGTAGCGTCCACCTTTCATCTGGTCTGTAGCCGAAAAAGCCCATAACTCTGATGAACTCTGCCAATGGAGTAAACAACGCACAACTATGCCAGACTGACTTCACTTGCCTTGAACTTACTTCCGTTACTGGCGTCTGGACAACAGAACCATGCCAGCCAATCCCAGCAACGCGATGGAGACCGGTTCAGGCACAGGCAAAGCACTGCTGCCGTTGTCAAAGTTGTAATTCGCCGCTAGCAGACTCAAGTCCAGAACATCAATCACACCATCGCCGTTGAAGTCTGCCGTCGCCCAGGAACCACTGGTTCCATAATTCGTTGCCAGCAAACTCAGATCAAGCACATCGACCTTGCCATCCAGGTTGGCGTCGCCGTACTCGGTGTTGAAGACGGTGTGAACAAGATAGTCAGTATCGGCTGAGTCTATGTTCGTATCACCTGTCAGGTCATACAGTGAATCGCTGGCTGAACCGAGAACCTCATCGAACATCAGATCAATGTCTGTCGCATCCAGATCAAGGTCAAACTCGAAGTCGCCGACGTAGGTGACCAGGCCGGTCAGATTGATAACCAAGTTCGTTCCTGCAACGGCACCAGGCAAATCTTCATCGGAATTCTGGATCGTCCAGGTTGCAGCGAAGTCGCCGATGCTGGCGGTATCCAGCGTCGCCTGGTAACTCAGACTGCTGCCTGCTGAGATTGATACACCGCTGACGACATTCGTAAACAAGCTGGCTGTATCGCCTGAACCTACGACGGCATCCAAGTCGAGATCGGCTGTGTAGCTTGCGGTAGCGAGTAAGTTATAAATATCGAATCCAGTGGTCGGATCAGCAGAACCGACAAAAATATTACCAAGGTCAATGTTCAAGACATTCTGATCTGCAGGAGAAATGAAAGAAGCATTGGCATGATCGAGTGCCGTCCCCGTGTAGCTGACCTGAACGTCGGCATAAGTTCCTTCGCCTGTTAATCCTAAGCCACCATTCTCAAGCGTCGTTACAGCCAATCCTACAGTACCGGATTTAGCGCCAGCAGAAGTGAAAGCGCCGCCGAAATCCCTGCTGCCAAAAACACGGCCATCATCCCAAATGGTACGCACACCACCGATAACTTCGATTCCATCCCCATTTGGACCAGCGGTCTCTGCAAGTTCAACTGAAGTGGCTTGACTGTTGGTGCCATTACTCAAGAGATTGGAAGTCCCTGAGACAGTGCCACCAACAATGGTTGTTCCAAGATCGGCAGCGAGATACTCGATAATGACTCGCTTCTCGACCACAGTGCCGCTGACCGAAATCGTGTCATTGGCATCAGCACTGCCCAAGCCCGTACCTGCCGAGTTGCTGGCCAAATTATCAATCGTGATGGTTCCATTCTTGTCGCCTGTTGAACTGGTATCAATCGTCACATTAAGATTCACGCTGCTGTTTCCGGCCCCGAATGCATAGCTGCCATCTGGAGTTACTGAGGCGCCGCCTGACTCAGAGATCAGTGCGGAAGTGGATTCACTGCCTGTCTTGTTCAGGGCAATCACATCCGGTGTCAAGCTCGAATTTTTCATGACCCGGCCAAAGCCCACAGTCTCGGACGATGACCCATCTGCCGCAGGTGTATCGACAGATAGCTGAGTGTCATTGGGTGAAGCGGGTCCACCCCAGATGTCGCTGACCCAACCGGGATTATCGACAAAGGGGTTGCGGTTTCCCTGGGAGATGTTTTCGCCGGTACTTCCGTTGCGGTTATCGACCAGATTGCCGAATTCGTCAATGAAACTGTCTGTGAAGATGAGGTGATTGCGTCGGCGTTCAAAATCGCTCACCGGGTCATCAATGTGCCATTGGAGCAGTGATGCAAGGTCGCCATGCTGCGCATTCCACGCGCCAGGATTGCCGTTGACTAATGTCAGGTCGGCTGTGTTGGATTCTGAACCGTCGTATCGGACCGCCATATAGAAGAGCATGCGGGCCACATCACCCTTGTGTTCATCCCCGGGATACCAGTAGCCACTGCTGTAGCCTGAGGAGGCTCCACCAGTGCCACCGAAGTTGAGATTCGAGCGGGCGCTGTTGGTTGCTGAAAATGCTGGGCGAAGGTTGTGCAAATCAGGATAGTCATGCCCCAGTTCATTACGCGGCGAAGAAGTCTGCTGACGACTAGCGGCCCAGACGTGCTCGCGATTACGCGGCGTCGTATCAATGACTGATACATCGACGGTCTCATAGATGATATTCAAGTCCCAAGGTGTGAAAGGATTGGGCTGCGGGGCCACGCGATCAAGAACATCAAACGCGGCCCCAGCGTCGGCGTAAGGCACATACCGGTGCTGGGTTGAGCTGGGATTGTAATAGTCCACGGAGATGATGTCATGGAGCGCGGATTCCAAGGCCGACCCGGTAAGACTGGATGCAGACGCGTAGTAGCCAGTAGGCGCATCCCAAGTTGCAGGATCAAAATAATTCCCAGTGCCTGCTTGACCAAGGGTCAGGGATGTTGGCAGCATTAAACCTGTCAAAGCAGTGATAATAAAAAGCCTATACATCGTGATCCTCCTTTATAAGATCAGTTTTACATACCATCATTTCGCAATGCATGTCAGCATAAAAAACACGAAACCAAAGATTTCACAAAATTAAACACAAAACGCCTTGATTTCATCGGACTGGAAAAATTGAGAAGGTGATTAAACCTTCTCAATTTCAAGTTGTCGTCTCAAATCCACGTCAATCACGACGTCGGATATGATGGTTATCACCTTTTCATCGACGGCGAATCAAAGCCAGACCACCCAACGCCAGCAGAGCCAGCGAAGCGGGTTCGGGTACCGCGGTTACAGCCGGTGCGGCAGAGAAGCCAAAATTCGTCGCCAGGATACTCAAGTCCAGCACGTCCACGATGCCGTCACCGTTATAGTCACCATTGGCCCAGCCAGCACTGGAGCCGAAACTGGTAGCGAGAAGACTCAGGTCAAGAACGTCCACGGCACCATCCAGATTGGCATCGCCAAACTCAGTACCAAGAATTTCATTAACCAATTCAACCGCATCTGCATTGCCAACACCAGCACCCGTGATCAGGCTATCGCCCGTCAGGTCATATTGTTCCTGAAGCAGTGCTGACAAACCAGTCGAATCATTGATCGCATCAATATCAGCCGCATTGACCAAGCCGTCACCGTTCATATCACCGATGGTCACGATCTCATTGGTGTGAGCTTCGAAGAAGTGATTGAGAACTTCATCGAATTCGAACAGCACGGTGCCGAAAGTTAGCGAGTTTGAATCAGCATCGACGACATAAACACCCTTGGTGTTGGCATCCATGAAGTACAGATGCATTTCTCCCTTGTCGTAAGCCACGAAACGGGCATCGGTGCTGGGCGAGCCAGCATAGCCGGTGATGGGATCGCTATCGCCCCAGGCGCCGACTTCGATTTCGTTCACGCCGCTGGCATCACTGTCGGCAGCATCATAGTCGAGGATTTCGCGGGTGATCACCTGAGGAGCTTCACTAGGCACTTCGAAGAATCCATTCTCAGGAATAACGAGGTTGCCATCAGCATCGGCAAAGACAAAGAATGACTCAGCGTCGTTGGTCGTTGCATCGATGATGGGGTCTTCATCAAGTGAAAAACCAGTAGGAAATGGCGAGCCAGCGCCGACCTGCAATTCCTTCTTGACAGCGGTCTGACCGACAATGTCCACTTCGAAGAAGGTGAAGTCATCGCCGCCGCCGTCGGCATCCATCACCCACACGCCGGTGATCCCGTCCTGGCTGACAAACTCCATGTCCTTGGCGTCTGAGGGAGGAAGCGGTGAACCACTGACGAAGTCCATATTCAGTTCGGTCAGCCCAACCGTTTCCCAGGAGTTGGCCGCGTTGTTGTTGTACCCGCCGTTGTCGCTGGTTTCGCCACCGGCAGAACCGGGAAGCACATTGACGCGATCCAGAATAGCGATACGTTCATCGACGCTGCCACTGTCCTGTTCATCGAGGAACATCAGGGTTTCGGGGTTGACGTATTCGATGTCGTGATCGAAGAAGTTACCACCATCCTGGCGAGCGATTTCGCCGATCTTGCGGATCGGGCCGGTCTGAACTTCGTTGACTGCATCCCAGCCGCCGACATAATCGATGGGCTGAGTCGTATCCTTGTGGCCGGCTTCGAAGCCGAAGGTACCATCATAATCCGTATTATATGAAGGAGCATAGATCGTCCCCTTGGCGTTACCGCTTGCAACGTGCTCCTTGTAGATGGCGTAGGCATCAATCTGATACAGGTCCATGCTGCCTTCGGTATCGCCAGCCTGATCCACACTGCCTTCAGTACCTGAATCGTAGCTGATGACATAGGTCATACCGTTGGCAGGATTGGTGGTAATCGCGCTCAACTCTTCGTAATTACGATCATCCTGTACATTGGGGATGAAGAAGCTGTCTTCGTAACCAATGAAGACCGAAAACAAAGGCTTCGCATATGTCGTAAAACCACCACCGGCCGTTGAATCGATGTACCCGTTGCTGCCGCTTTCGTCGAAAGCATTGTTCAGGTCTTCGACATCGTAATAGCTGATGGTTCGGCGATACTCGCCCCAGTTCTGGTTGGCGTGGCCCACGGCCAGGAACTTCTTTGGTGCAGGCAAAGCGGCACTTGCACCGGCTGCGAACAGGCCTGCAGCCAAGGCACCCGTCAAAATCCTCTTGCTGATCGTATGCATCAATCCTTCTCCTAAAAAGGTGACAATAAGTCATTGCCAATTCTACTTTTCCAAGACAACACGTCCTGGCATATCTCACTGAACTGTCATAAACAAGTTAAAAACTTCAACGAATCACTTCTCCCGCAACATCATCAGGGTCCGCTGATCCACCTACATCACGGTTAATGGTTCCAGAAGGCCAGTAGTAAGAGGCCGCAGATACCTGGTAGGGATTCCCTGTGAAAGCATGGCCATCAAAGAAGCCAATGTTAATTTTTCCGCTGTGCCGAAATGCATAGCGCATCGTGGCTTCTGTGGGCCTCGAATTTTTCTCAATGCCAAAGCGGCCCGCTCGGGCGTTCGTATCCGGTTCATACTTGTAAGGGTCTCCCGTTGCCTGACGGAAAGAGGGACCAGCAATCATCAGATTCCCGCCGTCTTCCTGACGCTTAAAACCGTTGAATGTGAATTTATCGCCATTCAGGAAGCGAGCGCCTTCAGTCACATAGACTTTCTCGGAGGGTGAGCCAACGACATCAATCTTTGGTGCATATCCCGAGGGAAGAGTCGAATCAAGATAGGTCTGTTGGATCGTCACGCCACCTTGTGGTGCCGTCGCTTGCGGCATGGCATGAAACTGAAGGATCGCAGAATAAGAAGAGACCCGCAACTGATTCGCCTCAAGGCCATACGGCTTACCAAAACTCCCTGAAATGCCGCCCGTATAAGTTACGCTGTTGCTTGGGCAGTAAAATTTGTTGTTGAAGATGTCGGCCATGCGTTCGTTACGCGTCCTTGAAAGTGCCAACTCATCACCCATGGTCGGGGATACCCAATCCTGGTTGTAGGTAGGCTCATTCACATCGGTGACATCTGACCATGAGAACCCGCTATCACGAGCCACACTTAACCCACTGGTATTGGGGCCAGCCAGCCAGCCTTTGTTATCGGTTGCGTAGCTGTTAATGGCAATGCCGGTCTGGCGGATGTTTGAAGTACACGCCACGGCGTTGGCTGCTTCTCGAGCAGCGCCCAAGGCAGGCAGCAGCAGTCCAATCAAAAGAGCGATGATGGAAATCACAACCAATAATTCGATCAGCGTGAAACCGGTTCTTGATGCCTTGGGCATTCTTGAAGTCCTTTCGTCCAAACGTAGGCTTGTGATCGCGTCCATTCCAAGCCTTCTCCCTCGCCGATCCATCCGTTGTATTGTCTCTTTCATTCCTAGTTCCGTGTCAGGGTTGTGTTAGAATTGTGTTCGCGAACATAGATAAGAATCATACCCTTAACATGTAACACTGTCACACGCATCCTGACTCATTTTTCAGTCGGAAAAAACGGGAGAGCCTTTCGACCCTCCCGCTTGTTTTCTGGTTTCTGATGCAACACTAAGTTGCTGATTAAGACCTGCTTACGTGATCGCGATTAGCGACGACGAAGCATGGCCAGGCCGCCGAGACCCAGCAGCGCGAGGCTGGCGGGCTCAGGAACGAAGGTATCGACGTTCAACTGAATGTTGTCGAAACGGTTGTTGCCGTTGCTGCTGGTCGCACCATTAACGGTGAAACGCAGGTACTTGATGGCATCGGTGCTGGTGGCGGCTGACTTCACCTGCCAAGAACTGCCCAATGTTCCTAAATCGCCGAAGATTTGGTTCCAGGTCACGCCATCGGTTGATTCTTCAACGATGCGGCTGTTGTAGCCGGTGCTGGTGCCGCGCTGGGCCCATGTAATGTCGGTGATCTGGTAAGCCGGATCGGTCAAGGCGACCGTGAATGTGCTACCGTTGTTGGAAGAACCACTCATGACCAACGAGCCGCCGCTGAAAGTACCGGACGGACGGTTCAGGCTGGTACCTTGGAATGAACCCCACGTGTTGCTGGACATGTTGCCATTGTTGTTACCGACGAGGTCGCTCACATCGATGTAAGCACCGACGGTGGCCGTGGTGGGGGCGGTGTCAAAAGCACCAGCACCGATCAGCACACCGGGGCTGCCGCTGAAGGTGTCGGTCACGGGCAGCATCTTGTCATCAGTCGGGCCGGTCCACACGCCGTCATCATACGGGGAGTTATTGACGGTGGCGTGGTAGAAGTCAGGGCCTGTCCACAGGCCATCACCTTGATCGCTGTTCCAACTGTTGTTGAAGCTCCACCAAGCGCCCAGGGCGGCGTCGGCGACGGTGGCGGAACCGGCGAACAAAGCGCCAGCCGCGATAGCGGAAACAATCATCTTACGCATCTTGAAATCTCCTCCGGGCCTTCGAGCCCGTAAATGTTCGGGGCAATTTACCCCTATCCTGAAACTGAGAGTCCTGCTACAACGTGCAGCATGAACCAAACCGCAAACCAGGTCTCTCTCTCAGACCTCGTGCAGCCAGCAGCCTCTCCCAATGCCGCTAACAAAATTGTGGGGGACAAACCTTCGTGTGTCGCTTGAGCTTTCCCAGGCTCAAGAACCCAGCAGTCCTCCAACTGCTTGTCACTTGCATGACGGTTAAACAATAGTCCGATATCATGCAAGGATAGTGAGTGGTTTGTTAAAGTTGCGCTAAACTTTGACCCCTTCTTGTGTAGTACTCCAGAAAGAAGCCCCATATCTTGCCCAGATCAACAAGCACGCCCCATATTTTTGATTATCATGCCTGATAAATCAGGCCCGGTGGCGGAATTGGCAGACGCAAGGGATTTAAAATCCCTTGTCCCGCAAGGGGCGTGCGGGTTCGAGTCCCGCCCGGGCCATTGTTCATATGTCGCAATCCACTTCTAAGAATCCTCTGCCATCTGCGGCTTCTCGCGAAGTTGCTCCTGTCGCTCCAGCCGAATCACTTCCACCCAAGCACAAGTATCGCATGAAGGTCGCGTACGACGGCAGCGAATTCCATGGCTGGCAGAAGCAGCATCCGCCCGACCAGCCGCCGTTGCGCACCGTATGTGGCGTGGTGGAAGATGCTTTGATTCACGCGCTGCGCCAACCCATCGACCTGGTGGGTGCCAGCCGAACCGATGCCGGCGTCCATGCGCGAGGCCAGGTCGCTCAGTTTGCAGCAGCATCGCGCATTCCCCTTGAGCGCATGGCCGACGCAGTCAACAGCCGACTGCCCGGCGATGTCGAGGTGCGCGACATTGAAATCGCCCCACCCGGATTTGATGCGATCAGCGGTGCGCGGTGCAAGCAGTATCGCTACCGGCTTTGGAACACGGCCAAGCGTCCACTTGAATGCCGACGTTTTGTCCACCACTGCTGGCTGGATCTGGACATGAGCCGGATGAACGATGCCGCCTGGCGATTGGTCGGCACGCATGATTTTGAAGGCTTCGCTCAGGCCAGCCACGGCAGGACGACGACCGTGCGCACCATCTTCGATTGCCATGTTGAATCACACGAGCCTGAGTTGCAGATCGTCGTGAAGGGGGATGGGTTTCTTTACAACATGGTGCGCATCATTGCGGGAACGCTGGTCGAGGTGGGACGTGGCAGGTTTGAACCTTCGCGGGTGGATGAGGTGATTCGCAGTCGCGAGAGAAGATTGGCCGGGCCTACCCTGCCCCCGACCGGACTCTGGCTGGAATGGATTCGCTACGATGTTTGATGAGTTCGGCAGGCTAGTTGGAAACAGCTTGCCCGGTTTCAGCCAGGGATTGGCCCATGCGTATCCTCCACATCATTACACGATTGATCCAAGGCGGTGCTCAACGTGTCGCATTGGAACTGGCTGGTGCGCAAGGCCAACGTGGTGATCAAGCCCATGTCGCTTTTGGCCCGGTGTATGGCCCGGAAGGCAGTCTGATCACGCAAGCAGAAGCATCAGGTGTTTCACTCCATGAAATCCACTCGCTGCGACGGGCGCTGCTGCCCCACCGTGATCTGCTGGCCTATTGGCAACTGCGAATGCTGATTCGGCAGATCAAGCCTGACGTGGTGCATACGCATTCAAGCAAGGCTGGCATCCTCGGCCGCGCGGCTGCGTGGGCGGAAGATGTGCCAGCGATTGTTCACACGGTGCATGGTTTGCCTTTTCATGAGCATCAACCGCAATGGGTGAATCGGCTGTACATGGGAGCGGAAAGATGGGCAGCAAAGCGATGTCACGCTCTGGTCGGCGTGACGCAGGCCATGGTCGATGCGTTTACTCGCGCGGGGATCAATCAGCCAAAGATGTCTGTCATTCACAGCGGCGTCGATCCACGCCAGTGGTTACTTAGCGGGACGGAGAGACAACGACTCAGCCGTGCGATGCGTGAGCGTTGGGGCATTCCGCAGGAGGCGAAGGTGGTGGGCGTGGTGGCGCGGCTGGATCGACTCAAAGGACAGGCTGATGCAATTGCTGCCTTTAACCAGATCGCGCGCGATTTGCCTGATGCGCATCTCGTGCTGGTCGGTGATGGCTGGTACCGCAAGGAGTTGGAGACCAAGGTTGCAGGATTGGCAAGCGAGATTCGTTCGCGCATTCATCTGCCGGGTTTGCTACCCATGCAACAGATGGCAGCGGCTTACGCAGCGCTTGATGTGAAATTTCTGCCCTCTTATCAGGAAGGTCAAAGTCTGACTCTCGCAGAGGCTTTGCTGACGGGGACGGCCATCGTCGCGTATGACATCGGAGGCATGCCTGAGCTTTGCCTGGATGGGAAGACGGGCAGGCTGGTGCCGGGGCATGATGTGAATGCGCTGGCCAACGCAATGCGTGAGTTGTTGCTGGATGAAGCCAAGCGCGCTGCGTTTGCAACCCGGGGCAGGCAGCATGTGCTGGATCATTTCACGGTGGAAAAGATGGTGGCTGGCTATGAGCGGGTGTACCATCATCTTCTGTCGCCGATCTCGGCGGGAGACAATCCCCTGGTGACTGAGAAGGAGTAACGGACATGGCAAACATACTCGTCGTCGGGCCTCACCCCGACGATCAGGAACTGGGCATGGGGGGCACGATCATTCGCCTTGCGGAGCAAGGCCACGATGTGCTGCTGCTCGATATGACCAACGGCGAACCAACCCCTTTGGGGTCACCCGAGCAGCGCGAGAAGGAATGGACTGCGGCTGCGAAGATCATGAACGTGAAGCGGAGATTGCTTGGGCTGAAGAATCGCGAGGTGGAGCATTCCCTGCAGGCCAGGCATCAGGTGGCCGGGGTGATTCGTGAGCACCAGGCCGAGATCGTTTTCTTGCCTTACTTTGAGGATGCGCATCCGGATCATGTTGCGACGACACGGATCGTGGAAGATGCACGTTTTGATGCGAAGCTGAGCAAGATTGATTTGCCAGGTGAGCCGATCTACCCGCGCTGGCTGATTTATTACTATTGCACGCACCTCAGGCATGTGGCTCAGCCAAGTTTCTGCCTGGATATTTCTGCGCAGATGGATCGCAAGATCGAAGCGATCAACGCTTACGAAACGCAGTTTGTCCTGCCTGAAAAGAATCGCAAGGTTGTGGGTTGGCTCAAGCAGATGAACGGCTATATGGG
>CAZJJN010000065.1:0-10640 GCA_964546335.1 uncultured Phycisphaeraceae bacterium
CAGCGGTTCACCTTGAAAAACAAAGGGGGAAAGGGTTATTCAGGGAGGACTACTTCCTGTTATCATTTCGGCCCAAGCAAAGTTGAGAATGATGTCGTAGGAGATCAGCCTGGCCATGGGTTTGTTCCGTTCCATTTACAAGAAAGTCTCGCAAGGCCTGTCGCGTACGCGAGAGAGCTTCGGCAGCGGCCTGCGCACGATTCTGACCGGGGCCCAACTCTCACGCGAACTGATGGACGAGATCGAAAAGAAACTCGTCCAGGCTGATGTGGGCATCAAGACCGCCATCGAACTGCGCAAGGACATTCAGGCGGCCTGGGAGCGTGGCGAGATCATGACAGGCGATGAAGCACTCGTCTTCCTGCAGGAACAGCTCACTGCATATTGGCCTGAGGAAGATCGCTCATTGAATCTGGCAGACAACGGGCCGACAGTCATCCTCGTCTGTGGCATCAACGGGGCAGGCAAGACGACCAGCATCGCCAAGATCGCCCAGAACCTGCGAAACGAAAACAAGACCGTGATGCTGGCTGCTTGTGATACTTTTCGCGCCGCTGCGGTAGAGCAATTGGAAATCTGGTCGCAAAGACTGGGCGTGGAAGTGATCAAGGGCCAACAAGGTGGTGACCCGGCGGCAGTGGCTTTCGATGCTGCCAAAGCGGCGTTAGCCCGTGACATTGATGTGCTCATTGTTGATACCGCTGGTCGATTGCACACGCAAAAGCACCTGATGGATCAGCTCAACAAGATCTATCGTGTGATCAGCAAACAGATCGAGGGTGCGCCGCATGAAACCATGCTCGTGCTGGATGCCACGACCGGCCAAAACGCAATCAATCAGGCGAAGCAATTCACAGACAGCACCGATGTGACCGGCATCTTCCTGGCCAAGCTGGATGGCACGGCAAGGGGGGGCATTGTCGTCGCCATCCGCGAACAACTGGGCATACCCGTGAAGTTCATCGGCGTGGGTGAAACACCTGAAGACGTTGAACCTTTCGTGCCAGCCAACTTCGTCAAGGCGATGTTTGCTGAGTGAAAAACCCCCTCGTGTGAGGGGGAAAATCAACTCATTTGATTAACGTCTGCGCAGAATCAACAAACCACCTAGTGCCAGCAATGTCATGGATGCGGGTTCGGGGATGGCCAGGTCTTTCAGATAAGGCAAATCGTCGAAGGTGCCAGCCATCTGAATTTCATCGATGAAGACGCTGCCATCGATACCTGCCCCGACATTATCGCCGTACCAACCTTTCAGGCAGATCTGGTTGAGCGCGTAGTCCTCATCGACATTGTGGAACCACCATGAGCCGGTGCCTGTTGCATCAGGTTCATCCAGGATAGGCCCTTGGGGATTGACCCAGACGGAGTAGCGGTCGCTTCCCGATGCATCGGGCGCGTTCTTTTCCAGCTTGGCGATAAAGAGGTGGGCTTCACCGGGCGTCAGCGCGATGGGCGAACCGGCATCATCGTTGACTTGTGAACCGAAGGCATAGGCGTATCCATTGTAGATCCCCCAGGAAGCATTGAATGAGCCGTTGTTAATGATGGTCGCCAGATCGACGAAAGCCTGATGTCCACCATCGTTGCTTGAAGCCATGTGAAGCGAGGCGATCCAAACCGTGTCGGGGTTACTGCCCGCACCGAAGGTCGGCTCGATGAAACGCTTGGCCAGTGAAGTGGTGCCCTCGTTTTCAATACACCCGCCCTGATACTTAACTTTTTCATGCTCTAATCCTGACGCATTCAATTTCCAGGAGTAATTGACATAGTTTGTGACCGGAGCCCGTGTACTCCATGTATAACTTGCGCGAAAGCCCAATGTATCCGGCTCTTCTGCCCAAAGTGTTTCACCGTCGCGATAATGTTCAGCATCATTGGGTGTATCGACCGTGATGAAATGATCGCCAACAATCTCCGGCCCAGCCCAGACTTCGTCGGCCAACAAACCTCCAGCCAAGCCACCAGCCAAAGACAACAAAGCCAAACCCTGAATTCTCTTTGTCATACCATTCATGATTTTCCCTCTCTCATCTCGGGTTGTGGTGCAGGCTTGCCAGCTTCCCTCACTGACGCATCCTGATCGCACCGTTACAGGAATATTTAATCCTTTAAGGATAACGATATCACGAACCTATACAAGATTTATTTTTTGTATATCGCAGTAGGGTGGTGCGAATAACTTTTCTTTAATCTCGCTCATGGATGTGCAACAGCGTGCGTGAAGTGTGTGCTGGCAGTCTTTCTGATGGTACGAATTAGTGGCATACCCAAAGTGTCGCAACCTCACCCGCTGTCGCACAGGCTGAGTTTTAAAAACCACATTCAATATGGGAAATACCCGCGTTAGATGTCTTGGTCCGCATCAATCAGAGTCAACCACAGAGTCTCCGAGTCACAGAGCAAGTAAAGGTGAGATAGCCATTGAAGACAATCCAGTTCTTCCCAAGGTCTTATGGATGAAACCACACTGTGATTTGCCAATAGCTGTCAAGTGGCATGAAAGCCATGTCGTTTCATGCATTTCTCCGTGCCTCTGGGTCTCTGTGGTGAATCATCCGGGTCAGATTGAGACAGCTTGGAATTGACACCGTCGCGATTGGCTAGGACATTACCGCGTTTGGCTGGCGAATCGTGACGTCGGTCTTTAAGAAAAAGCCTCACCCCATCAATCAAGGGTCTGACCATGTTCGATAATGTCCAACCTGCCCCGCCCGATGCCATCCTGGGCCTGTCCGAAGCCTTCAACGCGGATGCGAATCCGGACAAGATCAATCTCAGCGTAGGCGTCTATAAAGATGCGGCAGGCAAGACACCGGTGCTGGATTCGGTCCACGCAGCCGAGCGCAAGCTGGCAGAGACCAAAGCGAGCAAAAGCTATCGGCCGATCCATGGCAGCCCGACCTACGCCAAACTGGTGCAAGAGCTCATGTTCGGGGCTGGCCATCATCTGCTTAAGGAGAAACGCGTCGTCACAGCCCATACGCCCGGTGGCACGGGGGCGCTGCGCGTCGCAGCGGATTACATTGCCAACCAGCATGCGAGTGCCACGGTTTACATGAGCGACCCGACCTGGGCGAATCACCCGGCTGTGTTTGCCGCGGCCGGCTTGAAGATGGAAATCTATGCCTACTACGACGCAAAAGCCAACGCACTGGATTTCCAGGGCATCTTGGCTTCGGTTCATCAAATGCCGATGGGGAGCGTGATCCTTCTGCATGGCTGCTGCCATAACCCGACAGGGGTTGACCTGGACCAATCACAATGGCAGGAGCTGACCGACACCCTGGCCAAGCGAGGCATCGTGCCTTTGTTGGACTTTGCGTATCAGGGCTTTGCTGATGGTTTGCAGGAAGATGCTGTGGGTTTACACACCTTGGCGCATACGTTGCCTGAGTTTTTTGTCTGCTCCAGTTACTCGAAGAATTTCGGGTTATACAACGAGCGCGTCGGGGCGTTGTCAGTCGTGGCCAAGGATGAAGCCCACGCTCAATCGGTGCTCAGCCACATCAAGAAAGTCATTCGCTGCAACTATTCCAACCCGCCAGCCCATGGGGCCAACATCGTGGAGACGATCCTCAGCGATGAGAAACTCACTGCGCAGTGGATGGAGGAACTCAGCGCGATGCGGCAGCGCATCAACGGCATACGCCAGGTCTTTGCCGACCGCCTTTCAGCCAAGGGGATCAAACTGAACCCCGCAGGCAATGACTTCATCACCGCGCAGAAAGGCATGTTCAGTTTTTCCGGCTTGAACAAGGAGCAGGTGGGCAAACTGCGCGATGACTATTCGATTTACATTGTCGGCTCAGGGCGCATCAATGTCGCAGGTATCACGGAAGACAATGTCGATCGTCTGGTGGATGCGATTGCTGCGGTGGTGTGAACAGGGCAAACGCATGTGGCGCGTAGGATGGGTTAGGCAAGTCTTCGAGCCGTAACCCATCATCTGAGCGTGCATGGTCTAGGGCTTCATTGATGGGTTACGCTCCGCCAAGAGGCTCCGCTAACCCATCCTACATCCAATGCTCTGCGCGATTTGTGCTTCTGAATCTCAAATATGCGTTCGCCCTGGTGGTTTGATGCAGAAGGTCTTGAGCGGATATGAGCGCGCCTTTGAGACTACACTTCCCACCCTTTGCGGTACTCACGGGAAAGCAATTGTGTGGCCGGGCCGAAGTTCGTGCGCATCTTTGCCCGGTCCCAACTGATCTGGCGCTCTGCACGCAGGGCGACATTGCCCAATAGCATGGCCTCGCACAATGGGCCGGCGGCCGTGAAGTTGCTCTTGGGAAAGTCCCAAGGCTTCTCCTCTTTGCAGGCCAGCAACCATTCCGTGTGCATGCCCGGTGAAAGTTCGATCTCGATGCGCGGCGGCTTGAATTCCCGGTGTAGTTTATCCGGTACCAATCTGATGATCGACGCGTAATTGCCGACCACCAACAGCTTGGCTTTGTCGCCGACGTATAGCGTGCCGGCCTCGGGCAAGGCGTAATCTTCCTGGCCGAACGGTGGATCACTTTCAAACTCGGCAGGGGTGTCGGGCTTGAGTCCACCTTCATACCAAAAAGCGGTGAAGGCTGGCCGATCACCCCGGGCGGGAAAATCGAATTTGTAGATGGTCTGCTTGGGATAGCTGAAATCGCTTCGGCCAACGACTTTGATGGCCTCGATGGTTTCGGGCGCATCGCAGTTCATCGCCCACCACACGTTATCCCAGGCATGAGCGCCCATGTCGCCAATGGCTCCCGTGCCGAAGTCGTAATAGCCACGCCAATTGAAAGGGTGAATCGCTCGATGGTAATCGCGCGCTTCAGCAGGCCCAAGCCAAAGATCCCAGTCGAGATCATCCGGCACATCGGCCTTGTTGGGCCACTGCTGCAAACCTTGAGGCCAGATCGGCCGATCCGTCCAGGTGTGTACTTCCTTGATCGTGCCCAGCACGCCACTGTGCACCCATGTCACGACTCGGCGGATGGCTTCGCTGGCGTGGCCCTGGTTACCCATCTGCGTGGCCAACTGCCGCGTGCCTGTTTCCCGGGCGAGTAAACGAGCCTCAGCCACGCTCCACGCGATCGGCTTCTCGCAGAAAACATGCAACCCCTCGCGCAAAGCACGCACCGCTGCGGGGGCATGGTGATGGTCTGGTGTCGCGATCACAACTGCGTCCAACTGCTCGCCAAGCTTGTCAAAGAGTTGACGATAATCGCGGAACTTCGTCGCTTTGGGGAATAACTCGGCTGCTGCATCGAGTGCGTTGCGATCCACATCGCAAAGGGCGACGCAATTTTCACGCTGACCCAGCCCGAGATGGCTTTTGCCTTGTCCGCCCACGCCGATGAACGCAAGATTCAGCTTATTACTCGGAGCATCGGCCCGAACGAGCGGTACACCCGCGGCCGCTGCGGCAGCGCTGGCTGCGGTGGCTTGAAGAAAGTGTCGCCGAGAGATCAATCGAGGCATGGTCGCTCCATATCCAGCGGTCCTGTCTGAAACAGTTTACGCGGAACCGCGAGCATCGTCCTGCCATGTGCGATTAAACAGAGGGCAAGCGCGGTCATTGACATTTGATGAAAACCTTAGCCCGTGAGCCTGCTTCGCGGGATGGCTACTGACATTTACTGCGTCGGGTGGCTGTGTAAACTCTTGACGAATCCTGAGCTTGTCGAAGGACTTTGGGAGAGAGTTAACACAGATATTCTCAAATCTTGCTCATATCATGGCCATGCTTCGCGATGGCCATGCCGCCAGCCGAAGAATCCGCTTACTCACGTGCGCGGCTCGTGGAGATTTCAAAACCTTGAGTCATGCACCGGTCATTCGTGCAAAGTCATCGCAAAAAAACATACGCGGTGCAGGCACCGCGGCTAAGGGCGGGTTGATCTTCATCTTCGTGCCTTGGCGCCTTCGCGCGAAATGTCTTTCTCATGCTCCGCAACTCTGTGTCCTTCGTGCTTCATCTCTATCTTTCGCTGGGGTTGGTGGGTGGCATGGTTATCGCCGCAGGCATAACCATGAAAGGTGTGGTGTATATCATGGCCATGCTTCGCGATGGCCATACCACACACCTTGCGCCACTCTCGGTTGACTCGAGTGTCGTCAAGGCGTGGCACCCAACTCTCTCAAACTGTGTCATTATGGCTTCAGATACATGCATTGACTGCGCAGTGAATGATGTGCACCGATGCAGGCGCAAAGGCATCATGTCGTCGCCAGTGGATCGGTCGGTTGCTCAGGCAGGGGGGCACTGAAACGCGAGCCTTCCAGGCGTACCTTGCGGTTGGTCTTCGGCCCCTTGGGCAACCATTTCCCGAACGTCACCATGCCGACGAAAGTGAGGATGTTCGCTGCCAGCATCCAAGGCATAACCCATTCAAAGCCGGGCACCTTGATGACATGCAGGAACAGGATCACCGCAGCCACGACCAGCAGCAGCAAAGTGATGGGGATCAGCGTCGTCCAGGCCAGCCTCATGAGCTGATCGAAGCGGAAGCGGGGGATGGTCCAGCGAATCACCATGATCAGGCTGACCACGAGGAAAGTTTTGACGGCAAAGACGCCGAACTGAAGCAGCACGAGGAGCAGGCCTTGCAACCCTGCCGAGGCATACGTAGGCTCCGTAATGAAGGGGATGTCCGATCCACCCAGAAAGAGCAGGACGAAGATCGCGGATGCAGTGATGACGTGCATGTACTCCGCGAGGAAGTACAGGGCGAACTTCATCGAGGAATATTCCGTGTGGAACCCGCCGACCAGTTCCTGTTCGCACTCGGCCAGGTCAAAAGGCGTGCGGTTGGCTTCCGCCAACTGGCAGGTGAAGAAGATGATGGCCAGCAGGGGCATCCAGAGAATGTTCCAGCCGAACAGGGAATCCTGCTGTGCAGTGACCAAGAGGGTCGTGTTGAAGTAACCGCCTGACATCAGCACGACGATGAGAATGATGATGCCCATCGGGATTTCGTAGCTGAGCATCTGGGCGGTGGCGCGAAGGCTGCCAAGGAAGGAGTACTTGTTATTGGAAGCGAAGCCGCCGAGGACGATGCCATAGACAGCCAGCGAACCAACCGCGAGCAGGAAGAGGATGCCCAGATTGATCGGGGCTGCGGTCATCTGCACGATGCCGGGCTTGACGATTTCCATGCCTGCGAGGGTCAGGCCGGGAAAGTCCCACATACCCGCCCAGGGGATGATGGCCCAGCCGATCATGGCGGTGATGACCGCCAGCGCCGGGGCGAGGTAGAACAGTTTCTTTTCCACGCCGGGCGGGGAGTAATCTTCTTTGAGCAGCAGTTTCAGGCCGTCCGCCAAGGGTTGGCCCAGTCCCCAGAAGTGGAACTTAGGCATGAAATCCTGGCCGAAGTCGAAGCCGACGCGGTTGGGGCCGATGCGGTTTTGAATCCACGCGGCGATCTTGCGTTCGAGCATGACCGAGTAGGCCACGGCTGCGAGAATGACGTGGAGCATGATGGTGACAATCATGGCACTGACAAAGAATTGCGCACTCAATGGAAACATGGATCACTCGCCTCGCTTTAAGGTTGCTGAGCATGATAGGGGGTTGCGGGGCGGGTTACAAAATTTGAAGAAATTGGGAGATATGTGTCGCGAATCCTGAGGATCGCAAGGCTTGCCGTGTGGGGAGGCGTTGTTGCACCACGGAAGGCCTGCTGTTTGAGGAGTTGTTTTTTCACCACAGAGGCGCAGAGCGACAAAGGGGAAAGCAAGAGGCATTTCGCGCAAAGGCGCTAAGGCACGAAGATAAGATCAACGCCAAGTCCTTAGCCCCGGTGCCTGCACCTGGTATTGATGACCTATCGGGTGCCGTGGTTATAGACGTTCAACCCGCTGTTCGGCTAAAGGCCGAAACTCCCCACGAGCCGCGACCGTGAGGGAGCGGATTCTTTCCCGCCTCCGTTGATTCAAGTCTTCTTTCCCCTGTCTGTCTTGCCTCCCCGCCAACGCGCCAGCCCGTTGCTTTTGGTATTCTCTTTTGTCACGAACCAAACGGGGAAACCATGCCACCGATCAGTTGGAACGAAATCCGCCAGCGAGCCATCACCTTCTCCCGCGACTGGGCGTGCCTCGAAAGAAAACGCCGAGGCCCACACCTTCTGGGACGAGTTCTTCCACGTCTTTGGCAAGCACCGCCGCACCGTCGCCAGCTTCGAAGAATCCGTCAAGTCCCTCCACGCCGCCACCCACCGCATCGACGTCTTCTGGCCCGGCCGCCTCATCGGCGATACCTGCTACCGAAAATCCCCCTTCCCCGACGAACGCCGCCGCTTCGATCACCTCTTCACCCTCTACGAACAACTCACCGCACCGCTGATGGCGAAGACCAGTAAGAAGGAGGGTAACATCAAGAAAACGTAAAAAGTTAAGGGTGGTTCTACGATGACTCGCCACGATTCAGTACGGGGTACTTGCTGGCGGGTACAAGTCATATTTTGTCATATGCGATAATTGGACAATCATTATGCCAACCCAGATCGGACAAGCATTCTCAGTAAAGAACCTGCGTCGCTGCTGGGGTTGGATATGTGCAAACCCTGAATCTGCATACAAGAATTATTTTCGTGACATATACAGCGCTTACGAACTCGGACTTGAGAAGAATCTTTCTGACTTAAGTAAGCGACTTCGAGATGGCGCATTTCAGCCACGACACGCTTCTAAATTATATTTTCCAAAGGGGTCCGGGCTTCTGCGACCGTGGTCGTTACTAACCGTTGAGGATCAAATTGCATACCAAGCCGCTGCATCAATCGTGGCAGCAAAACTATATCCGCGAGTGAGGCGCCGTTACTGGAAGTCTATCTTCGGCAATCTCTATGCAGGTAAGAACAGTACGTTTTTTTACCATGATTGGCGTCGTTCGTATCGGAGATACACTCAAGCAATGCGTTCGGCATATGGTGATGGTAATGATTGGACAGCATCCTTTGATCTTACAGCATGTTACGACTCACTAGATCACCGTGTATTGCGAGATCGCTTGACGATCATTGGCATTGAAAAAGAAGTTTGCGATCTATTACTACGGTGGTTGTGTCACTGGTCCGTCCACCGCGATGACACGCCCGTATTCGTTGAACACGGTATTCCACAGGGTCCGCTCGCTTCGGGAATAATTAGCGAAGTTGTCCTCTCCCATTTTGACATGGTTAAATCACCTGTAGACGTTGTTTACACGCGGTATGTCGATGACATTCGTCTTTTTGCACCGACAGAGCAATCTCTTCGACGTCATCTCATTACGCTTGACCTTGCGAGCAAAGAGATCGGCTTGTTCCCACAGAGTAGCAAGATTGCAATCCATGAAGTAAACGATATTGAGGACGAAGTGAAGAGTATCAGCCGTCCGCCTGAAGAACTGTACGATGAAACGGATGAGGTGGATCAGGTGGTTGTGAATAGCCGTATTCAGGAACTTACTGACCGGCTTCTTATTCGAAATGAAACCCGTTTCAAGTTTGTGTTGGCCCACGCCCTGCCGAATGCTAAACTTGGCATTCGACTCTTAAAACTGTTGCGTCGATATCCTCACCTGCATGGATCGATCTGTAGGCATTTAGAGAAATCGCCTACACTTGCGAAATCCGTATCGAAAGATGCTCTTAAATTACTTCGCTCGTACGATTTGTATCCTTCCTTTACAGCTTCAATGATCCGTATGCTTCACAATCGTGTGCATTCGAACTACCGCGCGTCTTTAACGAAGTATTGCCAAAGTCGTTTGGCAGCGACTCCAGCTATCACTGATCCGGAACTGTTCGCCTCGGTAGCTAGCGTCGTTATTGCATCAGGCAGCACTCCATGGAATAAGGTGGAGAAATATGCGACGTGGGATCGAAGTTTCTGGGTGCGAACGCAACTACTACGATGCGTGCGGATTGACCTCGTTGGAAAAGCATCTGCGGGGACGCTTGCAAATAAGTTGCTTCGCGATTCGATTACTGATGTTGCTGTTGTGGCAGCAGGGATGATGCTTGAGCATGGCTTGATACTAGAAAAGCCTTTCACGGATGCAAACCTTCGGGGGCAGCACGCATTGCGTGAGGCAAAAGTGATCGGGCGAGTTACAAGAGCAGAAGATCCGATCGCGGAAAAGATTACAGATATACTCGGCAGAAAGGTAAGCGGCATCGAATGGAAGACAATTTTGGGTAGTGAATACAGAGAAACTATTGGCAAGGTTGTTCGATGGCATGCCTATTCTAGAACGGATGCAACATCTTGGACGAATCTATCGGATACTCTGATGGACATAGTACTCAACAAGTTTGTTGCCCATGACGGGACTATAGGGGGATATACGCTCGGTGGTATAGGCTCTTTTGTTGGTAGCAGTACATCAAGATTCGCAAGGAAGTACCCAAGTCTGAGGGCTGTAGCCGATGAGATTCACACGATGCGTTTAGAGTCTGACCTGTCGCATCCAGTAACTCGTAGCACATCACGTCCGACAAAATACATCCGTCACAAGCAAATGCTAGATGTAATACCTCGATTGGCTGATGGCTGGGCTGAGATGTGGGCAAATTGGTGAACCGCAGCGGCGGGTTGCCAGTTTTGAGGCTTGGGGAACCCCCTATGGGTTAGCGTCTGGCTCTGATGTATAGATGATGCGGTTGACAGTG
>CAZJJN010000066.1:0-10600 GCA_964546335.1 uncultured Phycisphaeraceae bacterium
GTTAAACTCGGTCAATCTGTGGCACCCCATTACGAATGACTTGGGTACACTCTAAAGGCTTGATGATGAGAGCGCATTGAAAAAAGACAGGCAAAACCTGTCTTTTTTTGTGTTTCGAATAGCGAACGATGCTTACTTGCGCTTACGCAGGATCAGCATGGCACCGCAGCCGACCAACGCCAGCGATGCAGGTTCGGGGATGAGTTCCGCACTGCCTGACATGGAGCTTTCAGCGGTAAAACCTGAAAGCGTCGTGGTCACGTTGGTCAGTGTGAAAACGAAGTCCTGATCGCCGCCAAGGAATTCACCGGCAGGAAGAGCCGGGAACGCGGGGCCAGCCACGTAGCCGTCCGGTCCACTGCCCAGAGGGAATGAATCGAAGTAAATCGTGGCGCCGGAACCAAGCACAATAACCTCAGCCCCTTCGAAGTTGACGGTCAATACATTTGTACCGCCAGCCGAATCGACGATAAACGAACCATCAAAGGTACCGCCGAAAGGACTTGGTGCGGTGATGACCGCACTGAATGACACGTCTGCATCATCAAAGTCGGTCTTCACGCCGTTGACCGTGACATCAAAGTCCACATTGTCTGCCATGGTCAGATTCGTGCCATCGAAGATGAAGATGGCATCGGCATCCGCGTCACCCAATCGGTAGCTGACCTGAACATCCGCCATCACCGCCGGGGCTGCGATCCCCAATGTGAGCGCAGCAACAACACCCATTCGTCTCTCATTGAAAAACATCTGTAAGTCTCCTCACTTACTTTCCGAGTCTCCCTCGTGCCGAATCTTGAACCCTGATCCATCTGGCACAGATCAACTCACCCTGAAGCAAAAAATTTACTGACGCTGAAAAGTAGAACAGGCGGGACTCTCAATCTTCGCCATCTCTCAATCTCAGCGCTGCCGACACACATCGGCGGCCTGATAACCTTTGCGAAATATCAGGCACTGCATGTATAGCACACGAAATACTGTATTACCAGATTGAATGTTAAACCGACCGATAAAAAATGAAGAAAGTTACCCGGTTGATGTCAACATCTTCATTGAATATGACAAGATAGGCAAGATAAGAAATTGGCGTAAAAAAAGAGAGAACACCAAGTTGGCGTCCTCTCTCTTCCACGAGGCTCTCTCTCTCACCATCAAGCCTTAGCCGTGGTATCCCACATCACTCTCTCTGGGGCTTCCCAACCCCGTTCCTGTGGAACACGCTTATTATAGCACAAGCTATTGAACGTGTCACGAGCAAACTTTAAAAAATTGGTCAAAAATTTTCGGGTCCGATAACCATTGTGCAGATCAGGTAAAGCTTTGAATTGTTCCCGCTTGTGAAGAGGGTGGATCAAAGAGGGCGACACAGCACTCGGTACTATTTCGATTCCACCACCACGTAAGGCTGAATGGCCTCAAGAGTGACAGGCCCGATCCGCTCAATCTCCAATACCTGATCAACTGTGCTAAATTCCTGATTCAACTGGCGATAGGCAACGATCCGCTGGGCACTGGTCGGGCCAATCTTTGGCAGCAACTGCAGGTCGGCAGCATTGGCTGTATTCAAGTTCAACTTCGTTTCAGTTGACCGGATTGGCAGACTCTCCCGCTCCATCCAACGACCCCAGCCAAACCAACATCCCGCGATCAGCAACCCCATCAACAGACAAACACCTGCGATTCCCCCGGTGAGATCAACCGGTTTATCCACAACCTTCGCGCTGCCACTTACTTCATTTTTCATCCGGATCATTGTCCCCCTGCGGTAATTCGGCAGCTGTTTCTGATCTCGCTTCTTGATCAGCAGTTGCAGTTTCCACAGGAACGGATTCGTTCAGCGACTTCTTGAAATTCACCAACCGGCGATAGGCAGGCTTGGGTTGCAGTTCCTCAGTCACCAGACCTGACAAAGGCATCTCTGCCTTGGCGTGATCGACAAAGTCCATCCAAGCCACGGTTTCCACGAAAGGCTTGCTCAGCAGCACATTCAACACCGCTTCCAGCCAATGGCTTTGCACCTGAGGCGACCAGACCTGACGCCAATACCCGCAGTTCGGGTCGGCAGGGCTCTTGCCATCCTGCGAGGCAATCATGATCTCGGTCACTGGCTCGCTCGGAGCCGCGAGCGTGACATGCACACCTTTACCCAGGCCAGCAAACTGATCAACAAGATTGGATATCTGCATCAGGTCGCGCGTGAATTGGCCTGACACCGCCTGTCCCATGAGTAACTTCAATGAAAGCGTGTCGAAATTGACCGCGCTCTGGACCAGCAGGTCGGCATACATCATCGGCGGGATCGACCGCTGATTGCTCGCGAAGTACTCGCCGAACGGCTGGGCAATCTCAATCGCCACCCTTGCGTTCGGCTGCGTCTTCTTGACGATCATCGCCGACATCCGTGTCAGATCCATCAACTGGTCGAAGTTGAGCGAGACATGCTTGTTGATGTGCAGGCCAGACGCGATCAGCCAGGAGTTAACCACATTGCGGTATCGGCCCACCACGCGTTCGACATGTTCATACACCAGATCGCGCAGTTGTTCGTAATCGTGTTCCCAGATGTAAGCCCAGTCAGGCATGTGCGTCGGTTCGAAGCTGATGACAGGCCCGGCCATGACCGGCAGCTTGACCCGGCTGGTCCACTCCGCCCACTGGTCAAATGGTGCCCAGTTGTAATCGCTCTCGGTAGGGCACAGGTCGCGCCAGGGCAGAGGCATCATCAGGAAGTCGAAGTTGTGCGCCAGCCCCATGCGGATGCGGTCACTCTTCAAGGATAGATCAATGCCGCAGCCGAGGACGCGTCGGGGCATCGCCCCCGCTTCTTTGCGTCGATTCAACAAGAGATCCGCATGAGCGATGGCCAATTCCTCGCTGCCATCGAGTGCTTTCTCAAGCGCGATCTCCGCCAGCTTGTCTGCCTCAGCTGCATCGGTCGCCGCGGAGCACAACGCATTGACAAAATTCTCCCGGGCTGCATCGAATCGCTTCGTGACCGGATGATCGGGCCCAAGTTCGAACATGGCCCAGTCTTCACTTTTGTTGTAGAGCACCATCAGACGATGCCTGGCCAGTTCCAGATTCAACAGGTAAGGCTCATCGCGCTCGGGAAGCAGGCAGGTTTGCAGCGTCATTTCGCCACAGCGTCCAGCCTGTTGCTGCACGACCAGTGACGCAGCCCCCATTTCCTGCTTGCGGCAGAGAATCATGCCATCTTCAAACGCCACCGTCCCGCGCATCGCGCTGCCATCGGCACCGACCAGGTAAGCATTGCGCACCGGCCAATCTTCGATGGGCTGACCTTCATGAAAAACGCGAAACTTCAGCATAGGACACTCGACAATCAGACCCGGCAGACACCGGCCTGCCGTGAACATGGGATTATGGCTTACCTGCACGCAGCCTGCAAAACATCCAACTGCATTGGCCAGAGCGAACGCATGTGTCATGTAGGATGGGTTAGGCGAGTCTTCGAGCCGTAACCCATCAACGGCGCATGCTTGGTCTAATGCCTCATTGATGGGTTACGCTTCGCCAAGAGGCTGCGCTAACCCATCCTACCTCCGACGCTCAGCGCGATTATGCTCCTGAATCTCGTACATGCGTTCGCCCTGCAGGATTGGTTCTTCTTGTTGGAAAAGCCTCACCTCAGCAGGTCAGGCTTCCTTTTGACCAAGTCGCTCGATCGCGCTTGCCACGTCATCTCTGCAGATCAAACCACGGCTATGCAGGGCTT
Source organism: uncultured Phycisphaeraceae bacterium (assembly GCA_964546335.1). Taxonomy (GTDB): domain Bacteria; phylum Planctomycetota; class Phycisphaerae; order Phycisphaerales; family Phycisphaeraceae; genus CAZJJN01. The sequence goes on from CAZJJN010000066.1 coordinate 3,740, forward strand.
GTAAAAATCGTCTGACAATCTGGTCAGCACTTTGCTTTCGCCTGGCGCGAGATGAGTGACTCGACTCTTCCTCCGTGATCAATGAGAACCGCTTCAACAGCAAATTTCGCAGCCGATCTGCAAACTGTTGCGATTTCGTGGCATCAAAAGTGCGCACCGCATCGACCAACACATTCAAACCTTCATGCCAAAGCTTCAGCAAGGCGTCAAAGTCCGGTTGACGCTCCACATCGAAGGCCAAGTGAGACGCAGCCATCTGCCAGATCACATGCAGATGCGCACGCGCCAAGGCTCGTTCAATCTGCCGGGCACTGTCAACGTACTGCTCAGCATGTGAAACCTTGCGCCCCTGCAATGTGTTCGGCCCAAGTTCTTCAGCCAGCCTCAAAGCGCGGTAGCGCAAGTAATTCATCCGCACGAAAAGCTTGCGTGCCAAACTCACTTCCACTTTATAGCCACCCAGTAAAGCCAACTGACTGCCAGGCAGATACGTGGGGGGAGAAATGGTCTCGCACTTGGCCAATCGGTCAAGCAAAACTTCCAGCGATTCACCCAGCAACACCGCATCGGCATCTTCACGTTGAAACACAGCCGCTGGGACATAGGGCTTGGCCAAACTTTCAACGCGCTCCAGCCGGGCCTGGCAGATCAATCGGTACACCGTCGTTCGCGTCCGCCCCAAACGCTCAACCAAAGCTGAAGAGCGGATGCCTCGCTTCCAAGCCCGGTAAGCCAGCTTGCGGTCGCGTGCCTTCAGGGGCTTTTGTCGATTCCCAAACATCGGCGTTTCAGGATGTTCACGGTCATGCTTTTCCAGCAGTTGTCGCAACGTTTCCAACCCCCGCCCCGTGCGCTTGGCCAGGTGGGCCGCTACTTGATTCAGCGTGGCATCTGTCGCTCCAGCCAACCGTTTCGCTCGCTTGAGGATTTGCTCACGCAGTTGATCACTCATCTGCTCAAATTGTGCGGCCTGTTCGACGCGCTGCGGATGCTGCTGGACAAAATGATCGACTGCCGAGGCAGGAAACACCTGCTGCAGCTTGTCGCGCTGATTTTTGATCCAGCGCCAACGCAGGCCCAGATCGCGCCATCGTCGAATCGTCTTGGTGCTGACGTTCATGCGTTCGGCCAATTGCTCAACCGTTTCGCAAGGCTCATCGGACTCATTCTGCCCGTCCAGGCTGTAGCTGACTTCGTCGATGAGAAACCGCAGGTCATGGGCCAAGGCCTGCCCGGTGATGAGCGTTTGCTCATCCGACTCGCTGTGGTAGCCGGTGATGCGATGGACGATCAAGTCGAAGGGGTAAGTCTGGCTGGGATCAATTTCATCGTGCAGTTGCTCGGCCCGAGGCAGTTGAAGCCGGCGCGACTTGGCCGTGCCCTTGGCTAGCTGACGAGTGAAGTCGGCCATGACATCGGTGTTGAAATTGGGTTGCCTGCGACGTGCCACGGTGACATTTTAGAGTGGATTGGGATTAGGGGAGTTGAAGCGAGGTCATGGGAAGTCGCTGCGTCTACCGTCCATAGCTTTAGCGAAGGAGGCACATTCTTCGAATCTGTGGCGGAGAAGAATCAACTGTAGGCGGTGGTTAGATGGTCACACTCAGCAAGAAGCCAGCAACGACCCCAAGACACAAAGCAATGAGCACAATTACAAGCCATCGTTCGTGCTTCGGCATTTCGGCCTTCGGCGTCTGCCGTCCGCGAAGGGCCCATAACACGCCGATGGCAACCCCAACCCCGATCGCAACGAAAATCAACGCCAGTCCGAAGCGATCGAAAAACGTTTCGACTTGGCCCCGTGGTTTAGAAACCTGTGCCAAGAACCAATACATCACTGGCCATCTAACCATGATTACCTCCGTGGATAGCCGGCTGCCATGGTCACTGCCAAGTCCTGAGCCATGCGAAGGACGCAGGCATGACCATGAACGATCAACACCATGATACCTTAAAAAGATGTCTCTCAAACGCGCGAATATCGATGGCACCGCTTGCTTCATCACATTCTCCTGCTTCCGTAGACAGAACTTCCTGAAATCCCCCCGCGCGTGTCAATGGTTTGCTGATGCATTAATCGAAGCGAAATCACTTTACCCCTTCTCACTCTGGGCTTATGTCATCATGCCCAATCATGTCCACCTCCTGATCCTGCACAGGCAAGGCAAAGAGGTTTCCAAACTCCTCGCTCGCGCGAAGGTGGGCACTACCCGTCGCTGTATTGACCGGTTGAGAAACAATCAACCTGCTGGATTAAAGCACCTGGCCGACGAACAACCCAACGGCAAGACGGCCTACCGCTTCTGGTAACGCGGCGGAGGCTATGACCGCAACCTGTTCTCACCTGAGCAAGTCCATGAAGACGGAATATATTCATCAGAACCCGGTTCGGGCGGGTTTGGTCAAGTTGCCTGGTGATTGGCACTGGTCAAGCTATGCAGATTGGCAGGAGGGAAGATACGGACCTATTCCCGTTGATCGCGAGGACTTCCCGGCATTGAAATGTTGATGGAGCATTTCACGTTCATGGTCATGCCTGCGGCAGTGACCATGGCACCCGGCTCTCAGGCGTTTCGGTTATCAAGACCCTTGATCAGACCGGAGAGCATCTTGGCGATTTCTTCAAGATCGGCTTTCATCTGTTGGTGCGCGTCCTCATTGAGCAACTTCTGGCGATGGGCCACTTCCAGGAGCGGGACACACTCCTGCACGCTGCCCCGCGCGATGCCGAAGAAGTTTCGGCGATCAGGCTTGGTGAACCGGCCGTTACCTTCCGCGATGTTGGCTGCGATGGACAGAGAGGCCCGGTTGAGTTGGTCAGCGAGGAAGAAGTAGCCACGAGGGAAGCTCTTGGTCAAAGTGCAGACAGCGTCGGCGAATGCGACGGCCTTCTGGTAGACCTTGAGCTTCTCAAAAGTGAAAGCCATAGCAAAAAATAATACCGAAAAGAAAGTGGAGAGTAGGAAGCAGACCGCAGGAGAGGTCATCTGCCAGGGGTGCGCCGATTGGCGGACCACAGCCCACCCGCCTGTTCTACTCTCTGCTTTCACCTCTCTCCTGCTCTATTGAAAAACCGCCTTTCAGCGGTTTTTCAATCGGGGCGACAGGATTTGAACCTGCGACCTCCACACCCCCAGTATGGCGCGCTACCAAGCTGCGCTACGCCCCGCACTCTTGTGAGTCCCATATTCTACCAAGTCCCATCTCACACACCAGTAGGCTCCAAAACATACAAAATGGCCGTGTGGACACAGTTCTCAAGCGCCCGCGGTTAAGTCGCCAAGGCGTCCTGTCTAAACCAAATGCATGCTGCACGATCGACGAGTGAATCCCCGAACGCATCCTCCGCTTCCCAAACAGTTATAACCCGCACAACCGCTACGACTGGCTTGGATTCCTCCCGAAATGAAGAATCTTCCCGGTACGAATTGCCTCGCCTGGTCCTGAATCTTTCACTTTATGCGTTGGGGCCACCGTCTCCGTGCTGTGACTGGCGGCTTGGCTGAATCACTGGGAATGTTCATTGTGAGGTGGAGATCATGGGAATGTGGAACAAAAAAATCTTTGGAGTGGTGTTGTCGGCTTTCGCTTGCAGCCTGTCTCAGGCTGCGGTGCTGAATTTCGACGAGTTCGATGGCAAGACCGGATGGGGCAATCGCGATGCCGGCGAAACCTGGACTTACCGCAATGTCATGGAAGGCGTGGACATGCAACTCCGCATGGACGATGTCTCCAGCAATACGCAGGTGCAGGTGAGCAGTCTTGATGGCGACTTCAAGGTGACCGTCAAAGGCAAAGCGAAGTACAACCCCAACGCCACGTTCACGGCGTCATTTCTCGATAGCGAGTCTGGCGAGGCTGTGGCTGTATCCTTCGATTTTCTTGTCAAAGACTTCGACCGCAACAGCAGCATGGTCGAACGCATGTATATGAGCGGCCTGTCCAGTTACACCGTCACCGATGACAGCAGACTCAGTATCGATGTCACCGACTCCGGCCTGTGGGCCCAGGCAATCTCTGGCGAAGTTCGAGAAGACAATCAGAAACATTGGATGGGTGGCACCTTCAAGAACATCGAAAGTTTTACTTTCAACTGGGGCTTTGATGAACTGGGCAATGGCAACAGAACACACCAGCGTGGCATGGTTCTCGGTGGGAAGGCCACGCTCCAGGAAAGCTTTGGTGGCGGCGCGGTGGTATCAACCGCTGTACCCGAACCTGCCTCTCTCGCGATGCTGGCACTGGGTGGCATTCTTATCACCAAAAGACGCGGTTGGCGGACAAGGGCCGCGTAATTGACTTGAACTCTCCTAAACGAACTCATGGCGGATCAATTCTGCCATGAGTTTTTTTTGCGTAAGTACAAATGTAATCGGGTTGACTGGAGCATGATTGGCCAACCGATCCATATCGCGCAGGTCAGCTTCAATTCTTAGTCAATGATGCTCGCCAGTGTTGTATGCAGCCTGGATGACCTATAATTCATCATTGCGAATCAGGAGGTAGATTATGAAACGTATGGCCTTACGAGTTGGGCTGGTGGTTTTGGTTGCGGGTTGTGTCTTCGCTGTTTGTGTTGCAGCATCGAAGAAGCCGGAGGGCCCGGTCGAGCCTGTCGGCAAAGTGGAGCAGGAAACCGGGTGGAAAGCGGAGACGGTGACGAGTGGTTTGATGAGGCCTTGGTCTGCAGTGTGGTTGCCTGATGGAAAAACGATGCTGGTCACCGAGCGTGAAGGACGGCTGCGCGTCATTCAGAACGGCAAGCTGCGCATGGATGAGGTGAAAGGCATTCCCGAGGATCTGATTGCCACCGGTCAGGGAGGCCTGCTGGATATCACGATTCACCCCAACTTCAAGGAGAATCGTTGGGTCTACATGACGTATAGTGCGGGGTCGCGCAATGCCAATCGCACAACGCTGATGCGCGGCAAGTTGAATGATGATCTGACTGAATTAACCGAGATTAAAACGATCTTTCGTGTCAGCCAGGATAAACCCGGGGGTCAGCATTTCGGCTCACGTTTGCTTTGGATGAAAGATGGCACACTGCTGATGTCCATCGGTGATGGTGGCAATCCACCGACGAAACTCGATGGCAAACTCATTCGACTGAATGCCCAGAACCTGTCCTCGCACCTTGGCAAGGTGCTGCGGATGGATGATGAAGGCAAAGCCCCGGCAGACAACCCGTTTGCTTCGGACGAAGATGAGAAAACGGATCCCTACATCTGGACGTATGGCCATCGCAATATTCAAGGCCTGGCCAAGCACCCGACCACGGGTGAGATCTGGGCAACGGAGCATGGTGCCCGAGGCGGCGATGAATTGAACCTGTTGGAAAAGGGGGAAGATTATGGCTGGCCTGAAGCGACGTATAGCGTGGAGTATTTTGGGCCTCGCATCAGTGACAAGACGACCAAGAAGGGGGCGGTTGATCCGAAGGTGGTCTGGACGCCTTGCATTGCACCCTCGGGGCTGATGTTTTACACCGGCGAGGACTTCCCGGAATGGAAAGGGGACATGCTGGCTGGCGGCTTGGTGTTGAAGCAGATTCGCCGACTGAAGTTTGAGGATGGCAAAGTTGCCAAGCAAACGACGCTGCAATTTGACGAGCGCATCCGCTGGCTGGAGCAGGGGCCTGACGGTGGTATCTATGGCCTGGCTGATGAGATTGACGGTCGGCTGTTCCGGATTGTGCCAGACAAAGAATAAAGCTTGAGTCGAACTGTCTCGCCGCCGCAAGGTACTCTCACACTTGCCCACATTGCATCGTTCAATGATGATGCCTGTATGGACTTGCCCCAGCGCCCAAGACGCAACCGACGAACCGCAGCCATTCGCGACGCGATCGCTGAGACTGATATCACTCCGGCGCATCTGATCCAGCCTCTGTTTGTGCATGATGGGAAGCAGGATGACGCAATTGAAGCCATGCCCGGCCAATCGCGGTGGAGTCTGGCTGGCCTGTTGCGCGAGGTCGAACGCTGTCTGGCGCTTGGCGTGACCAAGTTCGTGCTTTTCCCCAAGATTGGCGATGCATTGAAATCGCCGGACGCCTGCGAAGCGGTCAATCCTGAGGGGTTGGTGCCTCGCGCCTTGCGCGCGATCAAGTCGGACTACCCGCAGGCTTACCTCATCACCGATGTTGCGCTCGACCCCTACAACAGTGATGGGCACGACGGCCTGGTCAGTGATGCAGGCGAGATTCTCAATGATGCGACGGTGCAAGTGCTGTGTCAGCAGGCGTTGTGTCATGCCCAGGCCGGGGCAGACATGGTGGCCCCCTCGGACATGATGGATGGCCGGGTCGGGGCGATCCGCCAGTCACTGGACGCGGCTGATCTGACCAGCATCAGCATCATGAGTTACACAGCCAAGTATGCTTCCTGCTTTTATGGCCCATTTCGCGGTGCGCTCGATTCCGCTCCGCGTGAGACAAATGACAAGCCGATCCCAAAGGATAAGAAGACGTATCAGATGGACCCACGCAACAAGCGCGAGGCGCTTCGCGAAGCTCGTTTGGACTTGGCTGAAAGGGCGGATGTGTTGATGGTCAAACCAGCAGGCCCATACCTGGACGTCATCGCCAAGGTGCGCGAAGCGACTGACTTACCCATCGCGGCTTATCAGGTCAGTGGCGAGTATTTGATGATCGTTTCCGCAGCGGAGAAGGGGTGGATTGATCGGCAGGCTGCGATCATGGAATCACTGATCGGCATCCGCCGGGCCGGGGCTGACATGGTGCTGACTTACTTCGCATCTGAGTATGCAGGATGGTGACTCTTGCTGCCTACGTGCCACGACCGCAGGGCGAACGCACGTGTAGGGTTCATACGCACAAATCGCGCAGGGCATCGAGGT
>CAZJJN010000067.1:0-10111 GCA_964546335.1 uncultured Phycisphaeraceae bacterium
GAAAGTGACAATTGTAAACAGTTGACATTATTCAACTTCTAACCGGACAGTAGTGGTACAGTATTGGAGTAACCAGCACTAAACCAATTGCCGCTAGTTGTTGCTTTCTCTCGCCATAAAAGTCAAACACCTCATTTGGCTCAGTCAGTACCCACCCAAGAAAGATAGCAGCGACAACAAAGCCCATACCTAACAGTTTCACTAAAAGGTTGCGCAGCCATACATATTCCTCAGTTGACAACGAATTCGACTCATGCTTGTTATTTTTATTCATGGATTATCCTTGTCACAACCAATACCCAAATGGATCATCTGTTCGGCCAGCTTGGATGCGCCTAACGCGACGCACCCAAGCCTATACCAATACAGATCAGCGTGCTCGTTTGACAGTCAAGAAAACCACTCCAACGCCAATTAGAGCTAAGCAGGCGGGTTCGGGGACATATTCATAGCTGATGTATGTACCCAGTGCGCCGCTCCGTGAGAAATGCAGCCCCGTGCGTTGACCTTGCTGCAGATAAATTGTCTGCGACTCAGGCCCTAACAGTTCCTCGTAAGTGAAGGGATTGGCAGATGAGGAGTTGTACCAATCTCCAACCGTTTCGCTGATATCTGGCTTTCCTTGGCGCGTCATGACGACCCAAGGGTTGTGGGTCCCGTCTACGCCGACCCACACGGTGCCGGTGAGTTTGTAAACGCCGGTTTTGGGGGCAGTAAAATAAATGGCAGGGGATCGGTAGCCACTTGCCAAACCGATGCCTATGCTGTCGATAGGCATATCAAAATTGGCAGGTGTCCTGCTGGTCACTTTCCATAACCGCATATATTGACTGCCCATCCAGCCTTCTTCATGGATAACCCAACCCAAATCGTCATACCATTCCATGTCACTCCAGCGGGTTCCCGTATCATGAAACGACCAAACGCTGTTCCCTCGATTGGCGGTTTCCCAATCATCAGCAAGAACCCATACTGCCGCATGACTCTGGGCAGCGAGACAGAGAATCATGGCTAACGTCATCATTGACTTGCGTAACATAGTCAGCTCCTGTTCATGTTCCTGAAATATTGAAGTACATTTATTACATGCCAAAACATCTCTGAACGTCAGAGACTTCTCATCTCTCCCACGGGATAGACGGATTAGGACGGTGCTAGCAAAGCGCCCACCTCCGTGACAACAAACACAAATTGACTTGCCCCTGAATCCGCGGCTCGAGGTGGCAGCACCTCACTTAGTAAGATACTTCTGTATATTACATGATATTGAATTTATTTCAATAGCACTATATTGTTATTCGGTTAATTTCGCAATTTTGTAATTATACTATTATCTACGGGTGCGCGACTCTGTAGCCTAATGGAATGCCCTTGCCAACACCGCTAGTTGGAATATGATTGAGTGTTTTCAGTTGAAACTGGCTGTTTTTGGTTTTTGGCTAACCGGGTTATTTAACCAAGTATATGTTAGGCATGTAAAGACCCGACTTGGACATTGTTGCATCGTTGGCTTCTTATCAGCCAGATGATTCACTATGCCAAATTCAAATATGAGTCGGTATGAGGACTGATGACCCCAGATGGCAAAAAAGTGTGAAGTAGGCTAGTTTTGGAGTTGCAACTCAGAACATCATATCGGATGCCCAAGCGCAACAGCCTCAGACAATCTTTTTAACAATGGTCTTAGGAAGCTGAGGGCACTTAAATTGGGCTATCACGTAGTAGTTTGAGCACGGCTTGGTACAAGTTAGCACGTCGGTGGTTGAAGCGGAACTCAGTCTCCTTCAGATGCAGATAAAAAGTGTGTTTGGGCACTCCTTTAAACTTGGCCAGGCGATGTTTGGCGAACGCCCAGAAGCTCTCAATGCCATTGATGTGGGACTGGTCGTTGGCAAATTCATTCTCGCCATGGTTCACCCGCAAGTGCTTGGCATACCCCACATCGACCAGGCCATCGTACCCGCGCCAGCCGTCGGAATGCACAATACTCTCCAGGTCAACTCGGCCACGAATCGCCTTTTGTAGCGTGTTTTTACGACAATCGGGCACGATCTCCGTGTAGACTCGTCCATTGCGTTTGAAGATGCCAAAGACGATGGTCTTGCCACCAGCCCCGCGGCCACGCTTGCCACGGATGCGTTTGGGGCCGAAGTAAGACTCATCGATTTCAACTTCTCCCCGGAAGGGATTCTGGGCTTCACAATCCTGGGCAATGCGTTGGCGAACCTTGAGGTAGATGGTGTTGGTGGCGCGGACACTCAGGCCTGTCAGTTCGGCGGCGTCGGTCGCGGTTAAATCCATCGCGAAGGCGTGAATAATCCTGCGAAAAGTCTTGGTCGATATTCGGGAACGGCGGTAGTACTTGTTTTTGCTGTGTTTCATGGGGCCAAAGACACTTTAGCAGCCCCTCAGCTTCCTAAGACCCATCTTATTTTCATTCTCAACAGGTGATTCAGTTGAATCGAGATGTTCCTGGTCGGCTTCTGTCGTGGTTGCGGGTTGTTGAGAAAGTGTGGTCATGCCTGGCTCCCTGTGATCAAAGCAAGTATCGGATTTGAGCCAAATCAATCCCAGCGAAAAGCGATCATTTCGTCGTTATTCACGATCCAGGCTTCCAATTATGCGCGAGAGTGAATCTGGGTGGATTGACGATTCAGGTGAAATACCCAATTGAGTCAACAGGGCAGGTTTTCTATGCAAATTCAATCAGTGGACTTGTCTTGCGCGATTTCATTCAGTAATTGCTGCGCGTCCGCGGCGGCCTGTGTGTCAGGATAGGTCTGCACGATGCGCTTCAGGAGTTTTGCTCCGGTGTCGGTGTTGATGGCCAGGACTTTGCGAGCATTGGCTATCTCTTTATCCGCGCGTTGTTCGACTTCTTCATTCTGTGCTTTCTTCATCAGCCGGGCATCGAGTATGGGTGCATCCAGCGCAGTGATCGCCAGGTCAAGCCAAAGGCCGGCAGGATACTCATGCGCCAGGTCTGGCACTTCCAGATAGGTGGCATGTTTGAAACCTTCCTGCTGATAGCCCTGTCGATATACTTCGCGCGTTTGCTGTTGGTTGTAATCATTTTCACCTGTGATCAGCACGTAGCGATTCTCTGTTTTGATTTGCTGAAGCAATGCCCGGTTGGGTTCGACGAACTTGGCTTGCCAGACGTGGTCGGGTTTATCGGGTACTTCAATATCTTTGAAAAAGTCCGTGCCGATGATGGACACGCTGCCTTTGAAGATGTCGCCATACATCAGGCCGACACGGCTGGCGACCCGTCCACCGCCCGAGACCCCGGCGACATAGATACGATCAGGATCAATCTTGTAGCGTGCCTTCATGTTTTCGACAGCGTCCAACGCCAGGCCGATGCGTTTCCAGATCGGCTGTTCATTGCCCGTCTGGTTAGGACTGACCCAGATCATGTTCGACCGACGCAGCGCAGCTTTCCACTCGTTGGGGACGCGGCCGATGTCTGATGGACTGATGAAAACCAGTAAGCCCATCGGCTGATCCACCTCATCTGCCTCGGGAGCAAAGACCTGAAAAGTCTGCTCGGCGATGTCGTAATCCTTGTGTTCCTCGGAGAGTTTCCAACGGAAACGGTCGGCCTGTTCTTTCAGAGGACTGAGCGGATGCCTTTTTGTGAATTTGATCGACTGCTCGCGATAGTCGAGCGCGACAGGCTTGAAACTGTCCAGTGACTGTTCCGCTTTGGCGTCTTTCTGCTGAGAGAATGATGAACTCGACAGGAGGGAAGTTGTCAGCAGGATGAAAAGTAGAATACGAAGACGTGGGTATGAGCAGGTGAACATGAGTGCCTCGTTTGGGATGGTTTGGTCGCTCTACCAGACATTCTACACCCCGCAGCAATGAGGCCACAGATATTTGTAACAAAGCCCCAGCATATCACTTGGCCAGTCGAAGTTTGGCTTTTTTGCGACGTTCGACTTCCCGGGCCACGATCCGCCGGGCCATCTGCGCCTGCTCAGCGATCTCATCCAGCAGAGAGATGATGTCCACTGCATGTTCACTGTCGATGCGTCCCTGCTGGCAGGCGGTGTGGATCACATCCAGAGATTCGCCTGTGAGTTTGACGGTTTTGACAGCAGCAGCCAGGGCATCATCTGCATTGACATGGCCATCGTGATTGGTGTCCAGATCATGATCGAATCGAATCGCCTGCCAGGGGGAGTCTGAAAGGAAGGCCGTCAGCAGTGCGTGTTGAGCCTGCCTGTTCTTGAACTGGCGAAGCAATAATTGAATGCTGGCAAAGTCAGGTTCACTTTGCCCCTTGATCCAACGGTAAATGGTTGACGGGGCTTTATCGCAGATCTCGCCCATTTCACGAGCGGAAGACCATTGCTTTTCAATCAACAATTCCAGAGTTTCGGCGATCATGATCCACCCGAGGACAAAAATTAGGAGATCGTCAACATACGACCGCTAATGTAGGCAATTCTGAGTCGCAATGGTGGGAATGTCAATTCCCAAAGTCACATAAACGCAGCACTACAGCAAAGATGCAGGAATTGCATCACGATTTCAGATTTGCCGTGTCATGAGGACGTGGCTGGTCGCGGCTTCAATTATCCTTCAGATTCACCCCGGCCAGTCTGTTTCCAGGAACTTGCCATCCCGGCTGATCACTTGCCCATCTACCGTAATTTCTCCACCTTCGCGTAAGTCGCAGACCATATCCCAGTGCAGGCCTGACTCGTTGGTGTTGCCAGTCTCAGGATAGCCAGCGCCCACGGCTGCGTGGAATGTCCCGCCGATCTTCTCATCGAACAGGGTGTTCTTGGTGTACTGCTGGATGTTGTAGTTCGTGCCGATGGCGATCTCGCCCAGTTTCCGCGCGCCATCATCCTGATCCAGCATCTGCTCGAGGAATTCCTGATTCTTCGAGGCTGCGCATTTCACGACCTTGCCTTTCTCGAACCAGAGTTCGATGTCATGGACTTCGCGCCCGTTGTGTACTGCAGGGAAGGAGTATTTCACGTAACCATTCACGCCACCATCGTCGGCGTCCAAGTTAGGTCCGGTGAAGACTTCACCATCCGGAAAATTCTCGTGGCCGCAGCAGTTCACCCACTTCATGCCCTCCACATTGACATGAAGATCCGTCCCGTTGCTGGCTGAGAAGTGCAGCATCTTCTTCCCCGTCAGGTAGTCCACCACACGCTGCTGGCGTTCGCTGATCTTCTGCCATTCCGCGACAGGATCATCCTTGTCCAGATGCCCGGCAGCAAAGACAAAATCTTCGTAGTCAGTCAGGCTCATCTCCGCGTCCTGGGCCGAGGCCAGGGTCGGATACAACGTGCCACACCATTTCAGTTCGCCGTTGGCAGCGCGATCCATAAACACCTTGAAGATCGGCTTGCGTGCAGATGAGGCTTTGCCCTGGCGTGCCGGGTCGATGCCCGTCAGACCTTTCGTATTGGTTTCTGCCCACAAGCCGATGCTGACATCCACGGTCTCAACAATGTGCTTGGCGATGGGGGAGACATAAGTCAATTGTTCATCGTTGGCGTGCTTGAAAAAGACTTCCTGAAAGCTTTCCGGGGCACACTGAAAGAAGACATGGGCGCTGGCCTTGATGCAGGCTTCATAAATCGCTTCCAACAAAGGCATCGCCACCGGATCACCAGACAGCCGAACCAGTTGCCCGGGCTTTACGCCAGTCGAATAGTGGACGATGACATTGGCCAGTTTGTCGAGTCTTGCATCACGCATGTTGGATTCCTTTATGGTCTGGGAGGTGGTTATCGTAGGTAGATGCCCTTGGGCGTCAATCAGGTAAGTTTTTATCGCTTTTCCTCCCGCTTTGGGTTTTTCATCCTGTCCGTTACAATTGAAGCAACACCTCAGGCCAGTAGCGGAAACACGACATGTCCGAGCCGATGGAGCAAGACGTCACGGGGCCGCACGCTGAAGCCGACCTGAATATGCCTTCGAATCAGGTCGGCTCGAAGCAGCAGCCCGAAACCAATGGGCAAGTGGTTAACGAATCGCCTAAGGCCATCAATCAACAACAAAATCAGCAAGGCATTCAGCATTACGATGGGCCGTTCGGAGCGGCACTTCAACCGGTTCTTGTCGATGCCTGTGATGGTGAACTGACCGACATTTCCTGGTTCCGCACCGACTGGCAGCGGGGCGGAGCAGCCACGGCTTATGCCAAACTCAAGTCAGGCGAAGCCCAGGTGGAGGTGGTCGTCAAAATGCCCATCCCGCCCGGCGAACTAGCCTGGCTCAATCGACTGCAACATGTGGAAGATGTCGCGCCCAAGGTTTATGCCTCTGGTGCGACGCTTGGAGGGTATGACATCGCGTGGGTGGTGATGGAGAAGTTGCCGCACGGCCCGATTGGTTCAGCCTGGGGTGGGGCCGCGTTCGACTTGACCGTTGATGCGATTGGCCGGTTTTATGCAGCCGCCTCGGAAGTTCCCAATGACGGGGCAGTCAAACCCAAGGATTACGATGACTTTCTCAAGCGCGCGCGAGAGAATGTCAAAAGGCATAGTCTGCCCGAGGAGCAACGCTGGCATGCTGCACTGAAACGTGCGCACAAGAAACTGCCCAAGTGGCTGGACATCTGGAAAGATCGCGCGACGAACCATTGGCTGCATGGCGACCTGCATTTGGCCAATGCCATGACGCGTGTGCCTGCTCCGGATGGGCCTGCCTTGCTTTTCGATTATGCGGAGACGAGGTGTGGCCATTGGGTGACGGATGCGGTTTATCTGGAGCATCAATATTGGGGACGCAAGGAGCGACTCGAAGGGCGAAAGATTTGCAGCATGATCGCCAAGGCTCGCAAGAAGCATGGCCTAAGCGTGGAAGCGGATTGGCCTCAGTTGGCAGAGGTCAAACGTGCGCTGCTGGCGATGTGTACACCTGTGGCGATTCATAGAGTGGCCGATGCGAATCATGTGCATGCCGCATTGGAGATGCTGGAGATCGCAGTGAGTTGAGTGAGTTAAAGGCTTTTACGGATCATTATTTCATTCAAAGAAAGAATGCCGGGCTGATTTTGAACCGTTCCGCCAGGATGCGGATGTGGGTTTTGCTGGGTTCGCGTTCACCCCGAACGAGTTTTGATCCCAATGAGCGGTTGCCAAGTAATGCTCCAAGGTCAGAAGCAGTCATCTCCGACAGTTCAATCAGGTGTGCAATCCGCTGATGCACAGGCCAATCTTCGTATTTGATGGGGTCAATGTTGTCGGTGTCACCTTCGTATTCCTGAATCAGCATGGACAGCGTTGTCAGGTAATCGTTCTGGTCAGTGGTGCGGTCTTCACGCCCAGCCAGTCTGTTGTGCACGCGCATAGCGTCGTCCAATTCGCTGTCGTCGTGGATCGGCCGCAGCGGATGCAGTTTGTTGAGCTCAGTAAAAGTCGTGGGCATGCGCCGGGGCATCAATTTCGTTCTCGTCGTTGTCATAATCGATCCTTCCATCTGCCACGATCATATTCCGCATGTGTGAGGAAAAATATAGGCGTGACTGTTTGCATCGGGAAATCGACGGTGGCGATCAAACGGTAGTGGTTGCCAGCGATATTGAATATCCAAGCCACGACGCCTTGCTCATTGATGCGGTCAACGGATCGGCCGAATGTCGCGGCAACGTCGGAAGAAGAATGCCATTCGACTTGCTCCACGATCATCATCCAGCGAGCAATCGCACGACGGGCTCCGGCATGCTTTTTCTGCCACTGGGCCAACAGGCTTTTACGCGTGACTTTGATGCGTACATAATGTACTACATCCTGACAGAAGTCAAGTGCCTGACGACGAATTGATAATCGCTTTGATTGGCTTGGAGATCGCGGTCAACTGACCGCCAGGGCCTCTTCGCTTTGAGCATTTTCGGGTGCGTTGCCGATATGGTTGATCTTGCGCACCCGCAGGCCTTGCCTGCCATGGTTGTACAGCGTCTGCCCATCCGAGATGAAATAAGTAAAGTCGTATTCGCCCGGAGGCAGACGGCGTTGGACAGTCCAGATTCCCTGGGGCGAGTCTTCTTCCATCGGGATGGTGCTGCTCAGTCCATCCGCTGTTTGAAGCACGAGGTATACCTTGCGTGCTTCTAGGCATTTCACCCGAAATTCCCATCGATGATCCGTCAAGCTGACCATGTCGAGCCTCCTTGCGCTTCCTGCTGGCTCCCACCTCGGAACAGTACATGGCCTCCGTCGTCTTTGGTCTGGCGACACGCCGATCAAATGTGTCTGTAATTTACCGCGCGCCAGACAACAGTTCAATACCAAAATATGCAGTGAACGTCGTTTTCATGAAATTAAATGTCGCGCAACAATCGTGCGGATTGACTGGGCGCTTCTCAGGAAGCACAGAGAACATGATGGACGTAGAGAGCGATCAAACCATTGATTCATCTCCTTGGCGATCTTCGCGTCTTAGCACCTTGGCGCGAAACTTTCTTCTCCCCGATGGCGGGGCGTCTCACCCGCAATTGAATCAGATACTTTTGGCAGGTGAGTCCTTCGTCTCTGCTCAGGATGACTGACTGCCCCACCAGAAGAGTGGGAACCCAAATCACCCGATGCTTTGTCCATTCGCACTGCCCTGATGGGTTACGGCTTGAAGACTCGCCTAATCCATCCTACGCGCTGGCCAGGCTCACAATGGCCAAGAAAAAACCCGCGAGTCGCCTCACGGGTTCATGCAATTCACGATGCAAGTTCGGCAAGTTCGCGTCTGCCGCCCATGTGATCAGTCCACCGTCACCGGCTTGATCCAAGGCATCATTTCGCGCAATTCCTTGCCGACCTTTTCAACGCCATGCTCTGCATTCTTCGCACGTTGTTCCTTGAACCACTTGAAGTCGTTCTGGTAATCCTCGCGGAAGACACGAGCGAACTCACCCGTCTGGATGCGATCCAATGCTTCCTTCATCCGCTGCTTGACCCCGGCATCGATTACCTTAGGCCCGGTGAAGTAATCGCCGAATTCTGCGGTGTTGCTGATCGAGTAACGCATGTACTTCAAGCCGCCTCGCACGACCAGGTCAACGATCAGTTTCACCTCGTGGCAAACTTCGAAGTAAGCCAGTTCGGGTGGATAGCCTGCTTCGGTCAATACTTCAAAGCCGGACTTGATCAACTCGGACAAGCTGCCGCAGAGGACGGTCTGCTCGCCGAACAGGTCGGTCTCGCATTCATCCTTGAAGTTGGTTTTGAGGATGCCCCCTTTGCCGCCCCCAACGCCGATCGCCCAGGCCATCGCAATATCAAACGCCTTGCCATCCGTGTCCTGATGGACCGCGAGCAGGCAGGGCACACCGCCACCACGCTCAAACTCGCTGCGCACGGTGTGGCCGGGGCCTTTAGGGGCCACCATGACCACGTTGACATTCTCAGGCGGAACGATGGTCTTGAAATGCACGTTGAAGCCATGGGTGAAACCGAGTGTCGCGCCGGGCTTCAAGTTGGCAGCGATATGGTCGTTGTACACGTCAGGCTGCACTTCATCGGGCAGGGTGATGATGACCAGGTCGGCCTGCTTGACCGCATCAGCGACAGGCAGGGGGTCAAAGCCATGTTCCATCGCCAGCTTGCCGTTGGCCGAATCCTTGCGGTTGGCGACAATGACGTTGACGCCTGAATCGCGCAGGTTCTGGGCATGGGCATGTCCCTGGCTGCCGTAGCCGAGGACAGCCACGGTTTTGCCTTGCAGGGGGGTGATGGAGCCGTCTTTTTCATAAAGCGTTTCGATAGCCATGTTGGTTTTCTCCAGGATCGCCTGATTGCGAATCGTCGAGTTTAGCAAGGTGAAGCGGAGGGGCAAGAAGAGCGGTTTTTGGATCTGGGCAAAGGCATGTGGTTTGTAGGATGGGTTAGGCGAGTCTTCGAGCCGTAACCCATCACCTGACGACGCTTGGTCATAGGCCTTATTGATGGGTTACGCTCCGCCAAGTGGCTGCGCTAACCCATCCTACCTCGATGCCCTTCGCGATTTGTGCGTATGAACCCTACACGTGCGTTCGCCCTGGTTTTTGGATCTGGGCAAACGCATGCAAGGCAGCCGTGAGCAGGCTCACGGGCTGATATGCTTCGACCTGTCAAGGACGTATTTTGATTTTCTGGTTTTTCTT
>CAZJJN010000068.1:0-9610 GCA_964546335.1 uncultured Phycisphaeraceae bacterium
CAGGTCGCCTGATCAATCGAACCCCCGCGCCCGTCTAAACGGGGGAAGCTCAATCGAATAATACTGGCATAGGAATCGGTTTAGTACTTTTCTTATTCCACCTAATTAAGGGTGATAGATATGAAAATGCATATGCAGTATACACTTGCTCATTAAAAGTAACGTAGGGCTCGTTAGCAGTTGCGATAACGGAACTCTGCCAAGATGTAAAATTCTCTCTTTCAAATCGCTCAGTAATGAAGCGAGAAATCAAAGCCTCGCTGCGTAGTTCTGCAAAAGCACCGGATGCCTTTGCGTCCTTATTGCGGGTTTTGTGATGACAATATGCTTCAAGATGTGTATTCTCTTGAATGAGTTTATAGCCTAACTCGCCTATGCCCATAATCTGCTTTACAAAGGTTCTGCTTCCCTGTAGTGGCCTTGCTCTCTTGGTGTCTTCAAGAGGCACTGCCATTAGGCGGCAAAGATTTAAAATATTGAGTATCTTCTTTTCACCTAAAAAGTTGAGGCAACGAACCAATCCCTTTCTGCTTGTATTGTTCAGCAAACGAATCAAATCAGCCATTGCTTCATCGGAATCAAAACTTGGTCTGGTTAGAGAATACAGGCGTTGATTGTGCTCAAGCCTCAGCGCGTCACTCCTCCAAATATCATTACTCTCAGATGCTCTTTTAATGCGTTGACGTGCTGCATGTGCACTGCAGTCGCAATGCTGCTTCACAAGTTCGACCATATCCGATGATGTGTACAAAGTGTTTTCTGACAGAATCTTATCGAACACTTGAACTTTCTCGCAGTTAGCACTTAGGATGTCACACTGTTCTTAATATAAATACTTCTCTTACGAGAAGTACACCACAACATCATTTTTTCATTGATCAGCCCCAAACAACGTCAGCCGCATCAACTTCGGTATCTCGGTGTTATCCATATTGCCTTTGACAAGATGGCTGTTCAGGCCTTCCGCTTTGACGAGGATGCCGCCGGTGACATCATCATCATTCGACCAGGCGACACGGAACGACAGACGTTGGCCGAACTGGTCTGGAGCGGCCAGCAAAGGTTCCGTGCCTGTGCCCCAACGCCCGTCCATCGGCACGCCGATGTTGTCGCGCTCCGCGACCTTGGCTGGCACTTCGCGGCCGGGCAGTGCGGGGTAGCCGATCATGCGCATGCCGCTGGCGTCACTGTCTGCCGCGGTGATCAGCAGCGTGTCCGGCTGCTCGGCGACGAACTGGCGACATACCCCAATCGCTTCATCCGCCCGACGCAGCGCTTCAATCATGCCCGGCGTGTTCTGATTATTGCCAAAGTTATCCGTCCCCTCTTCTTCAACGACCAGGCAGAATTGCCTGCCATCCTTGGCCAGGATTTTCAACGCAGCGCGGGTCATCTCCGCCACCGTCGGGGCTTCTTTCTTGTAAAGAGGCAGGCCTTGCTCAGCCAGGACTTCCTCAGGCTTGTCGTTGAACGTGTGATACGCGGCAAACAGGCCGAGTACTTTCTCCGTGTCCTCGGGCAGCGTGAGCAATTCCTCGCGGTCATACACGACGACGTATCCCATTGCTTCGGCTTCTTTGATGAGGTTGCGCCCATCGGTGCGCTTGCCCGGGCCATGCCTGCCTTCGACATCTTTGGGCAGGTAGTACTGTTCTCCACCACCGAGCATGACTTGTGCGCCGCTGGCGATAAGTTGGGCTGCGATTTCGTTGTGCATGCCTCGCGAGGGCACGCTGGTCAGGAAGCAGCCGGTGCCTGGCTCGGTGCTGGTGCCTGATTGGACGACGCCGGTGGGGATGCCTTTGCGGATGGCCTGTAGTGCGACGCTGCGGGAGTTGCCGTTCTTGTCGAGGATCAGTTCCGCGCGGTCGCCGCCTGCGGTCATGCCATACGCATCGCTGGCGACCTTGATGCCATAGGCGTGAGTCGTGGCTCCGCCGTTGCTGGTGGCGGTCAGGCTGTCGCGCATGTGGCCTCGATACAACGCCATCGCGGGGAGCTTGTCCCATTCGAGGTCGCCATCAGGCCCGACGAACATCGCCCGGGCGATGGCCCAGTTCGGCGCGGACGTGCCATCCGGATGCAGAAAGATCACGCTCCCTTTGCCGATGCGCGGGCTGGTCTGGCAGCCGGCCAGCATGAGTAAACCGGCGAGCAAAAACAGAGAGGCAACTTTCGGGAAGTCACGATTCACTAGGACATGCGACATGATTCATTTCCTTAAGAAACAGGCTAAGTTTGATCCGCCGCAATGATAACCGTTTGAGAAAAACGTTCGTTACTGTTGCGTTAGAGAAGAGGATCAGAGTCTCGCTGCACCGGGGGCGACCCCATGCAAGATACCTGCGAGCCTGCACCAAGTTTTTTTAAGTATTGGATACCAGCGCTTACCTTGGTATCAGCCCCGCATGGGTGAGCAGCCAGGTACCTTACCTGCGTCAACTGGCCGAATCCGCTTCTCTATGTTGATCCATCTGCATCTGGCCTCGATGACGTGTTATCCAGCACCCACAGGCAAAAAATGCTGAGTCACAGGCTTGACCATCTGCACTGGACATAAGGAAGACCAACGTCAAGTCACCTTGTCGAGTGCCTTGGGTCAGGGATGGATCTCGACTACGCTTGCCGCAAGACACACCGAAATAAAGATATGGCCCAATCCAGCACGACCGTGCGATTCCAGGAGATCACGCCCCACAACATCAAGGCCGTGCTTTCGCTTGAGGTGTCCGCTGAACAGAAAGCGACCTACCCGCGATCGAATGCATACTCAATCGCCGAGGGGCACTATCCAGCCGACGAGGATCCCGTGTGGATGCGAGCGATCTATGCTGGCGAGACACCGGTTGGCTTCATCATGACCTCAGAAGCACCCGAGCAAGGCATCTACTTCCTGTGGAGGCTCATGATTGATCACAGACATCAAGGCATGGGCTACGGCAAGCAAGCGGTCAGGCTTCTTATCAAGAGGATTCGTGCCATCGGCAACCCCCAGTACCTGCTGACGAGCCATCTCAAAGGGGACTGCGACGCGGGAGACTTCGACGCGGGAGACTTCTACCAATCTCTCGGTTTCGCATACACTCGAGAAGTCATGAATGGCATTGACCATATGATGCGGATCGATTTCATGATGAGCGAAGTCGAAAAGTAAAGAATGCGACGATCCAGCTTAGTGCCTTTGCGCTTTAGCGCGAAATGTCTTTCTCTTGCTCTGCTTCCTCCGCGTTCTCTGTGCTTTGTTCTATATTTTATCCTCAACAGCGTGCAGGCCCTTCGACTTCGCTCGGGACGCGCTTCGCAGGCTGAAGTTTCACCCTCAACAGCGAGCAGGCCCTTCGACTTCGCTCAGGACGCGCCACGCTGGCTAAAATTTCATTCTCTCTCTGCCTCTCTGTGCCTCCGCGACTCGGTGGTGAATCGAATGGGGTAGATTCCAGATCACACCGATCGGCTCTCTCGATTCCTGTACACTCTCCAGACTGGAGAACCTGATGGACGCCAAAAACCTGCACGTGATTGACCACCCGCTGGTGACGCACATGTTGACCGTTGCCCGCAAGACTTCCACCAGTTCACCCAAGTTTCGCAGGCTGCTCAAAGCCATCGGAGGCCTGCTTGCTTACGAAGCCACGCGCGATATCAAGACGCGCCCGCAAGAGATCGACACCCCTTTGGAAGTCTGCCAGGGCAGGCAGATTGCAGACCTGATCACCATCGTCCCCATCCTTCGGGCCGGTCTGGGCATGGCCGACGGCATCCTCGACATGCTGCCCGATGCCCGTGTCGGCCACTTGGGTATGTTCCGCGATGAGGAAAATCTCGTGCCGATCAGTTATTACGAAAACCTGCCCAGTGATGTGGATCAAAGCCATGTCCTGGCGGTCGATCCCATGCTCGCCACCGGAGGCAGTGGCAGCCGGGCACTGAGCCTGCTCAAACAACGCGGGTGCAAGAGCATTCGTTTTATCTGCCTCGTCGCTGCTCCGGAAGGTGTTGAGCGGATGCAGACAGACCATCCGGATGTGCCGATCTACACCGCAGCACTCGACCGCGAATTGAATGAACTCGGTTACATCCTGCCAGGCCTTGGCGATGCCGGGGACCGTTTGTTCGGCACGGTTTGAGGCAAAGGTGTCTGACATCAGAGATCACCCATGTGTCTGATGATATCTGGGTGCCACGAGTAGCCCCATCCTGCGTTAGCAGACGTGATCATGTCCCCGCTGGTGAATCTGGCGTAGGGATCGAACTGGGCTGCGTATCCACTGGGGGAGTTTCAACTACCGCTGACGAAGCCTGAACTTCAGCCGAGTGCTCTGCCTGCTTCGCCGCTTCCTGTTCGCGTGCTTCTGCTTCGTTGGCCTGTCGCACACCTTCTCGTGCAGCAAAGATCATGAAGATCAACGAGCAGACGAGAAAGACGGGAAATACCATGCGCCATTCAAGGATCACCATGGACAGGCCGAACAAGGCAAAGACCGTGGAGATGCCATACAAAGTCACGACCGCGCGTTTGACGCTGCCAAGATTACGCAGCAACTGGTGATGCAGATGGAAGCGGTCAGCCTCACCGAGTGGGTCGCCGCGCATCTTCTTACGCACAACTTTCAGCATGCTGTCGAAGATCGGCAGGCCGAAGATCATCAATCCTGCGGTCACAAACACCGGGGCCATGGGCAGTTGAATCTTGGCAAACATGAGCATGCCTGCGGCGCAGAGGTAGCCCAGGAAAAGCGCGCCGGTGTCACCCATGAAGATGCTGGCCGGGTTGAAGTTGTAAGGCAGATAGCCAAGGACAGTTCCCAGCGTCGCCATGGCAAGCATGATCAAGGGCAGATACAGAATCTCACGGGCGTAGGTGGTGCCGCTGCTCATAGGCACAAAAATCACACCCACAATCAGGAGAATCAGCCAGAAGAAAGCGTTGAGTCCGGTCACCCCTGCTGCCAGGCCGTCCAATCCATCAATCTGATTCAATGCCTGCGTCGCCCCGACGACGATGATGCCCACCATGATCGCGCCCAAGGTATACTCGATCAGGTACAAGCCAGGCTCGGAGCCGAACATCGCTTGCAACTGGTCTGCATGCATGCTCAACAACAGTTGGTCAATGCTGAAGAACTCGAACGTCCGCTCGACAAACTTCGTACCGACATCCAGGCTGGCCACGCAAGCTGCGGCAAAAAGTGAGCCGCCAATCTTCACGCGAGGACTGATTCCCCAGACATCATCAATCAGCCCGACGACGACAATCACTGTCGCGCCCAGCACAATTTCAATCGGGAAAGCTGTCTTGTAAATCGGTGATGCGTAGGAAACGGTGGATGTCACCACGAACGCAGCCAGGATCCCCACCAGCCAACCCAGGTACAGGCTGACGCCCCCCAGATAGGCGATGGGCTTTTCATGGACTTTGCGCTTGAAGTCCGGCTTGTCGATGATGCCGTTGCGAATCGCCAACTCGCGCATGACAGGCGTGGCAATCAGGCTGACCACAAAGGCCACGCCCAGCACGATCAGGTTCGGCTTGATCGCCGACCAGATTGTCAACCAGTCCTGATTCTCTGCCAGCAAATAGGTCATGTCACTTCCGACTGCTCAATATCCAATCCATCGGCGATATCGCGGATGGTCTGATCCAAGTCATAGTGTGGCTGAAACGCAATCGCCTGTCGCAATTTTTCCATCGCGGGTACGCGTCGAGCAGGATCCTCAAACCCTTGCCCGTAAACCTGCGCATATGGTACATGTCTCAAAGAAGATCGGCTGTTCAACACCTGCTTTATACGTTCCGCTAACTGATTTATGGTCATTTCCTTGTCTTGGCCGACGTTGTAAGCCTGTCCATGTGCCGATTTCGCGTCCGATAACGCAATCAAAGCCTCTACCACGTCGCGTACATCGCAGAACGCCCGAGTCTGCTCACCATTGCCATAAATCGTCAAAGCCTCATTCTTCATCGCCGCAGCAATGAATCGAGGCACCACCATGCCATAGCTGCCCACCTGCCGAGGCCCGATCGTATTGAACAGACGGACGATCACGCCTGAGAATTGCCCCAAGCGATGGCCAGCCAGCATCAAATGCTCGTCCAAAGCCTTGGCCAAGGCATAACTCCAGCGTGGGGATGTGGTTGGGCCGACGACCAGATCGTCCTCCTCACTCATGGGTACGCGGGTGTTTTTGCCATACACCTCGCTCGATGATGTCAGTAACACAGAGATGTCTCGTCCGGAGACCGCCTCCAACAGCGTAGCTGTCTCCTCGACGTTATTACGTATCGAGGCCACGGGTTGTTCAACCACTCGCTGCACACCCACCGTCGCAGCCAGGTGGTAAACCTGTTGAACACCATCAAAAATCTGGTCAGCCCTCTGACACAAGTCCCCCACCCGCCCTTCCAGCAGTTGGCATTGGTCGTCCAGGCAATGCCTGACGTTCTCAACTCGGCCTGTCGAAAGATCATCCAGGATCGTGACCCGTCTGCCACGCCGGCGCAAGGCTTCCACAAGGTGTGAGCCGATGAATCCCGCCCCGCCAGTCACCACGACATGTCTGATTTCCTGTTGTTGCTGCATCGTGGCACATGCTACATAAGCTGCCCCTGCTCTGCTTTCATCGCTATGCTTCCATCGCACGGCTACTCTCGAACAATGCGTTATTCTGTTGGGGTGACTGGAGCCAGCCATTCCGAGGGGCTTTACCCCACCGATGAGTTCTCTGATCCAAGGGATACCTGTCCCGCATCCCCATTGCTGGCTGTGTCAATCGCATGGATGGTCGGCATCGCCGTCGGCTACCTGCTCAGTTGGCACGGCTTGGTCTTTCTCAGCCTGGCATTGCTCGCGACACTGGCTTTTGCTTTCTTCGTGTTGATGCCGCAGAAGAAAATCCATTGCCCGGGGTTTTCAATCTCCTGGCGAAACATCTGCTGGCTGATCGCTCTCACACTGCTTGCAGCCGGGTGGTATCAACTCCGACAAAACAATGTGGCCGAGGATCATGTCAGGCAATACGTGCAATCCGAAGAGCAACTGGCCAAAGTCCGAGGCATCATCGAAAACCAGCCTGAACTGCGTCCCGCCCAGTCAGGCTCTTTCGCAGACTTCGCCTATCAACCGCCTGCTACGCAGTTCATCCTTGCTGTTCATGAAATTCAGGTGGCCGACCGCTGGATCAATACCCAAGGCAAGTTGAAGGTCGTCCTCCAGGAAGCAGACCATCGTCTCGAGCGGGGCATGGCCATCGAAGCCATGGGCTGGCTGGGTGACTTTGTTCCACCGGCCAATCCCGGCGAGTTTGATTATCGCAGCCATATGAGACAGCAGGATATCTCAGGCATGCTTCAATTAGCCACACGAGGCAACTGGCAACTGCTCTCTGCTGCACCTGCAAAATCAGACCTGGCCGGGCTGCGCGAGTCTGCTGCCCAGGCAGCACTTGATTCACTCCATCTCGGTTATGCACCTGCCAACAGCAACCTGACAGGCCAACCCCCTGCTGTCGCTTTACTCGAACTCATCCTGTTGGGACACCAAGGCCCGGGCACGGGCGAACTCCACGAAGACTTTCGCAAGGTCGGCCTGGCGCATCTGTTAGCCATTAGCGGCGCGCACCTGGGCATCCTCCTTGGACTGGTCTGGCTGGTAACGCGACTGATCATTCCCAACCCGCCGCGCGCAGCCTTGGTCGTGCTGATCGTCCTGTTGATCTATCTCACCGCAGTTCCCATGCGCACCCCGATCGTCCGGGCCGGGCTCATGGCAGGCCTGCTCTGCGTCGCAGGCATCACAGGCAGACGCTTCCGCCCACTCGATCTGTTGGCGCTCGCAGCCTGGCTGGTACTGATCTGGAAGCCGGGCGATCTCTTCAACGCTGGGTTTCAACTCAGCTTCGGCGTCGTCGCAGCGCTTATCGCCTTTACGCAACCCGTCAGTCAGCGACTTTACCAGCCGCCCGACATCGTGGCTGAGCGCGAACGCTGGCGCATGTCAGTCTGGCGATATGCCGTCGATCTCTTCGCTGCCAACCTTGTCGCTTACCTTGTTGCAGCCCCGATCGTGGCCTACCACTTCCAAATTGTCAGCCCATTAACCATCCTGCTCGCCCTGGTCGCACTGCCTTTTGTCACAGCGGTGTTGGCCGCTGGGATATGTCAAAATCATCCTTGGCCTGCTCTTTCCCAGCTTCGGAATCCTCTTGGCGACCCCCACCGAAGCTGCTGCTCAGTTTCTCCTGATAATCGCCAAAGAAGCGGGAAAACTGCCCGGCTCAGCCATCGAACTGTCACGCCCACCCGACCTGCTCTGGCTGATCGTCACGCTCATCGTCGTCCTCGCCTGGCTGACCGGCCTGACCCGCAGCCTTTGGCGGATCGGACTGGCAGCCAGTCTTTGCATCGCCTGGCTGGTCATGTTGAATCAACCCTTGCACCTTGTACAGGAACCAACTAACGCATCAACGCATCAACAGCAGACCGCTTCCATTCGCGTGAACGCCTTCTCAGTCGGCGATGGCTCCTGCTTCCTTGTTCGCCTGCCCGATGCCCAAGGCAACACGATCAACATCCTCTTCGATTGCGGATCAAGGCAATACTGGAATCTAGGCAACACCTCGATCACTCCCAGCCTGCGCGCTCTGGGCGTCCGCCGACTGCACATGGTTTTCCTCTCCCACGCGGATATCGATCACTTCAACGGCATCCTGGATGTGGGCAGGCAAATCCCCATCGACCGCATCATCCTCAGCCCTTACATGCTGGCTGAAGCCCGCGCCAAACACATGCCCGAACCAGGCCGACTCCCCACCACCACGCAATATCTGATTCAGCAACTGGATGCCCAAGGCTACCGCTGGGAAGTGCAGTACGCCGGCTGGGAGGCCACACTGGGCCAATCCCACCTGCAACTGCTCTGGCCTGTGCCTGACTTGCCTGAAGATGAAACGCCAAGCAACGATACGTCGCTGGTGTTGAAAGTCGAAGTGCCCAATGCCTCGGCCATCCTGTTTGGTGATGTGCAGGAACTGGCCATCAGCCAATTGCTCGACAAGCACCAGCAAGGCGAGATTAACTTACGCGCCCAACTTTGTGACCTGCCTCATCATGGCTCGTTTGTCGCGTCATCCACTGATTTGATGGATGCTGTCCAACCCGATGTCGTCATTCAGTCTTCAGGACATCGCCGTTATGGCAAAGATAAGTGGGCGCAGTATATGAATGAACACCCGCGAATTGAACGATGGATCACCGCAGAGCAAGGCCTGATCGAAGCGGTAATCGCAGATGGAAAAGTTGACGTGGCAAGCCATCGTTCAAATGGGCCAGAATGAAACCACAATAACGATTGTCTCAACAGCCCGAATCATATAGTTCCCCTTAGCCTTGGTGCCTGCAACAAGTTCTTTCTATCCACGAGCCAACAAGGTCCTGAGCAAAGTCGAAGGCCTGCTCACTTCTCTCCCCACGAGCCACGACCGTGAGGGAGTGGATTCTTTATCCGTTAGCCTTGGTGCCTGCACCAAGTTCTTCTTCCCGGTGGCGCGGGCGTCCCGCCACTACTGTCCGGGACTTTTCGTTGGAATCCTAACCATTATCTAACACTGGCGC
>CAZJJN010000069.1:0-9568 GCA_964546335.1 uncultured Phycisphaeraceae bacterium
ATCTACTTCTTCTGCGGCGGACTCAACCTCTACCCACAATAATTCCGGAAGGACCGAAAATATAAACCAACGATTCATGGCCATGCCTGCGGCAGTGACCATGGCAACCGGTGTCTTCCGTCCGGAGCCTTGGCGAAGTAGGCATGTTCTTCGAAGCTTCAGCGAAGAAGAATCAACTGTAGGCTGTGGTTAGGCCGCATTCGAGTGTCTTAGACATACAGCACATCGGTCCCCGGTTCCGCATTTCTGGCGCGCTCCGCAAAGCCTTGGTAAAAAAACGGGATGTTGTCCCCTTCATCTCCCGATATGCGCCCACGAACTTTATCGAACGTCAGGATCGCAATCTTGTAATCAGGTTCACCAACGACCAGAACAGGCTGGTCGCGTCCATCGTGCCAATAGTACTTACCACCAAACTCGCGTCGCCCTACTTCTAGGATGTACGACCCAAGCAGATGAACCAATGCGTCAATCTGATCTTCGGGCATCTGATCGACGTACTCAGAAGCTTCTGCCAAGATAGCTTCGACCATGGTCAAGCTTGACTCGCCGTAGTCGAGCGAGTCGTCGGAACGGTCTCGCAGTTGATCAACGGCACGTTGGGCCTTTTCCGCAACCTGTTGTTCGAGTTCATCCATATACGTTTAATGCCTGCGACCTAACGTAAAAAGCTCAGTTGCCAGCCGCCCGCGGAAAGCAAGCTCCAAACCGACAATAACATTCTACTCGCGGGTAATGCCGCGTCTACCGTCCTTAGCTTTAGCGAAGGACGCATGTTCTTCAAAGCTTTAGCGGAAAGAAAGCACATTCTTCGAAGCTTCAGCGGAGAAGAATCAACTGTAGCCGGTGGTTAGGCGACTAGACGCTAAGGCGGCCTGAACACCAACCATCCGCTAACTCGGTTACCATTGCCGCCATGTACTTGAAATCTCTATCGATCGGATAAAACGCCCACAATCCTCGGTGACCTTTCCGGTAACCAAAGTTGATTCCATCGCACCCGGCATGGCCCACTACCAAAAAGTCAAACTCTGCAACCTCATAAGCCTCGGTTGATGGAACGACAACAGGTGTCTGTGAAGCGTTGTCGAAGTGCCCTCGCTCTGACCACCCGTCGCGGAAGTAGTCGTCACATGGGAAGTCACGCCATCGTGCCGGAACGTCCATAGTTGATGCTTCGGTCGCCTAACTATGATTGACTTACGCAGGTATCCGACTAAAGCAGCCGGATTTTGATGACCTTGATGTGGTTATATCTTGACATGCTGTGATTTGTCAACGGTTTTGAATGAGTGTTAACCCGTCAAATTCTTGTGGCGCTGCAAGGTGGGTGAGATGGTGACTCTCGAAGCGATGGCCATGAACATGAACTGTAGGCCAATATCGTGGCCATGCTGAGGCTATGGCCACGCCACCCCTTATTCGTGGTCATGGCTTCGCAAGTGACCACGGCACCAGTCGTTTTGGTGTCAAGGTCAATAACTAAAGCAGATCATTCAAGACCTTGGTGCAGGCACCAAGGCTAACAGACGAACCCACCATCCGACCGGATCATGCACCTTCAATGCCTGTGACCATTTCTCCTCACTTCAACGGATTGATCGCCAAGCCTGTTGCTAACTTCGGGAAGAAGAAGGTGCTTTTCTGAGGCATCAATTCGTTGGCTTCGCTCACCGCTGTGACCGACTCGAGAGGCGTCGGCTGCATCACCACGCCTAACTGATACTCTCCGCTGTCGCACATCGTCTTGAGTACCTTCAGCTCATGCGGGAACTTCCACTTGAGCGTTTCGCCCTGGGCAAACGTGGGCTGGAGCACCCCTTCCACCACCGCATGCTGGAGGATCGCCACATCGAGTTGGCGCCAGGCTTCGCTTTGGCTGCCATGCGTGGCTTTGAGTGGATCCGCATCTTTCAGTTTCGCGAGATACAGCTTCTTGTCACTGGGGTCATACAGGCCCATCGCGTGAGGCCCGGCTGCAGGCAGCGCCTTTTCCAAAGCCTGCAAGTCGCCACCTTCGAAAGGCTCGATGGCCAGCAAGTCGCTGGCTGCCTCGATCAATTTCGACATGGAGAAATCATTCATCCCGCCAAGTACACGATGCGTCGGCAGGACGATCATGCCCGGGTCCTGCATAGCCACGAGGACAAACATGCACCAGTCCGCTTTGCCCGGGCCTGCCTGCTTGCGGTAGTTGATGGCTGTGTTGTAACGGTGGTGGCCGTCGGCGATGAAGACATCCATCTCGGCCATGGCGTCGATGATTGGTTGGGCGGCGTTTGGCTTGAGTCTCCAGATACGATGCGTGACGTGGTCACTGTCCGTCTTGCCTGTGAAGTCCGGGTCGCGTGCATCGACGACATCCTTGATGAGTTTGACGATGGCCTCGTCCGGGTCGGAGTAGATGCCAAAGATCGGCGAGAGCTGCGCACCGGTTTCCTCCATCAGTTTCAGCCGATCTTTCTTGGCTTCGCTGAAGGTTTGCTCGTGCGGGTAGATGCCTCCCTTGCCTGACGGGGCCGGGCCGAAGTCCTGCACCTTGACGTTGGAGATGATGCCTCGGCGGTCGAAGGTTTGGCCGTTGTGTTCGTAAAGTTGGCTGTAGATCAGCAGTTCGGGCTCGTCGATTTCTTTGAGAATGTTTTCACTGATCCACTGCCTGAAGCGTTGGCCGGCTTCAACATAGACAGGGTCTGGGCCAAGGGTTTTGGCAGGCAGATGGGGCAGGTCGATGACGCAAATATTGTGAGGATCGCGAGAGACCAATAATCCCTTGCTTTCCGCGTCCAGAACGTCGTATGGGGGGGCGATTTTGGTCGAAATATCACCACTTTCGACTTCGTTAAAATAAATCGCTTGGATTGGTTGTAATTCCGGCATAAAATACCTCGTGGTTGGCAAAAGTTAATCCTGATCCGACACGGGCAGGGTAACGCACGCATATCAAGCTCGCCAGCCGAAGTAACAATGTGACGGCCAGGGGCCATTTCTTCCGCCTAGTCGCAACCGATTGTGTGAATTTGTCGAAAGTATGAACCGATGAGAGTTTGACACGTCTGAATATGGAACCTTGTGTTTCGTCAGTGCAATGAAACTGGAGCCTTCTGCGTTCCAGATGCATTCATACATTTCCTTTCATAAGGGGGCCCACCATGGTGAGCCAAAAGACCATCTGGAGTCTGGATATGACAAGTAAGATGACAACCCAGGATGAAGGCTTTCTCGCTGGCCGAATCGCCTCATTAAGGCAACGGCAGCTTGAGTTGGCCAAGGAAGGCAGAGTGACCGATTCTGCCCGTTTGGCAGGCATGGTCAAGGCTTTACGCAACGAACCGCCTGAAATTGAGTTGGAAATAGAAGGCCTGGAGGAAAACGCATAATTTTTTTCTTTCTGGTGAACCGCCCGTGAAATCAAGGCGTATATCTGGTGGAACCAAAGAAACGAACGAGTGACACCAGACCATTCCTCCTCTCCTCCTCCGAATCAAACACGACGCATCGTGGCGTCGTGTTTTTTCGTTACTTGACTTGATTCTCGCCAAATCTTCTGCCACAATATCCGGCTCGACGCTCCCCGAGTGTCAAAGATTGACCTTGAACTTAACAGGAACGCAGGAGTACGCATGGCTATTCGGATCAAAGCACGTGGCGGCGAAAGTGCCGAGCAGATTCTTCGCCGTTTCAAGAAAATGTGCGAAAAAGAAGGTTTGACCAAGGACATCAAGCGTCAGGCCTATTACGAGAAGCCCAGCGAACGTCGTCGCCGAGCCCAGCGCAAGAGCGTGAAGCGCGTGGTTGGTGGGCCAACCCCCAGCCGATCATCAGGACCAAGCCGGTCCAACTGATTCAATATAAAAGATACTCTCACGAAAGAGCATTCAGGAATGGATGCTCTTTTTCATTGTCTACGTTAGGATTACGCTTCAATTCGAACTGTTTTCATGTCACTTGCGATCTTCGGAGCCGCCTGTATGATTCGGGCGACAAACAGATGGATAAGTCCAGTTTCCCACCCAGGCAGTACGGGTG
Organism: uncultured Phycisphaeraceae bacterium; assembly: GCA_964546335.1. Taxonomy (GTDB): domain Bacteria; phylum Planctomycetota; class Phycisphaerae; order Phycisphaerales; family Phycisphaeraceae; genus CAZJJN01. Next base: position 4,030 of record CAZJJN010000069.1, read on the forward strand.
TTACGTGCAGCCAATCGTGGGAAGACAAGGCTTGTCCGCCAACAGATTCAGAAATGGAGACTTCCATGCCACGCTTACGCGATATCGGTCTGCTCGCCTCCGGATTTCTGCTGATGTCAGCAGCCCCGGCCTCGGCCAGCATCGGTGAACTTCCAATCGTTTATTACCTCGCTCCCATTGGTGCCATCGTCGCTCTTTTCATGGCCTTCAAGTTTTATCAAGGTTTCATGAAAACCAGTGAGGGCGATGAAAACATGGTGCGCATCGCTCAGGCTGTGCGCGAAGGCGCTTATGCCTATCTGACGCGCCAGGCGCGAGTGGTGTACATCGTGGTGGCGGTCCTCGCGGCGACGCTTGCTGTCATGGCCTTCGGCTTTGGCATCCAAAAAGAACTCACGTTCGTTGGCGTGACCATCGCTTCCATACTTTCCGGCCTGTGTGGCTTCCTTGGGATGAAGACCGCTACCAACGCGTCAGCACGCACGACTCACGCTGCCAAGCAATCGCTCAACGAAGGCCTGAAAGTCGCCTTCCGCGCCGGTGCCGTCATGGGCCTTTGCGTGACGGGCTTCGCCCTGCTTGATATTTCCATCTGGTTCATCGTTCTGAGCATCTTGCAAGGTTCTTACGAACTGAGCACGCTCAACTCAGTGACGACTTTAACCCTGAGCTTTGCAATGGGTGCTTCGTTACAGGCTTTGTTTGCTCGCGTCGGTGGCGGTATCTACACCAAGGCTGCGGACGTCGGTGCTGACCTGGTCGGCAAAGTGGAAGCAGGTATTCCTGAAGATGACGCTCGTAACCCGGCCACCATCGCGGATAACGTCGGCGACAACGTCGGCGACGTCGCAGGCATGGGCGCTGACCTTTACGAGTCTTACTACGGCTCGATCCTCGCGGCCATGGCCTTGGCTGCCTCGGCTGCAATCACGTTAAGCCTGAGTGTGACTGACGCAGTGAAACTGGTCGTCGCGGCACCGGTGCTGGCAGGTCTGGGCATTCTCTGCTCGGTCGCTTCGATCTTCACCGTCAAGGCCGAGGAAAACGCTTCCTTCGCACAATTGCTCAAGAGTCTGCACAAGGGAGTTTGGATCAGTTCCGGCATGATCATCGTCGGTTCTGCAGCCATTCTCTGGTTGCTGCTAAGTGGTGAAGACATGGCCGACGCAGGTGTCGCATGGTACGGCATCTGGGGCGCCATCGTCTGCGGCCTGCTCGCAGGACTCATCATCGCATGGGGGACAGAGTACTACACCAGCTACGAGCACAGGCCGACCCAACGCATCAGCGAACAAGCCAAGATGGGCCCGGCCACGGTCATCATCTCAGGCATCGCTGAGGGCATGATCTCCACGTGGATTCCGCTGCTGACTGTCGTCGTCGCCATCGTCGCGGCTTACTCGTTCGCCGGTGGTGCGGAACATCCGTTGCTGGGGGTCTTTGGTGTCGGCATTGCTGCGGTCGGCATGCTCTCCACTCTGGGCATCACCCTTGCAACCGATGCGTATGGCCCGATCGCTGACAACGCTGGCGGCAACGCGGAAATGACCCACCAACCCCCCGAAGTCCGCGAGCGTACCGACATGCTCGATTCACTAGGCAACACCACAGCTGCGACAGGCAAAGGCTTTGCCATCGGTTCGGCGGCATTGACCGCCCTGGCACTGTTGGCCGCTTATACAGCAACCATTGCCGAGATGGAAGGTGAGAAAGATATTCAGGATGTTGTCAATAAATTCGACGTCACCTTGCTGAATCCTTCTGTCCTTGGCGGTTTGTTTATCGGCGTCATGCTGGTGATGGTCTTCTGTGCCATGACCATGAATGCTGTTGGCCGGGCCGCGTTCAAAATGATTGATGAATGTCGGCGTCAGTTTGGCATCATGAAAGACCAGTTCAGGAAGGATGGCATGTCCGAAAGTGACATTGCTGATCCTTTGAAGTGGCCTTACGAAGTGAATGTCGATGGCAAGCAGTATCCCGACTATGCCAGTTGCGTGTCGATCTCGACTGGCGGGGCTTTGAAGGAAATGGTGATCCCGACTCTGCTGGCTGTGGTCGTGCCCGTGCTGGTGGGTGTGATCCTCGGTGTGGCTGGCGTCATGGGGATGCTGGCTGGCACGCTGGTGTGTGGCTTCGCCGTGGCGATTTTCATGGCCAACGCTGGCGGCGCCTGGGACAACGCCAAGAAGTACATCGAGTCCGGCCAGCATGGCGGGAAAGGTTCCGATGCCCATAAGGCTGGCGTCGTTGGCGACACCGTAGGCGACCCGTTCAAGGATACATCTGGCCCATCGCTGAACATCCTCATCAAGCTGGTCAGTATCGTGTCGATTGTCTTTGCCGGCCTGACCGTGGCGATCCATGGGTGATCCAGATCGCTCGCAGAGCAACTGAATATAAGCACAAGAGAACGCCTCGGAGCCTCAAGCTTCGAGGTGTTTTTTTACAGCACATCACCCGACGTGGACGCTGCTGCAGGGATGATTACTCATCGTTGGAATGTTCCTATTCTTCTGGTGAGGTAAGCGTCTTCCAGAACAGCGTCGAACGACTCACCTGCCATGACGACCAGATTCAATCACGGGCTTTCGCTCCCATCCCACAGGGAAGAATAGTTTCTCGCAAAGGCGCGAAGACGCAAAGGCCGCTGGGGATGGCGGGTGCCGTGGTCAATGCCGCAGGTATGACCACGAATGTAAAGAAAAAGAATCCGCTTCCTTACGGAGCGCGGCTCGTGGGGAGATGAGTGTTTCTCTGTGCTTCATCCCAATCTTTCTCCGTGACGGTCATACCACCCAACGAAGAATCCGCTTATTCACGTGCATCCTTCGACAGACTCAGGACCTGCTGGTTCGTTGGGATAGCAAGACCTTGGCACAGGTACCGGTCACCCATCCAAAGTCATCGCAACACCATACGCGGTGCAGGCACCGCGGCTAAGGGGCAGGTTGATCTTCATCTTTGTGCCTTTGCGCCTTTGTGAGAAGTCTTTCTTTTTCTTGCTCTGTGACTCAGTGCCTCTGTGGTCAAAAAGAAACCGCATCACAGATTGAAGCGATGGTGTGAAACTTCACGACTTAGGTTTCGTTAAGTTTCGCTTCCAATTCGTCAAGCGACACCATGTCTGCCTGACGAATTGGTTGCTGCAATCGCGCTTCATCAAACGCGCCTTCCACTGAGAATGGGCCAACTCGCGTCCGGCGAAGTGCGGCCAGATAGCCGCCACACCCCAAGGCTTTGCCCAAGTCACGGGCAATGCTTCGGATATACGTGCCGCGCCCACACATCACGCGTAGTGACAGCATCGGCCAATCGTAGGCGAGGATTTCCATTCGATAAATGACCACACGCTTGGGCTGAATCTCGACGGATTCGCCTTGACGAGCCAGGTCATAAGCCCTTCTACCCCCGACATGCACCGCGCTGAATTGAGGCGGGACCTGCTCAATCTCGCCAGTCATCGCATGCAATGCTTCCTCTATGCTCTCTCGCGACAAGGCTTCGCAAGCGACCGGCTGCCTTTCCCCTTCTGCATCATCCGTCGCTGTGAATGCGGATAAATTAATCTCCGCGTCGTATTCCTTTCGCAACCCCATCAATCGCTCAACAAGTTTCGTCGCTTTGCCCACACAGACAATCACCACTCCCGTCGCCAGTGGATCAAGCGTCCCGGCGTGGCCAGCCTTGATCTTGCGTTTGCGCCCGTTGGGCAATACCCCGCCATCGGCCAACCCCGCGCGCACGGTCGGTCTGACTCGGCGGATGACATCCATGCTCGACCAACCCAAAGGCTTGTCCACGACAAACACCCCGGCTGGGTGTTCACTCGGTTGTGCGCCAGCTTCCTCCCCTGCTCTGGTTGCTTGCTGATCTTGCTTGTTTGCGTTGTTGCACATGGGCATCAGTGTATCGCGATCAGTCGCCATACTTCTGACGCCAGCGTGTGCTCAGCCTCAAGCAGAGTTGCACGCGTTCAAATTCATCCAGCCAGCCTTGCATGGTCTGGGCTAGTTCATCCTCGGCCACTGGCGCACCGGGCAATGGGCAGGCCCCGCCTAGCTGTTTCGCAGCCAAGGCGCGGTAGCGACAGAGCGTGCGGTCACCAAACCAACTGACCAGTTCATGATCCTCAGCCAGGAACAGCGCGACAGGCACCCGATTCCCCGCGTTGATGCGCACTTTCTCCTGCAAGTCCATGTGTTCATCGCGATCCAACCAGACCATGTCGATCTTGTCCGCGTTACACTCAGCAATGGTTTGGATCAAAGGCCCCTGCTGGACGCAGTCCCCGCACCAGATGCCCGACACCACGATGACTTTCATCGGCCTGACGAAACCGGCCAGGAGCTGCTTCTGCTGATCGGTCAATGCGACCTTTGCTGCCACGTCGTTCCAGTTGGCCTGCTGCTTCTCATCGCCAGTCGCCAGGTAATCGGCGTAACTCAATCCTGCTTTGAACTTGTCGGCCAGATATGCGGAATCCATGTTGATCTCCAGATTAATCCTTGCAGATGATGCGTCGTGAACTTGTCGGGCATTGTAGGCCAAGGCATCCGGGTGCAATCCACATGGCGTGAATTGGCTGGCGTTGCTCTGTTGCAGAGCGATTCCTATACTTCGGCCATGCTTTTGCTCGCCACAGACGATTTCTACACCTACGCCCCGCTGGGCATGTTGATTCTCATGGCCATCATTTTCGCCCTGGCGAACATGGTCCTGACCCATATCATCGGCCCATCACGTGATGGCAAGGAAAAAGGCACCACCTACGAGTCAGGCGTCAACCCCATCGGCGACGCTCGCCGACGCTTCAACGTCCGCTTCTATGTCGTAGCCATGACCTTCCTGCTGTTCGATGTTGAAATCGTCTTCCTCTATCCGTGGGCCGCGGTCTTCCCCAGTCTGGCGGATGACAGCCAGTTGTCCCCGCTTTTTCTTGGCCGGGTGCTATTTTTCATTCTGACCAGCATCATAGCCTTCGCCTATGCCTGGCGCAAGGGCGTATTCCGGTATGATTGAGTGAGGCCACTATGTCCGGGCAAATCAGGCCAATCTACACTACCTCACCGAGTTCAATACAAGAATCAAAATCAACCCGAGTAAAAGGCAATATTTCCTATGCTTTTCTCTGTTTCTGTTTGTCTGTTCTGATCGGGTTCATGACAACGCACTGGCTTCGATATGACGAAAATCTTTACTACTTTGCTGGAACCAACCTGACTTTTTTTCCACTGCTTTTGCTTTTATTACTCCAACTGATCACTGCCAGCAATCTGTTTACCTATCTGCCGATCAAACGACTTTTTTTTATCCTGTTAGCAGTATGGACGATTCATCTTTCAGGCAGCTATGTTGGCATGATTTGGGCAAAAGGCAGTAACCCATTTTGGCCAATCTCGACAATCTGGTACTTGGTTTTTTTGTGCCTCGCAGTGGGTATTGTTTTTTTGGGGCCTCTGAAAAACCCCGCCACGCATCGAAGGCAAGAGGGGTTCGAGGGGCTGTCGGTTCGCAAGGGAGCTAATCGCTGTGGATA
>CAZJJN010000070.1:0-9545 GCA_964546335.1 uncultured Phycisphaeraceae bacterium
GGGTGTAGCGCAGCTTGGTAGCGCGTCTCGTTCGGGACGAGAAGGTCGGAGGTTCAAATCCTCTCACCCCGACTTGACTGGACTGAAAGCCTTCTGCCGCAAACGGAAGGCTTTCTTCTTGCGCAGACGTGATTTACAATCGCCTGCGGAGTCAAACGGTTCGAACTCTTCGGGAAGGCGCCTGGATTGGTAAACCGCTCAACAACTTGGCGTCGAAGAACCCTCGCGGTAGCCTTTACGGTAGTCGCCTTAAGTGTCCTAGCCTTCTTAGTCACACCGCTTGGCCGCTATGCCGGTTGGGCTTGGCGACGGCTGGCTGGTGGCGCGACCATTGAGCAACGACTGGAACAGTACGGTCCCGCTGCACGTGATCGACTGACACCCTTCTTTGATGTAGCGGGCATCGAGTATCCACCATCCAAACTCGTCTTGATCGGGATCAAGGACACGAAGCGACTTGAGCTATGGGGCCGCAATGGCGACGGGACGTTCCGGCACGTGCGGACGTATCCTATCTTGGCGGCAAGTGGAAGGCTCGGTCCCAAACTTCGTGAAGGTGACTGCCAGGTTCCCGAGGGGCTATACCGGATCGAATCACTCCATCCCAACAGCATGTTCCATCTTGCGCTTCGCGTAAACTATCCCAACGAGGATGATCGCATGCGGGCTCAAGCAGATGGCCGATCGAATCTCGGCGGGGATATCATGATTCATGGAAGCAACGGCTCGGTTGGGTGTCTGGCTATGGGAGATCAGGTTTCTGAAGACCTTTTCGTATTGGTTGCTGACGTGGGATTGGCCAACACCGACTTGATTCTGACACCAGTTGACTTCAGGACATCGTCAGGGGCTGTGACTGCGGATGCACCCCCCTGGACAGGGCAACTGTATTCAGAGATTCGCCAACGCTTGGGCCAGTTTCGGCAGGATGACCGATGACGTAGTAAATTCGGCCGTCTGCCGCATGATTGCGCCGATGCGAGGAATGTGCGGTTGCAGCCTGTGCAGGAAGACCGCCGTGTAGGGCTGGAACTTGCGTATAGAAGTCCGGCCAGTCGCCCCGACTACGAAAAAGCCGATCTGTCAGGGTCGGTTTTTTCATAGGCGCATCAGCAAACTCAGCTTGTTGAGTGTATGCGCAAGCAGACATGTGAGGGATTCCACGGAGCAAAGCGCAGTGCAATCCTCTCACCCCGATTGAAAAACCGCCTGTGGACGGTTCTTTAGTAGAGTACGATATCTGAATGCGAGTAATTCTCTTAGCTTTGATCATCTTGTTTGGCGGGTGCTCTGGCCGTGTGCATCGAGACATCCTTCGTGAGGATGTTGTGATCACAGCGTCGGCTGATGGTTGGAACCTAAAACCAGGCCGAAACAACTCAACCATCGTCATTTTTCCAGATGGTTCGAAACAGAACGTAGGGACAACTCAGTATCCCGACGCTGTGAAAACCTACCTCTACAAAATAGATGGTTCGCAACCAAAGCAGCAATGCCTGGTTCTCTATATGCCCCCCTTGGCGTCAGGTGGTGCGCTAATGACAGTATTTGAGATTCAAGATGACCGGCTAGGGCGTCTATATGACATTCAGCATCGCTACGAGTTTGTATGTATTCCCCATCAGACGAGTAATCCCCGAGTCGGCATCGTCGATCTACCTGATGGGATACAACTGAAACGAATCATTTTCCCTGGTAACAGCGATCAACTCGTGGCAAATCTGCGAGAAGTGTTTGAATGGCCTTATGGTGAGTCGAAGGTAGCTCGCTGAGACGTGTTGCACTGCCCCCTTTTGTTGAAACGCAGCTTTCTCACTCTCACAACACCTCGGTCACCTTCAGGACTTCCTCCCCAACTTATCCAGCCGACCCAGATAATCGGCCGATAATCGAGAATGCGTCCCGTTTGGTTGCCGGAAAAGCTGACAGGGGGTATTCTTCCAGTCCCGCCCTTATTTTCCGGGCCTAGGAGGGCCCTTCACAAGAGGATTGCCGGATGCTCGCGTTGACGGATATTTTACAGCCGCAGGCCATCAAAGTTCCCCTTGATGCGGACAACAAGCAGGGAGCGATCTTTGAGTTGGCTGACCTGCTCGCTGAACAGGCTGGTCTGGGTGATCCGTCCGTCCTGCGCGAGGCAGTCTGGCAGCGCGAACAGACCCGCACGACTGGCATCGGGCATGGCATTGCCATCCCGCATGGCAAGATCGACCACTGCGATAAACTCGTCATGGGCATCGGCCTGTGTCGCCCCCCTATCGAGTTCGGCGCGATCGACGGCAACCCGGTGGACCTGATCTTCCTACTGGCTTCCCCCGCTGACCAGACCGGGCCTCATATCCAGGCCTTGGCGTCAATCAGCCGCATGCTGACCGATGTGGAGTTCCGCTCAGCCATCAAGCAGGCGCAGTCGGCTGAGGAAATCTACGAGTTGATCGTGTCCCGTCAGTCGCAGACCGCGTCGGCATAAAGTCAGGCGTGATGCTCTTGCTTTTAAACTCACTGAAAATCATGGCCATGCTTTGCGATGGGTGGCTGTGTAAACTCGCGACTAACGGGACAGAGTTCACACAGATATTCTCAAAGCTTGCTCACATCATGGCCATGCCGCTCAACTCAGGTTCTTGCTGGTGCGTGGGGAGAAGATCAAGTACAAAGGTCACAAAGAACACAGAGCTAGTTCTCGCCAAGGCGCGAAGACGCGAAGATCGCGAAAAAGAACATGGCTTGATTGATTGCTAACCTTTGCGTCCTTCGTGTTCTTTGTGCTTCGTCTCTATTTTTCTTCGGGTGAGTGATGCAATGGTCATATCATGGCCATGCTTCGCGATGGCCATGCCACCCAGCCGAAGAATCCGCTTACTCACGTGCGCGGCTCGTGGGGAGAAACTCAACTCTCGCTTCGCTCGTTTGGCGTCAAGGCGTGGCACCCAAGACGCGACGATTGGACTCAGCCAGCTCATAACCGAGGCGGTTCATTCACCAGCCAGCGCAGCATCGCCACAACGAGAGACTGACCAAACTCATGGTAACCCTGGGCAGAGGTAAGTTTGTCATGCACGTTGGCGTACGGAAATTCCATAGACGTAGAAAGTCGGCAGCCGGGCAAAGTCGCTCCCCAACTCGAACTGGTGCGATACCCCAGTTTCGCCCCCTCGCCGGTGTTCCACTCCTGACCAAAAGGCAGGTCGTCTTTGGCAAAATAAGGCAGTTCTCCCGTCACTTGCTTTTCCAACACTTGAGCAAAGCTCTGCTGCGCCTGCCAGTTCGCTGGTTCAGCACTGCCGACCTGATAAATCCATTCGTTGCACCCATTCTTGATCCACGGGCAATGCAGATCCAGCCAGATGTCCGTGTTACCCAAGGCAGGCACCTGCTGCATCAAAGCAATCGTCTCGGGATAGATTGCCTGTTCGATGTAGTCACGGTTGTGGTCGTGTGGCCTACGGTTCTTGCCCTGATCGCCCTGTTCCACGCCATCGAGATCCACAAACGGGATGATGCGCAGTTCCGTCTGATCCTTGACTTCTCTCAGTTCGCCCCACTCGCCGGCCAACCAGTGGTCGATCATGCCTTCGATGACATAGTTGGTCATCATCTCGCAGGCGTGTCTGCGAGCCGATGCGACAATGCGATACGCCGGCTGGGCTGGACTAATGGTCAGCATCGGCACATCCCGGCCTGTGCGCGACTGACAAAGCACTTGCTGCTTCACGTTTGGTGAATCCACCCAACGGGGTAGCGCAGCAAGCCAATGTTCCATCGTGTAAGGCATGGCCATGCTCAGGCGTAACTCTTCCGCTTCCTGTGGGACAGCGATAGAGAATTGACACGCTTCAACATCAAACTGCCCAGCGGTGAGCCAACGCCAGGTTCGGCCAGCGTCCCGGCTGTAGGCTGGGCCTGCATGGGTCAGGCAATGCTCGCTGTTGATCTTGAAGTGAAGCTGTCTGCCTGCTGCGTTGGTGACACGCAGTGCCCAGTAAAACCAGTGTCCTTCAGTATCGCGCAGGTCAGGGCGAAAGGTGATGTGATCGCCTTCGATGGATTCGATGATGGCGTTACCGCCGGGGAAGTCGGTGTCAATTTGAATTTTAGACATCTTGAAAGTTTACCGTTGAAGGTCAGGCCTGCTTGGTTTGGTCATGACTGGAAGCAACGGTCGTCACCACATGTTCTGCTTTGGCGTTGAGGATGGCCGCCAGGGTGACAGCAGCTCGCAGGGCATACTCAGCCGTCTGTGAAATCACACGAAAAACTCCGGTGAATCAGTCGATAATCAGATATTGACATCTACAATACTTTATCCTAGGATAATTGTCCATGTGAAGCTGAAAAGGTTGTTTTGCCACGACTGGCCCGTGGATATCAACCAAAAACAACCGATCAGCAAACGTTCATCGACGGCAATTACGCGATTGGAGTCTTCATCATGATTTACTCACAGGCCTGTGCTTATGCCATTCGTGGCCTAACCCATCTTGCCGCAGTCCGTCCCGAGGGGTACATGCTCGTGGATGATCTTTGTGAAGCAGGCAACCTGCCCCGCCATTTCGTCGCCAAGATCTTTCAGGATCTGGTCCGTAAAGGCATTCTGCTCTCAGCCAAAGGGCGAGGCGGTGGTTTTGCCTTGGCCAAACCTGCTGGCGAACTGTTCCTTTACGACATCGTCTCCGCAATCGATGGCACGGATCGCTTCACCACCTGCGTCGTCGGAATGACCACCTGCGACGAAGAACAGGCTTGTGCTCAACATGAAGTCTGGTGTGGCATCCGCACGGAGATTGTTGAGTTCCTCCAGACCACCTCGCTTGAAAAGATGGCCAAGACGCTGAAGCACAAAATGGAAGATACCGGCGGTGAGCTTCCCAAACCCAGCAGCACCAGCAAGCCACTCGTTCGCGACTGATCGTCCAAATTCATCGGCCCAACAATAAGTCGCCAAAAACCTTGGTCTGGTGCCAGGTTTGAGCGATTTTTTCCTTCAGACTTTTTATCGCGAGTCGATGGTCAATTCCTGATTCAGCACAGCCGGGCTCCCCGTCCGCTGAGTCAGACCGACACGAATACTTGAGTCCTTCAACTGTTCCAGAGCATTGGGGAAACGATACCTTCTGACCACCGAGTCTCCCGGATTCAGCCCGGGCACGATACTGGTCTGCCTGCGCACACCCTGCATCTGGGCGAACGTGTAAAGCGTGATCTTCTCGTCGCTGTTGTTGGTGATCAGTTGCAGCACCACCGCGTCTGTACCCCCTTCATCGTTCGGCTGCAATGACAGCGAGGAATCCATGCGAATGTCTTTCAACCCGACTTCCATCGGCGTGGACATGTCCACGCGGTAACGCTCATTTGCAGTAAAGTCGAACTTGGCCTGCAGTTTCTTCTGCCCGGCCACTTCAGAAGGCGGGAACTGCACACGGATTTTGAATTCACTGGTCTGCCCGGCAGCGATGGAGAACTGCTGCTGGCGAGGCTTGATGATCCAGTCGTCAGGCCCGGTGATCAGGAAGTTGCCCACAATCGTCATCGGCCAGGGATTGGTAATCGAGATCGTGCGGACATGCGTTTCCTGACGCGATTGAATGAAAGGCTCCGTCAAGTTGAAAGACGCCCGGAGCAATGCCAGTCTCGCATCAATGCCTTCAATGAACACCGGCGTACTGGTCAACTTCAACTGCTGCTTGCCCTCGACGGTCGTGAGCTTTCGTCGATTGCCCCAGACATCGATAACCACCGGCTCTTCACCCAGGTACATGTTGATCTGGGCATCCTCGGGCTCAGCCGAGTCATTCCAAGCCACCATCATGCCCCCAGCCTGACCATCGAGAATGAAACACTTGAGCCCTTCGCCAAGGTGCAACTCGCCGACGATCCGTCTGCCACCGAGTTGATGAGCTGCCTGCGTAAAGACACCGAGCAGCGGGTCAGGCATCAGCATCGGCTTGCGCGAAGAAGGCTCAATCCAAGGCTGAGTCAGCGACATGGAAGACACACTGCCCTGCCAGGCATAAATCATCCGCCGAAGCAGATCGTCGATGCGTCTCTGATGACTGACTTCGCGAGCATCGAGCGTCCGCAGCCGCAGGTGAATCCCACCTTGCTGCATGTGGTCTTTCTCGTTGAACGCGGCGAGATGTGCAGCCATGTTGCTGGGCACGATCGACACGGGCACTTCCATCGCCAGGCCAAACTCTTCAGGCACGGCTTCATGTCTTTCGTACTGCATGCTCCAGGGGATCAGCAGGTTCGGCCGCGGCGCCAGGCTGTACATGGTTTTGCGCAACGTCTGCAATGTCCCGGCCAGGTCATGCATGAAGAATGTGTTGGGCTTCTGTGTCTGTCCGATCTGCCAGCGCATGACCGATTGCCCGTGATGCAGAACCACTGGCTGCACGCATCCGATCCATTTCTCTCGTGCCTGCGAAAAGGCCCAGAGCGTGGACTGCTTGTCGGCCTGCAACCGCGATGACATTTCACGGGGCATCGGATTCAGGCTCAAGGTCAGACTGATGCCAGCGTGCTCAAACTCGCGCAACACCTGATTCAACTTGGAATGTTCCGCATCAATCGTCGCAGCGGTGGTGGCATAGTCCCATGCACTGATGACCACGGCTGACATGCGCGCCCGTTCCAGCATCTGTAACAGCAAAGGCAGCCGACTGTGCTCCATTCCTTCCGCATCAATGACAAACCGGTCTTCATCCCCGGCGGGAATGGACTGGGCCGGGGGCAACCAGAGAAAAGCCGCCAGTTTGCGCGCCAGAATCTTCTCCCGGGCTGGCCCTTCATAAAGCTCCAGTGAAACGACATACCACCCGAAGCGTGGCAACTTAGGCTTCCAGTCCCAAGCCTTGGCCTGCCCATCACCAACGCCTTGGTCATACCGGTCGATCTCGTTGTACTGATGGTCGTAAACCACCATCTGGGCTGACATCGACTCGCCGGTCAGGTCGCGGATCATGACCGACAGTTCGACATCATCAGGCGCTCGGACGATGTTCACATCACTTTGCGTCCGCAACATGATGCGAGGCACCTGCCAAACCGCGATGTTGTCGAACAGCGCGCTGCCATCAACGTCTTCGTAAAGAATCTTGCCTTCCTCGGGAGGAAACTTCAATTGCTGACGAGGCTGAAGCAATTGCACTTCCATACCCAGCCAGGCTGCTTCATGGAAGTCACCTAGAACTTTGATGGAGATGTCATGCCATTGCCCGCGTGTGCGGATGAACTCCGTCGAGGTGGTGCTTTCTTCGATACGTTTGCCATCATCATCGACGAGAAAAACCACCAGCCGAGCGCGGGCATGCTTCAGTTTGTCGGTCTTCACCCGGGCGGTGATGAGGTAATCACTATTGGGCACGGCTGCGATCGCGCCGATTTCCAGAAACGCGCCACAACTGCCTCCATTCAGCCCAAGTTCCAGCCCGTGGTTTTTATCTTTCACACGCTGACTGACATTGAAACCAACCTTGCCGAAAGAAGGATAGCCCTCGCGGTTGATCAGTTCCTGATGCACTGGCCACTTGTCAAAGTTCTCGTCCGCAGTGTCCGTAGGCCTGCCCGTGGCAAACCAGTTGACTGGCATGTTTTCAAAGTTGCCATCCGGATGCTCGGGGCGGGAATGGTATTCCTCAAAATCAAACTGGCGGATTAACCGCCTGCGCACGGCTGAACCATACCCCGACTCGGATGCTGGCTCCGCACCGGGATCACCACCGATGATGATGGCCCCGTCATTACCCGCACTCGTCGCAGCCGTGGTCTGAGCCTGCACGTTGAAATCAGAAGCAGGCAACAGCAATGTCAGCAACAGACCAAGACAAGCCAGACCAAGCCAGCTTCGCCCACTGCGTTTGACCATCCCTAAGCTGAAAAACAAACCACGCATAGAGTGGTTATCGGATACATCCCGGTACCGGCTGGAGTCGCTGCGAGTGAACAGGTTATCAGTCTGAACATGACTCATTTCTTGATGCGTGTGCTAAACTGCGGGTATTTCCAGCCAATTCCAAGGAGGTCATCATGGCACTCGACATCACCTACCTCGGCCATTCCGGGTTCATCTTCTGCGATGGCAAGCACAAACTGGTCATTGACCCTTTCCTCACCGGCAACCCCCTAGCCAAGCACAAGCCCGAGACAATCGAATGCGACTACCTTGCCCTGACGCATGGCCACGCCGACCACCTCGGCGACAGCGTCCCCATTCTTAAACGCACTAGCGCCACGGCCATCGCACCCTTTGAAGTCTGTGAATATCTTGGCGAGCAAGGCATCGACAACTGCCAGCCCGGCAACCCCGGCGGACGCATCTACACCGACTTCGGGCACATCGCTTTCACCCCGGCCATCCACTCCTCGAGCTATGAAGGACGCTATATGGGCGTCGCCACAGGTCTGGTCATCGAGATGGGTGGCGTCACCGTGTATCACGCCGGCGACACCGCACTTTTCAGCGACATGAAACTCATCGGAGAAGTCGCCAAACCCAAAGTGGCCTGCCTGCCTTGTGGAGACCGTTTCACCATGTCGCCCAAGTTAGCCAGCATGGCTGCGGAGTTGATCAAACCTGAATTTGCCATCCCCATTCACTGGAAGACATTCCCGCTATTGACTGATGATATTTCCGAGTTCAAGCCTGCCGGAGTTGAAGTGAAAATGATGGAGCCGGGTGAGAGTTGGCAGGTGGTGTGAAAATTTGAGTGTGGAATGTGTTATACGTTGGATGTATCCCACGCAAGAATTTCATGCACAGATCAAAGCCCACGCAATTCTTGCGTGGGTAACTGTCATGCTCTGATTAAAAGAGTTTCCCTCAACAAGAGTTCATTTTCGAATCTGCGACCAGATGGCAGCACCTTCCTCAATGTGATGCCGAATATATTTCACAACGGCTAATTGATGTTGTCGATTTTTGATCGGTTCAAATTTAGTGCGTCGTGACCATACGGGTTTCCCCTCCAGTTTGTATCCGCATTTCAACAAGGCAATTGACGCAGCCCGTTTAGCCCGACCAAGAATATGCCGGGGAATTGGATCACGCCCATCCTTAAGCAAGTTCCTCGGCGTATCTCTTGCAGCATCTGGTCCGTGGAGCAATTGCAATGGGTAACGACAAAGAATATGAAAGTGCATCGAAGATACAGATATTTCAATGATCTCAACGTTATAGTCCAACAAGGTTGCACACATCGTTTCACAGACTAATTGTCTGCATGAAGCAGTCAGTTTGACCGTTTGGTATTTCACCTCCGCCTTGGCGCGTTCATGCAATCTAAGATCTTTGCCTGCCGGTGGTGGTTGGCGATAATCCCCATCGACATGCTTGCGATGCCTACGTGTTCGATAGCCCCGAGGATCACCAGGCAGCCAAGAGCCATACGTACCCCCAACGCAATGCCACCATCGATTCCAAGGTTCCAACATATATTCATCCTCCATCATCGATTATGCAGGTAATGACATGAATGTAACCCATGCATATCCCACGCAATTCTTGCGTGGGCTTTCAAATCCGTAAAATATCTTCATCCACTGCC
>CAZJJN010000071.1:0-9377 GCA_964546335.1 uncultured Phycisphaeraceae bacterium
AGTTAGAACACATGGAGGCTGCTTTTTCAACCCAACAGTGAATAATCCGGGCTAAGGATAAAGTGGCACAGTATAAATCTGTTGAAACTCAAGGTTTGACCAGAGGGGCAGGAGGGCTGGTTTATGATCACGCTATCCCATTTCGATACCAACAAGCAAAGCTGCTCGAACTTGAGCCGTTGACTCTATCCAATATAAAGCAAATTCTTGAAGAATTTGGAGTCTTTGTTCTGATCACAAGTGAACAGGACTCGCTTCTGCGCAAGGCTGGCCTTGGTCACAAAATGCCCAAAGACTGGGATGGTCATGATCCACTGGCTCGCTACAAGGCAGTTGACATCCAACTACTGGCAAACGATGTCACCCGAATCAAAACTATCGCTACATACTGAATGCGGCTGTCATCGGATAGTTAATGGTTACTCCTCCACCGACACATCAGGCAGCATCGCCCCCGTCTCCAGGAAGTTGCGGTGCAGTTCAAAGCACTTGCCCAGGTCGTGGCGGATGTGGCCCATCGGGGCATCATCCATGTACTTGTGCAGGTAGTCGCGATATGCCGGGTGGGCGCAGTTGTCGATGATCTTGTTGGCTCGTTCGATCGGCCCGAGCCCGCGCAAGTCAGCCAGACCCTGGTCCGTCACGACGATCTGCACCGTATGTTCGTTGTGATCCACGTGTGAACACATGGGCACGATGGCACTGATCGCCCCCTTCTTGGCGATGGACGGGGCAACAAAAATACTCAGGTAAGAGTTGCGCATGAAGTCACCGCTGCCACCGATGCCGTTCATCAGCGTCGTGCCACAGACGTGCGTTGAGTTGGCGTGGCCGTAGATATCCACTTCCAGCGCGGTGTTGATCGCGATCACGCCCAGGCGACGGATCACGCCGGGGTTGTTGGACAGTTCCTGAGGTCGAATCACCACGCGCGGGGCGAAGTAATCCATGTTGTCATAGATGCGTTTCATCTGCGGATCGCTCAGCGTCAGGCTGGTACATGATGCGCCCAGCAACCGCTTGTTCTCCATCAGGTCAACCAGTGCATCCTGAAACACTTCGCTGTACATGTAGAACGGGGGGATCTCGTCAGCCTTGCCCAAGCCATCCATCACCGCGTTGGCGATGTTACCCACGCCGGACTGCAAAGGCAGGAAGTCAGGCGGGATGCGACCTGATTTCAATTCACTGGCCAGGAACTGAACCACATGCCCGGCAATGGCTTCACTCGCAGCATCAGGCGGGGTGAACGGTGCGACGCCGTCCGATTCGTTATTCATCACCACGCCGACCACCTTCTTCGGATCAACCGTGGCGAAAGGTGTGCCGATCTTCGAGAGCGGGTGGTATATGGGGATCGGGCTGCGATGGGGTGGCGCAGGCAGCACAGCCACATCATGCATTTCCCAAAGCCGTTGCGAGTGGAACTCGTTGATCTCGATGATCACCTTCTTGGCATGGCGCAGGTAAGTCGGCGAAGCACCACCTGACGTCGTCAGATAAACGCGGCCATCCTGAGTCACAGCCGTGGCCTCGACGATGGCGTAGTCGATCTCTCCAAAGAAGCCGAACTCCACCATCTGAGGCACGTGCGACAGGTGCATGTCAATGAACTGCGACTGCTGCGTGTTGATCGCCTTGCGCAAGGTCTTGGAAGATTGATACGGCGCTCGCCAGGCAATCGCCCCGGCTTCAGCCAAGGCTTCGTCGAGTGAGCCACCGGTTGATGCACCGGTCAAAGCGCGGATGCGCAGGCTGCCGCCGTTGCCGTTGATTTCCTTGGCCCGTTTGGCCAGGGCAGCGGGAACCGCCTTGGCAGCACCGGCTGGGGTGAAGCCTGAAAAGCCGATGGTGTTGCCATCTTCAATCATTGCTGCCGCCTCTTCGGCGGTGAGCAGGGGGAATCCGTGTTCATGTGTCATGGGTCAACTTCCTTTCAACTGATTTGCTGCAGCCTCACCTGCAACTCGGCCTGCGTTTTGGCAGACTCGTGATCCAACGGCACAGGCAAGCCCAACTCGCCCGCCTCAATACAATGCAATTGATCTCCACTCTCCAACAGCAACCCGCCTGACGGGTTCAGTCCCATCAACGTGCCAGTCAATTTTTCGCTGCCACGCACGATCTCAACGGTGTGCCCGCGCCAAGCCAGGCAGTATTCAATCTCATTCATCATCTCCGCGCGCGGGCAGGCATCGGCTCCAGATTCAATCAACAGCCTTAACTGTTCTGTCACAGCTTGAATCACCATACCCACCTGCAGCTTCGCCCCGGTCGCTTCAAGCACTGAAACGGGGGGGAGGATGAACTGAGCCGGGTCCATATTAAAAAATCGATTGACGATGTTGATGCCGATGCCGACCAAGACTGCCGACTGCTTACCTGTCTTGATGCGCTCGCACAGGATGCCAGCCACCTTCTTCCCATCCAGCAACACATCGTTTGGCCACTTGATCTGAATCTCAGGCTTCTGCTTCCCTGCCAGCGTCAACTGCTCAGCCAGGACCTGGCGAACAGACAAGCCAGCCAACAAAGGGAGAATGGCTTGCACTTCGGGATCAGGCTGATGGGGCACGACCAGCGTAAACCACGCCCCGCCCGTGTCCGACTGCCATTGACGACCGAATCTCCCGCGACCGGCTGTCTGCGTTCCGCTACTGACAAGGATCCACTCGCCCGGATGCTCAGCCGATAGCTGGCGAGCCTGGGTATTGGTAGAGTCGATGCTGTCGTAGTGGACGCGGATCATGTCATTGTGTTTCGTTGGTCATTTCCCTGCCAGCGAGGACAGCAGCACACCTGCCGCCACCGCTGAACCGATCACGCCGGCGACGTTCGGGCCCATCGCGTGCATGATGAGGAAGTTCTGCGGGTCTTCATCCTGCCCGAGCTTGTGGACGACGCGTGCAGCCATGGGCACAGCCGAGACCCCTGCCGCTCCGATCATCGGGTTGATCTGTTCCTTACTCACCCAGTTCATCACCTTGCCGAAGATCACACCCGTCGCCGTGGCGATGGCAAACGCAGCCACGCCAAGGATGAAGATGAAGATCGTCTCCAGAGTCAGGAAGCTTGATGCACTGGTCTTGGCCCCGACGGAAATCCCCAGCAGGATGGTGACGATGTCAATGAGCGGGCCTTGCGCGGTCTTGGACAGGCGCTCGGTCACCAAGCTTTCACGCAGCAGGTTGCCGAAGAAAAGCATCCCCAGCAGGGGCAAACCGCCTGGTACGAGGAAGGCAGTCAACAGGAAGCCCATCACGGGGAAGATGATCTTCACGCTGCGCGACACAGGCTTCTTCTGCGTCATGTGAATCAGCCGTTCCTTCTTGCTGGTCAACAGCTTGATGATGGGTGGCTGAATGATGGGCACCATGGCCATGTAGGAGTAAGCAGCGAGGGCAACCGCACCGAGTAGGTCGGGCGCAAGCTGCGAGCAGGTGAAGATCGCCGTCGGGCCGTCCGCCCCACCGATGATGCCGATCGAGCCGGCTTCAGCAGGTGAGAAGCCCAAGGCCAAGGCACCAAGCAACGCACCGAAGATACCAAACTGAGCCGCAGCTCCGAGCAACAATGTTTTGGGGTTGCTCAGCATCGGGCCGAAGTCAGTCAAGGCTCCAATACCCAGGAAGATCAAAGGCGGGAAGAACCCAGCTACACCGATGCCGGTGTAAAGCCACCACATGATGCTGGCGTTGTAAGGGTCCTGCTTCTTCTCGCTCCAGACTTCGTAGTACTTACCATCGTCCGTCCAATCATCGCGCAGTTGCTTCTGCTCTTCAGGCTTGAGTTCTTCGAAGTCGGGATTGGCTTCGCGCAGTTGGCGCTCGCGTTTGACGATGGGGTTTTCGACGAAGATGTAACGACCTTGGCCATAGGAAACGATTTGGGGAGGTTGGAGCGCTTTGAAAGATACATTCTCAGATGCTTCCAGATCCTCGTAATCCATTTCACCTTTAGCCAGTTTCTCCCAATCTTCCTTTTTGATTTTCAAATCAAAGGCAACAGGTTGCTTTCGCGAGCCCAGTGTGCTGTGCGAATTGACCAATACCGCTTCACCTGTTTGAAGAGCAACTTTGCCTGCTACCTGATTGGTATGCTCACCGGTCATCAGCACATTACCCGGACCGGCATCACCAACCGCTTCGACATTGGCGCCCCATCCCGTAATGACATTGCGCGAAGAATGAATTAAATCCATCATCTCTTCATGGTTCAAAATTGCTTCAATCGGTTCTCCCAATTCCATTCCATTGGATTGAGCAATCTGTTTAGCAGCAAATTCGTGATAGTATGGAACAGTTGTGGGCACCGCAGCTTGCTCAATCGGAACCTTGTATTGAGACAAGGCAGGATCGACCAAATCCGGGGAGGGAAACTTAACCGCATGGACTTTCCCGCTTCCCTTGTAATCTACGACAGCCACAGGCCGAAACTCATAATAATGCAGGTCATGCTCACTCACCGGGCCGTCGTAAACACTCAAAGGCAGCTTGTCCGCGGGGTATGGGATGTTGCCGATGAGAATGCCAAAGCCGATCGGCACCAGCAGCAAAGGCTCAAAGCCTTTCTTCACCGCCAGCCAGATGAACAGCAGGCCGACGAGGATCATCACGCCGTTGGTCCAGTGGAACTGGCCAAAGCCTGAATCGAGGAGGAACTGCCAGATCGTGTTGATCGTTTCTTCCATGGGAGAATCCGTTTATCACCAGCAACGGCGCCAGGCTGTTGCGTTCGGGTGTGTGGTTGACCGAAACGACAGGCCGCGCGCTAACGCCGCCTGACGGGGAATGCTTTATTCGAAGATGACCAGCGGATCGCCCGGTGAAACCGAGTCGCCCGGCTTCACACAGACTTCCTTGATCTTGCCCTCGCGAGGCGAAGACACGTTGGTTTCCATCTTCATCGCTTCAAGGATCAGCAGCACGTCGTTGAGCTTGACCACGTCGCCGGGCTTGCACTCGACCTTCCACACGTTGGCAGCCAACGGGCTGGCCACCGTGTTGTCACCGGCAGCAGCTGGTGCTGCGGCAGGCTTGGGTGCGGGAGCAGGGGCTGACGGCGCGGCGGCTGGGGCGGCAGATGCTGCGGGTGCAGCCGGGGCAGCGGCAGGAGCAGCAGCCACGGGCGCGTCTTCTTCCAGCACCTGAACATCGACTTCATATTGCACGCCTTGGACAGTGATGAGCATTTTCATATCGGTTTCTTACCTCTTTCTGCGAAGGTGCGGACGGTGGGATGTCATGATGCCGGTGCGGCCTTGCGAAACCCAGCTATGCGGGGCGGCCGAGTGCGGCGAAACAAAACGAACCCGCCGAACGCGTGCGGGCTTTTTCAAGACAGCCGTGGCTGCAGCAGTGAGCACGGCAATGAGTTCATTGTCAATCGTCGGGGTGCCGCCGGTCGCCGTCTGAGGCATGACCACCGGCTCATTCACTTCAGCTTGCGCCGCTTCCCCAACAGGCTTGGCTTCCATGGCGGCCAGCAAGCGTTTAACCACCAGGATCGCCGTCATCAGCAAGATCAAGCCGACAAACACGACCACCATGCCGACGACCATCAGCACCAAACCACTTTCAAGCATGGCTTCAAGGCTTAAAACAGCAAGGATGGGATTATTCAGTGTCAAAACGAACACTCCTTTCACGCGATTTAAAGCGGAATCAGGCCGTGCTTCTTCTCAGGGCGAATGTCACGCTTGGTCTGCAAGGATTCCAAGGCCATGGCTATATATCGGCGGGTCTGGGCTGGCTCAATGATGTCATCCACCAGGCGACGACCGGCTGCGACATAAGGCGTGGAGAAAGTTTCCTTGTACAGATCAATCAGTTCCGCTCGCTTGGCCGCCTTATCTTCAGCCGCTTCAATCTCGCGACGGAAGACGATCGACGCGGCACCTTCAGCCCCCATCACCGCGATCTCAGCGGTGGGCCAGGCAGCGACACGGTCAGCGCCCAAGTCCTTACCGCACATCGCCAGATACGCCCCGCCGTAGGCCTTGCGGCAGACGATGGTGATCTTGGGAACCGTCGCGGCACTGTAAGCAAACAGCATCTTGGCCCCGTGACGAATGATACCGCCATATTCTTGCTCGACACCAGGCATAAAGCCGGGTACATCAACCAGTGTGACCAGGGGAATGTTGAAGGCATTGCAGAAGCGGATGAAGCGTGAAGCCTTGTCGGAAGAGTTGATGTCCAGCACGCCTGCCTTCTGGGCCGGGTTGTTGGCGATAATCCCAACCGTCATGCCGGTGACACGGGCAAAGCCGATGATCATGTTGGGAGCGAACGTCGATTGCACTTCAAGGAAGTCTTCCTGATCCACGATGCCCTTGATGATGTCGTGCATGTCGAATCCACCACGGGGGTTGTCCGGCACGATCGTGTTGAGGGCGACGTTGTCCGTCACCGAGTCTTTGTATTCAACACGGGGCGGGTCTTCCATGTTGTTACTGGGCAGGAACGCCAGCAGCTTCTTGCAGATGTCCAGCGCATGTTGATCGTTATCTGCTACGAAATGCACCACGCCCGAGTAGTGCATCTGAGCTTCCGGGCCGCCAAGTTGCTCAGCGGTGACATCTTCTCCGGTCACCTGCTTGATGACGCTCGGGCCGGTGATGAACATCTGGGCGTGTCGCGTCTGGATGATGAAGTCAGTCAAGGCCGGGCTATACGCTGCACCACCCGCACACGGGCCACAGATCAGGGAAATTTGAGGCACGACGCCGGAGAGGTTGACGTTGTTGTAGAAGATGCGGCCGTAGCCTGAGAGACTGTCGATACCTTCCTGAATACGGGCACCGCCGGAGTCGTTGACAAAGATGAATGGGCTGCCGGTCTTGAGCGAGCCTTTCATCATATCCACGACCTTGTCACAGTGCACTTCGCCAGCCGCACCACCCGCGACGGTAAAGTCCTGGCTGGCGACGTGAACAAGTCGTCCCCCCATCGTGCCGCAGCCAGTGACCACCCCATCAGCGGGAAACTCTTTTTTGTCCATGCCGAAGTAATTGGAACGATGCCGGGCAAAGCCGTTCTGCTCCTGGAAACTTTCAGGATCAAACAAGCCAGCCAGTCGCTCGCGGGCGGTCATTTTGCCCTTGGCGTGTTGTTTCTCGATGCCTGCAACGCCGCCGCCAAGTTCGAGCTTCTTCCGCTCGACTTCAAGGTGTTCCAGCCGCGAGGCCATGGTGATATAGCCTTGATCGTTGCGTTTCAGTTCGCCCTTCTTGGGGGCTTCTTTTTCTTTGGTTTCCGATGACATGGCATTAAGCCTCCTGCGGCTGACATAGTTCGGTCAGCACGCCGTGTGAACTTTTGGGATGGAGAAATGCGATCTGAGTATGGTGGGCACCGCCTCGTGGCGTTTCATCGATCAGTTTGACATCGCCTGCTTTCAGATCAGCCAGCCGTTGCTCGATATTGTCCACGGTATAGGCCACGTGATGCAAACCACCGCGACCACCCGTCTTTTCCAGAAACTTGGCGATGGGTGAATCATCGCTGGTCGGCTCAAGCAGTTCGAGTCGCACTTCAGCCCCTTCCGGGCCGATGAGAAAGAAGCCGACCTTGACTTTCTGGTCTTCAACGACTTCGACTGATTCGAATTTCGCGCCCAAAACATCGGTATAAAACGCTTTCTGCTCGTCGATGTTCGGCACGGCGATGCCGATATGGTTGATCGCTTTGGCTTGAATCATGATCTTCCTTTCTAATGGCAGAACGGAAATTGGCTGCCTTATGGGTTCCGGCACGAAACCACACGCCCCTGCCCGCGCGGCAAGAGCGGACCAGACTTCATATAGACCCATATTCGGGCTTTTTAGTCTGATCGACCGACAATGTAGCAACCTTCAGTAGATCAGACAAGTTGATCCGATAGACCGGAAAAATGTGGGAAAGTTCACGCCTGAATGGGATTGTTGATTTTCACTCCCCCGACAGATTGATCCGCGGGTCGAACCACGCATAGGCCACATCCACGATCAGGTTGAACATCACCAGCATGGTGGAGTAGGTCAGGACGATGCCCAGAATAAGCGTCTGGTCCTTGTCCAGCACCGCGTTGACGAAGTCTCTACCGATGCCGGGTATCTCGAAGACCTGCTCAACCACGAAGGAGCCGGTCAAAGTCGCTGCGGTGGCAGGCCCGAGGAAACTCAACACTGGCAAAAATGCCGGCTTCAGCGCGTGATCCATCACCACCTGCATTTCCGAGAGACCTTTCGCCCGAGCGGTGCGCACAAAGTCGGACTCCAACAAATCCGCCAGCCCAAGGCGAATCAGCCGGGCGATGTAGGCCGCTGGCGCCAGGCTCAGCGCCAAAGCGGGGAGCCAGATGCGTTGGATCACCGCAGCCAGTCTCTGCCACCACTGGGCATCGGTCAGGTCCCAGCCGGGCCAGTTCCAGCCACCAGCCGGGACCCAGTTGAGAAATACTGCGGTGAAGGCCAGAAATATCGACGCGGTCACGAACGTGGGCAGGCTGATGCCGATGATCGCCAGGCCAAGCCCCGCCTGATCGAACACCGTGCGAGGCCAAAGCGATCCCACCACCCCGACCACCAGTCCGATCACTAAAGCCATGACAATCGCAACCAGCCCCAACGCGACACTGAAAGGCAAGCCACTTAACAGGATGTCATTCACCGTGCGATTACGCTGCTTCAGGCTCGGGCCAAAATAAGGAGGCGGGTGATTGTCTTTCCCAAGAAATATCCCTTTGATATAACTACCCGCAAAAGCCCAGGGCGAATGCAGGTTGTATTGGCGCAACATCGCTTCCTGCACTTCAGCCGGGGGACGTCGGCCATCTGGATCTTCCAGAGGATTGCCAGGCACCACCCAGGCGAGAAAAAACGTCACGACAAAAATCACCGCCAGAATCGCCGGCAACTGAATCAACCGAGATATCACCAGTCGTCGCATTCGTTGGCTCAATCATCCTGACAACATGGAAATGTAGACGCTACTTGCGAGGCTCCACCTCAATCATCTCCAACTGTTGAAACCGGAAGGGTGTCAGATGCAAACCCTTCACGCGTGCAGGATCAAACATGTCCATGTGAATGTAGAAGTACAGGGGCGTGATGGGGGCTTCTTCCATCAAGAGTCTTTCAGCCTCAGCCAGCAGGGCAAGCCTGGCCTTCGCGTCTTCCTCCGTCTCAGCCTTTGCAAGCAAAGCGTCATATTCAGGATTCTTCCACTTGGCATCGTTGTTACCGCCATCACTTAAGTACATCTTCAGGAAAGTCGTCGGATCCTGATAGTCCCCGAACCAGTTGCCCCGAGCGATCTCAAACTCCTGCTTCTTGCGCGCTTCGCCAAATCGTTTGGAAGGCAGCGAATCAATCGTCACGTTGACCCCCAAATTAG
>CAZJJN010000072.1:0-9024 GCA_964546335.1 uncultured Phycisphaeraceae bacterium
TTGGCCAGTAGAGACTCTCATTCATCTTGGATCAAGTTTCCCAAGGCAGGCCACTAGAACATGTTTCATAGAATAGGTGATCATCGTGTATTGATGTGTGTGCTTATTGCAGTGTCTGTGATCGCATCGTTGACGTTGATCGGAGTGGCCAACGCCAATGAGGCTGGGGACAGAACCGATGAAGCTGAGGCAGAGGTTAAAGACAAAGGCTTAGCCATCCAAGCCGAATTAGTAGAAGCTAAATTATCAGATTCTCTTGAAAACCGTAAATATTATGTGGGTGATGAGGTCGCTCTAGAAGTTAGACTCAGAAACGGTGGCGATTCACGTTTACGAATCTTGAACTGGGAATCAGAATGTTATGTGAATGCATGGCGGGTTAGATTGTCGGCTCTTAATCGTCCTGGCCAGCATTTTGAGCGTGCATGGTCAGGGCTGCAGTTTAAAGGGCCTCGTTCGGCTCGTGGGCCAAAGTGGGATTCAGATTTCCGTTGGTTAGAAGCTGGTGCCGAGACCCGTAGCTTGTTCTGGAAATGTCGCCCTTTTGTGCCTGGACGCCATGAATTGTTAGTCCACTTTTCCATGAAAGACATGTCTGTACTCAATGGGAGGGGTAAGGTTGTAACTGTTCCAGATGCATACACAGGACAAATATGGACGAGGGTGTTGTTTGAAGTGTCGGAGGAAATGTCTTCTGATATGAAAGAAAGGTATGCCAAAGACAGAGGAGTGTTATTCGATGAGGCCACTGCAGTTGAGAAGCGGATTGACGTGTTAAAAGACATTGCTGATGAAGGACATTACTTTGCGGCAATGTTTATCAATGATATCTATAAAACCTCCACATCGTCCGAGATAAAAGAAGCGGCACTGAAAGAGCTTGCCCGATTGTTTGCATATGGCACGGCCTATCAATTGATCAATGAAATGGCTGACTTGATGGGAGATTCTGCTGTGCCCTATGAAGTGCGGCAAAGTATTCTCAGAACCTTCGCTCAGTCCATGTATCGTTTGCCTCAACACTTGGTCTTTCAAGTAGCCGGACAAGGCGAGTTCATTTCTTCGAAAACACAGCACACCAATTTTTTTGAGGTAGTCAATAAGTTGAGAGATGATACGGATCCGAGAATAGC
Organism: uncultured Phycisphaeraceae bacterium; assembly: GCA_964546335.1. Taxonomy (GTDB): domain Bacteria; phylum Planctomycetota; class Phycisphaerae; order Phycisphaerales; family Phycisphaeraceae; genus CAZJJN01. Next base: position 1,134 of record CAZJJN010000072.1, read on the forward strand.
ACTGTTGGCCCAGAGAATCCTTGATACGACCAAAGTTAGATCGATTGAACCTGTTGATCACGGCATCCATTCTAAGTTTGTACCGGGTGAGATAGTGGTGAATGGTGGTGGTAAGGAAGTATCGGAGAAATCAGGATCGTCGAAACCAGAGGGGGGTAACGAGAACGAATAAGGCAACTGAATAACCATCCAACGGCTGAACCAGCTATAAATCTCAAATGTGGGACACAGGTCAGACGGGCATGATCGATCAAGACCTTACGTCGCCAACAGTAACAAGTAGAAATCTTACAGAGAATCCCGGAAAGACATTCAACGACGGTGCAACATGGTATTTCGGCATGCTAAAGTCAGCACAAAACCGAGCCAATGAAATTGCAGAGGGTAATGCTGTAACGGGTAACCAACCTTAATCAGGATCATAGATTATGCTTAAGCTTAAACTATCAGTTCTCATCATCATTTGTGTAACTGCTTCGGTCGCGTTCGCGCATCCGCTCCACCGGACACTCGGCAGCCAACTGCTCAGGTGTCAGCTTCACCACTGCCTCAGCCAGTGCGGCGTGGCCTTTCTCCAAAGCTGCGAAAAGTTCATCTCTATTCGGATACTTGCCCGGTTCATCGGTCGGCTGGGAGCCGCCACCAAACAGTTCCTTGTAGCCTTGCGGCGCGACACCTTCTGCACCGGCAAAGCCCAGGGCGAAGTCGCAGGTGTTGGCCAAGTGCCCTAACTGCCAGGCTGGGTGATTGCGGATGCTGCCCGGCTGATGTGTCATTTCCTTTTCTGTCAGGTCGTCAGCCAGCATGTGCAGGTATTTCAAGTTGAACTTCTGGACATCGATCAGGTGTTGCATCTCGGCTCTTTGTGGTTAGTGGCCAATGGTTTTATTCAGTAGTGCCCGGGCTTTGGTTGGATCATCCGTCCCGCGAATAATCGCCCGGCCGGTGGGGAAAAGTGTCAGTTCATAATCGCCAGCCTGGTCGCGAATCTGCGCGCGAAGGAAGAACCGCGACAGTTCCGTCGGCCAGGTATTTTCAAGCGATTGGGCAATGGTTTGCAGGTCGAGCGATTGTGTTTGTCGCGGCTCGATTTGAATGGCATTCTGCCCGCACAAGGCCGTGGAATCTTCAACCTGCGTATGGTGCAGCCAATCGAATTGGTGGTGCGCGCAGGCTGGGCATTGGTTGTCAGGCTCAGGCATTTCAATGAAACGCGACTGGTAATGCCAGGGCGAGATCACCCACATGCCGGGACGGATCGCCTGCCATTGCCGGGTGATGATTTTGATCGCTTCGATGCATTGCAGGTTTGCCACGGCAGCGCTGATCGGGCCGAGGATGCCAGCCGAGTCGCATGTGGGCGTGCTGCCTGGCGCGGGTGCATCCTGCATCAGGCAGCGGAAGCAGGGGGTGGTGATCCCATCGCGCTCCCACGCTGAGTTACTTTCGCGTGTTCTTGGAAGCATGGCCATGACCCTGCCGTCCACGCCGATCGCTCCGCCGTGCACCCAAGGCTTGCCTGAATGGATGGCAAAATCGTTGAGCAGATAGCGGGTGTCGAAGTTATCCAGGCCATCGATGATGCAGTGGGCACCAGCAAGTAATGCTTCAACATTTTGCGCGGAAAGATGTTCGACGATTGGGGTGATCTGGGTGGTTGGGTTGATGGTTGTGAGTCGCTCCGCAGCGGCGACGGCTTTGGGTTTGGATTCATCCGCGTCGGCTTGGCTGTAAAGCGTCTGGCGTTGCAGGTTGACTTTTTCAACAAAGTCGCGGTCGATGAGCGTGAGTTCGCCGACACCCGCGCGAGTAAGCATTTCTGCAGCCACGCTACCCAGTGCCCCGCAGCCGACGATGGCGACATGGCTTGCGGCCAGGGCAGCCTGGCCCGGGTCGCCGATCTGAGGCAATAATCGCTGGCGGTGATAGCGGTCGTGGGTGGGCATCGCTGAATTGTACGTTAAGGGGCAGGAAGTAAGCCGATCGCTGCGGTTATCATCCGCTGCCTGCAATAAAAAACCTTGGTGCAGGCACCAAGGTTGAGTTAAACATTTTTCGTTTGTTGTTCGATTTAGCCGTCTTACCACGCGAAGTGGGCGAACGCCTTGTTGGCGTCGGCCATGCGGTGGGTCTGTTCGCGGGTGTTCATGGCCTTGCCTTCGTTGTTGGCAGCGTCCATCAGTTCCTTGGCCAGCCTTTGATACATGGGGCGACCCTTTTCGCTGCGTATGGCATTGAGAATCCAGCGGAACGCCAGACTCTGCTTACGCTTGGGCTTCACGCTCATCGGCACCTGGTAGTTGGCACCGCCGACTCGCTTCGAGCGGACTTCCACGCGAGGTTTGACGTTCTCAATCGCGTTGTTGAAGATTTCGATGGCCGACGGCTCACCCTTGGTGCGCTTTTCTATTTCATCCAGTGCTGCGTAAACCACGCGCTGGGCGACGGCCTTCTTGCCATCCAGCATCAGGCAGTTGATAAAGCGGGACAGCACCTTGCTGTCGTAACGCGGGTCCCCTTTGAGTTGTTCTTCGGACTTGGTAATACGACCTGACATGGGTTTCTCCTTGGCTCATCCATTCGCGTGTTGCGAATCGTTTGTTCACCGCTCCAGTTTGCCTTGGCCAATCGGGGCGATTACTTGCCAGTGTTGATTTTGGCCGTCACAGCGACGGCTGATTTGATTTACTTGCCTCGTTTGACGCCGTACTTGGATCGGCCTTGCTTGCGGCCATCGACGCCGAGGGTATCCAGCGAGCCACGCACGACGTGGTAACGCACACCGGGCAGGTCGCGAACTCGCCCGCCACGCACAAGCACGATGCTGTGCTCCTGCAGGTTGTGGCCTTCGCCACCGATGTAGGCGGTCACTTCTTTGCCGTTGCTCAAGCGAACACGAGCGACCTTACGCAAAGCCGAGTTCGGCTTCTTGGGGGTCACGGTCTTGACCTGCAGGCAGACACCTCGGCGCTGCGGGCTTTTGTCAAGATCGCGCGTCTTGCTCTTGGCCTTGGGTGTGCTTCGTGGTTTGCGGATGAGCTGATTAATCGTCGGCATCGGTACTTTTCCCGCTGGTTTCTGTTCGGTCAGCCCATGCACCCTGCGCACAGGCGAGCCAAGTAATATACAGCCCCCGCCGGTGGCCTGCAAGGTTTTGTCCATGGAGTGTCACGGGCGACACCAAAGGGCATAATAAAGGATGGTAGCAACTTATGATGGCTGGGCCCTAAGCTAGGCTATCTGGCCGATTCACGGCTGCGAATCAACATCCAGGGCAAACGCATGTGGCTTGTAGGATGGGTTAGGCGAGTCTTCGAGCCGTAACCCATCACCGGCGCATGCTTGGTCAAAGGCCTCATTGATGGGTTACGCTCCGCCAAGTGGCTCCGCTAACCCATCCTACCTCCGATGCTCAGCGCGATCTGCGATCCTGAGTTCCCTACATGCGTTCGCCCTGAATCAACATCCAGGGCAAATTGAACCGAAAGCCAGTGAACAGTACACTACTTGGCTCGCCTTGAACTGAGGCGACAGCTTTGGGGGTGTACCAAAGCGGCCAAATGGGGCAGACTGTAAATCTGCTGGTTATACCTTCGGAGGTTCGAATCCTCCCGCCCCCACTTCACCTCGCGACCCCTGCGAGGTTTTTTTCTGCCTCGCCAATATGACAACCGTGGTTTGAACAGGCTATGTCGTGCGTCAGGGGCAGGATCAGGATCTGGGGGCAGGTTTTCCGCCTCAGCTTTTCCCGGCCTTGTTCAGTTGCAGCAGGAGAATGGTCGGCTCCAGTGCTCGGATGGAGTGGGGTTGGTGGGCCGCCATCTGAGCCCAACCGCCCGGGCCGACGGTCAGTTCCTCGCTGCCGATCTTCCACTGGGCCCGGCCTTGGATGAGTTGCATCATGGCAGGCATGGAAGCGGTGTGTTCTGAGAGTTCCTGGCCGGTCGCGAAGCCGAACAGAATGACCTTGCATGAGGCATCTTCGTGGATTGTCACACTGAGCGTGCCATCGGCTGGGATGTCGATGCGATCTGCAAGCGATTCAATGATGGTGGTGGTCGATTCCGACATGGGGCTCCTTTCGATGGGGTAGCGGTGATCGCTTGACTCACCCTCGCAGGATTCACTGAATCACGCAAGCAAAAGAAAGACTGGCTGCGCGAAACGAATTGACCAGTGTCGCTTCCAGTGCGCAACTTCCATTAACATGCTCAGTGTGATCAGGTGGATCACGTTGAACCACGAATCCATGCGGGTTGAAGTTTGCCTGCATAGCCATCAAGGAACGGAAGATGCAATCACTCACTCTGGCAGGCAGCGACTGGACTTTACACGAATACGATGGCAGCAGAACTTGGCCTGCAACAGTGCCCGGCTGCGTGCATACAGACCTGCTTGCTGCCGAGGTGATCCCCGACCCGTGGTATCGGGACAACGAAAAAGACATTCACTGGGTCTGCGAGAAAGATTGGCTCTATTCGCGTGAGTTTATCGTTGAGGCTGACCTGCTGGAGCGCGATCACGTCACGCTTTGCTGTGATGGCCTGGACACCTTCGCCAAGGTGATGATCAACGGCAGGGAAGCGCTGGTCGCGGATAACATGTTCCGCTTCTGGCAGGTGGACGTGAAGCACCTGCTCAAGGCAGGTGAAAACAAAATCGAAGTGCTGTTCCGTTCACCGCTGCCTTATATGAAGCAGCGCGACAGCGAACGCCGCCTGCCCGGGTGGAACATCTTCCACGAAGATTTTTATGGCAAAAGCTATGTCCGCAAGATGGGCTGCGCCTTCGGCTGGGACTGGGGCGTCATGGCTCCGACCGCAGGCATCTGGCGCGACATCCGTCTCGATGCATGGGATACCCGGCTGGACGATGTGAAAATCACACAACAGCACAGCGACCCCGGTAACGATAACAACCAGGTTGCTCTAAACGTACACACGACAGCGCAAGGGTTGGCTGATGCAAAACAAACCATACGCGCCACTTTGGCATTTCAAGGGAAGGTTGTTGCTAAGGGACATGCCAGTGCACCTGCGATGCCAGATGAATCGATTGAACTGAAGTTGGATGTGCCCGATGCCCAACTCTGGTGGCCCAACGGCCTGGGAAATCAGCCGCTGTATGACCTGACCGTCGATCTGCTCGACGAGGCCGGTCAGGTCGTCGACACGCGCACGCTGACCATCGGCCTGCGCGACCTGCAACTCATCCGCGAGCCAGATGAGTTCGGTGAATCCTTCCGCTTCCGTTGCAACGGAGTCGACTTCTTCGGCAAAGGGGCGAACTGGATTCCCTGTGACGTCTGGCCCAGCCGCATCTCGCGCGAAACTTACGACGACCTGCTCGGTTCCGCTGCCCAAGCCAACATGAACATGATCCGCCTGTGGGGCGGCGGCCTGTACGAACAACCTGCCTTCTACGAAGCCTGCGATCGACTGGGCCTGCTCATTTGGCATGACTTCATGTTCAGTTGCTCGACGTATCCGTGGTGGGATGAAGCCTTCCTCGAAAGCGCCCGGCTGGAAGCGATCGACAATGTGCGCCAGGTGCGTCACCACCCATCGCTCGCGCTGTGGTGCGGCAACAATGAAATTGAGCAAGGCATGCCCGGCTGGGAACAGCAGGCCCCGGATTATATCGATTGGGGTGGCTACAAAGTGCTCTTTGATGACGTGCTCGCCAAGGTTGTCGCGGAAGAAGATGGCGTGACACCATATTGGCCAAGTTCAGGCCACACGCCCGAAGGCGATGGGCGCGACCGCGCCAACCACAGCGACCCGACGGCAGGCGATGCTCATGCCTGGTCGGTCTGGTTCGGGGGCCAGCCATTTGAAGCCCAGCGCGACTGGGTGTTCCGCTTCATGAGCGAATTTGGGTTTCAGAGCTTCCCTGAGCCGCGCACGATTGAGAGTTTCACGCTGCCCGAGGATCGCGATCTTTCAAGTTGGGTGATGGACTATCACCAACGGTCGGGGCCGGGGAATCAGACGATTTTCAAGTATCTGCTTGAGTGGTTCTCCATGCCTCGCGACTTTGAGCAGTTGACCTGGTTGAGCCAACTCACGCAGGCGCTGTGTGTGCAGTACGCAGCCGAGCACGCCCGGCGGATACAGGGGCGCATGGATGGCTTGATGTATTGGCAACTTAACGACCTTTGGCCGGGCGCGACATGGTCTTCGGTTGATGTCTTTGGCAGATGGAAAGCGCTGCAACACTTTGCCAGGCGATTCTTCGCGCCCGTGCTGGTGTCGCTGGTGGAAGATGGCAGCACGGGACAGGTGCAGGTGCATGTGTCGAACCAGTCGCGGCAGAGCAAGCAGGCCACGCTGCATTGGCAGGTGACCAACTGCGCGGGTGAGGTGTTGGAGGCGGGGGCGCAAGGCGTCGAAGTCGCGGGTCAGAAGAATGAACGCGTTGCGACGCTGGAATGTCAGGCGTTGCGCGAAGCGGGGGGCAAGGCCAAGCTGCCCTTGGAAATCCGAGGCCATCCCAACGCGCCGCTGGCTGGAGATCGCGATGTCATGGTCTGGGCCTGGTTGGTGGATGAGGCAGGCGCGGAACTGTCGCGGAATTTGGCGTTGTTCGCCCGGCCGAAGTATTTGAAACTGAGTAGGCCGAGCTTTGAGGTGGAAGTGGAAGAAGTTGGGGGTGGTAAAGGCAACAACCAAGGGCAAGACCATGAGCAACAGATACATCAAGATCATGGTTATCGCTTCGCGAGTAACCATGGCACCCATCAGCATGGCCCCGCCTTCCGCGCGACGATCAAGAGTGACATGGCTTCGCCTTGGACGCGGTTGGAGTTGACGGGCCATGACGCGCGTTTCAGCGACAACTTCTTTCATGTCCAGCCGAACCTGCCCGCAACGGTGGAGATCAGGCCGGGCGAGAAAATGTCGGTGGGGCAAGTGCGCGCGGCGCTCAAGGTAATGCCCTTGGTGAGTTATGGAGCGACAGGGGCGATGCATGCTAATTGAAGTGGGTATCCGGGAAGGAGAAGATTAAGCACAGAGTTCGCGAAGGACACAGAGGATGAAAGAGAGAGATTTCGCGCAAAGGCGCAAAGGCACAAAGAAGGAATCGTCATGCCGACCTTAGCCTTGGTGCCTGCACCAAGGTCTTTCTATCCCCACGAGCCGCGTTACCGGAGGCCGTCAGGAAGCAGATGCTCTCGTATCGGAGTCGTTAGTGGACACACTGTAACGCTAGATACGAGCGTGAGAGCGTTAGCACAGATATTGATTTTTCGCGAGAGATCATTGCGATGAATCAAGAATATCTATGTTAACTCAGTCGCAAGTTTCCGACTTTATCCAGCCACCGTTGAATCAGCATCAGGCAAGCAATTGTTTGCATTCACATCCTACAACGTTCGCAATGAGGTTTGCCTTAAGGTTTGCATCATCAAGTGACTTTGTGAATCGTACTATCAATAGGCCCTTCTCATGGTAGACAGCAACATGATAGGTCCAGTTCGTCATCCTAGCTGCTTGCGGCACCCCCGGTTTATTGCCTTGTCCAACCGAAACCCATGTGACTTGAGAAAATGGAATAATCTTTTTGTCGAGTGGTATGAAAGGCCCAGTCCAACGGATCAAACGCTGCTTGTCTTCATCAATGATGAAACCACCGCGCCACATTCCATAAAGCCCTAGCAAGGCAAATGCTGATGCAACAATGAGTGCAAGTGTGGGGTCAGTCGATGTCGGGTCAACCTTTTGGTGCCAGAGCAGATAACAGATAGCCGATGCTGCCAAGGCAAAACACCCGATCGCAAATGCCATCGCTTTTCCATGCAAAACGAACCAGCTTGGATTGTGGCTTTTCAAAATCTGGTCCTTCCGGAATTATTGTGGGTAGAGGTTGAGTCCGCCGCAGAAGAAGTAGA
>CAZJJN010000073.1:0-9019 GCA_964546335.1 uncultured Phycisphaeraceae bacterium
AAGCACCATCCTCCACCAATTCCCCGCGCCCGTCTAAACGGGGGAAGCTCACATCAGGATTTAGCGATATAGTGAAACCACTGTTAGACTTAACTTGGTCTCAAGGTCACATATGACTACAAGGCAAGTCGAGGTAAACGTCCCATGGCGAAAAAGAAAATAGTTCAATCACGAAACAAAAAGAAGACTCAGAACCGGACCGGTAATACCGAGGCCAACGGAGTCGCAACGCAATACATAGAACTTTCAAGGCTTTTGCTCGATGGAGCCAATCCTAGGTTGGGTGCAAAAGCTGGGGAGGATCGAACCCAATCAGAGATACTTGATGCAGTTGTCGATATCTTCGGTGTAGACGATGTTCTTAGCTCGCTAGCCGTTAACGGGTACTTTGATGCAGAACCCATGGTTGGCGTGAGCATTGATGGCACGGACAACTTTCGTATTGCTGAAGGCAATCGTCGCCTTGCCGCATGTTTGATTCTTGTTGGTGATAAGCGCGCAATGCGTCATAAAAAGCGTACAGAGCAGTTCCAATTGCTTCAAAAAGAACATAACAACTCACCAATCACTAGTGTTCCCGTACGTATTTTATCTGATGGCCCAGACCTGCTGTCCTATTTGGGGGTCAGACATATTGCAGCATCTCAGCCATGGGATTCATTCGCAAAAGCAGCTTGGATCGCAAAAGTGCTCGATGAAAGTCAACTCAGTCTTAAAGACGTAACAGAAATGATCGGAGATCAACATAGCACGGTCGCACGTGCTCTTGAAGGATACTATTTTGTAAAACAGTTGGTTGATACAGCTCATTTTGTACCTGGAGATAGCAACCGTGCGGGACGTGGCAGCAATCCAGCCTACCCGTTTTCTTGGGTGTACACGACTCTCGGTTATGGACCCGTCAGAGAATGGCTCAACCTAGAGGATGTATCGAGGACGGAACCAAGGAAGACACCACTTAAGAATGAGTCATTGGAAGATGCTGGCGCATTAATGACCTTCCTGTTCGGCAATAAATCTCAGTCCCGATCAGCTTCGATTAACGATTCGCGTGAGATTTCAGATCTTGCACGTGCGATTGCGAATCCAGAAAGTCGACGGCAGTTAAAGCGTGGCAAGACTGTTCAGGAAGTAGCAAAGTTACTGAAACCTGCAAAGGAGCGTGTTGCCGAGAGTCTGTTCGACTCGCAAGAGTCCCTGCAGAATGCCCTAGCGCCACTTTCGCAAGGCGAAGTTACTTCAGACGAATCAACAGAATTGATTGAGCCAAGTAAAAAGGTACGAAGTCTGGCAATTGATGTTCACAAGCGTATCACCGAATTGTTTACGGCAGACGGGGAGTAACCAGAAGAATGGAAGTGACCAAGCACGATTGGACAAATCGACGGCATGATGACCGTGTTGCCACAAACGCGGACCAAGCCGAATTCAGTGCGATAGTCCACTCAACATCCAATATCGAAGCCGGAACATATGATGATCGAGTTGCCGAAGCACTCGATGATTACGAGGTCGTCGATCCCAAGAGCGTCGAACGTTGGGCGGCAACAGACATAACGCTCGATAATGCTGTGGGTGAGATTGGATCAGAAGTACGACGCCGACAAGCGATGCTTCGAGATGCATATCCATTTAAGATCAACGAGAATCAACTCATATACAAGGGCAGCCAAACATTGGTCTACGAGTTCTGTCTTGCTGTCTCGACTGCAACTTCGCTTAGCCGGGCCGATCATGCAAAGTTGCCGGTTGCTTTTGAACGCTTGGCGCGAGATGTCCTTGTTTGCTTCCTTGGCCCCGGATCTGAAGGGTACCGCACGGGATGGCCAGCAGACGAACATGAGAAGCGTCCGACACGCTTCAGAGAGCTAATTCAGGTACTTCGTGACCAAACAAATGAGTGGTTTTGGAGACCCGACCACAATAAACCTGACGATCCATTACCGAAAGACGTAAAAGATGAGGGGCTTGATTTCGTCGTATGGAAGACAATTCCAGATGGTCGCGGTGGTCGTCTATTTTTTCTTGGTCAATGTGCATGCGGAAATGATTACGCAACCAAATACAATGATATAACGCCCGATTTTAAGAGACTGCACTTTTGGATTAACCCTATATCCTATGTGTTACCCGTCCGCACATTTGCAACGCCACGTCATATAGCAAATGAACCTGATTTTGAGGATGCAAATAAGCAAGCTGGACTAACGTTGGATAGAGGACGAATTACGTTACTCGCAGAAGAAAATACTTCTCGTGATTATATCATCAAAAACTGCCCAATACCCTACGCAGAACTGATCAAAATTGTCATCCCTGATTTCGAAGCTGTCGAACCAGTGCCGACGCAACAGCCTTAAATAAAGGAGGGGGAACAGCATTGCCAATCGCTCGAAATCGGAGAACTGGCGAACATACATCAAACCTCATTGGAGCGGGAAATCCTTGTAAAGCAGCACATTCTAGATAGCTAAACCTTCGAGCTTTTCCTTGCCGTGTAAACTCCCAATGGTCAGGCGCGACTTTACGTAGAGGTGGTGAATCGGGGTGCAACCCAACATGTCGCCAATGCGCAACAACACATGGAGCCTGCTGGCACCACGTGCGACGTCGATTTCGCGACAGATAGTACCAGTGGAAAGGCTCGTCATTATACGATCCGACCGGTGCCTTACGAAGATGCCATATTGCGTCACGAATAGTGCGATATGGCTTCCTGCCTATGGGACCGTGGGTCGGTTTTGGAAATTCGAAACGTACTCCTTCTGAACTTCTCACACCAACAATAACCAGACGACGACGATCCTGGGCAAGACCATAATCTTTGGCATCAAGCACTTGCCAATTGACTACATAACCTGCGAGTCGGAACCTTGTTAACTGATTATATAAAAGGTGAGAATTTTGAGAGAAACGCATGCCATCAACGTTTTCAGCAATAAATGCCAAAGGCCGAATGCGCCTAAGAACGCGATCAAATTCACGGTACAAGAAATTCACCGAATCTTGGTTATCCCGGCGACCTGCTTGACTGTAACCTTGACAAGGATAACAGCCAGCAAGAATATCCGCTTTGGGGAAAGAAGATATTCCACCAATATCACCCGGATGCATAACATTCGAATTGGTGACACGTTCATAGAGTTCGCAGGCAGACTCGTTCTTCTCATTCGCCCAGATCGTTTCAATACCAGCCGCCCTGAGACCTAGATCACTACCACCGCAACCGGCAAAAAGCGAAATTGCTGAATAAACTGTGTTCAATTTGTTCGTACCTGCGTGTCAATTATTGACCTACTTTTCGGACAAACATTATGACATTCGCCAAAAAGAAGCTCGCTTGTTAGCTAATACCCTACATCTCTGCGATAAGCTGACAACAGGATACAATAATACTACCCTTTCACCTTATCCTCGGACTACCAATACGTGCCGGGGCGTCGAGTGTGCCGGCTTGTTTGATGCGGGTCTGCTCCACAGCCTGCCTCAGCGCGCGACTTCTTCGCAAGATTGAATCGTCGCGCGACGTCCTTCCCCTCGAACCGGCTGTTGATCCTTCGCCAGCATACTCCGGCCAGGCCTCCAGGAACGCGCGACAAAAAGCTGCGAGCTCAGCGGGACTGATCTCTCCAAAAAGCCAACATTCCCAGCGCAGGACCGCCAGGCCTTGCTCGATCGGCCCGTTACCGATCTGCCCGACATCCAACAGCACCGGTTCTTCCCCATCGCCAATCACCGCGCGATCAATCAGCAAGTTGCCCGGCTTGGGATCGCGATTGATCAAACCCAGCCGACCCATTCTTCCCAACTGGCTGCCTATGGCTGCCGCAATGGTCTTCCTCGATCGCAATGACAAGGGCAAGTCAATGCCAACGTCGCGTGCTGCTTGACTCGCTTGATTAACTTCTTGCGCGTCCACTTCACCCGGTCGATCGGCTTGAGTACACAGCCAATCATGATCAAGCAGATGATCCAGCGTCAGACCCGGCTGATACTGAAACACTAGATACTGCGCACCGGGATCACGACGGCCCGGATGGATCAGCAGCAACGCAGGGTTGCAACGGATGTGATGTTGCGTCAGCAATCGACCGGCCTGCCATTCGCGCCAGGCGCGCGATCGCCGAAGCCAATGCTCCAGCCCGTTTCGCCAGGCTGGTCTGACGTATCGCTTGATCACCCATTGGCGCTCGCAGGCGTTAACGCGATAAACCTGAGACTTGCGATCCACTTTCAATGGCTGGCTTTGGTCGAAGGCGCCGGCTGCAACTTTCCCAAGCCACGAGAAGAAAGGCATGATCTCCGGGGTCACTCCTGTCTGATCGTGCAACAAGTGGTCGGCGAATACAGTTCCACCACCGGGCAGTTGCCGCGACCAGAGTCTGGATTGGGTGGTGGATTCCTTGGCCATGATTTAAGCAGTGTAACTACGAAAGCCGAGGAACCCGACATTGCGTAGCTGATCGAACAGTCTCAAATGCAGGTATAGCTTTGAAAAGTAGGATGTGGTTAGCGGGGCTTCCTAGCGTAGCGTAACCCATCACAAAGCCCTGAAATCAGGCGCGCCCCGGTGATGGGTTACGGCTCGGAGACTCGCCTAACCCATCCTACTAATCTGAATCTCGAATCGCGCAGCGAGTTCGACGCGTGTAGCCAAATCGCTATCCTGATGCGTTCGAAAGGTGGTTCCCGATGAGCAAGAAAGCATTATTCGTTTGGGGCGGGTGGGACGGCCACACGCCGAAGCAATCCGTCGATGTCTTTGTCCCGCTGGTTGAAGATGCAGGCTACGAAGCCGTGGTCAGCGACACGCTGGACAGCTATCTCGATGCGGGTCTGATGGCTTCGCTGGATGTCATCATCCCCATGTGGACGATGGGTGAAATCAGCAAGGAGCAGAGCAAAGCGTTGCGCGAAACGGTGCGCAACGGCTGCGGACTGGCGGGATGGCATGGCGGGATCATCGACAGCTACCGCAATGATGTGGACTATCAGTTCATGACCGGCGGGCAGTGGGTGCAGCATCCGGGCAACTGCATCGAGAAATACACGGTCAACATCACCGACACCGGCCACGAAATTACGCAAGGCCTGAGCGACTTTGAACTCAAAGGCACCGAGCAGTATTACTGCCACACTGACCCGGCCAACCGTGTGCTCTGCGCCACGACATTTTCCGGCAAGGAAGGTGAGCCTGACCTGTACACGGCAGGGACGGTGATGCCTTACGCATGGACGAAGCCTTGGGGCAAGGGTCGCGTGTTTGTCGCGGCCTGGGGTCATACATTTGCTGACTTCGAGGTACCTGAAGCGAAGGAAATCGTCAGGCGAGGCATTCTTTGGGCGAGTCGATGAATCAAGGCCGGGCTACTGCTGAAGGTGACAAAGCGTAAACTGCGCGGATGAAAGTCCCTCTTTGCAAACCTTACGTGGATGATGCGGAACTGGCCGCCGTGGCGGAAGTGCTGGCTTCAGGCTGGTATGCCCATGGGCCAGCGAACCAGCAATTCGAGGCTGCCTTCGCGGAGATGGTTGGCGTTCAGCACGCGGTCTCACTCAACAGTTGCACCTCTGCGTTACATCTGGCTGTGCAGGGGCTGGGCATCACGGGTGAAGTACTGGTGCCCAGCTTTACGTGGGTGGCTTCAGCGAATGCGACTATGACCGCGGGAGCCCGACCCAGATTTGTGGATGTGGAATACGACTCGCGCTGTCTTGACCCGGCTGCCATCGAAGCAGCGATCACTTCCTCCACCGAGGCCATCATGCCCGTGCATTACGGCGGGCAATGCGCGGATATGTCGCGCATCCTCGCGATCGCCAAGAAATACAACCTGGCCGTGATCGAAGACTCGGCAGAAACGATTGGCGCGACACATCACGACCAACAGGCTGGCAGCTTTGCCACCGGGTGTTTTTCATTCTTCCCGACCAAGAATCTGACCACCGGCGAAGGAGGCATGCTGACAACCAACGATGATAAGTTGGCGGCTTTCGCGCGTGCTGCTGCCAGCCATGGCATCGCCAAGTCAACGCTGGAACGCGATCTGGAACTCGCAGCCAAACGACCGGCGTGGCATAAGGAAGCGACATTACCAGGCTACAACTTCCGCTTGTCCAACATTCTCGCGGCTTTGGGTGTTGAGCAACTGAAGAAGCTGGACTTGATGAATCAGCTTCGTCATAACTTTGCCATGTGGTACGACGAGGCTTTCGCCAACTGCGAGCAGGTTGCCACGCCCAAAACCATGCCGGGCAATACGCATGTTTATCAGATGTACACCATCACCGTGCCTGCGGCGAAGCGGAACGCTCTTGTCGCTCATTTGAATCAGCAGGAGATCGGGGCCGGGGTGCATTTCTACCCGCCCGTGCATCTGCAACCAGCCTATCGCGAGGAGCATGGGAACACTTCGCTGCCAGTCACGGAGAAACTCGCAGAGGAGATCGTCACTTTGCCGATGTATCCGGGGATGCAGCAGAATGAATTGCAATTCGTGATTGAGCAGGTATTGGCGTTTTTTGATTGATTGTTGCAGCGACTGCGAGAAATATCATGCCCAGCCGATTCATTTACTTTGCCAAGGGAGCACGAGGTGAAGTTTGCCTGCGTGCGCTGCTTAAAGCTGGGTATCAGCCTTTGGCAGTCGTGAACCCGGCGGACAGTTACCGGTCGGCCTTGCTTGAGCTTTGCCAAACGGCGAATGTTCCGCTCATTGAAGGGGATGCGCCCAACTCGCCACAGACGATGGAGCAAATTCGCGGTTATGACGCTGATCTATTCATCATGGCAGGTTACAACCGCATCTTGAAAGAGGAGTTGCTCGCGCTGCCTGCGCGAGGCGTCATCAATCTGCATGGGGGCAAGCTGCCTGACTACCGTGGTACAGCCCCGATCAATTGGCAGATCATCCATGGCGAGACGACCCTTGGCTGCACCATTCTTTATGCGGATGCTGGCATCGACACAGGCAACATCATCGCCGAGCGCACTTACGAACTGCGGCCTGACCAGACCGCAGCGGATGCTGTGACGAAAACGCTGGCCATCTTCCCGGACATGCTGCTTGAAGTCATGGCCAAGCTTAACGCTGAGGATTCACTTGAAGGTAAGCCTCAGGATTTATCCGCAGGTGCGACGTTTGGCAGGCGGTTCCCCGAGGACAGCGAGATCGATTGGCCGGGGCAAACGGCAGCGCAGGTACACAACTTTGTGCGCGCGCTGGCTGATCCGTATCCCAATGCGTTTACTTATCGCACTCCGCGCGAGATTTCTGATGCCCAACCTCGGATCATCCGCATCATCAAGACATCGCTGTCTGAGCGAACAATGATCGGCAAGCCCGGTCGGGTGCTGGGGTTTGACGGGTCGGCTGCACTTATCGGATGCAAAGACAGAGCTTTACGCGTCGAATCGCTGCGTTTAGGGGTAGAGGACCAGACGATTATTCCTGCCCGAGAGGTACTCACGATCTACGATCAGCTTGGCCGATAAGAAGGGCATGGAACGAATCCTCATCATTGGCGGGGCTGGCTTTATCGGCTCCAGGCTGGCCCGGAAGTTCATCGAGCGTGGTTATGACGTGGCGGTGCTCGATTCCTTCCAGCATTTCGTCTCGCCACTCGACATCGACTACTCCAACATCCTGGCCCGTCGCTTTGATGGCCTGCGCGACAAGGTGAAGATGATCCGAGGCGACGCCCGTTACAAGGATGACCTGGCCCATGCAGTGGATGAGTTCAAGCCTGACCGCATTGTGCACCTGGCAGCGCTGCCGATCAGCAAGATGAGCAATGTCCATATCGAAGAAGCCTTGGCTTCCACAGTCACCAGCACAGCCAACATTCTTCAAACCATCAAGGATCGCCCATTCGTCAAGCGCTTTGTCTATACCTCATCTTCTATGGTGTATGGTGATTTCCAGTATGTCCCTTGTGATGAAGAACATCCGCGCAATCCGACCGGCATCTATGGCGGGGTGAAACTGGCAGGCGAAGATATCACGCGATCCTTCGGCAATCGTTTCGGCATCAGTTGGTCAGTGGTGCGCCCTTCCGCGGTGTATGGACCAAACGACATCAACGGCAGGGTCAGCCAGATCTTTCTTGAAGGAGCGCGCCAGGGCAACATCCTCCATGTCAAAGGGGGTGATGCCACCAAGTTGGACTTCACTTTTGTGGATGACACAGCCGAGGGCATGTTCCTCGTTGCGACACAGGAAGCTGCCCATCAGGAAATCTTCAACATCACGCGGGGCGAAGGACGGTCGCTTATGGATTATGTCCACATCCTGCAGCGGTTCTTCCCGGGATTGACTATCGAGATTGAAGACCATGACAAGGACATGCCTCTGCGTGGGGCGTTGGATATTGACAAGGCCCGGTCGTTACTGGGTTATGAGCCACGATATCGACTAGAAGATGGTATCTTCGAGTACCTGGAAAGCTTCAACCCGCAAAGGCAGCGTCTGACGGGTTAAGCGAGTCATCTCCCCTGGCCGAGATTTGGACGGTCGACCAGGAACCATTGTGTATGAGCCATCACGCCACGATTTCTTCAGCCTTCCTTTCGGTGCAGGCTCAGCGTCTCATTGACAAGGCTCAACAGGCAGCCAATGACCATAAGCGTTTTGTGCTGGGCATTGTGGGAATTCCTGCTTCGGGTAAATCATCGCTGACCGTGCAATTGATGGAATACATCGAGGCCATCGCTCCGGGCGAAGCTGCCCTGCTGCCGATGGATGGCTACCACCTGACTAACCAAAGACTTGACGAACTGGGCTTGCGCGATCGCAAAGGCAGTCCGCAGACATTCGATGCAGAGGGGTATGTTCAGGCGATCGAAACCATCAAACCGGCGGGGATTTCGCTGACATTTCCTGTTTATGACCGCGCGGTACATGACCCCCAGCCAGATGCCGGGCAGATTGAATCGTCGCATCACCTCATTGTGACTGAGGGGAATTATACGCATCCCACTCTTACACTGCGCGCAAGTTAGGTATCTATTTGGGTTGCG
>CAZJJN010000074.1:0-8674 GCA_964546335.1 uncultured Phycisphaeraceae bacterium
TTTTCATGGGCCTCTTCGCTCTTGATCAGTTCATCGCCCGGCCGCAGGGGGATGAACCCGGCTGCGTAATACTGCTCCAACTGGGCCGCGACACTTTCTGAGAACTCGGCTTTGGGATCGCCACCGATATTTTCGATGAAGATCGTGCCACCTTTTTCGATGAACGCGTTGATCCCTTTGAGTTCCGCTTCGGACAGGCTCACTTTGCCTGTCCCTGCCAGATGAAGCAGGGAGAATTTTGCGTCACCCAGTTTGTCCAGCGCGACAGGAGTTTGGGTTTCGACTTCAATGCCCGTGTTGTTGAAGATGTGGTTGCTGGCCCGATCCCAGACAGCAGGCTCGGGATGAGGTTTGCCTGTGACGGAAGCCAGCCCGACAGTGAAGCTGCCGTTCTTGCTGATGCCTTTCTCGCGTTTTTCGAAGCGGGCTTCCAAGCGATTGGGAAGGACGCCACGATCGGTCGCCCAGACGAAGAGGTTGGCCCCGATCTTGCCTGCGTCTGAAGCATTGCGTTGGTTGGGGTCGATGGGGATCAGGTCGCGATCCGCCTGCCACCGCATGCCATAATCTTCATTGAAGAGGACGATCAAGTCGCGTGCGCCGTTGTTGAGTACTTTGATGGAAGCTTGGGAAGGATTCACTTCGCGTAAGGCGTTATAGAGTGGATGGTTCGGCCCGGCGACTTTCCATTCCAGATCGGGATACATTTCGTTAGCCAGCGATTCAATGCTGATTTTGAAACTCGGCGAGTTTTCATCCGGGTTGCAGACAAGAAGGCCACCCATGTCAATATAGCGCTTGAGGGTTTTGAGATGCTTGTCTTCCAGCTTGATCGGCTGGGCCGAGGCCAGGTAAAGCATCGGGGTATCGAGCAGTTCTTCCGCGCTGTGATCAATGCTGACGGTAAAGAAGTTGACTTCTCGCTCGCGTAAGTCAGAGATGGCCCGGCTGAGGAAGTACAAGTCATTCGGGCGGTTGTTGGTGGCGATGTCGGGGACAATGACCTTGCTGATCCAGACAGGGACTCGGCCACGCGAAAGAAACATCAGGTAGAACGCCTGATTCGTGAAATTATTGGTCTTTTTATCATCCAGCAATTTTTTCTTTTGTATATCCTCAACGATCTTGGCAGCCCCGTCGGCAAACCAGTCTTTGCCTCGGAAATATTTGACTCCCGACGCCAGGGCAACACGTTCCATGCCGACGGCGTGGTAACCACCCGAAGCAGCACTGCTTCCCTTTTCATTCATCCAGTCAAGACCTTTTGCGATGGCATCTCTGACACGTTTGTCAGGCATGGAGCTGTCGCGCAGATGTTCCTGTTGAGCGACCATCAACGCGGTCAGTCCCGCCAGGGTCATCGTGGATCGTCCACCTTCCAGCTTCCAATTATTTGATTTATTATCAAAGGAGGTTTTGTATCCCCAGGAACCATCCTGATTCTGCACAGCAGTCCAGAAGATAATGCTCTTTTTCCAATAGTCCTGGCTGAGTGATAAACCTCGCTTACTGCATTCCCACAGACCGAGCAGGCCGTACTGGCTGCACGAGTTATCTCCATGCTTCTTCCCCCCCTCATAGGCAAAGGTGCCATAATCTTCGTTGTGGTTGGATTCCAGCCAGTAGAAAACCTGGCCGAGTGGTCCACCGCGATTCTCTGGTTGAGCCATGTCGTCAGGCAGGCGGGCCCAGACATGAGCATGCAGGCCGGTCTGATAGACATCGATGAGCTTGCTGCCTTCCTCATCGTTTTGCAGATAATTCAATGCCTTCTGGATTTGCGGATGCTGAGGTGACATGCCCGAGTAAAGCAAAGCTGTGACGACCAAGGCAGTGTGTCCTGACTGGTAACCGCGACTGTCCTGTTTATATGGGAAACGCCCGTTCTTCTCCTGTTTGCTCAACAGAAACTCCACCATTTTGTCGATGCTTTCGCCGACTTCCTCATCCGTCACTGCCGAAGCGGGTGTGACGGAGAAAAGCTGAATCAGGGCAAGAATCAACAAGCCGGTGAGAAATTTGGCATGGAGCTTATGAAACATGCGGAATGCCTCCCAAATAAGCAGGACAGAGGGTGGGGCGTAGCTAACACATCGGTCACACTGCCTGCAGCCATTGCAGCGATACCGATTCCTATAAGCATAACGTCCAGAATGGGTTTTTCTTTGGAAGTTGCTGCTCAATCCATCAGATGGTTCGAGTAGGTTTACCAATTTCAGCAATGGGTGTTTGTGACGGGCGGCGGCAATGAATATAAGATACTGTAATGAATAAATTTATAGAAAAAATGGTGTCCTACTGTGATTGGTGTGTATCGCATCACTGCATGACAGATCTTGTCAAACATTGGCTGCTGCGTGAGAGCAGACCTGAGAAGTGGGAGATAAAGCGAAGCTGGCCAGCAAAGATTACTGCTTATCGAGTTCCTTCAATTTTTCCGCTGCCTTTTGGGCTGCCTCTGTCTCAGGATAGTCGCGGATCAGGTTTTCAAGTACTTCACGGGCGGCTTTGATGTTGTTGACCTTGATGTAGATCTCGGCCAATTCCAGTTTGCGGTCAGCCTCAGCGTTATTCAGGTCTTTCAGATCGACCGTGTTGTCTTTCTGGTCGGAAGTCTCTGGCTTCTGTTCAACAGTATCTTTCTCTTTCTTCGTAGCTGAAAGATCGATCACTGGTGCCTGCGCTTCAGTGATCATTTTGAGTTGAATGATATGAATGGTTGAGTAGGGAATGTCTTTCGGAGCCAGGGAATCCGCCCAATCCTTTGTCGGGGTTTTGTGGTGAGTCCAGAAAAACTGGGCTGGCGTGTATGACTGACTGCCAACACGGACATAGACATGAGCAGTGAAACGGTAGTACTGACCTGCGGTAAGTTTTTCTGCTTTGTCTGTTTCGTAAAGACAGACCAGTGATGGTCTGCTGTTTTCTCTGCTTTCGTAGCGCAGTATACTCTCAATGGTGCGAATCCCTGTGAAGGTCACCTCACTGATACCTTCGACCTGAGATTGTCGAACATCGGTGACTTGCAGGACCCCTTTGACATACTGCCCTTTATCCATTTCCTCCGTCAGGCGTTTTTCAAAGTTCCAGTACAGTCGGCGAAGCAGTCGGCTGTAAGCATGGCTGTTCTCGCCGTATTGAGCGATCAATTGTCTACGGGCAAGCGCCAGAGCGTTGTATGCCGTGTCAATCGCATTCTGACGTTTGCTGAGGTTAATACCGAGCGGAGCTAAACCCCCCTGCCGAAGGAATTCAATATCTTCACGCATTGGCATGGGGACACAATGCGCATAAAACACTAATTGATTTGTGACTTGTTCCTCTGCCGATCTGAACAGATCCTCAACGCCAGAGATTTTCAGGCTGAGAAGACCGACACGAACATTATCGCCTTTTTCCCAAAGCCCTGCATCTTCAGATTCCACGATAAGCTCAAATGCAATCGGGCTTTGATCCCCTTTTGAGGTCCTTGGTTTCATTGTAAATGAGGTGTAAACACGATCCGTTGTCCCATCGGATTTATTTACTTCACGGGAGCCATGCGTGTAGATTGATTGGATTTCCAAATCGATAATCTGGGTTTGTAATTCCTTAGCCCATTCATTGATCTGCCTTTGAGCCTCAGCCACCAGTACTTTCTTCTTTTCTGTTTTCTGAATAAAAGTCAGACTGTCATCTTCCTCAATTTTGGAAAGCGCTTTCTCGTTGTCTTTAATGACGGTTTCGATGAAACTGACCAGTTCGGAAACCTGTTTGGGTTCCTGCTTAAAAAGATCAGTAGGATTTTGTGGCTGACTGCCCACCACCATGACTGGCAAGGTTAGGCAAATGATCATTACCTGGAAAAACCAAACGATGGTTGATTCTGCATCCCTGCGTTTCATGTTCTTGCCTCATATCCGGTGTCGTTAAAAAGGATTGTCGATGATTCCGTGGAAGTAAGACGGATGAACCCACTCCAATGACGATACAGGCCATTATAGTCGATTTGCAACATGGCTTGGTGGTCTCATTGTTAAGATTACACGGCAGTTACAAACATCTATAAGGCCTGCCAACACTGGGGCCGATAATGTAAGTCACCAAAAAGGCTGGCCTTAGCCGTTCCTTTCATTAAGCCTCTACTGTCCCCTTCCGATGTGAAATTAGGAAAAATGGGCAAACAATCTGCTGCGGGTGGAGCGGACTGGCGATGCCCGATGAAGCCTAACTCGAAAGGTCGGGTGCGATGGTGTCAGCCGATACGAACAGCAAGAATGGCAAGGTCAACATCGAAGAATTACGGGGCAAGCAAATCTTCACGACGGGAGAGGCAGCCGAGGTATGCAAAGTCTCGCAGCAAACCATCATCCGTTGCTTTGATGCTGGTCGTCTCAACGGCTTCCGCGTGCCGGGCAGTAAGTTCCGCCGCATCCCGCGTGAGGAATTGCTCCGATTCATGCGCGCCAATGACATACCGACTGACCTGCTTCAAAGCGGGGCTCGCAAAATTCTGGTTGTCGATGATGATCCGGAAATTGTGGAGATGTTTGAAGACATCTTTGCCCAGGATGATCGTTTCGAGGTGCGCACAGCAACCACGGGCTACGACGCCGGTGTCCTTACCGAGCAGTTCGCGCCGGACCTGATGCTGCTTGACTTCATGTTGCCTGACATCAATGGTAATGTGGTCTGCCAGACCGTGCGCAGCAATCCGAAGTTTGAACACATGAAGATCATCATTGTGTCCGGCGTGGTGAAGCAGGATGAAATTGAACATCTTCTGGGTGCCGGTGCGGATGACTTTATCAAGAAGCCTTTTGATCTTGAACAGTTGATGTCCCGCGTGGAAGCCTTGTTGGAAGTTTGACGGAAGGACAAGGGCAGGCAGGGGAGAAACCACATCGATGGCGATAGCGGTCGAAACAGACATCCAGCAGGATCGCCGCATTGATCTGATCTTGCGGCAGATCGAGACCTTGCCCACGTTGCCCGCTGTGGCGACGCGGTTGCTGTCATTGACCGTTGAGGAAGACGCTCAAGCACGCGAAGTGGTTCAACTGGTTGGCAGTGATCCTGCTTTGACAGCCAAGATCCTGTCC
This sequence comes from uncultured Phycisphaeraceae bacterium, assembly GCA_964546335.1. GTDB lineage: Bacteria > Planctomycetota > Phycisphaerae > Phycisphaerales > Phycisphaeraceae > CAZJJN01. The sequence continues at coordinate 5,082 of CAZJJN010000074.1, forward strand.
ATCTGTCGTTCCGCTGATTTAGGCATCCGTTCAGAGACGTTAACCGTTGAGCGAGCCGTGATGCTGCTAGGCTTCAGCGCAGTGCGCAACGCAGTCCTTTCCATTCAGGTCTTTGATATTTTTGACGAGATGGATGAGCAAAGGCATGCGCAGGATGCGCCTGCGTTTGATCGGACGATGTTCTTTCGTCATTGCCTGGCCGTTGCCATCGCAGCGGAACTCCTGGCCGAGGCCAATCCTCATTTGCATGATTTGCCTGCCGGGGAGGCGTTTGTGTGTGGCCTGCTTCATGACATCGGCAAGCTCGCGCTCGACCATGTCCTGCCCAAGGCCTACGCCCGAGCAGTGGAACTGGTTGAACTGAATCAGGGATCGATTGCTGAGTATGAGCGACGCATCATCGGCATGGATCACCATACTGCCGGCAAACGCCTGGCAGAGCAATGGCAACTGTCGCATCAATTACAGGACTGCGTCTGGCTGCATGGCAGCGATTACAGCCTGCTGCCTGATCTGGCGCATCGACGCATGGTCGGCCTGATCTCGCTGGCAGACCTGATCGCCCGGCAGCAGCACTTAGGCTACTCAGGCAATTTCCAACTCAAGCAGGATGCCCGAAAACTGGCAGAGCAGATCGGACTGCGGCCTGACAGCATCAACCTTGTGTTAAGGCAATTGCACGATGAACTGGAAAGCCGCAGCAAACTACTTGGGCTGGATGATACGCCCTCGGCCCATCTTCTGATGGAGTCGATTCAGCATGCCAACCGCATGTTGGGCAAGTTGAATACCAAGCTGGAAGAGCGCAGTCGGGCCACGACACAGCAGGCACGCGTGTTGGAATCGATCACGCAATTTACGCGTGCCCAGACGCCGGGCATGGGGGTGGTCGATGTCCTGCAACTGGTGGTGCAATGCGCGACGCCTTTGTTTGGGCATGGCTTCTACGGCATGTTGTATCAGCCTGCAGCGGGCCAGCCCTGGCTGGTCGTGCAGTTCAACCGTGAGGGTTACATCAGTCACCAGCAGTTGGTTGATCCTCCGCCACACACCGATGATCTGGCAGCGATTGATGTCGGCCAACCGATGAGTATCAATCTGGTGAGCATCGTGCCCTGGATCGCGGATTATCTCGTGCAGGCCGATGACCTGCGCAACATTCGCATGTTGCCTTTGGGTAGTGGCTGGGGCGTGGCGGCAGTGATGCTGCACGATCAGCCCAAGCTGCCGGACTGGCGTCAATTGCAATCTCTGACCGGATGCTGGGGGTCGGCGATTGCAGCAGCGAATCAACACGAAAGTGCCCGCCGGTTGGGTGAACAATTAGCCAACGCGAATCGCGCTCTGGCGGAGACACAGGATCGCCTGTTGCAGACACAGTCCATGGCCCGGTTGGGTGAGATGGCGGCTGGTGCAGCGCATGAAATGAACAATCCGCTGGCGGTGATTTCAGGCAGAAGCCAGATGCTGGTGGGGGCTTTGTCGCCGGGCAGTCCTGAGTTCAAGGCTGCGCGCGCGATGGTGGAGCAGTCGCATCGTTTATCGGACCTGATCTCGGCCTTGCGTATGTTTGCCGATCCCCCCAAGCCTGTGATCGTGCGAACGAACCTGGCGGTGGTGGTGGACTCGGTGGTCAGGCATTTGAATGAGACGATGCCTCACAATCAGCGGACGAAGCCTTTCTCTGTCAACATCCATTCCGATGTGAGTGATATTCCGATGGATGGCGAGCAGATTGGCGAATGTGTGAAGGAATTATTGCTCAATGCCGTGCAGTCGGGGCCTAAGTCGGCTGTGACAGTCGATGTGACCCGGCATGAAGAAGAACACATGGTGCGCATCAGTGTGAAGGATGATGGGTGTGGCATGGACAGTCACACGTTGGAACATGCCTTCGATCCATTCTTCAGTGTGAAGAAAGCTGGACGGCAAGTTGGGGTCGGATTGGCCAAAGTCCGACAATATGTAACCGCGCACAACGGTTCAATCGATCTGCGCAGCACAGAAGGGAAGGGGACTAAGGCAACGATCAAGATTCCTCTTGATTGACCTGCCACATCCTCCGATGAGTTACTGAGTACCCGCCATCGGCAACGATGGCTACACGCAACTTTTGGGAGAAAGTCGTGTCAGAATCAAAAGAATCCGGACAACATTCGTCCATCCGTTCGTCATCTCACGAGCCGAGATCGGGATGGTCGATTTTAGTGGTTGATCCGACACTTCAATCAGTTCATACATTGATCGAAGCCGTTGGCCAGAACGAAACCCGCATTCTGCAGGCACGATCCGCCAAGGAAGCGCAAGCCATCCTCAGCAAGGAAAAAATTGATCTGGCAGTGGTGGCCGATCGATTGCCTGATGCGACAGCCAATGAACTGGTGGCAGGTATCCGCGAGCTTGCGGCGCATGTCAGTACGGTGATCGTGTCGCCTGATCCGAGTGTGGATCAGACGATTGAAGCCATGCGACTGGGCGTGGCGGATGTGATTCGCGACCCACTCGACATCGAGCAGGCCAACCTGGCGGTGCGGCGGGTCCTGGCTCAACGGAAGAAGGATCGCAAGCTGCGTCAGCGCGTCAAACGATTGAAACGCGTTTGCCGAAAGCTCTCAGCCGCACGGGCCGAGGTATCCAATCAGGTCAACGTGCTTTGCAACGATGTGGTGACGGCTTACCAGGAACTGGCTGAGCAGATACAAAACGTTGAAAGCACCAGCGAATATGCCACCATCATCGGCAACGAACTTGACTTGGAACGACTGTTGCGCGAGACACTGGAGTACCTGCTGAAGAAGGCAGGCCCGACCAACGCGGCCGTATTCCTGCCAGCCACGATGGATGAGTTCTCGCTGGGTGGCTACATCAACTACGACTGGTCCACCGGCTCGCCCGAAATGCTGTTGCAGCACCTGGGTGATGTCGTTGCCCCGCGCGTGGCGGAACACCCGGGCATCATGCACCTGACAGACAATCAGTCACTTCAAGAGTGCTTTGGTGACGACGCCAGCTATCTCGAAGACTGCCACATCATGGGCACCACTTGTGTGCACAAGGATGAACCGCTGGCAGTGTTGGTGCTGTTCCGAGACAGCGCTGAGCCTTTCCCCAAAGCGATGGAAGAGATCGTGCACGCGGTCAGTGAAGAACTGGCTGACTATCTGCATCGCATCATCCGAATTCACCATCGTCATCTGCCTGACCTCGATGATGAGGCAGATGAGGAAGGCGGATTTGATCTGGCAGCGTAAGAGTCGGCTGGACTAGAGCAGGACAGTTCCAATCTTAGTGTCCTGGGTGCCACGCCTTACCGACACACGAGCTTGCGAGAGTGGCGCAAGGTGTGTGGATGCCGAAAGTTGGGGTGGCTGTGCATACGCGCGGGAGCAAGGTACGAGCGATCAAGCGTAACCACTTTCTTCTCCCCACGAGCCGCGCACGTGAGTAAGCGGATTCTTCGGCTGGTGGCATGGCCATGATATTCAATGGGTTGGGAGAAAGAGTATCACGCCAAGGCGCGAAGACGCGAAGGACGCAGAGGTAATACGCATCCCGCTCTAAGCTTTCGTTAATCAAGGTAGCCACATCGGCAG
>CAZJJN010000075.1:0-8234 GCA_964546335.1 uncultured Phycisphaeraceae bacterium
CCAGGTCGCCTGATCAATCGAACCCCCGCGCCCGTCTAAACGGGGGAAGCTCAGTATTCGGGATCAGCTGGATCGGTCACATCAAAAACCATCAACTGGTTGGTTCTTTCAATGCCGACAAAACAAAGCACACGATTTCCAAATCGTGACAACGCCACTCCCTCTGGATCACATCGCTTATCAGGTTGCGCAGGATCAAGCAAAGGAGGCAACGTCACACGAGCCATCACTTTGTATTGATTAGGCTTCTCCGGGTTGACCCATGCCAGCACCAGCCGATTGCCCAACCATTTTCCCCCCCTCGCCTGCCGCCCCTCACAGGCGACCGCGATAAGACAACCTGTTCGATCTTTGAATACCCTTTGACGCTTGATGCCATCCATCACAGCCACGCCATCCGGCTCATCCCCTTCATCCAATCGAAGAATTCCTGAAAGCTTGGGCTTGTCGCCTCGCGTGTCCACGAGCACCACTGCATCATTTTCCTGCAAAGTCACAGCCGCGAAACGACTTTGAGGATCAAACGCGACGAACTCAGGTTCAATGTCACCAATCGGTTCGCCAACCAATTCTTCCAGGCCGGGCAACACATCCCCTTTCATGCTCGAGGCTGGTTTGGCATCTCCCCGCGTGAAAGCCATGCTTTTGGCCCAGATACCACCCGGTGTGGTGCTATCTTCCTCAGCTTCGATCGCGACGATGAGCCAACGCTTGTCAGGTGACACCGCGACGGAATCTGGCTGACCGGGCAGTACAGGCTTCTCCATGTTGAATGCACGTTCCCGATAGGCCTTGGCATCGAAGCCAGGCATGGCTTGAAAAGGTTGGGCTGCACCCAGCTTTCGATCCTCAGCAGGAATAGGCAACAAACCCGACTCGATCGTGTGACCATGCTGCTCAGAAGCAACGGCTGCGATCCAGATACCCGAAGGATGAATCGCCACACTGGTAGGTTCACCATTCACCTTGATGCGAAATTCTGCTTTAGAGGGGAACCGAAGCTGCCCGAGTTCATCATATGTCAGCTTATAACCGTCAATGGTTTGAGCCTTAGAATTGGTCACCACGACATAGCCATAGTCTGAGTTGACTTCATACCAGTCAACAATCTCACACACCTCAGATTCGACATCAACCGTTACCGACTCAATCGGCTGAACGATCTGAGTGGCACTGCAACCGATGAACTGCAAAACAGAGACGAGTAGCAATGCGAATTGGCTGGCGATTTGTTTCATGTCATGTCTCCGGAAAAGTATGCGTCGCATGCAATGCCAATGCTTCTGCGAGCAGGCTCACAGGCTAATGGATTCAATCCAACAACCGTTTCAACGTCGTCACCGCATCACGTAGCCTTTGCGCGCCAGGCACCGGCTGGTTGTATTCCTCAATCACCAGCGGACAATGAATGCCAGCCTTATCCAAGGCCTCCAGCCAAGTGGGCATATACATGTCGCTTTCCGCCATCGGGCAGAACTGCTCCGCAATGGTTCGGCAACCCTTCGCGTCATAACCCGTCGTCACCCGTCTCGCCCCGCCGATGTGGACATGGTCGATCCAAGGCCCGATCACGCTCACCGCCAGCACCGGCTGATGATTCCCCTCGCGCGCGAAGTTCGGCAGGTCAAAGATGACGCTCACCTCAGCCGGGTCGAAGTGCTTGCAGATGTTGTAAGCCAGGCCGCACCCCGCCACGCTGCTGTGGGCATGTGTTTCCATCACCAACTTCTGCCCGAGTTTCTGCGCCTCGGCCACGATCTCGCGATACTTGCCCACCACCGCATCGACATAGGCCGGGTAATCGAAAGGCTCATTCTGATAAGGTGCGGGATTGATCCGCGCCCGCCCGGCTCCACCCGCAGCGGTGCCTTTGATCGCCAATTCAATGTCTTCATCACTGCTGGCTGTGGTTGTGTGGGGCACCGTGCCGAACGGCGTCAACCCCGCTGCTTCAAGCTGGGCTTTCAATGCTTCGCCTTCCTCGACTAATCGCTGAGGGGTTAGATCAAACTTGTGATTCCCCCAGTTGGAGTAAGGCTGTTCTTTTTGCGCGTCACCAATCACGCGCGGGCGGTAGGTGTAATGCGTCACGCCTAACTCACTGCAAAGCTTGACCTGCTGTTCGAAGTCCAGCTCAGGCAGCATCACCGCCGTCACGCCTAGCGGATAGTCATGCAAACTCGGCATCACGCCCCCTCAGCAGCGGGTGCTGCCCCGCCAGCCGGCTCGACATGTGAATAACTGTCGAGATTGCACACGACGATCTCGCCATCATCCTTCTTCAAGACCAGCCGATCCAGCCAAAGTTTGTCATCCTTGCTGTGGGCGAACCATGAGCCGGTCTTCTTCTGTTCATAGCGGATGATGGTGCCTTCGGTTCTGGTCGTCCACACTTCATCCCGCTGGGGAATCTGCTGGGTGATGACCACGCGGGTGCCAGGTTCGTATTGCTGCGGTGTCGGGCTCATGCGATTTCTCCACTGTCTCCTGCTCACAATAGCGAATGACCGTCAGGCGGGAAAGTTACTGACTATTTCACGTATGACAGGCTTATCCATACACCCGCACGGCAACCAGCGAGGCCGGGCAAGGCCCATTCATTACCTCGACCACCACCCGCAATTCATTCACCTCGACCGGATTGCCCAAGTCGAAATGAACATCCCCATGGTGATTGTCCAACACACGGGCCAGCACATGACCTGCCCCGTCTTCCACACGCAATGCTTTCACGCACATCGGCATGACCCGCTCCGGATGCCCAATCTGCACGCTTTCCATCGCGTGGTCAAAGTCCGCATCGCAAGCGATCTCAATCCGCCTCACCCACTGCGGCTTATCCCATTTCAACTTCAATGTCGGTTGCTCATCATCTATCCCCGCCACCCAAGCGTTCGGCTGATTGGTCGGCCGGGCGAAACCGTTGGTGACGCTTTCAGGCTCGAAGCATTTCAGCCCGGGTTCGCAGGCAATCGCGAAAGGCAAGCCGTCAGGCCTGCGAAATGGGCACCAGTATTCCACATTCTCCCCGCCGATCTGATCCATATCATCGTGCGTCGCTGCATAGCGCAACATGGTTGAGCCAGTGATGCGCGTCTGGCTCCGCCGAACGCGTACACGCTCATTCTGCATCAGGCAGAGGAACACGTAACGGTCCGCAACAATCGTCGCATCCGTCTCCAACGTCACCGTCTGGTCACCTGATTCCAATGCAACGTCAAACGTCGCAATCGTCTTCTCCGGGCAGTATTCATCGGCCCGTTCACTGGTACGCAGCTCCGCTCGCAAGGTTGTATCTCCTGCTGCACGGACATCAAAGCGAATGGTCGGCACAGCCCCGGCTTTGATCGGCAGCAACTGCGCGGTACTGCCGGACAATGCCTGCAATGAACCTGTCGCAGGCAGTTGCGAGAAATCAAAGCTACTGCTTGCAGTGATCGTCGCCTGTTTGGCCAAGTCTTTCTCCTCTTGCAGCGGGATGCCTGGAATGTAATGCCCACCCCGCAGTAATCGCCTTTGCGTTTCCTTGACCAGCGCTTCATTTTCGCTGAGTTGTTTAGGCAGGATGTCGCGTTCGCGACAAACCACCGCGGCAGTCGCTGCCCCTTGTGCGCCCACAGCACAGGTGCACATCACGCGTGTCGTGCCAAACGCGACATGCGTCGTCGAGATGATGCGCCCAGCCAGGAAGCAGTTGTCAATGTTGCGCGAGTAAAGCGACCTGAGCGGAATCGTGTAAGCCCCTTTCAGGCGAATATGATGGCTGCCCTCCAAAGGCGAGTACACGCCATCCGCCGGGTGCAGGTCGATCGACCAACCGCCATGCGCGACAGCATCATCAAATCGCCTGCGCGTGACGACATCGCTCTGCCTCATGATGTAAGGTCCTTCGAAGCGTCGGCTCTCACGCTTGCCGGGGATCATGCCCACCCATTCAAGTGTCATGTTTCGCGCATCAGGAAACTTTCCTGAGTTTTTGATGTAATTCCACACGCCATACACCACGCGCCAAAGCTCCCACTTGATGGTCTCGGTCTCGTGGATCGTGTCGAACCGACCACCCCACTCGAACCACCAGAATCGGCAGCCATGCGTCTGGCTGTTGATGTCCCGGTAACGCGGAATCTTCTTGATGTCATCCAACGCGAAAGCAGGCGGGACAAAAGGCACTTCGTGGCCGGCATCTTTGGAATAGAAGTAAATCGAGTGGCCCAGCAGGTGGCCGAACTCTCCTTCCGGCGCAAAAGGTTCATCAAACTCATCCTTGCTTTCCGCCCCCATGCGAAACGCTGCCCCTGCAGAGAAGGCCAGCACGCCATCACCGGATGCATCCATGAACAGCGGCGCTTCCAGTCGGTATCGCGTTTCGTTCTGCGAGCAGTAAGCCAGCGCAGCTTTGATCTTGTTCTCGCCTTCCTTTTCGCAACCAAGTACAGCCGTGTTGAGCAGCAGTGTCAGGTTCGGCTCGCGCGAGGCCCATTCGAGCAATAGCGCGTCATACATCAACGGGTTACCATCGTTGTTGCGATACAGGTTCTCGACCATGAGTTCACCCATGACGCCACCCTCGCGCGACCAACGGGCGTTGTTCCCCATGTGAGCGGTAGCTCCCAGGGCCCACAGCCTGACTTCTGAAGAGGCATTGCCTCCCAGCACCGGGCGATCCTGCACGAGGATGACCTTCATGCCTTGCCTGGCTGCGGTGATGGCACCGCAGGTGCCTGCCAGTCCACCCCCGACGACGACAAGGTCCGCCTGGAGTGTTTTCTCTTCAAGGTTACGCGTGGTAGCGGTGGCATCGCGACGAATCAGTTGGTTATCAAGTGTCTGCATAAGCACCATGTTAGTCGGTTCAGCAATTTCGCGCGAAGGCAACAGCCCACGTTTGCCGATGACAGGCCTAGAGTTGTTGAAAAGTACCTGCCAACCCCGAAGGGGAAACCCATGTCACACGCCACTACCGAGCAACCCTCCACGTTTCTTGATGCCATCCGCCGACTGGATGAAGCCGCCCGTTATGCCCGGATTGATGAGGAAACCGTGGAGCGATTGAAGCATCCGCGTGCCATCGTACAGGTGGCGATCCCCGTGCGCATGGATGATGGCTCACTTCGCGTGTTCGATGCTTACCGTGTCCGTCACGACGACACACGCGGGCCGGGCAAGGGAGGCATCCGCTATCACTGGGATGTCGATCTGGACGAGGTCAAAGCGTTGGCTTTCTGGATGACCTGCAAGACTGCCTGCGTCGGCCTGCCTCTGGGCGGGGCCAAGGGAGGTGTCGTAGTCAATCCCAAGGAACTTTCACCTGCAGAATTGGAAAGACTTTCGCGTGGTTTCATTCGCCAGATGGGTGAATTCATCGGGCCTGAGGTGGATATCCCTGCCCCGGATGTTTACACCAACAGCCGCATCATGGGCTGGATGATGGATGAATACTCCAAAATGCATGGCCAACAGGAACGGGCTGTCATCACAGGCAAACCCATTGCGTTGGGCGGCTCGCAGGGGCGCGACGACGCGACCGGCCGCGGGGCTTACTACTGCATCAAACAACTGGAAAACAAGCGTGGCTGGAACCCGCATGACATCACCGTCGCCGTGCAAGGCTTCGGCAACGCAGGGCAGGCTGTCGCCAAACTGCTGCACAACGATGGCTACAAGGTGGTGGCTGCCAGCGACTCGCGCGGGGCGATCTACGACCCTAAAGGATTTGATGTGCCCAGTCTGATTCAATTTAAGAATGAATCGCGCGAGCTCAAGGCGGTTTACTGTGACGGCAACCTTTGTGAACTGGTCAATAGTGCGACCACGATCACGAATGAGGAACTGCTTGAGCTTGAGGTTGATGTTCTGATCCCGGCTGCATTGGAAAATGTCATCACCGCTGAGAATGCTGCGAAGATCAAAGCCAAGGTGATTGTGGAAGTTGCCAATGGGCCTTGCAATTTCGAGGGTGATGCGATTCTGCGTGAGCGGGATGTGCTGGTGCTGCCTGACATCCTGGCTAATGCTGGTGGCGTGACCGTCAGCTATTTCGAATGGGTGCAGAACAAGCAGGGATTCTATTGGCCTTTGTCAGACATCCACAACCGCTTGCAGGAAATCATGGCCCGGGAGTTTGATGCGGTTTACAACGTCAAAGAGCAACATGACATCGACATGCGCACCGCTGCGTATGTGCATGCATTATCACGCATCGGCGAAGGCATCGAGGCACTGGGCACATCGGATTATTTCAGTAATGGCAAGGCAAGGTGAGTTAGAGATTGAAGGTCAGGAGAAAAACAGGTGGCCTGCAGAATGGGTTAGGCGAATATTTAGCCTCGGTGCCTGCACCGAGTACCCGGTAAAACTGGCGCATGAGTGTTGCACGATCGGGTACCTTGTATTGCAATGTATTGTACACTTGACCTGTTATAATATTCATATGGAAAAAGTGGTTCACAAGCACGACTTGCACGATAGACAAGCTCAAAAGCGTGACTTGGCTTACTGGTTATCCAAGTCGCCACGAGAGCGGGTTGCGGCTGTCGAAGCACTACGAAGACTTCATTATGGAGATATCCCAAGACTTCAAAGAGTGGCTCGAATTACTGAACTGCGAAAAGGTTGATTATGTCATTGTCGGGGCATTTGCTGTAGCCCATCATGGCCACCCCCGCATGACAGGTGATCTTGACGTGTATGTGGATCAGAATCAACTTAATGCCGAACGCTTGATGAAGGTTCTGACGAGATTCGGCTTTGGTGATATCGGGGTCAAGGTATCTGATCTGATGAAACCGAATCAGGTCATCCAACTGGGATATGCCCCCAACAGAATTGACATTGTTACCGATATTGACGGGGTAACTTTTGATCAAGTCAAATCTTCGCAAAGCTATGGAGAAATAGCTGGTGTACCCGTACCTTTTATTAGCAAACAACTGTTGATCATGAACAAATTGGCTACAGGACGAACCAAAGACAAGGCTGATGCAGAAGCATTGCAGGATGCTCAAGAGTAAACACACACTCGAAAAGAATCGTTACAATTCGGTGCATGCCAGACAATATCTTTCTCATCGGGCCTGACGGCAAGTTGACTACTCTATCTGAGACTGGTTTTGTCAATGAAGAAGTTTTTCAAGAACTACTAGCCATTCATCCTGAGCTTCTTAATGCTGGCGAACATGAGCGTGGTGATAAACGCTGGCTATTAATCAAGCGGGAAATGGAGATTCCAGATACCGAGGTGGCAAGTGGCAGGTGGTCACTTGATCATCTGTTTGTCGACACCGAGGGAATCCCTACGCTAATCGAAGTAAAACGAAGCAGTGACACAAGAATACGTCGTGAAGTCGTTGGACAAATGTTAGATTACGCTGCAAATTCAGTTCTATATTGGGGGTCTGATTTGCTCCTTCAGGAGTTTGAGAAGCAGTGCGCTGCCAAGCATGCAGAGCCTTCTGGGATACTCTCAGAGTTTCTACAGATATCAGATACAGAAACCGACCGAATCGATGAATTCTGGAGGACTGTCTCAACCAATCTGGAAGCTGAACGCATTCGATTGATATTTGTAGCTGATGAAATTCCAAGAGAACTTCAACGTATCGTGGAATTTTTGAATGGTCAGATGTCACCTGCGGAAGTCTTGGCCATTGAGTTGAAGCAGTTCAAGTCGGGCGAAACATTTACCTTAGTGCCAAGGATTCTTGGGCAAACTACAAGGTCTGAAAGAGCCAAACCCCGCAAACCAAGACGAACCATTCCTTGGACTGAAGATGAACTACTTGAATCCATTAGGACGAATTGTGGAGCAGAGCAGTCACGGATAGCCCAAGACTTGATACTTAAATGTCAGCAACATGGTGATATTTCGTGGGGTAGTGGCACAAGTATTGGCTATTGCTATCTCCTTTGTAATTCCATTAAAGGTAGTAGTCACAGTCCGATAGCAGTGATGTCGAATGGTAAAATAAGTATAAATGCATGGATACTTAAAGCTTACCCAATTTTACGTGATCTGTTCAATGAGTGGATTGAAAAGTTGAACCCATTAGTGGATCGCTGCTTGCCTGATGCCGACAGAATCAGACATAAAGAGATCACGCTCGATTTGTTAAAAGATGAAGGCATTCGAAATCAATTCATCGACATTAATATCTGGCTAAATAATAAACTTAAAGAATTCGATCGAGATAAAAATTGAAGCTCACCTCTCAAATGGATCACGGGCAATGAATTCG
>CAZJJN010000076.1:0-7903 GCA_964546335.1 uncultured Phycisphaeraceae bacterium
ACGCAGCGGTTCACCTTGAAAAACAAAGGGGGAAAGGGTTATTCAGGGAGGACGACTTAAGGAGTGGTCGGTCGCGTAGGCCATGAAATCCCGGGCAGCGCCATAGTTAATCATCGCGCGATGGACGCCACTGATCTTCTCCTCGCTGTACAGCCCGGCCAATTGCTGCCAGGCATCATCGAAGCATTTGATAATGGGTTGGCCTCGATCGGGATAAAGGTTCCAAGCCTGGTCGAGTGTTTCGATGGAGCCATACTTGTCAGCGAGAAATTGGCCGAAGTTGGCATGATCGTCCGGGTGCAACTTACTGGGCCCAACTTCCGGCTCACCGAGGATGCCCCACATATAAAGGGCCGGGTGATCGCGATAGCGCTCGATGATGGGAGTGTAGTGAGCGTGAATGACAGCCTGATACCGCGGATCGCTGCCATGCACACGCTCAAAGGTCGGTCTGTCCAGGCCTTCACGAGCCAGCAAAGCATCACTGACCCAGAACCACTCCAGATGCTGAATGACGCGAATACCCGCTTGTTCTGCTGCAGCCATCCATTGATCGGGACGGGTGAAGTCGAACTGGCCGGGCGATAACTCTGGCGGGTGGGCGTGGTAGAAACGTACGGCATTGAAACCAAGGTCGCGCATCCGCTTGAACTCAAAAAGCAGATGGTCGGGGTCGATGTCGTTCGGCTGAAAGTAGACCGCACCCACGAGATAATCGCGATCTTGCATGGCTTGTTCAAAAGCAGGAGAGCGGGGCGGAGCGTCAGTTTGATTGCATGCTAAGTCTGTAGGCATGGCGTGATTATTCAGTGAAAGTTGTGGAAGGCAAATTGTGGATGGATTGGATTGCTCGGTTCTGTGGAGAACATGTCATTGAGTATGTGGTAAATGTAACCATATAACGCGAGTTATCATTTTACTCGTGAAAGCCAAAGTAGAAAAAGCATCCGTAGGCTAAAAATGCTGGATGTCGTAATGATCAGGAGAATCAGCAAAGGCCACCCTCGAAAGTAAGGCCTACCTTCGTGAACATGTGCGCTGACTGACATGTTTGTATTGGCAGGGGGAGGCGGAAAGTGATTACTTGGTTGATCCGCATGAAAGTGAATTGATCTTTTGTGAATGATGGAAGCAAGACTTCCAAAATACGCAAGTTGTTCTTTTGAAAGGTATGGATTAAGGCGGGATAGTTCTTGAGTTGCGGTATCTTGTGTCACTGTTTTGATTTCGATCTCGTTGTAGCCATCCTTGTCCATCATTGTGATTTTGTCAGTATTCGACCAAAGATATATTTTATAACCAAGTATAAATGAACTTGATAATTTGTAGGTATATGCTCTTATTGTTCCAGAAGTAATGTATGGCTTATGACCTGTTGGGTTGGCGAAAAAGTTCGTAGAAACTTCATTCCTATGTATTTCATGATGAATTGAATTAGCAATCAAAGCAGTGATGCCAACACTAATTCCTAGCAAAACGATGGGTATTAGCACCCGATACCAAAGCAGGCCAGCTACTTTTAGATCACTCGGCGTGATGTAGCTTAGATTGTCTTTGAAGGGGTTGCCACACTCCGGGCAACTTTCGTTATGCGGGAAGATCGGATAACCACAGTGGCCGCACCAGCCATCCACATGTGTTTCTCTATCTTTCCGCCATGCTGTACGAAGGACGTTGAGCAGCCAAGGATGCGTCACCCAGCGAATCCAGTTGCCATGTCTATGAGTTGTATCGTCATGATCGCGTTTCAATGATACCACCCGATGCAACAACACCATGCAGTGAATAAATTATATTACTTATAAAAACAAACCAGATCTAATAAATTAACTCATTCAGATTTATGTCTTTCCGTTCAATGCTCCCGATGAATCTGCACAGTCGTCTTGGCCGGGCCGGGTTGCCAGTCATCCTTGACATCGCCCGATGCAGCTTTGAGTAGTTGCTCCATCTGCATCGGCTTATCCGTCACGACAATAAACACAGGTGAGGTCAGGTACTTCGCAGCCACCTGCTGCAATTGCTCTGCTGTGAGCGCGTTGACCTGTTCCAGCAGGCGTTCGCGAGCATCAATGCCCAAGCCATACAGTTCATCCAGTGCCAGACTGGTGGCCCTTTGGCTGTTGGACTGGGCTCCCATGTACTCGCGTGTCAGCACGGCTGCCTTGGCTGCGGCCAACTCATCCGCCGTCACTTCATGGTCACGCAAGTGCTGGTAACTGCGCACCGCTCGCGAGATCGCCAGCGACACACTTTCAGGCGTGGAGTTGAAGCCGATTTCAAAGTGGCCGGGCTGTGTCCCCAACGAAGGGGCTGCCCACACGCCGTACACCAAGCCGGGCCCTTGCCCGCGCAAGGCTTCGGGAAGTCGGCCGGAGGGGAAGCGGTCAAACACATACGACAGCACCCTTAAAGCCGCGGCATCTTCATTTTCAACGGTAGGCAACGGGCCAAAGCCGATGATGACCGCTGCGGTGTCTTCCTTGTTCGTCCTTCGCTGGATGACCGCCGCGTCGCGAGGCTTTGGTGACTGGGCATCCACAGCTTTCTCAGCTTTCTCAGGCAGGCTGCCGAAGAGTTGCTCCGCAGCTTCCAATGCCTCCGCTGTTTTGATGTCACCCACAATCACCAGCACCGCCTGGTCAGCACCGAGATGCTGCTCATGGAATGCTTTCAGGTCATCTACGCTCAGGTTGCGCACCACGTCAGGTTTGCCTGTGCGAAGCTGCGACCATTGATGTCCTTCATAATAGAAGTCGCGGAATTGCAGACGCAGTTCCGTCCAGATCGAATCCTTGCTTCGCGCGATGGATGCCAGGATCAGCCGTTGCATGTTCTGCCATTCGCTTTCAGGGAAGCTGGGATGCTGCACGACTTCCGACATCAGGCCAAAGATCGTTTTCCAGTCTTCCTTGAGCGCGGTCGCGCTGGTGTAGGTCGTGTTGTTGCCGACGTTCACCGAGATGCTGGCCCCCAGGTCTTCGATGCGCTGGGCCAATTGCTGAGCAGTCATGGATCGCGTGCCACGCATCTGCATCATCGCCACCGCGTTGGCAACCCCTTCCTGTCCCGGCTGATCAGAAAGCAAACCACCGGTCTGGAAAAGCTGCATCGAAACGGAAGGGACAACCGTACTTTCCTGCACGATCACGCGCAGGCCGTTGCTTAACTGATGCATTTTCGCCTGATCGATGCGGAGCGTTGGTTCCTTCGCCGTCGAATCCGTCTCTTTCTTGAGTGTGGTGATCAGGGAACGGTTATCCAGTTCAACTTTCGTTTTTTCAGCTTCGCCGGTTTGCTTCGGCTTTTCCGAAGCCTCGGGCAGTTTTTCAATCAGGGCATGCCCCTGGGGCAGAAGAACCACTTCGGTTCGCTTGTTGTCAGTTAGTAAGGCTTCCGCAGCTTTCTGAATGTCTTCGCTGGTGACTTTCTCGATGCCTTGGAGGTAAGTTTGAAGATGATCCGGATCGCCGTAGGTCAAAATGTCAGACCCGATGCGGTAAGCCAGGCCTTGCGCTGTCTGAGCACTGTTGACCGCGTAGGCAACGGTCTGCTTACGGACGCGGTCGAGTTCCGCCTGGGTGACGCCTTGCGTTTTGATTTTTTCGATCTCAGCCAGGACTTCGCTTCGGACTTTGGTAAGCAGTTGCTCGTCGCTGAGGTTTTGAGCAGCGGCATCGCTCAGTTCATAGTCCACGCCGAAGAACCCGCGGGTGTAATCGGTGCTGAAGTTGAAGGCCGAGATACTGTTGACCAGTCGTTTTTCATTGCGAAGCGATTGAGTCAGTCGCGAGCTTTCCATCTGCCCCAGGACGCCGCCTAGAAGATCGAGTGCGTAGTCATGTTCGTCACCGAGTCTGGTGCTTGGCCAGAACATGCGCACCTGCGGATGAGCGACGGGGGCAGCCTTGGCAAGCACGCGAGGCTGATCAAGCGACAGTTCGGGTTCGACCGGCATGTCGATGGCCGGGATTTCTCTCGCGGGAATATCTTTCCACGTGTTGGCGACCTGCTTGATGATCGCAAGCTTGTCTATGTCACCAGCGACGACCATGACCATGTTGTTGGGCACGTAACGGCGGTCGTAGTAGCGCTTCAGATCATCGCGGGTCAGCTTGTCGAACTCCTCCAGGTAGCCGATGGTGGGAATCCCAGCCGGGTGTTGCGACCAACGCGCTGCCTGCGTGACTTTCCACATCACGCGATTCGGCTGGCCTCGGCCCATGGCAAACTCAGAGTGGATCACGGTTTTCTCGCGTTCAAATTCGCGCTCATTGACTGCATTGCGCGCGACCCAGTCGCTCAAAAGGTCAACGGCTTCTTCCGTATGTCCCTTGGTGGTGTTGATGAAGTAACGCACCTGGTTCAGGCTGGTCGCTGCATTGACCTGAGCGCCCATCTTGCTGAGCAGGGCGTTGGATTCGGTTTCAGCTCGCGTCGTCGTGGTGCCGCCTGAGACGAGGTGCTCCAAAGCATGGGAGACACCCTGACCGAGGAATTCCTGCTCGTAGATGCTGCCTGCTTTGACAAAGACATTGGCAGAGACGACTGGCGACGCTTTGAGTTCCTGAGCCACCACCACCAGTCGATTGGGCAGGACTGCGATGATGCGGTCAGGTGTCTGCTGAAGGATTTCATACCCCTCAGTTGGCTTGGTCTGCGCGACTGCTTCCTCGGCCTGAGCTTGCGCTGTTGTTGAAGGGGAATACATTAGCAGGAAGCATAGCAATCCAGCCAGGATGGGGTGAGTGATTTGAAATTTGGTCATGAAACGGGTTCCTGTGCAGGGCATTTGAAAAAACAGGGGCATGGCAATCCTCATTTGATCGTGTAGGTGATCGGGTCAGCCAACTTGGCCGAGACTGATTCTACGTCACTTTGGATGTGAGTATTAGGACGGCTGATCGGGGAAAATGGTTTCACAATCGTGCCCGTGCCGCTCGAGTTCGGTCAATTGCCAGGTTTTCCACAGTGAACGGCCGCGAGAAAAACAGCGACAAAAAATTATTTTTTGGTGAGATTTATGTCAGTAATGCGCTACAAAATGTTGCTCAATCATCGTAAGATCAATCATTTCAATGAATAAGGAAATTCTTGATTGCAAATGAAACAAGATTTCCCCTAATTCTCCTTTTCGTTCATCTGTCCGATTGAAATTTTTGCTTGGGCGACTTGCTTCTCATATTTGCGAGACTATACTGATGTGTGTGGCGAGAAAGCCACACCTGAATTTGCCCCCGGAAGCCCGTATCACTACCTCGCGTAGTGGTGCGGGTTTTTTTCTTTCACACCGCTTGATAGCGTCCCTTGCCTTGTCAGTTTGGCCATTTCGGGCATTGATCCCGGAAAGTTCCACGTCAGCCAAACCCCCGTTTCAGCACCTGTCCTGCATCGTTTTCACACATCGGTAAAGTGTGCAGCTTGAACCTCAATCGGAGTCAATCATCCATGGGCATCAAGGTGTGCAAGTTTGGCGGCAGCAGTGTGGCTGACCCGCAACAGATCCTCAAAGTCAAATCCATCGTCGAGGCCGATGACGACCGCAAGTTTGTCGTCCCTTCTGCCCCCGGCAAACGCTTCAAGGAAGACCAGAAGGTCACAGACCTGCTGCTGCTCTGTCAGGCAACCGCTGCGCAAGGCGTCCCCATTGATGATCTATTCCAGCGCGTGGCCGACCGCTACCTGGGCATCGTCGATCAACTCAAACTCGACATCGATCTTCAGCCGCAACTGGACAAAGTCAAGGCCGACCTGCTGGCCGGGGCAACCGTGGATTACGCAGGCAGTCGCGGGGAGTTTCTTCACGGCCCGATCATCGCCGCTGTACTCGGCTATGAATTCATCGACGCCGCGGAAGTGATCTTCTTCGACACGCGTGGCCGCATTGACCGCACCCGCACCTACAACGCCATCCGCGAACGACTTGAAGTCGCCGAACGGGCTGTCATCCCCGGCTTCTATGGCACCGGGCCGGACGGCAACGTGAAAACATTTTCCCGTGGTGGCAGCGACATCACCGGCTCAATCATTGCTGCTGGCATCGGCGCGGACATCTACGAAAACTGGACGGATGTGTCAGGCCTGCTCATGGCCGACCCGCGCATCGTCGATAACCCCAAGCCCATTGAAACCATCACCTACCGCGAACTGCGCGAGCTGGCTTACATGGGGGCGACGGTGCTGCACGATGAAGCCATCTTCCCCGTGCGCGAGGCTGGCATCCCCGTCAACATCCGCAACACCAATCAACCTGACGACCCCGGCAGCATGATCGTGCGCGGGGCAGATTCAGTCACGAATCTTGGTAGTATCACTGGCATCGCCGGCCGCAAGGACTTCACCATCATCACCATCGAAAAAGCCCTGATGAACAGCGAACTGGGCTTTGGTCGTCGTGTGCTCAGTGCTTTGGAAAGGCATGGCGTCAACTTTGAACACCTGCCCTCAGGCATCGACACCATGTCCATCGTCGTGGCGGACAGCGAAATTGAAGGCAAGGTCGATGACGTGGTGAAAGCGATCCAGGCCGAGGTCGAGCCGGACACGATTGACGTCAACCCCGAAGCTGCGTTGCTCGCCACGGTCGGGCGGGGCATGGCCCATACGCCCGGCATCGCAGCCCGGCTTTTTGCCGCCCTTGCTGAGGCGAAAGTCAACGTGCGCATGATCGACCAGGGTTCCAGCGAACTGAACATCATCGTGGGCATTGAAGTGGCAGACTTTGATAAAGCCATGCGCGCGATTTACAACGCCTTTGTGAACAACTGATGCTGCCTGATGACCCGGCCATCAAATTTTCGATCTTCGTGATCTTCTGTATCGCGTCGCTGTTTCTGGGCTATGTCTCGCGCGTGAAAGGTTGGCTTAAGGAAGATCGCAGCCGGGACATTCACCTGCACACGATTTTGTGGACATGGTCGCCTGCGTTCTTCATTTCCCTTTGGGGGTTACCCGCCGCCTGGTCCAATGTCTGGCTGGTGGTGTTTCAGGTGGTGCTGGTCGCAGGGGTTGGACTCAGTTCCATCCCGCTGGCGAAACTGGTTTGTACGGATCGCAAACAGGTTGGCGTGTTTGCCAGTGCGTGTGCGATTTCAAACATCGGCATCACACTTGGGGCATTCCTCTGCTACAGCCTGATCATGCCTAAAGACAAAGCCCTGGCCTACGCGCTTAGTTACACCGCGGTGATGCAGGTCGTGGGCATCCCAGTCACGTTCAATATATGTAGACACTTTGGCGAAGCGGAAGGGGACTTGCCCCTTTGGCGGATGATCATCGCCAACTTCCTCGACATTCGTTCCATGCCGCTCTACTTCGCCTTGGGTGGGTGGATCATGTCCATTTCGCCCTGGCAAAGGCCTGAGCACGTAGCCGTGGATGTCCTGATGGAAGTGCTGGTCTTTGCGGGTTGCTTTGGTACCTACGTCGGCATCGGGATGCGGCTGCACGTCAGCCAATTCTTCAGTTATGCCAGGCAACATGTCGCGCTGGCTGGTGTGCGTTTTCTCATCGTTCCCCTCGTCATTGCGGGTTTGATTTATCTTGTGCGGCTTGGGCCTGAGCCTTTGCGACTCTTTGGCTACGCAGAACAGACGCTGCTATTGCTGTCGTTCATGCCTACCGCGGTGATGACGGTCATGCTGGCCAACCTGTTCCATCTGGATGCCCGTTTCGCGACCTTGGCGTGGATATGGAACACGTTGCTGTTTCTCATCATCGTGCTGCCCGCGTTGATGCTTTTGCCCATGCTTTGGCGGATATAACCATCACAACAGTTCACCCAAACCGCTCAAGCCCAAAGGCTCACGCATGAAAAAAGGTTCTGCGTAGTCCACGCCGACCCGGCTACCCATATAGCCGTTCATCTGCTTGAGCCAACCCACAACCTTGCGATTCTTTTCAG
>CAZJJN010000077.1:0-7665 GCA_964546335.1 uncultured Phycisphaeraceae bacterium
ACCCGAACAGATACCTAACTTGCGCGCAGTGTAAGAGTGGGATGCGTATAAGACCAACCGGCTGCGACCATCATCATCCCGCGCGATCATGAAAGCGTGATCTGCGCGATCATTTCCACCTCGACCGGCGACCCCAAGGGCAGGCTTGCCGCACCCGCCGCAGCGCGACAGTGCTTGCCAGCTTCTCCCAGCATGTCACCCAGCCAATCACTGGCGCCGTTGGCGACCTTGGCCTGATCGTGAAAGTCTGCTGCGGAAGCGACAAACACACCGACCCGCACAACACGAACGAACCGCGCCCAGTCTCCATTGATGGCCCAGCCCACGGCTGCCAGTCCGTTGCGCGCACACAACGCCGCGGCCTTGCTCGCAAGCTCAATGGAAACAGCGTTGGGCACGATGCCTGTCTCGCACGCCAACTTGCCTGCCTGCATGGGCAACTGCCCGCTGACATAGATGAACTCCCCAGCCAGCACGGCCGGAACATAGTTCGCCACGGGGGGTTGAAGGTCCGGTAACTCGTTTTTCAATCGCTCGATCTGCTCTTGGGTCAAAGACATGTCAATTTTTCCTGTGTATGTTGCAGCAGGTGAAAGGCATACTGAAACTTGCTCAGCATGATTCCCTGCCATGATATCCGTCAGTGCAGAATAGCAGGCGTTTCTCCCGATAACAGGAGTAGGTCTGTTGCGCGGAGAACCTCAGTTTCATGTCAGAAGTCCTTGACCAATCCGAAGTCGATGCCCTGTTGGCAGCAGTGGAAGGCGGCGATGTTGAAACCGAGGAGCGCAGCGACACGACGCAGGTTTTCAGCCGACGTCGCCGTCCGACAGATGACATCGAAGTCCGCCCGTATGACTTCAAACGCCCGGAACGCGTCAGCAAGGAACAGATGCGGGCGCTGGAAACGTTGCACGATGGGTTCAGTCGAAACTTTGGCGCAGCTTTGTCAGGCTTCCTGCGCACCATCGTGGAGGTGAAGGTTGCCAACATTGAGCAGATGACCTTCTCCGAGTTCACGCACAGCCTGCCCAACCCGACTTGCTTCAGCCTGCTGACCTGCGAGCCTCTCGAAGGCAATATGTGCCTGGAAATCAGCCCGCTGATTGTGTACCCGATTATCGACCGCCTGCTGGGTGGGTCGAATGCGGATCTGTTCATTCCGCAAAGGCCTTTGACTGCCATCGAAGAAAGATTGGTCAACAAGATCACGCAACGGGCGGTCGGTGCGATGGAAGAAGTCTGGGAAACAATTGTGAAGGCTCAGTTCCGAGTCAAGGAGATGGAAAGCAATCCGCAACTGGTTCAGATCGTTCAGCCGAACGAACCGGTCGTGGTGGTGGGCTTTGAGCTCAAGATGGGTGGCCGGGCTGGGACCATGAGTCTGTGCATTCCGTACAACGTCATTGAACCCGTGGTGGAGAAACTCTCCAACCAGACATGGGCAGCCTACAAGAAAGGCAAGCGCAATCAGGAGCATCGTCGCAAACTGGTGCACCAGATCGACCGCGCCCGACTGACCGCACGAGGCCTGCTTGCGGATACGACGATCACGCTCAAGGAACTGCGCGAACTTCAAGTCGGTGATGTGATTCTGACCGACAAGCCTGCCAATGCCCCGCTGACACTGGAAATTGAGGGACGCCGCAAGTACATCGGCCACATCGGCCAGTTCAAAGGCAACCGCGCGTTCAAAGTGAAAAGACCTTTACGACCCAAAGATCGCATATAGAGCAGGCTTGGTCCAATCGTCGCGCTTTTGGTGCCACGCCTTGACGACACGCGAGCGATAAGTTTGGCGTGGTGGGTGGCATGGCCATCGCTTCAGCATGGCCATGATATTCAGTGAGTTGAAAAAGAAAGAGCATCACGCCAAGGCGCAAAGACGCGAAGGACGCAGAGTCAGCAAAGTTACATCGGTGGCGTGGCCATCGAGAAGTCCTGAGCGAAGTCGAATGGCCGAAGCATGGCCATGATATGAGCATGACGTCCCTCACCACGAAGAAAATTAGGGATGAAGCACGGAGAACACGAAGGACGCAGAGGTTCGCAATCCATCAAGCCCTATTTATCTGGCGCTCTTCGCGTCTTCGCGCCTTAGCGAGAAACTCTCTTCTTCCCACGCACCAGTAAGAACCTGAGTTGGGTAGCGTGACCATCGCTTCAGCATGGCCATGATATGAGCAAGGTTTTGAGCATATCTGTGTTAACTCTCTCCCAAAGTCCTTCGACAAGCTCAGGATTCGTCAAGAGTTTACACAGCCACCCGGCCCGTTTCTGTTTTCTGTCGACAGCACAGTCAGTTGATGGGGCACGGCCTACCATAAAAAGCACAATTTGTCTCGCGGACTCGGTCAAACTGTGGCACCCGGCTAGGAATGACTTGGGCACGCTCAAAAAAACCGCGCCGAATTCGACGCGGTTTCTTGTTTCAATTTTGAATCGTGTGCATTAACTGCCACGCAGTGTTTCGACCACAGGCAGTTTGCCGATGATCGGGTTCAGGTAATCGAGGAAGCTGGCATCAATGTCGCAGCCGTTCTTGATGTACTTGGGATCCAGCGTGCGGGTCTTGGCAGCCACGTCCGTCAGTTCAATTCGCTTGTATTCCACCTTGTAGGGATTATCGCTGACACGCTGAATCGCAATCGAGCCATCGACATCACCACCCAACGCCACTTCCGCAGCCTTGCGACCTGAAAGACGCGCTTCTTCCGCATCAGTGGAAGACACGCAGCCGGCGAATGAGCGCTGCAGGTAGCCGAACGTATCCGCGCGGACGCGCTTGACCCCCAGCTTGTCTTTGATGAGTTGGGAGAGGAAGTCACCCAGCGCACCAGTACCTGAAAGCTGGACGTTGCCATGGGCATCGCGTTCAACGTCACCACTGGATTGCTCAGCCAGTTTCACGGCGATGGGGGTGCCATCCTTATCGTGAATGCCTTCGCTGACCACGATCAGACACCTGCCTTGCTTGGTATTGACGCGATCCACATCAGCCAGGAACTTGTCAATATCGAACGCGGCTTCGGGTACGTAAATCAGATGCGGGCCATCTTCTTCATGCTGGCGTGCCGCGCGGGCAGCAGCAGTCAGGAAGCCGGCATGGCGCCCCATGACGACGTCGATCTTTACGCCAGGCAGGGCCTTGTTGTCCAGATTGTCGCCCATGATTGCCTGCGCTACGAACTTGGCCGCTGAGCCGAAGCCGGGCGTGTGGTCATTGTTGGCCAGGTCATTATCGATGGTCTTGGGCACGTGGAAACAGCGCAGCTCGTAGCCAGCCTTCTTGGCCAACTCGTTGACGATACGGCAGGTGTCGGAACTGTCGTTGCCACCGGCGTAAAAGAAGTAGTGCACATCGCGTTTTTTGAGCACTTCAAAGATGCGCTCGCAGTAGGCTTCGTCAGGCTTATCACGCGAGGAGCCGAGTGCGGCGGATGGGGTCTGGGCAATGCGATCCAGCCGATCCTGCGGGATGTCCTGCAACTCGATGAAATCGTCCTTGACGATGCCTGACACCGCATGGTGGGCACCGAGAATCTTGCCGACCTTCCCGCTGTCTCGCAGCGTTTCGACGACTCCGACAAGAGATTGGTTGATGACGGCGGTCGGTCCACCGGACTGACCGATGACGGCATTGGGCTTATCGCTCATGGCGCTGTCCTTCTGCTTTGGGTTTGGTTATGGCCTGGAGGGGCGCAAGTCACGCCCTACGGGACAGGCAATGTAAAGGCTGGCGGGTCTTATGGCAAACGGGTGGCAACGGCAGGGAAATCGGGCAATGAAATGAAAATGACCCGGTCGCGGGTAGCGGCCAGGTCATGTGCGTAGGCGTGTCGCGGAAAGGAATCCGCAGGAGAGGGTGTTTTCATGTCGCATCAAGGCTTTTGCCTGCGACAATCGAAGTAAACAATTCAAGCCAAGGGATGACAAACCCAAGGGCCTGGTTTTCGCGCGAGAAATTACAAAGGCGGTCAATTGTAACGGTCAGGCAGTTTCAGGCCGGGTTCCTGTGATGATCTGACTCTACACGAACTGCGATGTTCTTATCGCGGCATGGCTAAGTGCAGCAAGATGCGTTGAGGAGCATTTTTCAATGCTGCCTGGGCAGGTCGGCTCGGACGGGCACGTCGGACCTACTGCTTGCGATTGCGAATATCCTTGGCCCAGTCCGGGGCCCAGTCTGGGACTTTCAATCGCTGCCGGGCCAGCCAATCCGGGATTGGACCAAAGGGATAACCCGCATCAGGCACGAACAGGCCGATCTCGCCCTGACTGCGTTCCATGTCGATGTCCTTGCCTGTCAGTTGCGCGATGGTTGCATCGCCTTTCTTGACGGTGACGTAGGTGGTGTCGTCTGAATCATCGATATTGCCTGCGAAGGTGACGGCAACATCGCCGACTTTCACGCCATTCTCGATGGACTCAGTCTCAGGCAGCTTGCCGGGATGCAGCACCGTGATGAACTGGCCGGTATGTTTCGTATCAGTCAGACGAATGCCCAGTGTGCTTTCGCTGTGTCCTCGCTGGGTGAAAGACCAGTCAAGCGTGTCGTAGTTGTACTCAGCCGGGGCAGCAACGAAGACATTCAAGTTGCCAAACTCGATGGTATTGCCTTGGCGTTTGCGATCCTTGGTCAGGACGTGGAGGTTAAAGGTTGCAGCCACATCCTTGGGTGCGTCGTATTGATCGCGAATGACAAAGTAATCTTCACCCGCTTCATTCTTGATCTGCACGATCGTACGACGATATTTCAAGAGTTCATCAAACTTGCGCTGCGGATATTCTGCATGCCAATCTTCGGGTGGCAGCTTTGTCATCTCGCGCATGCGTGGGCTTTCCACTTGGCCCATAGCTATGTCCACCTTGTCGCCCGGCTTGAAGGCAATGACGCGTTCGTAGCCATCCATGTTGGCGTAAGGCATGTCCTTGGTGGAGAAGCTGACACGGTTGTGCACGTGTTCCTGGCCGGCACGCGGGGCGTAAGAGCACATGTGATCGATGGCCACCTGTCGGGCGTGGGCGCAGTAATGAAAGCTGAGTTGGTCGCCGTGGTAATGGCCACGGTTAGGCCCACTCTTGAAAGCGAGATAGGTTTCGTCAGCATTGCCTGCGTTGTTGCGAAAGACGATGCCGAAGCCGGGCAGTTCTTCGGTTTTGAAGCCTTTGACGCTGCCGGTGATTTTCGGGCCGGTGGGATGAGTGTCGCCGCCGGGGTGTGCCCAGCGCTGGCCGGGTGCAACAGGTTGGCTGGTGTGCAGCAGGAAATCTTTGGCTGCCTGGAAGCGAGGCCAGGAACGCGGGTCGAAGCCGAAGTATTGCTTGCACATCGGGGCCATCTGCTCCCACGCATGGATGGCATGGTTCAAATAACCGGGACATTCCTGTCCAGCCCCGCCGGGCAAAGTGACGGAGTGATACAGATCTTCGTGGAACTTCTGTTCGACCATCTTCGCCAGTTTGGGAAACTGCGGATGGTTGCGCAATTGGGCCATCTCCCCGATGGGGACCTTGATAAAGTCGGTGAAGAAGTTGGGGTTTTCAGGCGAGTGGAACAGCCAGTAGCTGCCATACACATCCGGGTGCATCAGCCATTGGTTGTAGGTGAGTTGAGACAAGCTGTCATTGGTTTTGCCTGCGTTGCGCACAGCGTTCTTACCCAACTGCCGCCAGAACCCGGTGGGGTTGATATTGCCTGTGAAGGGGAAGTAGCCTTTGAAGTTGCCTTTCGCGCCCGGCCAATCCTGAACGGGAATCGCATGGGCAATGGTGTTCAGCGCCTCAAATCCCAGTGAGTTGGCCAAGTCTTTTTCCTGTCCTGCCAGTGATGCCTGGCCAGCGAGCAGAAGCCAATGTCGCGTGCCTTTCCATGTCGGGCAGCGTAAAGTCATTTGGCCATCCTCAGGCACGAGCGTTTCGATCGCATTGTCGTGCATCCAGTACCACAGACTTGCGCGAACGACCAAAGCCCCGACGAGATGGTTATCATTCACTGCCGCTGCGAACCAGCCATCTTTGTAATGCTGGTTCCAACGGGGGAACAGGTTCAGCAATAGCTCTTTGGGTTGATTGGGAATGCTGCCTTGCTTGAGCGGTTGCTTGCCGAAGCGTTTTGGCCCTTGTCCGCTTGGCCCGATGTGATGCGGTTGCAGGTAAGCCTCGCTGGGTGACCAATTGGCCGTGGCATTAAATGTCCAGGCTGAACCGCGCGGCATGGCATGGTGCTCATCAATCACCACGGCAGGCGACCCGGGATAAAGCGTCACATCAATCGTCGCAAACGCATCCAGGTCACCTTTCAATCCGGCTTTGCCATCGAAGGTGTAATGCAGGCGGACACGAGCAAAGGGGTTACCCTCCGCCAACACGGTGATTTTGCAATCGACCGGTTTGAGTGGCGTATCCCAACCGCCTTGGCCGACCCATTGGTCGCCGAGTTTCACTGATGCGATAGGTGCGGGAGCTTTACCCGAGCCACCAAGGCGCACCGCGACCTTGCCGTTATCAAGGATGATGGTGTTGCCCTTGTGCGCCAGTTTCACCGGCCCGCTGGTCTGGTCAATGGCATCACCTTCGCCCGGCACACTCGCGAACGTGGCCGACGCACTGGATGCCAAGTCCGTGACCACCCAGATCTGTTTCTCATCCGTCCACATGTCTGGAATGACAGCGAAGGGGATCGGCTGACCATCCTTGGTGATGTGGAATTTGCCATCCGGGGCTGTGAAGCCCAGACGAAGCGGTTCGTGCTTGTAATCTTGCTTGGTGATGTTGGTCAGCTTCCAGGTTTCGGCAGAGGCACAACCAATGAGAATCGTTAAAACAAGGCTGGCGGTCAGAAATTGTCGATAGTTCATGGCAAAGACTCATGAGAAAGAAAATAGGCATTGACTCGACCTCTCAGTCTATCGCAGAATATAATTTAACGCAGCCAGTTGCGCGAATGACAATCCGCCGTGGTAAGCTGCCTGAATTGATGACCATGCAAGAACAGATCAATCACACGCGATCGCTCTCACACCGACCTGCCCTGTCGAACTGGCTTGTCGGCAGCGGGGTCTTTCTGCTCTGTGCCTGCATGACCGTCGCCGCGTCCGCAACCATCTACTTTGCCTGGCAGCCCCCCAAAAAGTGGGGTGAGGTGATGCCCGGCAAGCTGTATCGCTCCGGGCAGATTGACCAAAGCCAGGTTGAACAGGTGCTTGCGGAGAACGACATCGATGTCATTGTCAATCTGCTTCATTATGAAGAACACGATCCCAACCAGGTTGCGGAACTCGTAGCGGCCCACAAGTTGGGCATCCCGATGCATCGCTTCCCTCTGGGGGGTGATTCGGTCGGCGATCCGGATCATTACATCCTCGCATTGTCAGCAATCCATCATGGCTTGGAGAAGGATCAGCGGGTGCTGGTGCATTGTGCAGCCGGGGCGCAGCGGACGGGGGCAGCGGTGGCGATGTATCGCATGCTGGTGCAGGGGTGGACTGGCCGGGAAGCGTATCGTGAGTTACCCAAGTTCGGCTGGACGCCTGGCAAGGATCAGATCCTGCTCGATTATGTGAATGAGCACCTACGTTACATCGCAAACGGTCTGGTCGAGCGCGGCGTGATTGATAGAGTCCCTGAGCCAATACCCGTGCTCGGGCCTTGAATCATGCTGAT
>CAZJJN010000078.1:0-6963 GCA_964546335.1 uncultured Phycisphaeraceae bacterium
CTCAGTAAAACTCGGTCAAGCCGTGGCACCCCGCTACGAATGACTTGGACACGCTCTAAGTTGGTCTGCGATCCAGCAGGCGATATTGAATCGCTTCGGCGACATGATGGCTTTGCACCAACTCGCTGCCTTCGAGGTCAGCGATCGTGCGCGAGACGCGGCGAATCTTGTCATACGCGCGGGCACTCAAACCCAACTCCGTCATGGCCTGTTTGAGCAGGGCTTTACCCATGTCATCCATGGCAGCAAAGATGTCGAGTTGTTTGCCCATCAAGGCGCTGTTGGGTGTTGTGCTGCCGCCGTTGCGCTTAATTTGCACAGCTCGCGCTTCCTGAACCAGTTGCCGAAGCTCTTCCGAAGTTTGCCCCCCACTGCGACCAGCCAGTTTCTCGTAGGAAATGCGGGGCACTTCCACATGAATATCCAACCGATCCAGCAATGGCCCACTCAAACGCGAGAGGTAACGATCCATATCCCGCTGCGAGTATTCATCTGTCGGCGTATCTCCTTTGGCTGTCGGGTTAAGCGCTGCCACCAGCATGAAACGGGCAGGGAAGACCAGCGAGCTATGCGAGCGCGCGATGGTCACCTTCGCATCTTCCAGAGGCTGGCGCAATGTTTCCAGCACATTGCGAGGGAATTCAGCGGTCTCATCAAGAAACAGCACGCCATGATGCGCCAGGCTGACTTCCCCGGGCCGGGGGATAGCGCCACCGCCGATGATCGCTGCGCTGCTGGCAGTATGGTGTGGCGAGCGTACCGGTCGGCGGGTGATGACTGGCATGCCCTCTGGTATTTGGCCGACGCTGGAGTAGATGCGCGTCACCTCCAGAGACTCCTCGATGGAAAGTAAAGGCAACACGCCAGGCAGCGCCTTGGCGAGCATGGATTTACCCGTACCTTGCGGGCCGATCATGAGAATGTTGTGGGCCCCCGCTGCCGCGATGAGCATCGCTCGTTTGGCCCCTTCCTGCCCTTTGACATCAGAGAAATCAACGGGAGGCGTATCGCGTTCGATGATCCCGCCGACATCGATGGCCGGGTGCGGCTCAATCTCCAGATCTTCATTGAGAAAACTCACGACACTGGTCAGCGTCCCCACTGGGATGACTTCAATGTCCTGCACCACAGCTGCTTCGGGCGCGTTGGCTTCGGGCACGATCACGCCACGCTTGCCTAGCTTGGCAGCTAGTATCGCCAGGTTGATGATGCCTGCCACCGGACGGACGCGCCCATCCAATGCCAACTCGCCAGCGAAGAGATAATCCTCCTGTCGCTTGCTGCGAATCACCTTCTGCGCGATCAACAACCCAATGGAGATGGGCAAGTCAAACGAAGGGCCTTCCTTGCGGATGTCGGCAGGGGCAAGCGAAATCAACAGACGGGTAATGGGGAATGGGTAGCCCGAGTTGGTAATGGCAGACCGCACACGCTCGATGCTTTCTTTCACGGCGGCATCAGGCAGGCCGACGATCGTCATCTTCTGCAGGCCGATGTCCGTGATATCGACTTCCACCTCGCATGGCAGCGGATCGATTCCCTGGAGCACAAAGCTATGAACACAAGCAAGCATGCTTACGAGTGTAGCAAAGCAGGGACAGGTGCGCGGCAGGTTGGTACTGTGTGTTTACACCGGTCGGCCTTGCGTGACCATTCATCGCCCGACTTCGCGACGAAGCATGACCAGGAAGAAAGGCCCGCCGATCATCGCGGTCATGACACCCAAAGGCATCTGCCCTGTCTCAAACGCGCGGCTGATCATGGCGATCGACAAATCACTGGCCAGAATCAGGCAGGCTCCGATCAATCCCGCCACCACGAGCAACGAGCGATGCTTAGGCCCCAACAGCAGTCGGGCCAAATGGGGTGCGACCAATCCGACGAAAGCAATCGGCCCACCCAATGTGACTGCCACAGCAGCTAGCACGGTGGCGATCAGAAACAATTTTCGGCGCATAGCCGCGACATCGACACCCAGCGAAGTCGCTTCATCTTCATTCAACGTCATCACATCCAAGGCATCGCTTCGCCAGATCATCCAGCCGGTCAAGAGGACGATGACACCAAGCGCGATGACCAGTGTCGGATCACCTCGGATGGATTCATCCAGCCCCCCCATCATCCATCTGCCTACGCTGGTGTTCAGGTCACCTTCCGCAAAAAGGTAATTCAGGAGCATGATGACGCTGCCACCCAATGTGCTGAGTACGACACCAGCGAGGAGCAATGCCAGCGGATCGATCAGGCCATGCCTGCGCGATGCGGCATAAACCACTGCGGTACTGATGCCACAACCGACCAGTGCACCGACATAGCCGGTCATGATGGGCAGGTCTGTCTGTTGTTGCAGCAGTTCCATCGCCACGATGCCGACGCCTGCCCCTGTGGACAGACCGAGGATGAAAGGTTCAGCCAGCGGATTGCGCAACAAGGTTTGCAGCGACACTCCACTGATTGCCAGGGCAACTCCCACGCAGATGGCCAGAAGAATGCGCAACACACGGATGTCGATCGTACTGACTGGTTCTGCACCAAACAGCCAATCGGCGACGAGTAACCGCCAGACGCTTTGCAGGATGTTGCCTTCAGGCCAGGCCATGGGCCCGACAGGCCCGATCATCAAACGGGCAACTGCAATCGCGATCAGAACCACCAGCGACATCACCGCGATGGTCAGGAAGCGCCCTCGTCCCGAGACCTTGCTTGCTGGCTGAGTCATGGCTCGTCCCCCGACGTGGCCAAAGTGTCTGACACCTCGTGCCAACGATCCTCCAGGGACTGAGCCTTCTTGGGGTACAAAGCCTTGGCCAAGGCAAGACTGACCTCCGCGATGGCGCTGCCTTCATGCAGCATCGCATGCGGATGCGTGACCAGATAAATCCTGCCTGTTTTCACAGCGGGAATATCCAAACCACGCAGCAACGCGACACGTTCATCTTTCTTCAAGTCCGTCAGCGGAGCCTGCTCCGGGCCAATGAAAAGAACCACCTCTGGCTGCATGCCCAACAGTTGCTCGGATCCAAACTCCACAGCCGACCTTTCATAACCACCAGCCACGTTGTCTGCTTGCAGATACTGCTGGAGCAGATCGCCATACACGGCCCGGCCGCCCACGCCCCAGTAGGTGCTGGCAGCGCTCTGGCCGGGGTCGGAAGCCGGGGCAAAGAGCAGCAGCACCTCGGGACGATCCTCGCTGTCGCTGGCAATCACATCGCGCATCGCGTTGAGTTGAGCCTGCAACTTTTCACGTAAAACCCTGGCTCGCTGTTCAACCTGCATTATTTCGCCGAGGCTGGGTGTCGCGTCATCGCTTCGTGCGGATGGCAGTCTGTAAATCATGTCCAGCACG
This sequence comes from uncultured Phycisphaeraceae bacterium, assembly GCA_964546335.1. Classification (GTDB taxonomy): domain Bacteria; phylum Planctomycetota; class Phycisphaerae; order Phycisphaerales; family Phycisphaeraceae; genus CAZJJN01. Next base: position 3,350 of record CAZJJN010000078.1, read on the forward strand.
GCTTGAACGGTTCGCGGATAAGCATAGACATGCACGTGGTAACCTTGCTGCTGACCTAGTTTGGTAATCGCTTCGATGCCAGTTGTCTGATCGCTTCCGGCCATGACAAAAATGTCCGTCGGCTCCAAAGCCAGCAGCTTTTCCATGCCTGGCTTCATGAAGTGCCCGACCCGCGGTAAATCATCGGGAGCAGCAGGATCGGTCAAGCCCACAGCAACAATACGATCGCCCAGACCAAGGTCGTTCAGAGTACGCGTGATCGTGGCTGAGTAACTGATGATGCGCGGGCCTGGGCCGATGTCCTTCGAGGGATTCGACTGTCCGCTACAGCCACCAGGCAAGATCGCGCCGACAATTAAGAGAAAAGCCAATCGGGCGAGAAACTGGACATGTTGGTCAGACATCGGCCACCTCAATCTGTGGCCTGTGCGTTGGTCACGGCTTCTGCTTCAGCAGGCAGATAGACATCATCAAATCCCGATCCATCTGTGCTCTTTCGTAGCAACAGATAAATCCAGGTGTGCGTCGCCAGGAAGATGTTGATGATGAACGCGGGAACCAGGAACTTGAACACGGTCAACCACATTGCCAGCAGAGTCCCTGCTGCACGAGAGACGATGTTCATTTCGCTCGAATCACCAGCCAAACCAAGCAGGACACGGAAGCGATCCTGCCCGTCAACTTCGACAACCGTGCCGGACTCGATGAAGAAGTGTGACACATCGATGGCCAACCCGATCAACCAGAGCACCACGACGATGGTAATCGCGGAGTAAGCAAAGCCGACCAATGAATAGGTCAGCCAACGCCAGGGGCGCGTGATGACGTAGTTGAAGCTTCGGCTGATGGCATCAAACCCATCTGTGCCTTCAACGGCCAAAGCCGGGTAGAGCAAACCACCGCCAGCAGCCAGCAGCAGCAACATGATCGCCATGATCAGACCAATGCCCAACGCCAACGGATAAATCAACCCGCCGACGAAATCCAGGCCCGGCACATTCATCAGCAGAAACGCCCCGACCATCACCAGAATGCCCAAAAACAGGGGAACCACCAGTGGGATCAAAGGCGTCAGGACAAACCAGACGAAGTATCGACGGGCATACGCCACGGCATCCAACGCGCTGATGCGATGATCGCGCGTCGCATGCACGGCATGCATCCGCGCGACCGACCCGCCTATGAAGGCAAACGACAGCAGAATCAAAGGCAGAAACAGTGCCGCAAATCCGGGATGTGTTCGCAGAAGCCAAACCGGCACATCAGCGAAGAATCGCTCCAGGCCGATGAAAGCTCGATTGAAGCGCCCTTCGGGAGGCACAGGTCCTTGAGCTAACGGATTGGGTACAAAGTCGCGGATGGCAGCAGACGTGCCCCGCCATTGCATCAACACGACTTCAAAGATGCCTGAGAACGATTGATCCACGATGTCGTCCAGCGTTTGCTTAGCAACTTCGCGCTGCTCACGGATGTTGGACTTCACCTCGTCACTTGCTGCATCATCAATCAGTTTTTCGTAGCCGTTGACGATGCGTGTCCTGGCCACGGCTTGCAGATCAAGCAGGTTGTGCTTCTCGACCAGCGACTGCCTTTCTGCGTCTTCCAGATTGGGAATCAGCGCCGCCATGCTCAGGCCAATCTGTTCCCGGTGGGCTTCAAGTGCCTGCGCGTAGTTATCAGGATTGTTGACATAGACGGCAAAGCTGCCTGTCAATGCACGCTTACCCCAGACGGAATCCAGCAACTGGCCACCAATGAAAATCACAATAACCATCAGCAAGGCCAGCAACAGACGCGGCGCGCTGACAGCCATGCGAAAGGCTCCGGACATATTGAGGATGGGAAACCAGGCCTTCCAGTCCGGCGAACCAGATAATCTGTTGGGTACCTCCGTTGGCATAACATCCCTTTCAGTCAATACACTTCCATGTGGTCATCCTGCAAGTTGCGCGGATGCCGATCAGGCTGTTTCAGCAGCTTCGACGGAGGCTTCGGTCGGGTCCTGGCCGGCTTCAATCAACTTCACTTTGGCCACGCGTCGGGCATGCCTGCCACCTTCAAATTCAGTACTCAGCCAGACTTCCACGATACGTTCGATGATACGTTTACCCAGCATATCAGCCGCAAGACATAGCACATTGGCATCATTGTGGCGTCGGCTCATCTCCGCGCCCACTTCGTCATGAACCAGTGCTGCCCGTACTGCCGCGACTTTGTTGGCTGCGATACTCATGCCGATACCTGATCCGCAGACCAGGATGCCGCGCTCCGTCTGTCCCTTGCTCACGGCTGAGCCGACTTGATAAGCCGTGTCCGGGTAATCGCAAGGCTTCTCATCCACGGGACCGAAAAACATCACTTCATGTCCCTGGCTTTGCAGAAACTCGCGCAACTCGACCATGATTTCGCCACCTCGGTGGTCTGCGCCCAACGCAATTTTCATGACAACATCTCCTCAATGCGTGCAGCCACCGCCTGCTCTATTTCTTCTGCACATTGCTCATAAACTTCAGGTCCTTGTCCGTAAGGATCCTGGATATCGTGACCTTCTTTCAAAAGACGGACCTTCGCATCCAGTTGCGGGTCTATCGCCAGCAATGCCTGTCGATGCCCTTCAGTCAGGCAATATATCTGATCGACCTTCGCCAGATTCTCACTCGTCAAGGATGCTGAACGATGGTTTGAAATATCCATGCCACGATTTTGCATCGCCTGAACACTCTCTGGCGTCGCAGGCATGCCATCCATCGCCGACACCCCCGCAGAGCGAATGTCGTACCCTTGACGCAATAGATCGTTGTCGCTGATCCCCAGTCGCTGGGTCAGCATCTGCCGCGCCATCGCTGCTGCCATCGGCGAGCGACACGTATTCCCCGTACAAACCAGCAGGATCGACTTGGTCATAGCCCGTTGAATATAACCGGCGTCGTAAACCCCTGCTCGCCGAAGCACCGGCTTGGGGTAGGGCATTCGCAAATCAAACTCCACCACGGTCGAACTGCGTCCAAGCCGCGATCGCCCCCCATCCACAATCAAGTCCACAGCTTCAGCCATCGAGGTGGGGATTTCTCCGACTTCCCGCGCAGGCCTGCCACCTTTCGTCGCAGCGCCGGCCATGACCACCGTCTTGCCAACCAACGCCAGAACTTCCCGCGCAGCAGAATGTTGAGGCACACGCAAGGCCACGACCAGATCATCCAGTACAACCTGCCGTTCCCGCTCCTGCAAGGACTGAATTGCTGGAGACTTTTTGCATTGAGTTTCATCCTGAAAGACCAGTCGCATCGTGATCGGGCCCGGCCAAAGCTTGCGCATCGCACGACGGATCGGCCCGTACCCGTCAGGCAGCCAGCGTTCTGCGTCTTCCGTAGCCGCGAGATGCACGGCATAGCCACGCTCGCGCTCCGTCCCCTTGATTCGGGCCAGGCGTTCAATGCCTTTGGCGCTGTCTGCACAGGTCGCCAGCCCATAAACCGTTTCCGTAGGCAGGATGATCACGCCACCCACGCGCAATACTTCCCCTGCGGTAGCTAAGGCTTGTGATTCGGTGGTCAATACGTCAGACATAACCGATCCAAAAACTTACAAAACTTCATCCCCATGATAGGTGAGTG
>CAZJJN010000079.1:0-6222 GCA_964546335.1 uncultured Phycisphaeraceae bacterium
CAGGTCGCCTGATCAATCGAACCCCCGCGCCCGTCTAAACGGGGGAAGCTCAATGATCATCAATAACTCTGATTATGATTAGGTATTTGATTCATCGTATGGCTTATGTCAATGCTATTCGCCAACAGTACTAACGTGTAATCTTGTTAGTATGATCCTAATCTATCGAGTCTTTTGCACCAAATTGATTGGAAATTCATTCCTCTACGGCTGATGCTTCGGCGGTGGCAATCGTTTCAACGGATCAAGCACGCGCAGTTTATATGTATCCTTACCCACTCTAAGTCCTGATGTTGGGTCATTTCTAAAGGGATAAGCCACGTCCAGAGTCTCACGGATGTTCTCAATGCGGTTGCGAGGCAGGGGGTGCGTCGAGAGGAACTCGACCGTGTTACTGTTGCCTTGGGCAGCCAGTGTTTCCATCAAATCAATCATGCCTTCTGGGTTGTAGCCGAGTTTGGTCATGTAGCGGACGCCCAACTCGTCGGACTGGTCTTCATGGTCTCTGCCGAACTTCAGGAGATACAGCGTTGAGCCAGCCTGAGCGCCCACGCCGATGGTGCGCAGCGCATCATCATCGCGCACTTCCCCCGCGATGCCGATGCCTGCGATGATGACCTGTGCTGCCAGTTGCCTGCTGATCTGCTGCGCGGAATGGCGCGACGTGACGTGGCCGATCTCATGCCCAAGTACTGCAGCCAGTTCCGCTTCTGAGTCCATTTCCTGCAGAATGCCTCGCGTGACAAACACTTTTCCGCCGGGCAAGGCAAATGCGTTAATGACAGATGAATCCACCGAATAAAACTCCCAAGGCAAGTCAGGCGATTCACTCACCGCAGCCAGCTTCATGCCGATCTCGCGCACGTAGTTCCGCACGGAAGCGGAAGGAATCTCCCCGCCATAGGCATCCTTGAATTGCGGCGCAGCCTCGGCCCCGAGTCGCAGTTCCTGCTCCGGGCTGATCAGGATGAACGCTTTCTCACCTGTCGAGGGCACCGTCGCGCAGGCGGTCATCCATAATCCAACCACAGCGATGGCCAGCGCCCTGCCAACCGTTCCAAAAGTCACCCAGCTTCGTCTTTGCATCTTCATTTTTGAACTCCGAATATCTGCCGTTGCCCCATGCGTTGACTGTTTCATTCTACGTTGTTGTATCGGTTCTCGTTGCAACTGAAGTCTGGCATCCGATAAAGCGGACAGATTTTTTGTGCGCAGGGCATGTTCTTGTTATCGGTGCTTCGCGAGGTGGGAAAATCGCCATTTACAGGCCAAAAATGCCGTTTTAGGCGCACTTGCTGCTCTTGCCGCGCAGAATTCATGTCACGCGTTGATCCTCAAGGTGGGGACATGTCCGATGTCTCAGGTGGCTGACGGATGGCCCGGCAGGGCAGGTCGGATGCGGAAGACCGACCCATGTCCCCAAGCTGCGTGCGAAGCACACAAGGACGTGTGGTTTCGCCTGTTTTTGTCTTGTTCAACGGAATGCCTATGCCATCATCAACGGAGTGACGCCATGACACGCGATGTCCTGCTCGAAAGATTCTTCAACATTCTCATCAACGGCCACCGCCAGGCGGCACGCCAACTCATCAACCAGGTTCTCGACTCTGAGATGACCGTGCACGAAGTCTACAACGACCTGCTTTGGCCTGTTCTCGAGCAGATTCAAAAACTCTACCGCAACGACCAGATGACGGAGCTGGCTCATCACTACGCGACACGTTTGATGCGAAGCCTGGCCGACCAACTGCAACTTCGACTGGAACAGTCACCACGCAACGGCCGACGCACGCTTGTGCTGTGCGGGCCGGACGAGCCTGAAGAATTGGCCTGTCAGATGGCAGCCGACCTGTTGGAGAGTGAAGGCTTTGAAGTGTTCTTCGGCGGCGGCGGCATCGCGAATGATGAAATCATCGAGCAGGTGCGCAGCAATGAGATTGACCTGTTGATGGTCTTTGGTGCCTTGCCCAGCACGGTGCCAGCCACGCGCTTGCTGATCGACCACATGCATGACATTGAGATGTCGCCGCGCGTGCAGATTGCTGTGGGTGGTGGCGTGTTTAATCGAGCCGACGGGCTGGCGGAGGAAATCGGGGCCGACATCTGGGCGCGGACGCCCTGGCAGATGGTGCAGGTGGCCATCGGTGATGCCGACCGCCGCATGACGGAGGATCAGCGCACCGTGGGCAGGCGTCGCCGCACCCGCGGGGCCGAGGCTGCGTAACAATGAACCAATAAGCATAGAGCCGCATCGCGTTCTTCTCGCAAAGTGATCGTATCTCCCCAAGCAGACGTTAAACGAGACGCGTATGCGAAAGCCCCGTCAGCCATGGCGGGGCTGTTTTTATGAAAAGTGACAAAAAGTCATCAAATGGCTTGGCATCTGTCCCGATGATGATAAAATGTCAACAGTGACATGAGAATCATCAAAAGGAAAGCGATTGAAGACTATGCGAGGAGGCACCCCAAAGCTGCAGCACCCTTGCACAGTTGGTTTATCACAGCCAGGCATGCCAGTTGGAAGAATCTTTCGCAGGTGCGCAAGGTTTATGCTCACGCTGATGCTGTGAAGGTCGCCAGTGGGCGAATCGTGACTGTCTTCAATATCGCAGGCAACCATTATCGGCTGGTCACAGCGGTACATTACGATTTGCAGCGCATCTTCATTTTGCGTTTCCTGACTCATGCCGAATACAGCAAAAATCGATGGAAGGACACGTTATGAGCAGAACGACGACTCGAAAATTGACATTCAAGAGCCTTCCCAGAAAGTATGACGGTTTGGCAGGTATCTATCTGCCACGGCCGATTCATGATGAAGTTGAACTAGAGAATGCCTTGGAAATGGTTGAACTCATGGCCGGCCACGACCTGACCGACGATCAGCGCGATTATCTTGAAATTCTCAGCTCACAGATCGAAGTTTATGAAGAGGCACAACATCCTGTGAAGAATCCGCGCTGGTCAGTGCAACGAAAGTTGCGGTATCTCATGGAAGAGTCTGCCATGAATGTTTCTGACTTAGGCCGTCTGGTCGGCGACCGCACACTGGGGTCAAGATTGCTCAGTGGAGAAAGGCAACTCAGTAAAACCATGATCCGCAAGCTCTGCCAGCACTTTAAACTCAGCGCCGACTATTTTTTGTGAAATGAGTTTGCCGCACGATCCATCGCTGCGATCTACAGCAAATCAATCGGATCGACATCAATCGCGGTATGGATATCACTCTTCACATGGAATCGGCTGCGCATCGCAGCCAGCAAATTCTGCAACGTCACTGCAGGCTGAGGTGGGCCTGCCAACAGAATCATCTGCTGCCGGTAGTACTCGGCGATGCGTGAGATCGCACATGGGGCCGGCCCCATCATGCGCACCTGCAAACCCTTCTGATCAATCATCTCGCGCAGGTGTTCAGCCAACTGCTGCACATGGTCATGACACTTCAAATCATCGCGGTCGCGCACCACGATCCTTACCATCCTGCCCACCGGCGGATAAGCTGTCCGCTCACGCACCGCCAGTTCCTGCCTGGCAAACTCGTCATAGGCATGGCGGGAAGCCAACTGCACCGGCGTGCTGTTCGGGTCAAAGCTCTGCACCATCACCTGCCCCGGCTCATCGCCCCGTCCCGCCCGGCCGGCGACTTGGGCAATCAACTGAAACGTCCGCTCTGAAGCGCGAAAGTCCGGAATGTGCAATGACGTATCCGCCGCAATCACCCCCACCAGCCGAACGTTAGGAAAGTCCAAGCCCTTGGCGATCATCTGCGTGCCCACAAGCAGGTCGATTTCCCCGCGACGAAAAGCCTCCAGCCCGGTGAAGTAATCGCGCCCCGTTCGCATCGAATCCGAATCCATCCGCAACATGCGAATGTCCGGGAATTTCCGCGCGATCTCTTCCTCCACCCGCTGTGTGCCCAGGCCGAACACCGAAACATGCTTGTCACATTCCGGGCAACGCTCAGGCAGCATCTGCTCAGCCTGGCAGTGATGACATCGCACCACGCCTCCCTTGGGCAGCTTCTGATCCTTGTGATATACCATCATCGCATCGCAGTAATCGCAAACCTTCATCCAGCCACACGTCTTGTCCGGGCAGGCGATGTAGTTGGCATACCCTCGGCGATTCAACAAAAGCATGGCCTGCTTGCGATCCGCAAACGTCTGCCTCATCGCTGTCTCCAAAGGCTGCGTGATCAAGTGCACGCCCGTGCGCTTGCGTTGCTCTTCCATGATGCTGACCAGATCAACCCGAGGCAGCTGATAGCCCGTGACCCGACGCATGAGTTTGAGGTGTTGATACTGCTTGTGGCCGACCGCGTTGTAGTAACTCTCCAGGCTGGGGGTCGCTGAGCCAAGCACAACCGGGATGTTGGCGATCTGGGCGCGCTTGATCGCCACGTCGCGCGCATGGTAGCGCGGGAGTTGATCCTGCTTGTAACTGCCGTCGTGTTCTTCATCCACGATGAGCAGGCCGGGCCTTGCCAGCGGCGCGAAGATGGCAGAACGCGCGCCGACGACGATGTTGGCCTGGTTGTCGCGAATCCGCCGCCACTGCTGATGTCGCTGGGCATCGGTTAATGCAGAATGCAGCACCGCCACATGCTCGCTGCCGAACCGTCGCACGAAGCGGCCAACCGTTTGAGGTGTCAGTGAAATCTCAGGCACCAGCACGATTGCCCCAGCCTGCGGAACGCGCTGAAGCATTTTTTCGATCGCGCGTAAATAAACCTCCGTCTTGCCGCTGCCTGTGACCCCTTGCAGTAGGATGGGTGCGAAACCTTTTGTCATCGCCATGTCCATCGCATCGCAGGCCTGCGTTTGTTCGTCGGTCAGTGTCGGTCGGCGCTCCAGTTCAGTGTCTGCCATGCTGAGCAACGGGTCTTTCTGATTGGCGCGGACGATCCGCTCGAACGATTCGATGAGCAGTTCCTTGCTGATGAGTAGCTGCACCGGGGTCGCGGTCTTGGCCCCGGCATCCAAAGCCAGTTGCTTCTTCTCCAGCCAGGGATCATCAGGCGACTGCTCATCATGCTCGCGCAGCAGTTCCAGTACGCGTTTCTGCAGCTTGGAAAGTTTCAAATCTTTGAGAGCCTCGTCGCTTAGGTTCGCCTCGCGATTGAGACGCACCACGCGCTGGTCGAACTGCCCGGTGCCTCGCTTGACCGCAGCGGGAAGCATGGTCACCAGCACCATGCCCAACGGGCAAACGTAGTAGTCAGCCAGCCAACGGGCCAGTTGCATGAGTTCTGGGGTGAGAGAGACGGAGTTGGCATCGCGCTCGAGGATGGATTTGATGCGCGACTTTTCCAGTTGGCTGGGCAGTTGCTGTTCCTGCATGAGTTCCAGCACGTAGCCGGTCACTTTTTTGTTGCCTCTGCCCAGGGGGACGACGACGCGCTGGCCGATTTGGATATCGCTCAGCCTGGTCGGGATGCCATAGGTCAGGCCGCCTTGCTGGTTATCGATGCCTTGCTCGGGCGCGACCTGAGCGTAGGCAACGAAAGGTTCAACAGGTTCATCGGGAAACAGCAAAGGCATGGCAGTCAGTATAGGGTTGCTTTAGAAGAGAGGAGTTTGATGTTGTCTGTACGAGCCGCGACTGTTTTTCCCGCGAGCCGCGCACATTTTAGCCTGCGAAGCGTGTCCTGAGCCATGTCGAAGGACCTGCTCGCTATGGAGAAGGAACGCTTAGCCTGCGAGCCTGCTCGCAGGGAGAAGTAGTTAAGCACAAAGTTCACGGAGGACAGAGAGCAGGAAAGAGAAATAAAAAAGGAAGATAGAAAGAGAAAGCGAAAGACATTTCGCGCGTAGGCGCGAAGGCACAAAGTGAAGATCAACGCGCCCCTTAGCCGCGGTGCCTGCACCGCGTATGGCGTCGCACGATTGCGAGGATGCCCGGTGCCTGCAACAAAGTCTTTCTATTCTTCTCACCACGAGCCGCGCTCCGTGAGGAAGCGGATTCTTTTCTTCGGCGGGGCAGGCGTCCCGCCTGCCATTGATTGATGGTTTGCTTCGAGTGGAACTCGAAACTCTTTATGAGAAAGAAGCGGCGGGTGGCATGATGACTCGCGAAGCGATAACCATGAAGTTTCGACTCATGATGTTCGTGATCATGGCTTCTACATTAAGTTGACGGGTTGCTGCGACCACTGAATCACCGGTTGAGTTACGTTGCCTCGCCTACTTCATTTTAATGTACTTCGCCCCTTTTCTGCGTCCA
>CAZJJN010000080.1:0-6207 GCA_964546335.1 uncultured Phycisphaeraceae bacterium
TCTTTCTCCCAACCCATTGAATATCATGGCCATGCTTCGCGATGGCCATGCCACCAACCGAAGAATCCGCTTACTCACGTGCGCGGCTCGTGGGGAGAAGAATGTGGGTACGCTGCGTCGCTTCACTCCGCGCGTATCCATAGCCACCCCAACTCTCGGCATCCACATCACGTCATAGCATCAACACACCTTGCGCCACTCTCGGTTGACTCGTGTGTCGTCAAGATGTGGCACCCGGCTCAGGACTTCGCTCGTGTGTCGTCAAGGCGTGGCACCCAAGACGCGACGTTTCGACTCAGCCTGTAAATGCGCTGGGCCCGCTGAAGCCGAAGATCACGCCATAGATATCTTTGAAGAACTTGGCCAGGAAAAAGTTGATGACGATGATGGCGATGAAACTGGTGACGAAGGAATCTGTTGTGGCCCGGCCAACGCCGGCAGCACCCGGGCGACAGGTGAATCCCTTGTAGCAACTGATGATGCCGATACACAGGCCGAAGAACACGCTTTTGAATAAGCCTGTCATCACGTCCCATGCCCCGACGAAGCGCGCGGAGAATGTCCAGTAGTCCTGAGCATTGACGCCGAAGCCAATGACGGTCACGCCATACCCACCGGCGATGCCAAGCACATCACTGATGGTGGTCAGCAGAGGCACCATCGCGACACACGCCACGACGCGCGGGACAACGAGATAAGCCACCGGGGCTGCCCCCATGGCGCGCATGGCGTCTAATTGTTCCGTCACGCGCATCGTGCCTAACTCCGCACTGATCGAGCCACCGACCCGGCCGGCGATCATGACCGCAGCCAGCACCGGGCCGATCTGACGGACAACACTCATGTTGATGATGCCCCCGAGTCTCGCTTCCTGGCCGATGGCGGCAAACTGGTCGAAGGCTTCGATGGCCAGCACCATGCCAACAAACGCACCCACGACCATGACGACAGGAATCGATCGCGTCCCAACCAGATAAAGTTGGGGGATGACCAATGACCAGCGACACCAGCGCGTCACACCTGCAAACGTCCAGCGCAAACAATCCATCACGAAATACGTGAACTCACCAAAGCCAGCCAGGGCAGAAAGTGTGCGCTGGCCGAGTCGATCAAATGCTGCAAGGATGGGCATGGGGGTAAGTGTAGCGTTCGTTGCGAATGATGGCAGGGGTTAAGGGTGGATGGGGACTGGCCGATATCAGAAAAGTAGGCCAACCGATCGCAGAGGGGTGCTCGCCAGATGAAACAGGAAATTGATGGGGTCTCGATTTGCTTGCGTGGAAATAGTCTGACTTTTCCTGCGGTGGCGGACTTGCAGGAACTGGTGCTGGCACATCTGACCGGCGTGACGGTGCTTCTGGATTTATCCAAGGTGACCAATGCCCAGACTGATGGCATGGTGGCTTTGGTTGAGTTGCGAAAGAAACTGCTGGCTCAGCAAGGCAATCTCCTGATCTGCAATCCATCGGATGTGGTCAGACATTTCCATAACATCCATCGCTTGCAGTTTGTGTTGCCGATGATGGAACAGGGACAGTCGAAGAAAGAAATCGTGGAATGGGATGCAGCCTGATCAGGATTTGGAGGCATCATTCTTACGCGGTTTGGGCAATGACAAACCTGTGTCATTCATCAGTCGCAGAACCTTGAGATAGATGTCCGGCTTGGCTTGCGATTCCTGATCTTGAGTCGCTTTTTTCTCAGGGCGCTGCTTGGGGTAGTTGGCGCGCGGCTGTTGGGTTGCCTGTTTGATTGCTGTCAGTTTAGCCGTCGCCTGATTTGGTCGAGGTATAGGCTTCGATGTTGCCGATGACGCTGATGCCGTTGGCGTTGAATCGGGCTTGCTTTGATCGAATGCCAAAGCATCCAGATTAGCCTGCGCCACTGCATCGGTTGAGCTTGAGCTTCCTGGCGATACTTTCACAGCAGGTGCTTGGTCCCTGGCCAAGCGCTCCTCTGGCTCAGGTAAATCTGCTGATTGATCGGGCAAGTTCAGATCAAACTGCGAGACAGAGGGTAGCGTTGTCACGCTGAAATGATTGTCCGCAGGCATGGAGCCAAGCGCTTCACCGAGAGGCAAAGGCATGGGGGCATCAGTTTCAGTTGTCAGTTGCGTTGCCTGATGCTGTTTTTCGTTGAGCGAGTTTTGTTTCAAGCTGGAGGCCAAGCTGTCGATCATGGCTGTGATCTTGCATTCCATGCTTGTCCAGCGTTGTTTGATCTGCTCAAATCGCGTTTCGATTTCGCCAAGCCTGGCTGTGAAACGCTCATCCATTCTGCCAACCCATTGGTCGTAGGCTTGCAATGTCTTGGCGACATCCTCAGACAGTTGCTCATTGCTGCGTTTCTGGTCTTCTCGGATAAGTTGGCGCAGTTGGCCGAGTTGTTCCTGCACATGGGCGGAAGTTTTGCGTCGTTCTGCTTCCGCCTGTTCGATCAAAGCCTGGCGATCTGCGCGGAGCTGTTCCAGCAGCTCACGCTGGGCCTTGGCCTGGTGTTCTGCCGCTTCAAAAAGTGCATCCGTGGATAACCTGCGCTTCTTGCCTCGATCTTCCACTTGCCTGAGTGCTTTGAGTTGAGCGTCGGTGTTGATGCCCGGTTGCCTGACTTTTAATGACTGAGGTGACGAAAGGGGCCTGGCTCGCTCTGCAACCTTTGGCCTGGTGTCGTCATTCCCAGCGTCGTCGGCCTTGGATACTTTTGTCTTTCGCGGGGGGGTAACCGTCGCGGTTGAAGATGCGCGCGAGTCGCCAGTTGCACGCGAGTCACTTGCGGACACTTCCACAGGTTTGATGGCATCATCCAGCCGGGCACCGGCTTTCACGACGTTGGAATGGGACGACTTGGTCTGGGGCATGGCCTACCTCATTGTGCATTATCGGTTTGCATGCGAATGTGGCTGCAATCAAGCCAGCAACGACTTCAGGGAGAACGTATGTACCCCTTCTGACAACTTATCGCGAAAATCGAGCCTGAACGTATCGGCGTCGTTTGAAGCCAGGTTGAAATCGGGGTGCCACAGCTTGACCGTGTTTTCAGTGCAATGCGAAGGAAAAACGGCAAGCTGTGCTGAAATCATTGTGCATTGACGCACCAGAATCGCCGTCGATCGTTCATACTCCGCTCAAGAAAAGACACACCTTGCGCCACTCTCGCTCCGCTCGAGTGTCGTCAAGATGTGGCACCCAGCCATCTAAATCCGCACAATTGATGGTTTCTGATACATGCGTTCGTACTGGCAACGACTTATGCTGATGGACATGAAAACGCACACGATTGTTGAGGCCTTGCAAAATCTCGCCCCGCTGAGTCTGGCTGAACCCTGGGACAAAGTGGGGCTGCACGTCGGCAGCGAAGACTGGCCTGCTGGCAAAGTCTTGTTATGCATTGATTTGACGCATGAGGTGGTGACGGAAGCCTGTCAGAAAAAGGCTCAGATGATCGTGGCTTACCACCCGCCAATCTTCAAGCCGCTGGATCGCCTGACGGATCAATCGTGGAAAGAGCGCATGTTGCTTGACCTTGTGCATGGCCGGATCGCTGTTCACTCGCCGCACACAGCATTGGACGCAGCGAGGGATGGCATGAACGATTGGCTCGCTCAAGGTCTGGGAGAGGGAGAGATTCACCCGATTGAGCCAACCCAGCCTGATGCTCAGTACAAGTTCGTGACATTTGTGCCTGAGGAGTCGGCGGATCAGATCAGGCAGGCGTTGAGTGATGCCGGGGCAGGAAACATTGGCGATTACACCGAGTGCAGTTTTTCTTTGCAGGGGCATGGCAGTTTCAAGGGTGGCGACTCGACGAACCCCGTGATCGGCAAGCGTGGCCAGCTTGAGTACGTCAAAGAAACACGTCTGGAAATGCTGGTGCCAGCAGCTTCGCTGGCGAACGTGATCGCGACTCATCAAAAGGTGCATCCTTACGAGGAGCCTGCGTATGACGTGTATCGGCTGGAAATAACGGGTGGCCAGTCTTCAGTCAGCACCGGGGCCGGGCGAATCCTCTCGCTCGACAAGCCCATCCCTTTGAAGCAGTTGATTGAACGGGTGAAAAACAGGTTAGGGGCAAAAACGCTGAAGGTGGCTACCCCCAGAAGTGGTCAGAAAATTCACAGGATTGGCGTATGTGTCGGTGCGGGTGCAAGCCTGCTGGAGAAGGCGGGGAACGTCGATGCTTTTGTCACTGGCGAGATGCGTCATCATGAAGTGCTGGAAGCAGTGCAAAGCGGGCAGAGCATTATCCTGGCGGGGCACACGAATACGGAACGGCCTTACCTGCCGACCCTGGCCAGGCGATTGAAGGCTGAGATCAAGCGGTTGACGGGTGAAGCGGTACCTGTGGTGGTCAGTCGAAATGACCGGTCGGCAATGAGTTTGGATTGTGATGTCCGTTGAACGATCTGGTCATTCATAACGCCCACCTGACGCTGACGGCTTTGGTTATTGACGTGCTTCCTTTTTGCCGATACTGTATCCCACGGTAAGAAAGTCTATCAGAGTCCTCTTGGTGCGCCCGCACCGCATGCCTCTCAAGTCCTCTCCTACCTTTTGGGCCAGTGTTTGGCCTCTTTCGATGAAACCCCGAAAGTCAAAATTGCGGGTTTGGCCCAGAAGCTCAGGAGCAAATCAATATGGGCACTAAAATTTATGTCGGTAATCTCAGTTTCAACACATCATCCAGCGATCTGGAGACGATTTTCTCAGCGCACGGCCCCGTCGTGGAAGCTAGTGTTGTCACTGATCGCGAAACAGGCCGCAGCCGAGGCTTCGGCTTTGTGCAGATGGAATCCGATGGTGATGCTGCGGCAGCCATCGAAGCTGAGAACGGCAAGGAACATGACGGCCGTACCCTGACCGTCAATGAAGCCAAGCCCCGCGAACGCAGCGGTGGTGGTGGTGGCGGTGGCGGATTCCGCGGTGGAAACCGTGGTGGTGGTGGTGGTGGCGGCGGTCGCAGGTACTAAGCCAACCGATCATGACTATACTACAGGGCTGCGTGAAAGCGCAGCCTTGTAATTTGAATCCTCAAAGAGACTTTCTGCATGCACAACCAGAACGCTTGTTGTGACGATCACAATGATCGTCTGCCTGCGACCACAGCCATTATCAACCTCACTGCCATGATCCTGCCGTTCGTCGGCCTGATCGCGGCGATGTTCCTCATGTGGGGCTGGGGTTTCAGTTGGACCGCTTTAGCGCTTTTCCTGGGTATGTACATCGCCACAGCGTTCGGCATCACCGTCGGCTTTCACCGACTGTTCACCCATCGCTCGTTTGATGCACCTGCCCCCGTGCAGGCAGTGCTGGGCATCCTCGGTTGCATGGCTGCGGAAGGATCGATCCTCAGTTGGGTGGCGATGCATCGCCGGCACCACCAGCACAGCGACCATGAAGGCGACCCACACTCCCCTAAATTGCATGGCGACACCGTGATGGGCACGCTGCAGGGGTTGTACCATGCCCACATGGGCTGGATTCTCAAGCCCAACCCAACCGACCTGCCACGCTACGTGGGCGACCTAAAGAAAAGCAGGCTGGTGACGACCATCAGTGCCTTGTTTCCTTTCTGGATTCTGCTTGGCTTTGCATTGCCAACATTGATCGGCGGACTGGTGACGATGACCTGGTCCGGGGCATTGCTTGGATTCGTCTGGGGCGGGTTGGTGCGCATCTTCTTCGTGCATCATGTCACGTGGAGCGTGAATTCGATCTGCCATATCTGGGGAACCAGGCCTTTCAAGACCACCGACGACAGCCGAAACAACGCCGTGTTCGGCATCCTCGCGATGGGCGAGGGCTGGCATAACAACCATCATGCGTTCCCCACCTCGGCAAAGCATGGCCTGCGATGGTGGGAGTTCGATATCAGCTACCTGCTGATCCGTGGCATGGCTCTCGTCGGACTGGCGTGGAATATCAAAATTCCCCCTCCCGAACGCATCGAAGCGAAACATCGCAGTCTTCATCGATGATCCAATACCCCAATTAACCCACGAACTTCATCCTGAGCGAAGTCGAAGGACCTGCTCGCGGTTGTTCAACGCGTGACTTAGCCCACGAGCCTGCTCGTGGTAAAAATTCTCGATCATCATGATGCCGCAACAGGGCGAACGCATGTATGGGATTCAGGAGCACAAATCGCGCTGAGCATCGGAGGTAGGATGGGTTAGCGCAGCCTCTTGGCGGAGCGTAACCCATCAATGAA
>CAZJJN010000081.1:0-5468 GCA_964546335.1 uncultured Phycisphaeraceae bacterium
ATGTTCGTACGGCTGCCTATTGGTTCACGCTCGAAACGATAGGCAACCCTTCGGGTAAAGCGGCTGTGCTGGATGGCGCTCGCTATGTCGATTCCCAAGGCAGAATCAGCTTCAATGTGGATCGTGGCTCAAACTATGGCGCGAACTTTATCAATCGTGGACCTACGCTGAATGTTTATTATCCATCGAATGGCAACCCTTACAAGATGATCAGCACAAACAACCGCAATCTGCATCCTCACTCTGAAAAATTCACATACAGACATTCAGGAAGAATCATGATGAGTATGTTGGATGGTTCTGCTGCAGGCTATGACAATGATGAATCCCGCGTAGCCAGTTACTATTTTCCTTCAGGTTCGAAAGTCGTGAACGCCTCTCTTCTGGGCGATTCGACTCTGCGCAACGGGGATTTCATCGATGGAGGTTCCAGTGCCAACTCTCAACCAGGCAGTGGTGGTACAGGCGGAAGTACCCCTCCCAATAATGGGCCTTCACGTGAGGAAATCATCAAGATGATACGCGAACAGAACTGGACGCAAGATGAGATTAATCACTATTTGAAAACTGGTGAGTTGCCAGCAAGATAAACTTGCGCATGGTGCCATCATTTACTCCTCAAGCTCAAGTCCATTCATTCATACGCGCTTTCTTCATCGTGTTCTTCTACTTGTTTAGGAGCGGATGCGAAAGAATATCAGGAAAGAGCTGTACGTCAGGCAATAGCGAGAATCAAAACATGAAAGATAGCGCAAGGTATGCCAAGATTGTGGAATGGTCGGAGGAAGATGATTGCTATGTCGGCAGTTGTCCAGGTTTGTTTCTAGGAGGTTGTCATGGCAGTGATGAGCAGAAGGCTTTCGCTGAGTTGATTGAAATCGTCAATGAAACCATCCATGCAATTCTGGCTGAAGGGAAACCGCTGCCCCCTGCCACATCAGGCAAAGACCTTGCCAATCGCCTGCAAGATGTTGCCTGACTTCCCATAGAACAACAGTATCTCCGCTACAATCCCCCTATGAAGATTTACACCCGAAGAGGTGATGGCGGACAGACCGACCTGTTCCATGGCGGACGTGTCAGTAAGGATGACCTGCGCGTGGAAGCTTATGGCACCATCGACGAACTGAACAGTTTCGTCGGCCTGGCTCAGGTGGCATGTGAGGACACCCGGCTGCGCGACATGCTGACCCACATCCAAAGCCGACTGTTTGAAGCAGGCAGCGATCTCGCAACCCCCCTGCCAGAGTCCGATGGCCAAGACCCGGCAGGCTTGCCTCGCATTGGGCAGGTTCAAATCGATGAGTTGGAATCGTTCATTGATGAGGTATCCGCGCCGGTGCCTGACATGAAGTATTTCATCCTGCCCGGCGGGAGCGAAGCAGCAGCTCGTTTGCATGTCTGTCGCTGTGTTTGTCGTCGGTCTGAGCGCATCGTGGTGCACCTGATGCAGCGGGTCGCAGGATTGGAACTGGTACAGAATTACCTGAACCGCTTGAGCGATCTTTTCTTCGCCATGGCCAGGCGCGCCAATCAACTGGCTGGGGTTGAAGATGTGCCCTGGCTGGGGCGGGATGCAACCAAACTGGATTGACCATACGTTGCGTCAGCCATGTTGCTGGGTTGACATAATCGTTTGACAGCAACCATGTCGAATCTTAGTTTGCTGTCATCTTCCGCACGGAGGTCGTCGGTCGCTGGGCAAGCGATGTCTGGAGGGACGTGCAAGGAATGTTTGCGGGCCTGCGGATTTTGCCAGGGGTCGTATTGCTGCATGCCTTTGTTCACCTGCCCCCAGGAGACTGACTGTGCGTATTTTACTCACCACCACCAGTTATCAGGACACGCCGGGCCCCCACCATGATCTGCTGGCCTCCAGCGGTTATGAAGTTGTCCGCGCCCGAGGCCCGTTAACCGAGCAGGAAATGCTCGATCTGATTGCCAAGCACGGCGGCTTCGACGGCCTGCTCAACGGGGATGATGCCATCACCGCCAAAGTGATCGATGCAGGCCTGACTGCGTCCACCCCGCTTCGCGTGATCGCGAAATACGGCATCGGCTTGGACTCGATAGACGTCACCTATGCCACCGAGAAGAAAATACCCGTGCTGTTCACGCCGGGCGTCAATCACACCACGGTTGCGGAACATGCGTTCGGCCTGATGATCGCAGTGGTCAAACACTTCGTCCCTCACTTGCGCGAAGTCAAGGCCGGGAATTGGAAGCGGATCACCGGCAACGAACTAGCGGGTAAAACGCTGGGTGTTCTGGGCATGGGCCGCATCGGCAAGGAAGTGATCAAGCGAGGCGCTGCATTTGATATGTCCCCTGTTGCCTTTGACACTTACTGGGATGATACTTTTGCGATGGAGTTTGGCGTCAAGCGTTGTGACACACCAGCCGAGGTGATCGCGGCTGCGGATGTCATCAGCTTGCACATGCCGATGACGGATGAGACGGCTGGCATCATCAACAAGGACAGCATCGCGACCATGCGCGACGGGGCTGTGGTCATCAACACGGCTCGTGGCGGTCTGGTCGTGGAAGAAGACATCGCCGAGGCCTGCAAGACGGGCAAATTGGCTGGCTATGGCACGGATGTGCTTGGCCATGAACCCATGCAAACGCCCCACCCGTTCCAGAGCATTGACAATATTGTGGTGACGCCTCACGTGGGCAGCCGGACGCGCGAAAGCGTGGCCCGGCAGGCGATGCGGGCCACCAACAATCTGATCAACTTCCTCGAAGGGAAGGATGATTTTATTCAAGCGAATAAGTTCTAACCGCCAGTGATTTGATAGAATAAGTTGTGGTTACTAAAAATCAATATCATAGTATGGGCGACTTGACTACTTGCCTGGCAGCCGCACAACGTGGGCGTGTCTCGCGACGAGTTTTACTTATGAATCAGCCTGAACAACCTGATTCACTGACTCAAGCACTTTTAGCTGCTGTCGATCTGTTCGAGCAATGCAGGATTTCATATGCCCTCGTGGGTGGGTTGGCTTCCATGTACTTTGGCCGAACCCGCTACACGGAGGATGTTGATTTCATCGCTCAATCAGATCACAAGGCCACACTGAAGCAGAACAGCAAGGCCATGCAGGAATGTGGTTTTGATCCTTCCTGCACATGGAAGCTTTATCATGGCACGGGCATTGAGGTTGACATCTGGAAGGACCAGTTTTCAGATGAGATGGTTCAACGAGCGAAACCAGTAAAACTACTGGAGCGAACGGTCATGATCGTGGATGTTTGCGATCTGGTGGCGATGAAACTACGTGCCGGCCGATTTCAGGATGATTACGATATTTCAGAGATACTAAAAACACAGTCGTTGGATGATTCGATTATTCAATCACGTGTGAATAACGAACAGTTCAATCATTACCAATCCATACAACAGCGACTGGCTCAAGAGTCAGGCGAGTAAGTTTTCAGAAAGGTTTACAGTTGGCAAAGCAATCTCCCTCAGCAGACATCGGCTTGATCGGCCTGGCAGTCATGGGCCAGAATCTGGTCCTCAATATGGCTGACCACGGCTTCAAGGTCGCTGTCTTCAATCGCACCACGCAGACCATGCTCGACTTTGTCAGCAAGGCAGAAGCCGAGGAACCCTCTGCGGATAACCTGATCGGCTGCAAGACGCTCAAAGAATTTGTGGCATCAATCAAGAAGCCTCGCAAGGTGGTGATTCTGGTGAAATCCACCGCTAAGGGGCCACATGATCGCGATGCCGTCGATGCCGTGATCGACCAGTTGCTGCCCTTGATTGACAAGGGAGACATCATTATCGACGGCGGGAACAGCATGTGGGAAGCCACCATCCGTCGCGAAAAAGAACTGGCTGACAAGAAAATCAACTTTGTCGGCTCCGGTGTGTCCGGCGGCGAGGAAGGCGCCCGCTTTGGCCCGTCACTCATGCCCGGTGGCAGCAAGGAAGCCTGGAAAAGTCTCAAGCCCATCTGGGAAGGCATTGCAGCCAAGGTGGACAAGAAAGCCGGCAAACC
Organism: uncultured Phycisphaeraceae bacterium; assembly: GCA_964546335.1. Lineage (GTDB taxonomy): Bacteria > Planctomycetota > Phycisphaerae > Phycisphaerales > Phycisphaeraceae > CAZJJN01. Next base: position 4,011 of record CAZJJN010000081.1, read on the forward strand.
TATGGAAGATGCCAAGCCCGGCAAGCCTGTGAAAGGTGGCGTGCCCTGTACGATGCATGTCGGGCCTGACGGGGCCGGGCACTATGTGAAGATGGTGCACAACGGCATCGAGTATGGCGACATGCAACTCATCTGCGAGTCCTACTTCATGATGAAGCATCTGCTGGGCATGAAGCCAAAGGACATGAGCGATGTCTTTTATGAGTGGAACGCTGGGGAGCTTGACAGTTTCCTGATTGAAATCACAGCCGACATTCTGCAACAGAAAGACCCAGCCAATCCGAAGAATTTTCTGATCGATGCCATTCTCGACACCGCAGGCCAGAAGGGAACAGGCAAGTGGACTGCCAAAAACGCGCTGGACATGGGTGTGCCTGCCGCTTCGATTGCGGAGGCCGTCTTCGCCCGCTGCATCAGTGCGCAGAAAGATGAACGCGTGGCTGCGAGCAAGGTGCTGAAAGGCCCCAAGCCGAAAAAGATCACCCGCGACAAGCAGCAGTGGATTGATGCTATCCGCGACGCCCTCTATTGCTCAAAGATCTGCTCTTACGCCCAAGGCTTCGCCCTGATGGCTGAGGCTCAGAACGAGTACAACTGGAAGCTGGACTTTGGCAAAATCGCCATGATCTGGCGTGGCGGCTGCATTATCCGCGCCCGCTTCCTGCAGAAGATCAAGGAAGCCTACGACGGCAACAAGAAGCTGCCGAATCTGCTGCTGGACCCTTACTTCAAGAAAGCGATTGACAAGGGACAGGCGAACTGGCGCAAGGTATGTGCCCTGGCGATTGAGCAAGGCATTCCTGCCCCGCAGATGCTGTCCGCACTGGCCTACTACGACAGCTACCGGGCGGATGTGCTGCCAGCGAACCTTTTGCAGGCTCAACGCGATTACTTTGGCGCACATACTTTTGAGCGACTGGACGCCAAGCGCGGGCAGTTCTTCCATGTCGATTGGCCTGATAAAGACAGACCGATGGAGAAAGTTTGATCGGGGGTAAGATGACGCCAAAGGCTAAAGTAAACTTATATTTCTACGGTGGCTTGTTTGTCAATTTCACCGGTTTAGCAGTTTTCAGCACACTGGCTTGGGCTGATTACCCAAGTTGGTTAGTGTGGGGCATTGGTGCTGCAAGCGTGCTGATAGGATTCCCTTTTACATTCGGTTCAACGTTCATTGGTTGTCCACATTGTGGCAGTTGGCAGGACCTTCGTGGCCCCAGTGCCTATTGCACGCGATGCGGCCAGTGGATTCCTTTTTTTAAAAACGGTAAGAAACCCGACAGTAAAGGACGGCGGTTATACAACTGAGTTGACTTAGAATTCAAGAACGAGTCGTTTAGTATAAAACAGGCTGTGATTTCTCACAGCCAGTTCGCGGTTGGGGATAACCGACACCCTTTTTTAATTGGTCCTTCCGGAATTATTGTGGGTAGAGGTTGAGTCCGCCGCAGAAGAAGT
>CAZJJN010000082.1:0-4892 GCA_964546335.1 uncultured Phycisphaeraceae bacterium
CAGCGAGGAACTCAACGGCACGTTCGACATCATGGGCAACGTATGGGAGTGGATGGAAAGTCCCTATAGCGACACGAATTATGGGACCTTTTCCTATCCCGGGCTGCGGGGCGGGTCGCTCAACAACAGCGGCAGCGGCCTCGCGTCCTCCTACCGGATCAACTACAACCCGTACTACGAGGTCATCAATATCGGGTTCCGTGTTGCCTCCGAAGTCCCTGAACCTGCGAGCCTGAGTTTGCTGGCGTTAGGCGGATTGGCGTTGCTTCGCCGTCGCTGAGAAATGCATTTCTCACAATGAACCCCCAACTGTGTTCGCAGCAGGTGCAACACGAAGAACTTATAAAGATTAATGACTGCCCCTTTAATCATTACTCACCTTTACCCACGCCAGCCATTCGCGGTTACCCCCTTTGCCACTTCGGCTGCCCCCGCCTCGCACCGGGCTGGGCAAGGCATGCAACACCTCAAACCCCATGCCCGGCAGCGTCGCTAACACTTCAGCGACAATCGCGTCCGCTTCATCATCTTCCAAAGGGGCATGTTTCTTTTTCGCGGGCCTGGGCTTTTCATACTGAGGCTTAATCAGTGCTGCGATGTGGCCATCTGCTTTCAGCCAGGGGCGGGTCGCAGGCAAAGCCTTCTCCATTTTGGTCCAGCCCACATCCATCGACACCACATCGCAAGGCTCAAACGCATCAACTTCAGCCGGGTCAAGGTGCAGCGCGTTCTGCCTTTCCAGCACGACGACGCGCTCGTCCATTCTGAGCTTGTAATCGAGCACGCCATACGCTGTGTCGATGGCAAAGACTTTGCGAGCCCCGCTTTGCAGAAGCACATCCACAAACCCGCCGGTGCTGCAACCAAAATCAGCAGCCACAGCATCGGTCAGATCGACCGCCACCGCGTCCAGCAGGGCAGCGAGTTTGCCTCCCCCGCGCGAGACGAATTGGCGTGGCTCGGTCATGGCATCTCTACTCGCAAGATGGTGCAACCCGCTACGCGCGATAGGTCAGCATCGCCACGACGGGCAGGATCAAAGAGCCTGCGGTGAGGACGGCAAAGGTCAGCCAGACCGGGCCTGGTTCGACGTGGCCAAACATCGCGACCGTAGAAAGCGCCAGCCAACCGATGCCTACGGTGAACAGCAGGTTGTCCATGATTCTTTTGCGTTTGTCGGATTCATCCAAAGGCAGGCCGATGGCTAGAGGCCCCAGCAGCGACACCATCGCGAGGATCGGGACAAAGGTGCTGTTCGTGTGTCCCATGACCAGCAGCCAGAAGCAGACAACGCTAAGCCAAAGGCCGGTGCCGATCGCGATCAACGCGATCACTTTCCAACTGTAGGTTAATGAAGATTGTTGAGTTTGTTCCATTTCAGGCTCACGTTGGTACGCATGTTCTCAGTGATTTCGCCCCGCGTTTGACAGCTTACTCGTTTACCTGCTCGATTGCTGTCTCATGGGGCTCGAGTGTCGTATGCCAGGCCAGGCCGCTGAGGGTAGCTTCCAGCAGGTTGCTTTGGCTCCAGTCCAATGAGATTTCTGTGATCAGGTTGGCTTCGAGGATGGCTGCCTGCTCGAAGAGTTGAACGATGGCCTCATTCAAAGCCATGTCATGCAGGCTTTCCAGTTGTACCCCTTTGCCTCGTAACACTTCCGCGAAGTTGGTGATGCCAGCACCAAGATGAGGCACCTGCTGCCCCTTGCCCACGACCACACCCAGATGCAAAGCATCGACAAAGGCAGGGCAATCCACCTGCGCCCGCTCCGTGACCCACAGATAGCGACGGCCATCCTCAGGTGATTGCCAAAGCTCGACAGGAGGGCGATCCGGCGTTTGGTCATCGATGCCCGGCTTGGCTTGCCCACAACTCCAGCAGACATCGAACTGAGGCTCGATGCTTTCCTCGCATGCCGGGCACGTCCAGTTTGATCGATTCTGATTGGTCAACTTCGCGGCACTTTCATTGCATTGATTCACGTGATTGGCCGGGTTATGCCCGTCAGCTTACACTGATTGCATGATAGGTCGAGTGATGACATGGTTGCTGCTGTTCGGGGTCGGGGCCGGGCTGACGGGTTGCCAAAGTTCGATGGTGGCAACGCCTGAGCCGGTGGTCATCGATGCGCGGGAGTACGACCGTGTCTATGAAGCCAGCAAGTTGTCGCTGCGTGAGTTTGGCTTCTTTCTGGATCGTCAGGATCATCGCTTTGGTGTGGTGACGACTCGGCCGCGCGTCAGCGAAACCATCTTCGAGCCGGGCTATCGCACGGTCAGCACCACGCGTCAAAAACTGAGCAGCACGTTGAACGATGAAAGACGGGTGGTGACGGTTTTTTTGCAACCCATGCACGAAGGTGAACCCTCGCGCGACCCGACGCGTTTTTCCATTCAGCCGATCCAGACCAAACCTGAGCCAGGCCCGGCTGAGAAGTATCAACTGCGCGTGGAAGTGGTGGTGGAACGCAAGCAGGATCCCACTTTGCAGATGACCGGCGCGAGTCTCGGGGGTGGTGTGTTCGGCCATCTCGGTGAAATGCCTGTTGAGTTTGAGGAACGCAACATTCTTGAGCCGTACTGGCAGCCGGTGTCGCGCGATCCTTATCTTGAAACGAAGCTGCAGGCCGCGATCATCAACCGTTCTTTTGCCATGCAGTTGGATGACGACGCAACAAAGCCGGTTTTTGATGAGATGAGCGAGTTGGAAAATGCCTCCGAAGAGGGGGCGATGCTTGAAAAGCCAACGGATCAGGCCTCCAATCCCTGACTGTTGTTAAGCTCGCGTCCACGAATTCACTTGCCCCGATGGAGTTTTTCATGACTGCTGCGACTGACCGCATCACCTTACGCATTGGCCACAGCCCTGATCCTGACGATGCTTTCATGTGGTATCCGCTGGCCAACTTCCCTGACGGGTCAGGCCCGGGGGGCAAGACATACACGCCGACCGTGGACACCGGGCGTTATGACTTTGTGCATGTGCTGGAAGATATACAGTCGCTCAACGAACGCAGCAGCAAGGGAGAGTTGGAAATCACCGCGCTGTCGATTCATCAATACCCGTACGTGACCGACAATTATGCCCTGACCAGTTGTGGCTCAAGCATGGGGGACGGGTATGGGCCGATGGTCGTCGTGCCGATGCAATCGACGCTGAGTGTGGATGATTTGAAGAAGGTGCGCATCGCCGTGCCGGGCGAGCAGACCACTGCGTTTCTCTCGATGTCGTTGCTGTTGGGCGAGCGGTTGCCCAATTATGAAGTGGTGATGTTCGATGAAATCCTGCCTGCGGTTGAGAACGGCGAGTTCGAGGCCGGCCTGATCATTCATGAAGGGCAACTGACGTATGGCGACCGCGGCTTGAAGTGCCTGGTGGACTTAGGCCAATGGTGGACGGAATCGCGCGATCTGCCATTGCCTTTGGGAGGAAATGCCATTCGCCGAGATCTGGGTGATCAGATGCCCGAGATTTGCCGGATTCTCTTGAGCAGCATTGAGTATGCCTTGGAGAATCGCGAAGCGAGCATTGAGTATGCGTTGAACTACGCGCGGGACATGGGTAGCGACCTGGCAGACCGTTTCGTGGGCATGTACGTCAACAAGTGGACGCTGGACTACGGCGACCGCGGCAAACGAGCAGTACGACAGTTATTGAGCGAAGCCCACGCAGCCGGTTTGATCCCTGATGCTGGTGAGGTGGATTTCGTTGAGCCGGCGTAATCAGGAAGTGCCAAAAGTTTGATTTCGTGGATATCATTTGATTGGATGAGTGTCTGAATGGATGCCGTCAAAGAAGTGTCAGGGTAAAGACATTTACCCGCTGTTGCAGTTTCAGTGATTAGAAGGTTTCACAGCAAATCCGCGTTTTGGCGCTGTCAGTAAAGGGCCGGGCACGGCCGAAGAATCCGTTGCGAACTTATTGACATCGGCAGATTCTGGCATCTGGCTGTAAATGTCTTCACCCTGAAAGAAGTGTCCTCTTATTGGCATCAGGCGTGGGATTGAGCTAGAATGCTGTGCTTTCCCCAGCAGACTGGGTAGCTCAGTTGGTAGAGCAGTGGCCTTTTAAGCCATGGGTCCTGGGTTCGAGTCCCAGCCCGGTCATTTCCCCCTGTCATCCACATTGTATAAGTGTAATAAAAACTAAAACTTAGGAAAAACATTATCTACGTCTATTTTTGAGTCTACGCCTGTTGTACGTCCATTCATTCGCTTGCTAGCATCGCCCCATCATGGCCTGATCGAAAGGGGTGTTGACATGGCGAAAAAACCAAAATCCGGAAAAGAACTCTCGTTCCACAAGGGCAGCAAGAGATGGTGCAAGTCATACAACATCAATGGCGATAAGAAGACCCAGTACGTTGAGCGCGGCGATGGCCCCAACGATTATGCCAGCTGTGAGAAATCGTTAGCCCAGTTCAAAGTCTGGTGGCCAAAGATTCAAGCTGATAAGAATTTCTAACAGGCACTGAGTCTTGTCCGAGACAAGCTTCATGAACCTGAGGAGAGTGGCCGGATAGACCTGACAGACGTTGTGCGCATGCATCAGCTCATCACGGAATACCAAAGCGCCGTGAAGCGGGGAGATCGGCCAATTGGCTCTCGTGGCAAAACAACAGGGAATTAATTTCCTGGTTAGCTATGCTAATCACACCGACCTGCCAAACACGGTTGAGATCGAGCGTGTTATTAATGACTATCGAATACATTTGGGCACGCTAATCAATAGCGGTCGTTTTTCAGCAGACATCGTGAACAACAAACTCAAGTTCATGCGGCAATTCATAAAGTAGGCATATTCCAACCGCGTCATTGGCGAGTTGCCACGCTCATGAGTCCTCCCAGAATAAGTCATCAATCACGTAGCTGAATACAACGCACGGGGTTGA
>CAZJJN010000083.1:0-4096 GCA_964546335.1 uncultured Phycisphaeraceae bacterium
TTAGGCGCATATTCTGATTGCCCACTTTCCGAAGCTGGCAACTTGAAGAACAAGTGAAACACAACCACCACACGCGGTTGATTCTGCGGTTGATTGGTCGCAGTCTCCAGATAAATCCCCGGCAAGGAAAAGCCACTCCAGGACTTGCTTCCCCATCGACAGATGCCTCCCACTTCCGTATTGACAAAGTCTGGCAAACCATCGCCGAACACTGCCGAATGCAACTGGCTGTCTCCAACCAACACCATGTCGTAGTACCCCGCGCTGGCCGTATCAAAGCGTGACGGATCGCCTTCCTTCTTGGGTTTGTAAACCGACTCCAGCCGTTTCATCGGGCGCTTTTGGAGAACAGACATGACATCTGGAATGTTGGTGCTTTTCAATGGGTCTTTACGATTGTTTCCCATGACTCGCGCGTTGAGCAGATACTGGCTCCACCCAGTCCTTGCACCAGTCCATTCAACCACTTTGTAAGAAAGGTTGTCCCGATTCCTCGCTCGCAACTGACGGGCAAAGTCATAACGCTGCAATCGCTCAGCCAAATTTTCAGCAGCGATCTTGCGCCCAACTGACGCGGTGTGCGGATCGTTTGGCCAATGCACAGGGATGTCATCATTGGCGGCTTTGCGAAATTCATCCAGCACGTCCACCACTTCAATATCATTTTCCAGGAAAGTCATAAGCATTTTGGTATAGCCGGGGTAGAGTTCATCCGTTTCATCCACCCCCTCGACCAATCGGTGGGTATAGAAATGGCTGTTGCCGGGAAAGGGAATGACGATCAGATCAATGTCACGTTTTTTCAGATCAGCCTGAAACTGCTTGTATCCCTTGAGCAGGCCGGGATCGAGTGTGTCAGAGTTATCGATCATGTGCTGCATTTCGCGCAGGGCGAAAACATGCTGAAGTTCAGGCACCCACCCACAGTTGGCCTTGATCTCTTCCAGCTTCTTCTTCACACGCGCCATCGTGGCTTCATCAGGTACGCGCTTGAGCCTGGCCTCAAGAGCCTTGATCTGCGCAGCAACATCTTTTTCTCGCTGCGCAAGCTCCTTCTTCCGTTCCTCCTCCGAAGGCTTGATCATCGTTGCGACCGGGTGTCTGGTCCATTCTCGACTGTTCGTTGTCAACCCACCCTCCAAGCCAGCAATACCCAAGGCTGGAAGTGAAAACACACAACAGAACGCGAGCAAGATTGTTTTGAACATGATCTTTTCTCTAAGACTTCATCAGACCGTTGCAATACCGGATCATAACCGGCCAGTGTTCCTGTCCCGTAGCCAGATTCTTCACGATGCGCAAATCATCTGCTCAGATGGATTGGTTCATTTCTTGCGTTGATACACTGATGCCTGAATGTAAATCCGCAAACAAGCAAGCTAAATCGGGGGATAAATCATCTCTCAGAATGTGAAATACGAACCATCGAAGTTAATGCTGCCAAGGCGGTGACTCTGGCAACGCCTGGCCGAACGCATCGAAGAGTGATTGCTGATAGCCCTCATCAAATCGCGCTTCAACGAGTCGTGGCAATGCCTCATCCAGAAAGACGCGCCAACTCTCCGGTTCCTTGCCCGGCAGGATGGGGTAGAACCAGCAATTGGCCTTGGCTGCTGCGGTTGCATCCCCCGGTGCATCGCCCACCATCAAAACATCCTCGCTGTCATAGCGGTTGGCAATCGCCGCATCGAGTTGCGCCTCCTTAGGCCCAAACTCCTGGCCGAGGATAAATCGCGTGTGACTTGCCAAACCCGCCTGGCCCCACTCGTGTTGCAGCGTCGCGTGCGGGGCGTTGCTGACGACAAAAATATCTGCTTCCTTTGCCGCAGCCATGACCCCATCCGCCGCACCTTCAAACAAGGTACCTTCGGCCTTCATCTCGCCCACTCGGCGATTAACCTCATGGTGCCAGTCCAGCACCTGCTTCAAGTCATCGCTACCCGTTTCTTCGATAGCCTGTTTCAGCGAAGGCTCACCCAACTTCTTTTCGCGATTGACCCACCGGTTCAACTCAGGCATCTCAGGCAAATCCGTGCTGCCTTCGCACATGGCCGGGTGTGTTGCCATGACATCGAGCGCCAGCTTGAGCGCACGAAAACGATTGGTCCCGCGCGTCTTGCTGAACAGATTGACGAAGTCCCACACTTCCAAAGCCGCATCGCGTACATGGTGCAGACCAAACTTCTCCACCCACGCCGGCCCGAATGCCTGCTGATGCTTGACCGTCATTACATCAAACACACACCCATCGCTGTCAAAGCCGATGGCAAACCGATGGGCTGGTTTCAGTTCAGCCAGCGACTTCTGCAGTGAATCAATGTTGATAGTTTCCATCGTCATCTGATGCCTCATTCAGGAATGTGCCAAAGCGTGACACATTGTAAAGCAAATCAAGTCAAGCATGATGGTTTTATGGGCTGACACACACATTGAAAATGAGCTTCCCGAGTTTATGACAGGCTACTGGTTTGGGCATGTCAGAGTCGATAACCTCTAGCTACCAGCATCACCTACGAAACTCTAACATCCATGACCCTTCTCTCCTCTTCCTCTGTGCCTCTGCTCCTCTGTGGTGAAATGCCTCTTAACTCACGCCGCCATGCCTGAGTAAGTCACGCCGAGGAAGGCTTTCAGCGCATCGACGCAGCGTTCGTCGAGTTGGTTGGGCGTCAGGTTATCCAGGATGTGCAATGCCTTGTCGAGATTCATGCCAGGACGATAAGGCCGATCCTGCGTCAGTGCGTGAAACACATCCGCCACCCCGAGGATACGAGCCTTGAGCGGGATTTGCGGGCCATACAATCCATCGGGATAGCCGCTGCCATCGAGGCGTTCGTGATGGGCTGCGGAGATGAAAGCCATGTCCGCGTATTCATCCGTGAATTCGATATTCGTGAGGATGTTCCGCGTTTGCAGGGCATGATCCTGCATGATGGCCATCTCTTCATCTGACAACCTGCCGGGCTTACTCAAAACATTCTCAGGCGTGCCGATCTTCCCGACGTCGTGCAGCAGGCCTGCCACGCGCAGCCATTCCTGTTCGCGGGATCCCAAGCCCAGACAGTGAGCGATACCCACTGCGTAATTGGCCACATTGATTGAGTGAATCTGCGTCGTCGGGTCGCGTGCATCCAACGCTGAGGAAAAAGCGCGAATAAAGCTGTCGAACTGCCGGGCCTGAGCTTCATGTAATCGAGCATTCTCGTAAGCGATGGCAATCTGCACTGCCGCTGCCTCAGCCAATTGCAGATCCGCTTCGCTGAAGAAGCCAACCCGTTCATCCATGACTTCCAGCACGCCCATGCATTGAGTCGCATCGTGAAGCATGGGGACGATCAACATGGAACGTGGCACGTAGCCGATCTCTTCCGCCAGATCGCGCGAGAAGTATTCCGATTCCGCAGTATCACGAATCAGCGTGGGCTGATGTGTCTGGAAGACCTTCCCAGCCAGGCCGAAGTCATCGGGAATGTAGAAATCGTTGATGTTGTCCAAGCCATCCGCAGCGAAGGCATGTAGCTGATGCTTTTTCCTATTGTGGAGAAAGACGGATGCTCGGTCGGCTCCGAATGCGGCAGTGACCTGATGCATCGCTGCAGGTACCAGTTGGTGGATGTCACGAATCGTGCCGATGGACCGAGCGATCTGCAGCAAGGCAGCAAGATGCCGTTCCGTCATCGACTCAGGCGGCGATAGCTGCTCTGTAAGTTTTTGGCCAAGTGGGTTTCCCATTGATTCACTCCACGCAGAGTGATATCGGTCTTTGGGTTGGGACGTTGTGGCCGAGATATCGCACGTCTTGCGGTTTATCGTAAATCCATATCGACTGTACCGTCTGTAGCAGTAAGTGGGGCAGAAACTCGCTTGTGGCATCGATGGATCGAAGCGCGACAAGTCTGGTCAAGTTTCTTGACACCCGCAGAAGACCGGGCGATCATGCAATGCTCGCGAGAGCGAGATGTCGGCTGCACGACACCACAGGAGAGGTGGCTGAGCGGCTGAAGGCGCCGGTTTCGAAAACCGGTATAGGGTTTACTCTATCGGGGGTTCGAATCCCCCCCTCTCCGTATGACGACAACCCCGCCCTTGTGGTGGG
>CAZJJN010000084.1:0-3826 GCA_964546335.1 uncultured Phycisphaeraceae bacterium
GAATTCGCCACAGTAGAGACAGCGTTGATGTTTGCCTTGCAGTTTTCTGTTGCAGAACGGGCAGTCCTTCACGCCGAGGCTCTTGTTTTTGCCATCAAGGTTGCCATCGCGCAGGTCGATCTCCTGCACGCGTAAAGCCAGTTCCTCATCGGTGTAGCCATGCTGCTCCTTGAGGATTTCCCACAGTGCCTGGGTCACCATGAATAGCCGTTCCAGGTCTTGGGCAATTTCACGAGCCGAACCCCGTACTTCGCTGGCGGATGCACTGGCTTCCTGTGCCCGTTGAATGGCAACACGATTGAACAGATATCCAGAATCCATTGAAAAGCCTCCAAGGATTTCGATAATTGAATATCTCTATAGCATACAATGACAAGCTTCGCGTGCGATATCTATATTTCGCATCTGTCTTCATCTAGAAACAAAATGAATTGGCAAACACGACCCATTCAAGTCGTCCTTCAGACGAACGAAACGGAAGACCCCCATCCCACTCAGACAAGCTTTAAGTTGCATCCAGCCATCAATGTACCGACATTCCTATAGATATCTTACCGCTGGAAAATCGGCAGATAATTGTAAGGCAGACTCAGGCAGATCACGTAACACGCGGTGCCATAGGTTGTCCCGACGCTGTCTCCCTGCCAGGAGCCATCCTGCTTGTTCTGGGTGCGGACGAGATGGTCGCGCAGTTTTGGGTAGTACCAGTCCCAGTTTTCATCGCCTGACAGGTACATCGCCTGGGCTGCGTAAAACGTGGCATAAGAGCTGTGCCCGCCAAACGTCGAGGTGACATTGTTCTGATTGCGCATCAGATTCTTGATGTAGTTCAGCGCCTTCTTGGCTACGGGGTGTTCATACTCACCGGCGTTGTAGAGAGCAGCCACCGCTTGGGCGGTGATGGCAGGCAAAGATTGGCCGGGACTGCTGACGCGGTAGCGAATCCCCCCGTCATTATTGGCGCACTTCTCAAGATAGTTGATGGAAAGGTCAATCACTTTCTTGGGCACGTTGATCCCCGCGTTACGGGCCGCTCGAAGTCCCTGTACCTGGGTAATGGTGACCGAACCTTCTTCGTTACTGCTGCTGGCTGTGTAGTACCAACCGCCGGAGCGGTGTTGTGCCCTGCCGGATAGTTCAATGCCTTTCTCAAGGACCTGGCGGATGGCTGCCTGTTTTTCCTCATCGCGCTCCATGCCATACGCTTGGGCCAGGAAAAGCATGGCAAAGCCGTGGCCGTACATCGGGCGTTGCTCTTCAGAGAGCGAGGCGATCAGGCCGGACTCCTTATCAGCAGAAGAAAGGATGAAGTTGATGGCTTTGCGGACATTGTCTGCATAAGGGCCATCCGTCGGCGTGTTTCCCGCTGCCATCAGGGCCAAGCCTGCCATGGAAGTCATCGCCACGGGATACCCGCCTTGCGAGCCGTTGGTCCGCCAGGATCCGTTCTTGGCCTGGGTCTTGACCAGAAATTCCACGCCCTTTTCGATGGCTTTCTCCGCCGCTGGGGTGACCATATTTGGCCGGGCGCCGATCTCAGCCGCCGTCAATTCCTCACTGGGCGCATCTGCCACCGCAGGGGTGGGGCTGCCGGGCCAATAGGGAGCCGCGACCAATGCTAAAACCAACGCAGCCAAGGCCACCGTCATCCATAAAGTTTTACTTGTCAACATCTTAACTCCGTTTCACTCGGTCAAACCACCCCGGATATCTCCCTCTAACCCATTGGCACGACTTTATCCCAGCCGTCCCAGACCCCATGCGAAAGCCCGTTAACTCTATCTAAGACGCCGCTGGCTGTCTGTATCCTGTCACAAGAACGGATCATTTGGTCACGAACTCGCGATTCTTTGCTCGCAATGATTAGAATGCCGGACTGACTCACCAAGGAAGGATTCCCGCATGTTTATTACAGGTGCTTTCACCGCTCTGATTACACCGTTCCGCGATGGCCAGGTCGATTACGAACGACTCAAGCAGAACGTGGCCTTTCAGATCAGCGAGGGAATCGATGGCCTGGTGCCCTGCGGCACCACGGGCGAAAGCCCAACCCTCTCCCATGAGGAACATGACAAGGTCATTCAAACCGTCGTCGAAGCCTCTGCAGGTCGCGTGCCCGTGATTGCTGGTACAGGCAGCAACTCGACGGAAGAAGCCTTGCGTCTGACACAACATGCCCGTGAAGCTGGAGCGAGTCTTTCACTCCAGGTCTGCCCTTACTACAACAAACCCACACAGGAAGGCCTGTACCGACACTTCATGACGATTGCCGACCACGTGGACATCGGCCTGGTGTTGTACAACATCCCCGGACGGACAGGCATCAGCCTGACGGCAGAAACCGTGGAACGCCTGGCGGAGCATCCACACATCGTGGGTATCAAGGAAGCCACCGGCTCGCTGGACATGGCCAGTGATATTGCCTCGCGTACCGATCCGGATCGGTTCTCCATTCTGTCAGGCGATGATTCACTGACCTTGCCCATCATGGCTGTCGGCGGACGCGGGGTCATCAGCGTGGCGACGAACGTCATCCCCCGGCGGGTCACAGCGATGGTTCACTCGGCTTTGGATGGCGACTATGAACTGGCGCGCACACAACACCTTGAATTGTTCGACCTGTTCAACGCTTTCTTCATTGAGGGTAATCCTGCCACTGTGAAGCAGGCCATGTACATGCTCGAACTGGACACCGGCGAAGTGCGCTCACCCCTGGCACCGGTCAGTGAAGCAACGATCAGCAAGTTACGCCAAGTGCTCGAATCGCATGAATTGTTTGAGCAGGTCAGCGCGTGATCACGTGAAAGAATGCCGTTGACACTTCAAGCAGCGGCCAGCATTTCCGGATGGGTCGGCTTATGCAGAGCACGCTGGACGATGGGGTCTTCCATCCACCAGGGATGCTTGATCAGTTGCTCGACCAGCAAGCGTCGGCCAGTCTGTCCCTGCTCGAGCGCGATATAGGCTGCGCGATGACGCTGCCTTTGGTCGATGCGCTGACGCACCATTTCCTGCTGCTCGCTGGGCAGGCAGGTCAGGTAGCGATGCAGCAGCACTGCATGGTCGCGCCCTACTTGATTGGCGACTTCACCCGCTGCGACGGAGTGATGGCGATGCACAGCGTAGCGCTCGTTGCGGACGAAGGGTTTCATGCCCCCTGCGATCAGGCGGGCGGTGTATTCATGCAGCCAGCCGAAACGTAATGAACGATCAAACAGGCCGAAGCGTTCGAAAAGTCGTCTGCGAAAGAACATGGCCGAGGCAGAAAGCACATCTGACTCAAGCAATAACGCTTCAGTTAAAGAACTGAGCATGTCTGCTGTTACTTCCTGAGGCTCATTATCGCTGGCAGGTTTGATGACCTGGCCGACCACCCAGTCCGCACCACTCTTGAAGTAGCGTTCGATGGCCAGGAGCGTGCCGGGCAGGTAAACATCATGACTGGGGAGAATGCAGATCACTTCGCCCACGGAGGCAGCCAGCGCTTTGTTGACGGCATCAGCGGGGCCCAGGTCAGACTCGGACACCCAGCCATCCAGATCGTCGCTGTACAGTTCGAGCAGTTCGCGGGTGTCATCATCAGAATCGCCATCGACAACCATGTATTGCAGGTCATCCAGATTCTGATCCATCACACTACAGATCGCCTGCTCCAGATGCTCGGCATCGTTAAGCGATGGTGTGATGATGCTGAAGAATGGCTGGGTCATCGTTCCGTCCCTGACCTTGCGCTGGCGACATCCTTGATCGCCTTGCTATTGGTTTCGGCCAGTTAGCCCGGATTATTCACTGTTGGGTTGAAAAAGCAGCCTCCATGTGTTCTAAC
>CAZJJN010000085.1:0-1267 GCA_964546335.1 uncultured Phycisphaeraceae bacterium
GGTTTGTTCACTGCCACCGCTTCGCCATCCTTGGGTAAGCCCTTGGGCACTTCAATGAAGAGCAGCAGCTTGGACGTACCCAGGCCTTCCGCTTGTTTACGCAGGAGATCGATGTTAATACCCAGCATCACGTGAACCGGTTGGCCGGGCTTGATGCCCTTGCCTGTTTCCAACTTGGCTTGGTCCAGCACCTGTTGCACTTTCGGCAAGACATCACCCAATCGCGGGAAGTTGGCAGCACTGTCAGTTAAGGGTGCCAGCCGACCTTCCGAAGATTGCCAGGCACCGTGGGCCAGTTGAATGTGGGTGAAGTTGCTGCGTTCGCGGGTGGGCAGCACATCGGGGCCGACGAGGTAAGGGCGATCCAACTGACCCGGGCCGAAGATGCACAGAGCCTGATGGCCGTCCGTGGCTTCGATGACAGCCTGGTCGGGCTGCGAGGTGGGTAAGACACGGATGCAGTCGGAAGCGTAGCGTGAGGCTTTGCCCGTACAGCGACTGATACGCGTGCGCGCTCCAAAGCTGGGATGTTTGATCTTGGGTTGCGGATGTTTGCGGGTTGCAGGCTGACGTTGACGGCGCGGCTTGGGTTTGGGTTCGGGTGTCGGTGCAGACGACGCGGGTTGAGGCTGCTGTTGCTTGCGTGTCATGAAGCGCATGAGATAGCTCTCCTTGTTTCAGGTTGATTCAAAAAAGTCGATAGGCGAAAGGCATGAAGCGGAAGGCTCACAGGATCGCGACTGACATCACCACCAGTTCAGCCAGGTGCGTTGAAAGACATACCAATACTCAGGCATCCACATCACATGGGAGAGCCATGCGAACAGGATGATCAAGACCACTGCAACTGCGATGCCCAATCTGCGATCAGCTTGATTGCCTCGACGGATGGCTGATATCACCAATGGCAACGAGCAGGCATAAAGCACAACATAGTTGAGCCATTCTGGTGGGTGGTAGCCACCGGCCCGTCTGGGCAAATTCCTTTCGTGCAGGAACAGCAGAATGATGATGCAAAATGCCAGGAGACTTCTCCACGGCAGTCGATATGAAGCATCCCACCAGCGGGGAATCTTTGCGTGGTAAGTCGTATTGTCTTGCGGGTTGAATGAGCGGCCACACTCAGGGCATTGGTGATTCTTCAAACCATTCAGCGGATAGTGGCAGTCCCTGCAGAACATGCTTGCATTCTACCCCGTCTTGATCTTGGTCGTACAGTTGTTTGTTTGGCCCCGGAAGTTGGAAGTGAGATACGAAGGCGTATCGG
>CAZJJN010000085.1:1367-3782 GCA_964546335.1 uncultured Phycisphaeraceae bacterium
AGTTGCATCGATACGGACGGCCCAAGATTTGATCAAATGTGGCCATATTGGCTTCTCTTCTCTTGACATTCTGCCGATGGTGGTCAAAATGACCACATATGAACGTGATCAAACCCACCCGGCTTCAAGAGTATTGGACTCGATATCGACGAGCCAAACCGTCGCTGGAAGATTGGCTGGTCAAGACACGTTCGGCGGAGTGGCACAACCTGATGGAGGTGCGGCGGACATTCCCGCATGCTGATGGTGTGATAGTCAACAGCGGCAGGACGGTCGTGGTCTTCAACATTGGTGGAGGCAACTACCGCTTAATCACCGCC
Source organism: uncultured Phycisphaeraceae bacterium (assembly GCA_964546335.1). Lineage (GTDB taxonomy): Bacteria > Planctomycetota > Phycisphaerae > Phycisphaerales > Phycisphaeraceae > CAZJJN01. The sequence continues at coordinate 1,688 of CAZJJN010000085.1, forward strand.
ATCCATTACAACCGCGGCAATGTGTATGTGCTGCGTTTTTTGACTCACGCCGACTACGACAAAGCACGATGGAAGGACGAACTATGACTAAGACAACCGCAAAATCCAGTAAGCCATTGTCAATCGATCGTCTGCCCAAGAAATGGACTGGCTTGCTCAGCCTTTATCCACTGCGTCCTATTCATGATGAGATTGATCGAGAGAATGTGACAGAGATTGTTGATGCGATGGCTGGTCATGATCTGAACAAAGACCAGGAAGATTATCTCGATTCGCTCTCGACGTTGTTGGATGCTTACGAATCGCAGCATCATGCCGTTGCAACCCGTTCGATAACGGGGTTGGATATGCTGCGCTCGTTGATGGAAGACCATGGCATGAACGCGGCTGACCTGGGCAGGCTGCTGCATGTCCATCGAAGCCATGCGGCAAAGATACTGCGAGGTGAGCGATCTTTGACGGTCGATCATCTTCGTGTGCTGGCTGAGCACTTTGGCGTTCGGCCTGACTTATTCATGGATTGAGTTCATCGCTTGAGTTAACCCGCCACCGCCGGACACCGATCCTTAAATCCGCATCCTGCACAATTCATCGGGCTGGGGTTGGCATAATCCACGCCTTGCTGCATGGCTTGCCAGATGGGTTGAATCAGTTGCGTGAGGTGAATCGTTGCAACGTCAGGTGTGTTTGAACCAGAACTATCTGAGGCACATCCCGATGAGGGAATTCTTCCGGGGGTCATAATCTGCAACTGCGGTTTCTTCTGCTTGGTCAGCACGATGAACTGCTGCTCGAAGTGTTCTTCTGCAAAGCGCTGCTTCGCCAGACTGTCATACAACGCCAACTGATCGCGCGATTGCTTGAGTTGCTCTTCACTCCACTTGCTGCGTGCCGTCTTGAAGTCGATCAGGCGATAACCTTCCTCGGTCTGCACGATCAGGTCCACCCTTGCCACGAACGTCGGCAGGCGCTCACTCAACTGTCCCACCAGCATCTCTTCGATGGCAATGCTCTCACCTTGCGGCTTCGAGACATCGCTTTCCATGAACGCACCGAGCATGAGATCGCACTGCTCATGCAAAGCCTGCTCATCCTGCCTGGCTGGATAGATCACCGTGCGATCCTTTAACTCCTGCTGCCAACTCGCGCGGAAGATTTCAGTGAGGGCATCGATGCCGATCACCTCACCCACCATCCACTGCTCGAAGTAATGCTCCAGCGCGCTGTGTATCGCCGAACCAAACACCAGGCTCGCCGAGACACAACTCGGCTGCACTTGCTCGACATACTCAAATACCCACTTGCGGGGGCATGAGCGGAACAGCGTCACCTGTGACCACGACAGATGATCCTTGCCGGTGATCTGCATCAACTCTTCATCCGGCTGATGCACTTTCGGTTGTGCAATCATCATGGGTTACCGCCTTTCCTGTTGAAGTTGCTTGAGATGATCAATGAATCGACTCGCCTCCTTCACGCTTAAGTCATTTAGCTCCATGCCCAACTCATGCCGCAGTTCCTCTGCGCCATCAATCCCCAGCTTGCGGCAGATCGCATAGATGGCCTTGCCCTGGCTCTCCGTCATTCCGCCCCCGGCCCCCGGATTGCCACCGGACGCCCCGGAAGTTCCAGAAGAGCGCGATGAGGATGGGCGAGAATGATTCTGGTGGCGGGGATGGCTCCGAGAGTTGTCACCACTTCGGGTGTGATTCCGGGGATTATTCCGGGGTGTGTCACCTGGCTGTCGCCAGTGGTTTTCATGGGGGGTGGTGACGCGAGCCGTTGCTGTAAGTGTCGCTGTTGCGCGCAGTTAGCGCACCCGTCCGCGAGTTGTCACCAGTGTCACCAGTCATTTCGCGTGTGGGCGTGCCTGCTGAAGAATTTTTTTCAATTTGTTCATTTAGTGCCAGATCGGCCTGTTCGTAGAGCCGATCCAACTCATCCTGCAGGCGCTGGGGATCCGTAAGCAATGCCTGATCCAATTCCGCGGTGATCGACACGCCGTAGCCCTGCGAGTTGTAGTTGTGGCTGAGCTTGGCATTGCGTGAGACGGTAATGTTCATGGGCATGATGAAAATCTCCTTTTTTTTATTTT